>NZ_BAAGPQ010000016.1:0-109805 GCF_054783995.1 Actinocorallia aurea
GAACCGGAAACCGCGGCCATGCTGTGATCAGCCCACCCGAACCAGGGATGAAAAAGGCTCACGGCATGAGCGGACGTCTCTCACGTCCGGAACCTTCCGGGGCGCGCCTCAGGGGTCAATACAGCGGGTCATTCGGGTCATTCGGGTCGTGGGCGGGTATCGGGCGGGAGATGTCTTTCCGAAGAAGAGGCGGCCATACGGGGCTGTCGGGGCGAGACCCTCACTGCCTCTCAAGTCGCACCGGCATCCGCGCGAACCCGCGTACTCCGTAACCGCCGCCTCGCTCGAACGGGGCGGCGGCGGCTATGCGCAGGCCGCGTCCGAGCAGACGCGCGAAGAACGTCCTGATGCTCAGGCGGGCGAGGTGCGCGCCGAGGCAGTAGTGCGGGCCTGCCGCGAATGACAGATGAGGGTTGTCGTGGCGTGTGAAGTCGAGCCTGTCGGGGTCGGTGAAGCGCTCCGGGTCGCGGTTCGCCGCGCCGAGCACCGTGATCACCATCTGACCGGGGCGAAGGTCCGCGCCAGCAAGCCGCACCGGGCTCAGGACGGTGCGCGCGTCGAACTGCAGAGGCGGGTCGAAGCGGATCAGCTCCTCGACCGCTGTGTCCAGATCCGTGCGACCGGTTCTCAGCAGTCCGGCGATCTCGTCCTGCCCGTCCGGTTCCGCCCTGAGGAGTGCCGAGACGCTGTTCGCCAGCTGGTTCGCCGTCGTGTCGATTCCTCCACCGAGAATGATCTGAGTGGTCGCCACGAGTTCGGTCGGAGACAGCGCGGTGTCGAGCGCCAGGCGGGTCAGCAGGTCCTTGCCCGGGCGGCGGCGACTGAGCAGGGAAGTCCCGGCCGAGGACTACCTCGCCGCGTTGAAGTCCCAGCTCGCGGTCGGCGTTCCCGTCATCATTGAGGTGGCATTGCACCTGTCGGTGGGGCGGTCGTTCAAGGACGGCGTCATCCCGCGTCCCCACCCGCGCGAGCGCCTACTCGGCGATCACGTGGCGCTTCTCGTCGGCTACGACGAGAATGTGAATTGCGGCCATGAGCGCACAGGTGCCTTCCGGGTGCGCAACAGTTGGGGCTGCACGTGGGGCGAGGACGGGTACGGGTGGCTTCCGTTCGATCACGTGCGCGAGGGCTGGGCTTTCGACAGCTGGATCGCCGTGGACAGCGACTGGAGAATGTGAGGCCGATGAAGGGACGCGGGAGCCGATTGCTGAAGTGGGTAGCCGCGCTGGTGGTCCTGGTGGAGGCGGTCCTCGTCTGGGGCGGTGTGGTGGACTTCGCGAAGGCAGCGGCGGTGGTGATCGCCGTCGAGGCGGCGCTGGCGCTCGTCGCCGCCGTCGGCGCGTGGCGCATCAGAGCCGAGTATCGCACCCGCCTGCCCGGTGCCCCCGACCGGTTCACGGCGTTCGTCGGTGCGATCAAAGCGGTGCTGCCGCATCCGCTGGGAGGGCTGCTGGCCTTCGAGCTCTCCCTCCAACGAGCTGTCCTCTTGTGGACACGCCGCCGCCGCGACGTTCCAGCGGACGCGGTCGGCATCGCCTACCACGGTCAGCTCGGCACCATGCTCGGCATCCTCGCGGGTGTGACGGTCGTCGAGGCCGTCGTCGTGCACCTGGCGTTGCCCTGGGAGACATTTCGCTGGATTCTGCTGGCCTTCTCATTGATCGGGTTGTGGTGGCTCGCCGCCTTCGCCATGTCTCTCGTGGTCTACCCGACCACGGTGGGGCCCGACTTGATGCGCATCAGGTTCTCCGCGTGGGTGGACATCCTGCTGCCGCTCGGTGAGATCGAGGATGTGGCAGTAGTCAACCGCTCGCGGTCCCAGCGGCGGACCGCGATGTTCCACGGTGATGCGCTCGTCGTGGAGGTGTTCAATTGCACGAACATCAAGGTGCTGCTTGCCACGCCGGTGACGGTGAAACTGCCCAAGGAAGGATCGCGGGACATCCGCGAAATCCACCTGTGGGCAGATGATCCGCGCGAGTGCGTGCGCCTGCTGAACGGTGTGTCCGATGCGCGCTGATCAGCGCGAATCGGGACCGGGACCGCTGCCGAGCAGCGGTCCAGGATCCTGCTCGGTGTAACGGCGCCCGATGTGGGCGAACACGGCAAGCTCCACCCTACTGTGGCAACCCAGCTTCCTCATCAGGCTCTGAACGTGTCCTTTCACCGTTGCCTCCGCGATGCCCCTGACCCGCGCGATCCTTGCGTTCGTCAGGGACTTCGCGACCATGTCGAGGACCTCAATCTCAACGGGAGTCAGGCGTCTCGTCCAGGGACGTCCGGTGCTCCCCGACGAAGGCCGCGCAAGCGCTCTGCAGAGTTCGGGCACCAGATGCGGCGACACCCATCCTGAACCCGCGGCTATCGAGCGGACCGCTGCTCCGAGCACGTTGTCGGAGTCATCGCGGTCGACGACAGCGTGGGCAGCGCGAGAGGCAAGCGCCTGAATGAGGTCGGCGCCGGCGTTCCTCAGGCGTTCAGGATCAACGACGACCACACAAGGCGCCGATGATCTTCCCGTCGAGCAACGCGATAGCCGAAAGTTATCCAAGCAAAATACGCCAATCTCGGAAGATGACAAATCGCAGTCTTCATCGTGCATCTTCACTGACCACCCGTTTCCTCCGATGGCCTTAGCGATACGGGTGGCGAGCACCTTCGAACCAATAGAGATGACGACGTCAGGCACCCATTGCCTCCTGTTGCCTCAGTAAGCGGCGATAGGCCTAAGACCTAACCACGTGACACCATAACGGATGCGAGAATCCATGTTCTGCCCATCTCGACCATCTCGGAAGCCGATGAACTTCTGCGGGAACCAGGCTCGTAGGGAGATCGTTGAGCATGCCCGACCCGCCGGGGTCCGAGCGGTTAAGAGCGGCACTCGTCAACCCTACGAAAGTAGGGCACGAGGCCAAAACCTTCGTTGGATCCATTAAATGGAATTAATTGATAATGTCACCCTATGCCTTGCGAGAGGACGGGGTGGAACCGAGTTGCGACGGCATAATAATGTTGCGAACGCACCGCATGCCGATACTCTATATTTTCAGGTTCTCGGGCCGGTTGAGGTCATCGACACCAGGTTGGGAGATCGAAGCAGTTCGCCAAAATGGACTTCTGAACACCGGGTGCGCGGGGTCTTGGCGGCGCTGGCGCTTCGCCCCAATACCTTTGTGACCTCCGCTGAGCTGGCCGACCTTCTCTGGGACGAGCCGCCGAAGCATTATCGGTCCAATATCCGCACCTATGTATCGCGGCTACGCCGCCATCTTGACCGGATCGACGGGGCAGAGGCCCGGATCGCTTCCTCAAGAGGAGGACCTCGGCAACATGGAGGCGCCGCCTACGCGCTGCGACTGAGGGAGCTCGAACTCGACGCGGACATCTTCGTTCGGTTCGTCACCCGGGCTCGTGCCGAAGCCAGGCGGTCCGACGTTGCGGCGGAGGAGCATTACCTCCGCGAGGCCCTCGGCCTATGGCGCGGTGTGGCGGGTGGGCCCGACGTCAGCGGTTCCCGCCGGCTCTTGTCCCAGCTCGACGCGTTCAACACTCTGCGCATCTCCGCTCAGGAGGATCTCTTGACCGCGCGCCTTCGGCAGGGCGAGCACGGTCTCCTCGTGCCGGAACTGCGAGCACTCCTTACCGAATACCCATACCGAGAGACCCTGTGGATACAGCTGATCTATGCCCATCACCGGTCTCGTGACGTGGAGACCGCCCTGTCGGTGTACCGCGAGCTGCAGGGGCTGCTGGACACCGAGTTGGGCGTCGAACCCGGGGAGCAGGTTCGACGCATGCATCATGCCGTGCTGGCCCGAGACGACAATGCGGCCACCCGAACGCTGCTTACCCGATAACCGTTACCGTTGTGCATAACGGTAGGAATGGGTGAGGGTGGCGCGCTGGCAGGGGTTGAGCTGGCACCGGTGCCCGTCTCACGAGATCCTCCACCCCATCACCCCTTCGCGGTTGCGGTTCCGGTTGCATTCGCAAGCGTTCAGAGGCGTTCAGGAGGGTCCACCGAGACAATGATCCCCAGGTCACCAGGGGTTCCGGCCGTCCATGAACACCAACGTGCAGACTTGGAAAGCGTGTTGGGTGCAAGCCCTCACGAGTTCGAATCTCGTATCCTCCGCCAAGTGCCTCGCCGGGCACTGAAACGAAGGCCCCGCGCGGGAAACCGCAGCTGGGGCCTTTGTTTGTTTCCGGCTGACAGCCCCGGCCCCTTGAAGGGGCCGGGGCTTCGTCGTCTAGGCGATGGTGACGACGCGGGCCCAAGGCGGCGGCCTGTCCGGGGTGTAGTCGGGGTCGTCCTCGTCCGTCGGGTCTGCCGGGCGCGGGAAGAGGCCCACCACGGTGCGGCAGGGGGGCTCCTCGGAGGGCCAGGGGGTCTGGCCGTCCGTCAGGGCGACGATCACGTCAGGGCGGGGCCGGGAGCGGAGCGCCCGGGTGAAACCCGAGCGCAGATCCGTGCCTCCGCCGCCGATCAGTTCGAGGTTCTCGGCTCGGCAGAGCGGGACGGCGATCCCGGCCGCCGCGTCGCAGGAGATCACCGACACCAGGTCGCGCCGGCCGCCCACCGCCCGCGAGATCGCCGCCACCTCCAGCAGGGCGCTGCCCAGTTCGGCGTCGCTCACTGAGCCGGAGGTGTCGATCACCACGCAGACCTGGGGTGACCTACGGCGCAGGCTCGGCAGGACCGCACCGGGGACGGCGGCTGCGCGCCGGGACGGACGCCGATAACTGTGGTCTTCTCCTGCCCCCGGGGCTCCCGCCGCCGAGCGGACCGCCGCCCCCAGCAGCTGCCGCCACGGCTGAGCCGGATGGAACGCCTCGTCCGCCCAGCGGCGCCAGCCTTCCGGCGCGTCGCCGGGCCGACCCTTGATCCCCTCGGCGACCCTGAAGCGCACCGCGTCCCGCTGCTGTCTGCTCAGACCGTGCGCCCCGTCGGGCCCCAGCTCCCACGGACGGTCCTGACCGTCGGCACCACTGCCGCAGTCCAGCCAGGCCAGGTCCGGGGTGAGCCCGGACAGAGAAGCCGTTCGCAGGTACTCCTCCATGAGCAACCCGCCGGGCAGCCGCAGCATCGACGGCAGGACCGCCCCCGCGGGCAGGGGAAGACCGTCACCGTAGATGTCGTCGTTGATCTCGAAGTCGGCGGCGATGTTCCGCCTCAGCCGCTCGCCCGGTCCGTACTCCCCCTGCTCTTTCGCGTACCGCTCCCCCCGCCCGTGATGGTCTCGCAGCAGATGGGACACCTCGTGCACCCAGACGCCCGCCAACTCCTCCACCGGGGTGCGCGCGACGAAGCCGGGGGAGACATAGCAGCGCCAGTGCGCGTCCACCGCCATCGTCGGCACCGAACGGTCCTCCACGACGTGCAGCGCGAAGAGCGCGCTCGCCAGGTAGGGACGGACCTTCACCGCGTGCAGTCGAGCGGCCAGCAACTTCTCCAGGTCCAGGGGGAGGCCGGGCGGCCCGTACGGCTCGCCGGGGCCGGTCGGGCGTCCCGGAACGGCGGCCCGCGCCCGGCGCGGCGGTGCAGGCCGGGCCGTCGGAGGCTTCGAGGTCTCCGTCATCGGCCCGCCCCCGCCGCACGCCCGACGTCGGCCGACCCCGTGGCCCGCCGGACCGACTGGTCCGCCCGCCGGGCGAGGCCGATCATTCCGGCCAGCCGTTCCACCGACTCCGGCACCTCCCAGTCGTCCCGCCGCAGCGAGGCCAGGACCGTCGCCGGGGCGACCAGCAGGTCCGCGGCGCCGGTCTCCAGCGCCCGAACCAGTACCGCCCAGCCCGCCTCCCAGCGCTCCCGCTGCGGCCGTGCGCCCACGGCGGCCACCACCGCCTCCAACGTCGCCTGGCGTAGATCTCCCCGGATCGGCAGCTCGGCGGATGCCGGATCGGCCAGCAGCGACTCAGGGTCCGGCAGCTCCATCCGGTCCAGATGGGCGAGGAGTTCGAGCCCCGGCCCGTCCCCCACCGCACCCCGTACCAGCAGCGCCAGCACCTCCCGCGAGACGGACGCCGCCGTGCCGAAGGCCAGCAGCGTCAGCGCGGCCTCCCAGCTCCGGGGTGAGGGCCAGGCGCCGCCGCGTCGTGTCTCGGTGCTCGGCAGCCGGTGGATGAGCGTCGGCCGCGCCTGCAGGAATCCGCAGACCGCGCGCCGGGCGTACGCCACAGCCTCCGGCAGCTTCTCCGGCACCAGTCGGGGCAACTGCGCCCGGGGCCAGACCCCGCCCAGCCCGCGCACCACGGTGTCCCGGTCGTGGACCCGGTACAGGTGCACGAACCGGTTGGCCAGCGGCGGGCTCAGCTCCCACCCGTCCGCCGCCGAGGCGCGCGGATTGGCGGCGGCGACGATCCGCACCGCGGGCGGCAGTCGCAGCACACCGACCCTCCGCTCCAGGACGACCCTGAGCAGCGCGGCCTGAACCGCAGGAGTGGCGGTGGAGAGTTCGTCCAGGAAGAGCAGTCCCCGTCCGGCGCGTACCAGGTCCACTGCCCACTGCGGCGGTGCCATGGGCACTCCTTGCGTCGCCGGGTCATCGCCGACGATGGGCAGCCCGGAGAAGTCCGTCGGCTCGTGGACGCTGGCGATCACCGTCGTCAGCGGCAGGTCGAGCGAGGCGGCGAGCTGCGTCAGCGCCGCGGTCTTGCCGATGCCCGGTTCGCCCCACAGCAGCACGGGCAGGTCTGCCGCCACAGCCAGGGTGAGCGCTTCGAGCTGCTCGTCGGGGCGCGTCTCGGTGGTGGTGGTTCGCAGCAGGGTCAGGAGGTCGTCGGCGACGCCGAGTCGCGGGTCGGTTCCGGAGGCGTCGGCGGTCAGGACCGGGGTGGGCTGGAGGGCACGGGAGATCATGGGCATCACCTTGGGGGTAGCGGAAGGGACGGCATGGCCGGCACCGGAGGGGCCATGCTCGTGCGGAATGGGTGGTGCGAGGCGGGACGGTTAACTTGCCCGTGCCGGGCCGGTACGGAGTCGCACCCGGCTGCGCCGTTCGGGGCGCGTCGCGGCGGGATGGACGGGGCGCAGCCCGGAGCGGAAGAGTCCGTGGTCGAGACGGCGGGCCGCAGCCGACTCCAGGGCCTCCCGTAGCGGCCCGTCGCGCAGGACCGCACCGGGACCGAGCATGCTCTCGACCACGGCCAGCGCCCCGGAGACATCGCCGTGGGCGAGCCGCTCCCGGACGGCGGGCAGCGCCTGCGGGTCGCGGTGCACCGCGTCGATCGCCCGAAGGCACGGCAGCGCGGGGCCGCCGAGCGCCACCAGCAGCTCTTCCCGGCGCAGCTCTGCCGCGTCGTGGTCGATCGCCGTCAGCACCCCGTCACGCAGCGCGATCCGGTGGACGTCGCCCCGGCACTCCACTCTGTGGGGGTCGCCGGGCAGCGGCTCAGGGCCAGGCGTGGATTCCGCTCCGGCCGCCGACAACGCCTCGGCCACGAGCGGATGCAGGCGATCGGCGGCGACCAGCCCGGCACGCAGCAACGCCAGATCCGGAAGAACCCGGACCGCCGCTTCCGGCAGCACCGGCAGCGCCGCGACCACCTGAGGCGGCAGCACCTCTCGAAGCGGTCGGAATGTCGGGACATGGCTGTCATCGGGGGCGACGAGTTCGAGCACCCTGCGGTCACGTGCGCCGAGCCGGACGGTGAAAGCCCCGCGAGTGCGGCCCTCCGCCCCCAGCAGCAGCTCGGCCTCGGCGGCCCACTGCGCCGACGCCCACGAGTGATCATCGACGTTGGAGGAATCGGGCTGCATCGAACCGTTCAGCCAAGCGGGCGGGTGCGGCCGGTCGGGAGGCGCCGGGACCGGCGCGGCGTCCGCACCGCAGCGCCGCCCCAGTTCACCGCACCGGCTGGAGTCCCAGAGATGCCGGTGCAGGTCGAGCCGAAAGCGCCGGGCGGGACGTGGGTGCGGATGGCGCCTCGGGACGTCGCCGCTCCCGCGCTCCTCCCAGAGCGCCAGGGACATCCGTTGGCCTGCGTCCGCCCAGGCCGGCGGTGTCCGCACCACGAGCTGCACCGGCATGGTGCCGGAACCGCCGTAACGGCTGAGGGAGATGGTCAGGCCTGGCCTGATCCGCCCGTCGGGAGCGATGCGGGGCATGTGCCAGCGGAGCAGATCCGGTGCCAGCCGACGCAGATCCGCTCTGAGGCGGGTGACGAACTCGGTGCCGTGGCGGTCGCGCACGGCGCGCAGATCGAGATCGATGTCGATCCGGGCGGCGGCGCAGGCCCCCGCCCAGTCACCGACCGCACGCCGTGCGGTCGCGGTTTCGATCATGGACAGTGGTACGGCGTACTCACGCACGCGCTGCCACATCAACACAGGGGCGGGAATCGTGTTCGCGAAGCGGGGTGCCATCAGCACTCACCTTGCGCGAACGATTCCCCCGATCCATACGAGGAGTTGTTCTTCATCCCGAACATCATAAGCACCTGAACGCGGATCTGTCAGTCCCGCCTTTTCGGGGACCAACTCAGCGACCGGAGGCTGGTGCCTCGGCCTCGAAGCTCCTGATGCCCCGGTGGATGCCGTCCGTGTGAACGGCATTCGGGATAAATGTCTGCTTCGGTGGGTCGATCGGGGCTGCCGCAAAGCGAGGAACTGTGGCGGGATGCCATGAAATGCCATGGGAACGACAGGCGTGTCGGTAGCGTCCAAGAGAGTGGTGGATTCACGACCTGAGGAGAGCCCATGGTGGCCGATCTCGTGACGGGGCTTGAGCCTTTCGTGGTGTCAGCGGTGGCCGCCTACGGTGGCGCCGTGCTCGCGCGCGGCCAGGAGATGGCGGCCGACGCGACGATCGGCGTGGGACGGCGCGCGCTGCAGCGCATCTTCGGCGAGCGCGAGGATTCCGAGCTTCCCGAGGCGCTCGCCGACCTCGCCGAGGACCCTGCGGACGAGGAGCGCCGCGCGGCGCTGCGGCTGCGGATCCGCAAGATCCTGGCCGCGGACGCCGACCTCGCGCAGGAGATCCAGGCGATGCTGCCGGTCCGGTCCGGCGAGCACGACGCGGCCGGCACCAGGTCGGTCGTCGCGCAGACGATCTCCGGCGTCGTCGTCACCGGCGACGGCAACCAGATCACGCGGTGACCTCTGCGGCGGCTTCGGGCGACAGGTCGATCGCGGTCGGCAGTCTCACCGGGACTGCCATCAGCGGCGACTACAACCGCGTCTACCGGTTCGACGCGGCGCTGCCCGACGTGCGGGACTTCGCCCCGGCCCAGGTGTGGAACGTCCGGCTGCGGCCGTCCAAGGTCTTCGTGGGACGCGAGGAGGCGCTGCGGGAGCTCTCCGACGTCATGTCGCTCGGCGCGGGCCTGGTCGGGCAGACGGTCGCCGGGCTGGGCGGGGTCGGCAAGACCGAGCTCGCGCTGCACTATGCCTCCCGCAACCGCGACCGGTACCGGTCGATCTGGTGGATCACCGCCGACAGCGGCGAGAACATCACCCAGGGCCTCATCGGGATCGCCGCGAGCCTGAACCCGACCCTGCGCTCGGTCGATCCCGACGCCGCCCGGCAGTGGGCGCTCAACTGGCTGATGGTTCACCGGGACTGGCTGCTGATCCTGGACAACGTCGAGGATCCGGACGCCGTGGCGGAGTTCCTCGGCGACGGCCACGGCGGCCGCGTCCTGGTCACCACGCGACGGGACGTCGACTGGATCCGGCGTGGGCTGCGCCCTGTCCGGCTGGAGACCCTCGGCCTGGACGACGCGGTCGACCTGCTCTGCGAGCGCACCGGGCGGAACGGGCGGCGCGACCGCGAAGCCGCCCGCCTCATCGCCCAGGCCCTCGGTCGCCTCCCGCTCGCGCTGGAGCAGGCGGCGGCCTACATCTCCTGCGCCGACGAGACCCTGGCCGACTACGCGGCGCGGCTGCACGGACGTTTCGGCGACCTGCTCGCCGAGGTCGCCCCCGACATCGCGCAGGAACGAGCCATCACCCGCGTCTGGGACATCACGCTGGACGCCTTGAGCGCCAGGGACAAGCGCGCGGTGGCGCTCCTGCACGTCCTTGCCTGGCTCGGCCCCGACCACCTGCCGCGCGACCTCGTCCTCGCCCATCTGAACGGCGACGAGATCTCGGCGAACCGGCTGCTGTCCCTGCTCAGGTCGTACAGCATGGTCACGGTCACCAAGACGACGGTCAACGTGCACCGGCTGGTGCAGGCGGTACTGCGGATCGGCGAGAGCGGCGAGCCGCTCACGGACACGGGCCTGACCTCCGCGGCCGCCTCGGCGATCCGCCTGCTGGAGGCCGCCCTGCCGGACGATCCGGTCGGCGACATGGCGGGCTGGGCGCGGTGGTGGGACCTGCTCCCCCATGTGGACGCGCTCGCCGACCACGTCGGCGACGGCAGCTCCGACTGGCCGTTCTGCCACCTGATGAACCAGGCCGGGCTCTTCGCGTCCGCGCAGGGCCTCTACCCGGTCTCCGCGAAGTTCTGCGAACTCGCGTTGTCCATCGGCAGGAAGGTGCTGGTCTCCGGGGACCCCGTGCTGTCCACCCTCCAGGGCAATCTGGGCGTCTCCTACCACGCGCTCGGCCGTCACCAGGAGGCCGAGGAACTGGAGCGGGACTCACTGGCACTGCTGGAGCGGGTGAGCGCGGCCGACGACGTGGCCCTGGTGATCCCGCTGACCAACCTCGCGAGCACGCTCAGTTCGCTCGGCCGCAACGACCAGGCCGTCGACCTCCAGACCCGCGCGCTGGCGATCGCCGAGAGCGACTCCGCGTGCCCCGACGAGTTGCGGGCCTGGGTGCTGGGGGGCCTGGCGACGCTCTACCGCGTGCTCGGGCAGGCCGCCGAAGCCGTCGGGCACCAGGAGCGGGCCCTGGCGCTGGTGCGGGCGGCGCGGGGCGGGGAGCACATCAGTGTGGCCTCCCACGCCACGGACCTCGCGACCACCTACCGCGATCTCTACCGGCTGGACGAGGCGCTCGCGCTGGCCGAGGAGGCGCTGGCCATCGCGGAGCGCAATCTGCGCCCCGACAACCCGGACCTCGCCGGCTACGTGGGCGGGGTCGCGCTGTGCCACGCGGCCCTGGACGACCACGCCCGGGCGCTGGAGCTCGAACTGCGCGCCATGGCCATCGCCGAGGAGGCGCTGGAGCCCGACCACCCGACCCTCGGGGCCAGGGCGCAGCACGTCGCGACCGCCTACCGCCGGCTCGGCATGCTCGACGAGGCGCTCTCGGCCGCGCAGCGCGCGCTGCGGATCACCGAGGCCTCCGACGGGCCCGACCACGAGAACGTCTCCTACCGCCTGAACGCCTTGGCCGCGATCCTCCGCAACAGGGGCGAGTACGAACTCGCCCTGCGCGCCGGACGCCGGGCGCAGTCGATCATCGAGCGGGTCTACGAGTTCCCGCATCCGGACGTCGCGGACATGCTGGTAGGGATCGCGCAGACGCTGAGCGCGCTCGGCCGATACCCCGAGGCGGCACCGCGCTTCCGCCGGGCGTACGAGATCGCGCGGCAGCTGTACGGTCCCCACCATCCCGAAGTCGCGGGCTACGCCACCCAGCTCGCCGACGCCTACGAGAAGCTCGACCTTCCCCGGCTGGACGACGCGCTCGCGTTCCGCACCGCCGCGTTGCAGGCCGCCGAGGCGACACACGGCGCCGACTCCCTCGACGTCGTCCTCCTCCTCACCGACCTGGCCGAGACGCACGCCCTGCGTTCCGAGGAGGACGAGGCGGCCGCCGCCGCGGAGCGCGCGGAGCGGATCGTGGAGGCCGCGGATCCCGGGCACCCCGACCTCCTGCTCTGCCTGGGCAGGCTCGCCCGCTGCCACACGGACGCGGGACGCCACGAGAAGGCGCTACCGCTGCGGCGGCGGGCCCTCGGCCTGGCCGAGGACAGGTACGGCCGGGACGATCCGCGCACAGCCGACGAACTCGGCGCTCTCGGCACCCTCTTCTACCGGTTGGGCAGATACGCGGCGGCGGCACCGCTGGAAGAGCGGGCGCTCGCGCTGACCCAGGCGCAGGGCGACGGCCATCCGGACCTGCCGCTGCGCCTGTCGAACCTCGCCGCCACCTATCTGGAACTGGACAGGCGCCTCGAAGCGGCGCCGCTCCTCGCCCACGAGCTCGCACTGCGCGAGGCCACCGAGGACGGAGCCGATCTCCTGCCCCTGCTGGACAAGATCATCGACGTCCACTACGACACCGCGGACCATGGGCTCGAGGCCGAGTACCGGCAGCGTTCCTACCGCATCGCCAGGAACCTGCACGGAACCGACGACCATCCCGACATCGTCTGGCGGCTCAGAGGCCTCGGGCACTGCCACTTCGTGATGTCCCGGTTCACGGAGTCCGCCGCTTTCGAGCGGCGGGCCCTCGCCTCGGCCGAGCGCGTCTACGGCATGGAGGACCCCCTTCTGGTGCCGTTCCTGCGGAACCTCGCCGCGAGCCTGCACCAGTTGGACGATTTCGCCGGCGCGCTGCTCCT
Source organism: Actinocorallia aurea (assembly GCF_054783995.1). Lineage (NCBI taxonomy): Bacteria > Bacillati > Actinomycetota > Actinomycetes > Streptosporangiales > Thermomonosporaceae > Actinocorallia > Actinocorallia aurea. Next base: position 12,468 of record NZ_BAAGPQ010000016.1, read on the forward strand.
GCTCCTGCGCGCGGTGCTCCTCCTTCAGGGCACCGGGACCGGCGATCCCGCCGAGGACGACGAGGAGACCGCCGACGTCCTGCGCCACCTCGCGGACGTGCTGCCCGGGATGCCGGATCTACTGGCGGGCCCGGAAGCCGAGCGCGCGAGAAGCCTCGCGGAGACGGCCTGGCAGGCCGCCGAACGGCTCCTGCCCGACGACGCGCTGACGGGGGCGATGCGCGACGCGCTCGACGACCCGGACACAATTTTCCGGATCGACTAATACATAGCGGAAATTTCTCGCTAGAGTAGACACCGGCGCCATTTTGCGCACCCCCGGAGGATCGTGTGTCATCTGACCAGTCCGCCTTCCCGCACATTTATGCGCTGGGAGCATTCGGCCCGAAAGCCGCGCATGAACTGACAGAGCTGCGGACGGAACTGCTCGCCATCGGCGCCCGCAGTGACGCCGATCGCCTCGCCGCCCTCGATACCGCAGCCGCCGAGCAGCGGGACCTCCCCCTTCTCCAGCAGCTCGTCAACACGGGAATTCAGCTGAGCGAGGCCGAAGACGTCCTCCAGGTCCCGGTCCGCCGCTTGGTCGGGCTGCGCAATGCGGTGGCGATCCTTCCGCTGATTCTCACCTGGTTCATGCTGGCCTGGGGAAGCTGGGCTTACCAGGCGCAGATCCACCGCAGTCCTGAACTCATCATCGAACCGTTCCTTGTCCTCTGGCAACGACGATTCGATACGTTCATCCCGACTTTCGCCGAAACAGCGGTGGGATCCTTCCTGCTCCTGTCGACCGTCCTCGTGCTCACGTTGGTCGGCCACCGCAGGGAGAGCGCGGCGAACCGCGAGCTGGCCCACCTGCACAGCCTCGCCGACAACGCGGTCAGCACGCTCAGCCTCGCGATCGAGAACAGCGACATCACGCCGCCGGACAACGCCAAGGAGTGGGCGGAGGCCGCCCAGCGCGTCCTCAGCGAGACCCAGACCCTCATCAAGACGGCGGTCTCCGATACCCAGAAGCTCGCCGAGACCAACGCGCGGATCGCCAAGGACGCCACCGAGACCCTCGAACGGCTCCAGCAGCACGCCGAGAGCCTTCTCGTCGAGATCGCCCGGGAAGCGGGCGAGGTGATCAAAGCGCTCGAACTCCAGGCCGAGCAGACCACCACCCGTGTGGGCTCCGAAGCCGTCGCGCTGCTCACGCAGACCGCCGACGCCCACCGCCAGGTCGTCGAGCAGCAGATGGTCCCGCTCTTCGACGGGTTCAAGACCTCCCTCGCCGAGTACCGCAAGGACCAGGCCGTCTACAGCGCGAGCGCGGCCTCCCTCTCGGGCGGCGTCAAGGATCTGACGACGGCGGCTTCCGGCCTGGCCTCCGGCGTCGAGTCCTACAGCGGGATCGGTTCCGACATCGACGCGAAGCTGGGGCTGATCGAGGCAGCGCAGACGAAGCTGTCCGCCGAGGTCGCCGTGCACGCCAAGGCCCTCTCCGGGACCTCGTCGAGCGTGCTCGAAGTGGTCAAGCTGGTGAGCGGGCCGATGCGCACCGACCTGGAGGGGCTCAGCCGCAGCGCCACCGACACCGCCGCCTCCCTTGAGGCGGCACTGCGCCAGCTCGGCCCGACCACCGCGGCACTCCAGGGCGTCTCCGCCGATGTGGGCGCGGCGGCCCGGGAGCTGCGGCTCGCCACGGCCGAACTCGCCCGGGTGACCGGCGGTTCGTGGCTGCGCCGGATGTTCGGCGGGCGCTGATGCCGCGTCGGCGCAGCCCCGCGCGCAAGGATCCCGGCAACGTCGTCTTCGGCACCATCGGCTGGCTGTTCGCCGACCTCATGGTCGCGCTCGCCATGGCGTTCCTCGTCGCGACGACCGTGGGCATGCCCGCGCCCGACCCTGAGCCGACCGCCGAGCCGACGCCCACCGAGACGCCGAGCCGGGTCCTCGGCCTGGAGAATCAGCCGGTCGAGATCCACGTGACCGTCAACTACCAGGGCCTGCTGAACGGCGGCGGACCGGCCCGTCACGCGCTGTTCCGCCAGGTCAGGGACGACAAGCGGCTGCAAGGACGCGAGGCCGGGCTCGTGCTCGCCTTCGGCGGCGCGGGCGGCAGCGAGGCCGGGATCCCCCGCGCCATGCGGATCGCGGCGAGCGCGAACGACGCGCTCAAGGACCTCGGCGTGGAACAGTCGTTCGTCTTCTCCACGACCACCGCGTTCACGCCGTACATCGGCTACGGTTCGGACCCCTCGGTGCTGGAGCTGGACATCTATCTGTTCAAGCAGTAGGAGACGACGGCACCGGTCAGACTGCGCCCTTGCGCAGCTCCACGCGCTCGGCGTCGGAGGGATCGGCCGTGAACAGCCTGTGGTGCAGGCCCGGGGAGCGCGGCAGGGCATACCGGGTTCGAACGGCCGCGCGGCTCGGCGGGAGCGCGAGCACGACCTCGCCGTCCGCCCGGGTCGCCGGTTCCCGATCAGGGCGGGCGACGAGCGTCAGCGCGGGCAGATCGAGCGGCGCGTCCGCGACCAGGACGAGTTCGGCCCTGCGCCTGGCGGCGGTCACTTCGTACCGGATCCCCTCCGCGGGACGGGCCGCGGCCGCGGAGACCCCGGAGGTCGCGAACTCGGTCTGCGCGTGCGCGACGGTCAGCGCCACCATGACGTGGAGTCGCGCGGTGTCCGCGGGGACACGGAGGAAGCAGCCCCCATGGGCCTCTCCTTCCGAACGCGGGACGACCTGGGTGTTCTGGCAAGCCATGATGTCGGCGATGGCGCCCTCCGCGCTCCAGCCGACGAGGGCCCGCCGGCCGCCCGACGGCCAGGTCCAGCCCAGCAGGGCCCGGTCCCCGTCGAACTCGACCGCCAGGCCCGCGACGTCGGGATCGGTGACGTACCGGCGGACCTTCCCGACATGGACGCGGCCGTCCACGATGAGGACGGGGACGTAGGTGAAGAAACGGTCGTCGGGCGACGTGACGAGGTCGACGAAGGGCGACGACGTCCCTGGCAGGATCCGGCCTCCCGGCTGGAAGCCCGCCTCGTCCGCGGCGTCGCCCTCGCGCAGTGATCCCGCCCCGCTCTGGGAGATGATCCGGACCACGCCCCGGTCGGGCTCCGGGACACGCAGCTCGACCCGGTGGCTGTAGAGGTAGGCCCCGGCCGCTCCGGTCACGGCGAGCGGCCCGGGCGGCGTCGGCCGACTGCGCGGCGAGATCTCGACCATTCGCCCTTGCGACCAGACGGGCGCTCCGCCGTACCCCGCGAACCGCGCGCGGGCGGTGTAGCGGTAGACGGCGCCGTTCACGAGATCCCTGTCGACGTGCCCCACTCCCTCCGAAGGCAGCCTGACGGGTGGATCCGCCGAGCCGACCCGCTCCCTGACGATCTCCATCCGGTCGCAGCGGCGCGGTGGTCGCCAACTCACCTCCACCTCCCCCTCGCCCGCCCGGCAGGTGAGCTCGGGGTCCGCGGTGACCAGCACGGGCGCGGCGACGGCGGGAGCGGAGAAGGCGCCGAAGCGGACGGCGAACACCGCGTACGTCAGGGGAACGCCGACCGACTCGTCGTCGGGCCTGTCGCGCCAGGACCCTCCGTCCGTCTTGGCGACCCGCCTCCGCCCCGGGAGGTCCTCGGGAGTGTTCGGAGGCTCCGGCCCGGTCCCGCGGACGATGACGTAGGAGACCCCCGACTCACCGGTCTCCGTCCACGTCACGAGGACGCCCGTCTCCACGTCCTCCGCGGCCGCGCGTGCGACGCGCGGCGGCTCCGGCGGGATCCGCATGAGATCGCTCCTGGCGGGAGCGTAGTCCTCGCACAGGCTCAGCGCCTCGGAGAGCAGGTCGACCCGCCGGACCCGGTCGAGGCCCGGGCGTCGGGCCTGCTCGCTGAGCCGCCGCACGCGGGCGAGGATCTCCTCTGCTCGGGCCAGCGACGCGTCCCGGTCCGGCAGCCCGACGGGCGCCGTCTGGAGCATCCTGCTGACCTCGACGAACCTGCGGGCCTCCGAAAGGACGGCGATGTCCGCGGCCAGACGGGAGAGCCGCTCGGCCCCCTGGGCCAGCCGGAGCCGCGCGTCCCTGAGCCGCGCCGCCAGCGGGTCGGCGCTGGTGGCGGGCAGCCTCCAGATCCGGGCGGCCCGGTCCAGCAGGGCCGCGGCCTCCTCCCCCCGCCCGGCGTCCGCCGCCTCGGCCGCCTCGGTCAGCAGGTCCTCGACCCGCTCCCGCAGCCCCACCGGGAACCCGCAGCGGCAGCCGCCGCGCCTCGGCTCGACGCGGCCGCACGCCGGACAGGGATCTCGCAGAGAGAAGGCGCAGTGGGCGCACACCGAAGCCTCGGGTTCGTTCAGCTCTCCGCACCGGGGGCAGTGCACGAGGCGGTCGACCTCCTCGGCTGCTTTCGGCCCGGGCAGCTCCAGAGCCCAACGCCGGGCCGTCAGGTCGTCGCGGAGGAAACCGAGCGCGAGGTCGAGGTCGCGCACGCCGCGCCGCTTCGCCTTGACCAGGAAGTCCTCGACCTGCGCGGCGGTCATCGCGCGGGCCGTGCCGAGCACCTCGGTGTACCAGGCGACGAGTTCGCGCAGGCTCTCCAGCCGCATGGAGGCATCGTGCCTGCGACGCCCCTCCTCGGTGGCGAAGTGCTTCTTGGCATGGCCGCTGAGGTCCTCGCGCGCCTTGACGGCAGGGTCCGACTTGTTCTTGCGCTGGTGCTCGCGCAGGTAGAGCCGCTCGGCGGCGGCGACGAGAACGGTGACCGGACTGCGCTCGGTGACGCTCTCGTCCACGGTCTTGAGCACCTCGTAGAGGCTGCTGAGCTGGGCGGTGCGCAGCAGTTCCCGCAACTGCCGTTCGGCGTGCTCGTCCAGGCGGTCGGCCGGGACCGCGGGACCCGGGTCCTTCACCTCGACGGCGTCCAGCCGCCGAGCGAGCGCGGGTGAGGAGGCGAGGACCTCGGCGAAGTCGTCACGCAGCCCGTCGCGCTCGGAGAGAAGGAGGTGGCCGCGCAGCTCAAGAAGGTCGAGCCTGTCCTTCAGCTCCCGCCGGGCCGCCTCCAGGGCGGCCCGCTTCTCCTTCTCCGCCCCCTTGCGCTCCGCCTCCCGTGCCTCGGCGTCACCCATCACCCGGGTGATCTCACGCAGAAGGTTCAGGTTGCGCTTCGCCTCGACCGTCCCCGCCAGGGTCTTCGGGCCCGTCGCCGCACGCGTCCAGGCGTTGCGCCGGGCGGCGAACGCGTGCTGGAAGGCCTCCTCGCTCCAACGCGCGGCGGGGTCGAGCTCCAACAGGAGGAAGAAGTTGACCCTCCCGGTCATTTCCCGGACTCGGTGATCTCACGGGCGATCGTGCCGAAGACCGCGCTCAGCTCGCCCTCGCGGGTGAAGAGCGCCTGCTCGTCGGAGGAGGCTATGGCCTGGAGGAACCTTCGGTCGGCGCCACCGAACCCGACCGCGACGACCTCGATCCCGGCGGCGTGGCAGGCCTTGGCCCGGGAGATCGCCTTCCCCTGGTGGCTCCAGACTCCGTCCGCCAGCACCACCGCGAACCTGCGGTGCTGATCCTTCTTGAGGAGCTCCCTGATCTTGTCGAAGGGGTCGGTGTCGTTGCCGTATCCGGTCGCGCCGACGCTGAGCCGGTGCACCGCCCTGTCGATGGACGCGCCGTTGTTCGTCGCCTTCAGCGCCACCTTGACCGAGTCCGAGAAGCCGATCAGGCCGACGGCGGTCGTCGTCAGGTCGAGTTGGCCGACGAACGTCCGGGCTGCGTCCTTGGCCGCCCTGAGCGGGCCTCCGGACATGCTCCCGGACAGGTCGAAGGCCAGGTAGACGGTCATCGGCTCACGTCCGGCGTCGGCCTCGGGCGGCAGCAGGAACCGGGCGGGGACGTCCTCGGGGAGCTGCTCCACCTTGACGTCCAGGCGGGTGCCGCTGGTCCGGTCCACGGCCTCGACGCCGACCAGCGCGTTGTCGTCGTAGGCGTAGGTGACATCGACGACGGTCTCGCGCCGCCCGCCCTTCTTCGGGAACCCGGTCACGAGGTAGCGCCCCAGGTAGGCGCAGTCCTCCACGTCCTCGGTCTCTCCCTGCGTGAGGAAGACCTCCATCTCGTCCGAGGCGTCGCCCTTGATCCGGAACTTGTACGGGCGGGTCGCCGCCGACGGGATCCGGGTGTTGCGCGGGAGCAGGACGCTGTTGACGTAGCGCGCGCCGTCCGCGCTCTCGGCGATCATGCCGAGGCTGTGCGCCACGACGTTGCCGACCTTGCGCGGCCCGCCGAGCCGCAGGATGGGCTCGGCCGCCGCGGCGCCGGGCAGCCGGAGGGTCTCCGCCTCGGCCTCCAGCAGCAGGGCCGCCTGCGCCGCCGCGCCGAGCGCGACCGCGTGATCGGGATGAATGCCCGCCATAGGCGGCTTGCCCGACATCTCCTCGATGAACTCGCGGATCATCGGCATCCGGGTCGAGCCGCCGACCGGCAGGACGCCCGCGACGTCCTCCCAGGCCGCGTCCGCCTCCTGGAGCAGCTTGCGGGTGAGGTGGCCGGTCATCTCCACGAGGTCCCGGGTCGCCGCGGCGAAGTCCTCGCGCGTCACCGCGGCCCGGATCGTCCGGCCCCCCAGAGCGACGCGCAGCTCCGCCGAGCGGCGCGCGGACAGCGTGTGCTTGATGCGCTCGGTCTCGACGAGCAGGACTCCCGGGTGGGCGGAGAGCAGCTCGCTCTCCTCTGTGGTGAGCCGCCGCATCACCTCTCCCGCGAGCCGGTCGTCCCAGTCCCGGCCGCCCAGTTCGTGATCGCCCTCGGCGGCGACCACCTGGAGGGTCTCGGCGCCGATCTCCACGAGGGAGATGTCGAAGGTGCCGCCGCCGAGGTCGTAGACGAGCACCCGGCGGGTCTCCTCAGCCGGCCGCAGCCCGTAGGCGAGCGCGGCGGCCGTCGGCTCGCTCATCAGCCGGAACACGTCCAGGCCCGCGAGCCGGCCCGCCCTGAGCGTCGCCTCCCGCTGCGGGTGGGTGAAGTACTCCGGCACCGTGATCACGGCCCGGCGCACAGGCACTCCCAGCGCTTCCTCGGCCTGCCGCTTGAGGTGCGCGAGGACCTCGGCCGACAGCTCCGGCGGCGTCCAGTCCCTCCCTCCGCCGGGGAAGGCGAAGGACGCGTCGCCCATCCAGCGCTTGAACAGGTGCGCGACCTCGCCGTCACCTTCGCCCTGAGCGGCCTTGGCCCCCGCCCCGACGACCGGGTCCCCCGAGGCGCCGAACCCGACGACGGACGGGGTCAGCGCCTCTCCCAGCGGATTCGGAATGATCTCCGGGACTCCGTCGCCGTTCACCCAGGCGACGGCCGAGTAGGTGGTGCCGAGGTCGATGCCGACGGCAGGTTCCATGGGGGATTCCCTCCTCAAGGCTGCGGACCGGACGCGCCGTCGCCCTAGCCGACGACGCGCAGAGCGCTCGCCCGGGTCCTGGCCTGCTCCTCCTCCTCGCCGGACAGCACCCGGTCGGTCTGGAAGAGCGCCTCGACGGTCCTGCCCCCTTCCGCGAGGTCCTTGCCGGTGATGTGCAGCCTGCCCTGGTGGTCGAGGCGGAACGTGACCTCGATCGGCGAGCCCGCGGGAAGGTTCTCGGTCATCTCCAGGACCGCCGTGGTCACCTCCTCGCCGAGGTCCAGGTCCCTGACGATCCCGTCCCTGGAGGTGTTCTCCATGATCTTGATCTCGACCTGGGCGAGTCGGTCGTCGCGGGTGCCGAACCTCCGCGTCGCCTCGGCCGGCAGCGCCTGCTGCGCCAGGACGAGGTTGGCGATGACCTCGCTGTCGTCGCGCGTCAGCGCGAGCACCCCGAAGCTGTGGCTCGCCACGTTGGTGACCTTCATCTGCGAGAACTTCTGCACCGTGCCGAGGCGCAGCCCCAGATCGTCGGCGACCGCCTCCTCCGCCGCCGCGCGCACCTCCGCGGTCGCGGCCGAGACGTCGACGTCCTCGCGCTTCTGCGCGGTGTCGCGGACGATCCGTTCGATGATCTTCTCGGCGATCTTCTCGTCCACTTCGAGCTTCTGGCCGTAGATCGCCGCGCCCTTCGCCACCGAGAAGTCGGGCTCGAACGACTCGATCTCGAAGCCGAACTCCTTGCGCAGCCGCGCGGTGACCTGCGGCATCTTGGTCGATCCGCCCACCAGCAGCAGCCGGTCGACCACCGGCGACCCCAGCTGCGCGGCGGTCTCGATGACGTTCTTGGTGAACGTGATCGTGTTCTCCAGGAGGGACGCGGTCAGTTCCTCGAACTTCTCGCGGCTGAGCGCCACCGCGGTCTGCTTGCCCTGGTGGACGACCTGGATCTTCGTCTGGGGAATGGCCGTCAGCGTCTTCTTGGCGCTCTCGGCGCGCACCCAGAGGTCCTGGAGCGTGTCCGGGGCGCTCATGATCTCCTCGGCGCCGTGCTCGGCCTCCCACAGAGCCGCGCAGTACTTGACGATCTCCTCGTCCCAGTCGCGCCCGCCGAGCTCGTCGTTGCCCCCGGTGGCGACGACGCGGATGGTGCCGCCCTTGACCTCGATGACCGTGATGTCGAAGGTGCCGCCGCCGAGGTCGTAGACGAGGACCGTCTGGTCGCCCTTGTCGAGCATCCCGTAGGTGATCGCGGCAGCCGTCGGCTCATTGATGATCTCGAGCACGTCGAGGCCCGCGATGCGCCCTGCCGCGGCCGTCGCCTCGCGCTGCGGCACGTCGAAGTAGGCGGGGCAGGTGATGACCACCTTGCCGGGACGGACCCCGTCGTTCTGCTCCGCGTCGCCGACGACCTTGCGCAGGATGTAGGAGGAGATCTCCTCGGGGGAGATCTCCTTGCCGAAGAACTCCCGGCGGAACCCGGGCTTGCCTATCTCCCGCTTGATCATCTCGACCACGTTGTCGGCTTCGAGGACCGCGGCGTTCTTGGCCTCGCGGCCCACCACCCGCGTGTCCTCGTCGTCGAAGAGCACGACCGAGGGCGTCGTGTTCTCCCCTTCGAGGTTCGAGACCACCACGGGCTTCCCGCTCGCCTCGTCCACATAGGAGATACAGGTGTAGGTGGTACCCAGGTCGATTCCGTACACGCGGTCGGCGGTCATCGGGGGGCTCCTTCCTGGGACGCGTCGGCGGGCGCGTCGGCTTCCGGTTCCACGGCGGACTGAACTCGGGTGAAGCGATAGGCGCTCACCCATTCCGGGCGCAGCACGCGGTCCCCGTCGGCGAACCCCGCGCGCAGCCGGACGGCGACCTTGCGGTCGAGCGCTTCGTCGGTGGTGTCGATCCGGCTGAGGACCCGCTGACGGGCCCTGTCCACCGCGTCCCCTTCGACGGTGAACCGCTGGACGCCGTTCCTTTCCAGGATCTGCTCGACCGAGTCCCGGAACATGGCGAGGTCCGTGGCAGGACCCGCCGGATCGGCGGCCTCGACGACCTGGAAGAGGTCGTCGTAGAGGGTGACGAGATCCAGGAGCACGGGGCGCAGGATGCTGCGGTGGAGGTCCTGCCGATGCCGGGCGAGCTCCTCGCTCATCGCCTCGACGTGCCGCTCCCGGACCTCGTCGTAGCGGATCTTGGCGTCGAAGACCTCCTGCAGCCTGCGCAGCTCCGCCACGACCTGTCCGAACTCCGCGGTCGGGTGCCCGGCCTCCGCCTCTCCACCGGCCTCCTCGGCAGAAGCATCCTCATTCATACAGTCCGTCCCGGATATCCGTTAAGTCCGTCTCGCACCCATGACTCAACTGACACTTCATCACAGATACTGAGAAATCCGCCCAGTCATCCGACACAAACCAACGATCAATACTTCTCCTATCGGGACGAACTCTCCTAATCTCGTCACAAGAAAGGCCAAGCCCCAAGCTCCGCTCAGTCCCAAGGGATCGATGCGGCACCTCGGTCGGTGCGGGTCGCGGAGATTCCGAATTCCGGGGCGTTGTCGCGTTCCGACCGGCAATCAGGGCGAGCCTCCAAAAGGCATACGCCTCTGCCATCGCCATCCTGCGATTTCGGGAGGATCCGGATTTCCCGACCCGCACGCGGTGATCGAGTCCAGCGCGCTTGAGGTGCTCGGTCGGGTCAGCGGGCGGGTTCCTTGGAGGTCTCCTCCGTGGCCTCGGGGTCCTTGGTCGGCTCCTGGTCAGGGGCCGCGGCCGGGGCGGGGAAGGAGCGGGGGATGAGGAGGATGGGGAGGATCGCGGCGGCGGCTATGGCCAAGGCCCACCAGTAGGTGTGGGTGAAGGCCGAGGTGAGGAGTTCGGCGACGGCGTGGGGGAGCTCGCCGGGGCCGGAGGAGAGGGTGCCGTCGCTGCCGGGGACGCGGTCGGTGATGGCGAGCTGGAGCAGGACGGCCATCGCGGCGACGCCCAGGGAACTGCCGACCCGCATGCCGATGTTGCTCGCGGCGGTCGCGGACGGGACCTGGGCGGGCGAGAGGGTGCGGTACATGCCGCCCATGAGGGCGGGCATCATCGAGCCGTGGCCGACGCCGATGAGCAGCAGGATGCCGAGCAGCACCGGGATCGGCGTGTCGTAGCCGATCTGGGTGTAGCAGAAGATGCCGAGCAGCACGACCGGCAGACCGGTGAGCGCGAGGCGGCGTGAGCCGAGCCGGTCCACGAGCCGCCCGGACAGCGCCATGGTGATCATCGCGCCGATGCCCATCGGGGCCGTCATGAGGCCGGACTTCAGCGGCGAGAAGCCGTGCACCACCTGGTAGTAGAGCGGGAAGAGCACCAGCATGCCGAAGAGCGCCGCGACGTAGATGAAGAACGCAAGGTTGACGACGCTGAACGTGCGGTCGCGGTAGAGCCGGACGTCGACGAGCGCCTTGTCGCCGCGCCGCGCCGCGTGCGCCACGAAGACGGCGACGAGCACGAGGCCGAGCAGCGCGCTGCCGAGGACCTTCAGGCTGACCAGTTCCTCGCCGTTGCCTGCTTCGGCCATGCCGTAGACGACGAGGGCGAGTCCGGGCGACAGCAGCAGGAGGCCGAGCCAGTCGAGTTTGGCGGCGGCGGCCTGGCGGACGTCGGGTTCCAGGAACCGGACGGCGGCGACGAGCGCGACGACGCAGAACGGCACGTTGATGAAGAACAGCCAGCGCCAGCTCAGGTGGTCCAGCAGGAAGCCGCCGAACACCGGGCCGAGGACGGGCGCGAGCATCGCCGGCACGGCGATGACCGCCATGACGCGGCCCATCCGGTGCGGGCCGGCCTTCTGCGCGAGCATCGTCTGCCCGATCGGCATGATCATGCCCGCGGCGAGGCCCTGCAGGACGCGGAAGACGATCAGGCTGGTGACGTCCCAGGCCAGTCCGCACAGCGCGGAAGCCGAGACGAACCCGATGAGCGACAGGATCCACATCCGCTTCGCCCCGAACCGGGCGACGGCCCAGCCCGTGATGGGGATGCTCATCGAGAGGGCGAGCGTGTAGCCGGTGAGCACCCATTGGATCGTCGTCAGGGAGGCTTCGAAGGCCTCCGCGAAGGACTTCACCGCGACGTTGACGATCGTGGTGTCGAGGATCGTCATGACCGCGCCCAGGAGCACGACGATGGCGAGCCTGCGGAGTTCGGGGTCGAGACCCTCGTCTTGTGTCTTTGTTGCCATGGAACGTCCTAAACGCATGAGGGGGTTTCGCAGGATGCTCTGGGGGGTGGCTTCGCTACACTGTAGCGCTTAGCGATACGCCGTACGAGATCTATCATGGTGACATGCGCTCGAACGTCGATCCCCCGGACACCGGGGCAGGGGCGGGCCCTGTGTGGACCCGCGGCCGCGCGCGCCAGCGCCGTCCGCTCTGCCGCGCCGACATCGTCCGGGCGGCCATGGAGATCGGCGACGCCGAAGGACTCGCCGCGGTGTCGATCCGCCGGATAGCCACGCACCTCGGCGCCCGCGCGATGAGCCTGTACAGCCACATCGACAAGAAGCAGGACCTCTTCGAGCTGATGATCGACGAGCTCCTCGCCGAGATCCTCATCCCCGACGGGGAGATGCCGAAGGACTGGCGCGCCGCGATCAGCGAGATCGCCCGCCGCGAGCGCGCGATGATGCTGCGGCACCCGTGGGCGGTCAAGCTCGTCAACCAGCACACCACGATCGGCCCGAACCGGCTGCGTCATCTGGAGCAGTCCCTGGAGGCACTGGACGAGCTGGGCCTCCCGGCGGAGAAGGCGGTCCAGATCGTGCACCACGTCGACGCCTACATGGTCGGCTGCGCCATGCGCGAGCTCACCGACCTCGAGATGTTCCGCCGCTACGGCGTCACCAAGGCCGACGCCAAGTCCGCCGCCCTCCCCTACCTCCGCGAACTCGTCGCCGAGGGCGACTTCCCCCGCCTGGCCCCCCTCATCGACCGGGCTCCCCACCACCCCGACCCCCAGGAGCGCTTCGAACGCGGCCTGTCCTGGCTCCTGGACGGCATAGAGCACACCTTCGCCCCCCGAACGAACAAGCCCTGAGAGGGCTGCGGGACGCGGCGTCCGCCGGGGGCGCGCGGCGTCAGGAGGTCAGGCGGGAGGATTGGGTGGGGAGGTCGGCGTAGGTGATGATGCCGGGGCGGGCGGCCACCACGTCGGAGATGGCGTTCACCGGGGGCATCGCGGTGATGACGGAGCCTATGGCGAGCATTTCCTCCAGGGACATGGCGGACATGTCCTGGGGAAGGACCTCGACGCGGAGGTTGACCTGCGGGTGGCCGCGGACCTCGATGAGGTAGGCCATGGCGACGTCCCAGGCCGGGTCCAGGTCGGGCGTGATGGTCCAGCGGACGCGGGCCGTCACGAGGTCGGCGCCCCCGCGGGCGCCGATCCAGCGGACGTCGAGGCCCGCGACGGTTCCGGCGGCGACGGTGCGGCCCGGGATGTCCAGGTCCTTGGCGGCGTGCGCGAAGGAGACCTCGCAGCGGATGTCGTCGAGGACCGCGCCGAGGAGTTCCGCGGTGGCCTCGACGGCGTCGGCGAAGGGCGCGGTCGCCTCCCGGACGGCGTCGGCGTGGCCGGGGTCGCCGGCGGGACGGCCCCAGCCGAGTCCGTCCTGGTTGGCGTCGGCCGCCCACAGCCCGATGTCGAACGACTCGAAGATCTCGACGTGGTCGACGGTGCGGCAGACCCCGGAGGCGACCGCGGCGAGCTGGTCGGCCCATCCGGGGTTGACGCCGCTGCCGAACAGGCTGGCTCCGCCCGTCAAGGCGGCCTCCTCCAGGGCGGCGCGCACGGCGGGGCCGTAAGCGCGACCGGTGAGGAACGACGCGGTGGTGACGACGTTGACACCGGCGCTCAGGAGCCGCGTCAGGTGATCGGTGTCGGGGTGGAGCGGCATGTAGAGGACGCAGTCGGGGGCCAGCGCGATGATCTCGTCGAGATCGCCGGTGGCGCGCACGCCGAGCGGGCGGCCGAGCCTCGCGAGTTCGCCGGCGTCCTTGCCCGCCTTGTCCTTGCTGTGCGCGAAGACGCCGACGAGTTCGAGGTCGGGGCGTTCGGCCACGGCGGCGAGCGCCTGCCGCGCGATGTTCCCGGTCGTCCACTGGACGACGCGGATGGGACGGCTCGCTGCCACGGTGCCTCCTTGCCCGGCCGGCGGGCCGTCCGACGGCGGGACCGCGAGCGTAGGATTTTTTTCTGACCACGGTCAACATTTCGGTGGCCCCTCTGACCACTGACTGGCCGGTAGCGGACGCGCCCTTGAAATTCCGACCCTGGTCAGCTTTCACGGCCCACGCGCAGGGCAGCGCCCCGCAAGTGACCGCAGGACGACCTTCAGCCCAAGAACCGGTGAACAGCCGATGAGGCTCTGGCCGAAGCCGTCCGGGCGACCCTAGGGTCGGGGGCGTCTCGGAGAGGGGGCCCGCGGTGGCGGAGATCGGCGGCTACCGTCTCGCCCGCCTGCTCGGCACGGGCGGGCAGGGCTCGGTCTACCTCGGCGAAGGCGACGCCGGGCTCGTCGCGGTGAAGGTGCTGCACGAAGGCTCCGCCAGAGACGGCGACGCGATGCGCCGCTTCCTTCGCGAGGCGGAGATAGCGCAAAGGGTGGCGCCGTTCTCCACCGCGAGGGTGCTCGGCGCGGGCGTGCACGAAGGCAGGCCGTACATCATCAGCGAGTACGTGCCGGGGCCTTCCCTCGACCTCCTCGTCCGCCAGGAGGGGCCGCGCACCGGCAGCGCCCTGCAACGTCTCGCCGCGACGACGCTCAGCGCGCTCGCCGCGATCCACAGGGCGGGGATCGTGCACCGGGACTTCAAGCCCGCCAACGTCATCCTCGGGCCCGAGGGCCCCGTCGTCATCGACTTCGGCATCGCCCGCGCCGTCGACCAGGCGGGGACGCGCACCGGCTCGCTCGGCACCCCCGCCTACATGGCGCCGGAGCAGTTCGGGCAGGGGGCCGTCGGGCAGGCCGCCGACGTGTTCGCGTGGGCAGGGACGATGGTCTTCGCCGCGACCGGGCACCGGCCCTTCCCCGGCGAGACCATGCCCGCGCTGCTGAACGCCGTCCTGAACGCCGCGCCGGACGTCTCCGGGGTGCCCGAGCCGCTGCTCGGCGCTGTCCTGCGCTGCCTCGACAAGGATCCGCGGGCGCGTCCTACGGCGGACGGGCTCTACGCGCTGTTCACCGGCCACTCGGCGCCTCCCGCGCCCCGGCCGGCTCCTGAGACGGTGCCCGTGGTGCCGCCGCCGATGGGTCCCCCCGAGACCGTCGCACTGCTTCCGCCGCGCCGCTCCCGCACCGTCGTCTGGCTCGCGCCTGTGGCCGTCGGGCTCGTCGCGGCGGCCGTTGCCGCGTTCGTCTTCTGGCCCGAAGGCACCGGCGGACCTTCCGAGGCGGGCACACCCTCCGTGTCCGTGTCAGCATTCGGCGCGCCGGTGGGCGCCCCACTCCTCGACCACGGCAACGACATCCGCGCCATCGCCGTCGGCACGGTCGACGGCGCCGCGGTGGCCGCCAGCGGCTCGGACGACCAGACCGTCCGGCTGTGGCGGCTGGGCGACGGGGCGGCCGAGAGCCGGGTGCTGAAGGGGCACACCGGCTGGGTGCGCGGGGTCGCGTTCGGCTCCCTGCAGAGCGCCCCGGTGGTCGTGAGCGCCTCCGACGACGACACGGTAAGGATCTGGGACGCCTCCGACGGCTCAGAACTCGGCGTCTTCACCGGACATACCGGCGACGTGAAGGCGGTCGCCGTAGGAGACGTCTCAAGGAAGGCCGTCGCGGTGAGCGGAGGCGCCGACGGCGTCCTGCGCGTCTGGAACCTCGCCGACCAGGTCGAGACGGCCCGGCTGTCCGGCCATGCCGGGACCATCTGGTCCGTCGCCCTGACCGAGCTCGACGGCGTCCCCGTCGCGGTCTCGGCGGGCGAGGACGGCACGGTGCGCGTCTGGGACCTCGGCACCGGCGCCCAGCGCGCTGTGCTCACCGGCCACAGCGGCCCGGTCCTCTCCGTCGCCGTGCTGCGCGTCGGCGGCCGTGCCCTGGCCGCCACCGGCGGCGACGACGGCACGATCCGGTTCTGGGACCTCGGAGCGGGTACCGAGGACGGCGGCCCGATCAACGCCGGAGAGGGCCCGATCTGGGCGGTGGCGGCGGGCACGTCCGGCGGCGCGCCCGTGGTGGTCTCCGGCGGCGAGGACCAGACCGTCCGCGTGTGGGACGCCGTGTCGCGCGCCGAGATCGGCGAACCGTTCGCCGGGCACACCGACCGCGTCTGGTCCGTCGCCTTCACCGACCGCACGGGCTCGCCGCTCGCGCTCAGCGGCTCCCGCGACAACACCCTGCGCGTGTGGAGCCTGGCGCGCTAGAGCGGGACGGGGCTCTGCCGGTCAGGGTGCCTTCGCCGCCGCGGCCGGCTGGCAGCGGGCCGGGTTGTCCAGGTTCGGTGCAGGGGTGGTGGCCGTGGGCGCGGACGATGTCGACGCCCTGCTCGTTGGTGAGGAAGCGCAGGAAGCCCGCGGTCAGCGAGGCGGCGGCCGGCCTGCCGAACGTGTAGGCGTACTCGGTCTCCCAGAAGGGGTAGGTGCCGGCCTCGGAGTCGTGCTCCCGGTCGACGAGCCGGATGGGAGGAAGCCTTCGCGGCCCGCGGCCGGGGCCCAGTCGTCGTACTCGCCGCCGTAGATCTCCCGGATGCGTTCGCGGTCGATCGTCTGGACCCCCAGGTCCGGGTGGCCGACGAGGGTGAACAGCGTGAAGGCGACGTGCCGCGGCACCGCGTTCGCGTGGGTCTCGACCTTCTCGCCGTCGGAGAAGGCGATCTGGTCGGGCCGGGCGAGGTCGTCCACTCCCGCGCCGCTGCCCTCGAAGGAGTAGGTGAAGCGCGCGTCGGGGCACAGGTCCGCGCTGCCTGGGCGCCCGTTCCGTCGCGTTCGAGGACCACGAGGACCTTGTAGTGGTCGGTCCGGTTCAGGGCGACCCGCGGTAGAATGAGTTCGCCGCCCTCGGCGGACAGGCCGGTGCGGAAGTAGCGGCGCAGGTTCTGGTTGCTCAGTTCGGTGACGAGCATCCCGGCGACGCGCCGCCCCGGGAAGGTGAAGGTGAGCCCCGCCGGTCCTCCGTCCGGATGGCAAGGCTAAGTCGATCCTCCGGCGGGACAGAGATTGTCTATCTATCCTCTGGGAAATATGGGTTATTCTCTGGTCATGAGCGAGAGCAGGCAGAACGCGGGTCCGGTGATCGTCATGGTCGGTGGGGGAGCGAGTGCGGCGCTCACCGCAATCCATCTCCTCCTCGGCGAACGGGAGGCCGAGCCCGCCCGGGTCGTCATCGTCGACCGGGAGGGAAGGCACGGCCTCGGCCAGGCCTACTCGACCACCGATCCCGCGCACCTGCTCAACGCGCCCGTCGCGAAGATGAGCGCGCTCGCCGAGGACCCCGACCATCTCCTGCGCTGGGCGCGCGCCCAAGGGATCACCGCCGAGGGCTCGGACTTCCTGCCCCGCCGTACGTACGGGCGGTATCTGCGCGACCTCCTCGACGAGGCCGGACGGCGTCGTCCCGGTCGGCTCACCGAGATCACCGGCGAAGTGACGGACGTCTCCCCCAGTGGCTCCCGCTGGAGGGTGTCCCTCGCGGACGGCGCCGTCTTCGACGCCGACGCCGTTGTCCTGTCCACAGGCAACCGGGCGCCTACGGCATGGCCGTGGGAGCCCGAAGGAGACCCCCGATACGTCGCCGACCCCTGGGCTCCCGGCGCGCTCGACCGGATCGACGCCTCCGGCGACGTCCTCGTCGTCGGGACCGGCCTCACCATGGTCGACCTCGCCACGACCCTGACCTCGCGCGACCCCGACCGGGTCGTCTACGCGGTGTCGCGCCACGGGCTGCTCCCCCGCCCGCACCGATGTCCCAGCCCGCCCGCGGTGCCGTTCAGCCCGCCCTCCGGCGACATCACCGTCGCCGACCTGCACCGGATCTACCACGAGGCGGTCGAGCGGGGCGACGGCGAGTGGCGCGGGGTCGTCGACGGGTTCCGCCCGCACGTCCCTGAGCTGTGGGGGCGCCTCAGCCTCCAGGAGAAGCAGCGGTTCCTCACGTTCTTCGCGCGCGGCTGGGAGGTGCGCCGGCACCGCGTCCCGCCGGCGTCCGTCGCCCGGATCGACGATCTGCGCGCCACCGGCAGGCTCCGCATCGTCAAGGGCTTCCTGGACGCCGTCACGGCAGGTCCGGACGGCCTGGCCGTCGCCGTCGACACCGACGGCCTCCGCCGCGAGTTCCCGGTCGGCTGGGTGGTCAACAGCACCGGACCGGCCGCCGACCCGCGCACCGACCCGCTCCTGCGCGGCCTCATCGACGCGGGCACCCTCGCCGCCGACCCCTTGGGCCTCGGCCTTTCCGCGGACGGTTGCGGCTGCCTCCTCGGGCCGGAGGGCGAATCCCGTCCGGGCCTGTACACGCTCGGCCCGACGCTGCGGGGCCTGCGCTACGAGACCACGGCCGTCCCGGAGATCCGCGCCCAGGCGGCGCACCTCGCGGCCGTGCACCTCGCCGAGTACGACGTGCCCGCCGTCCGTTCGTCCGCCGGACGGACCGTCACGACCTGAGCGGGGCCGCCGCCATCAACCGGGCTTCTTGCGCTCCGCGAACGGCATCCGTATGCGCGGCAGTAGGGGCGCGAGCGTACGCGCACGCCAGGCCGACGCCGTGACGCCCGAACCGTAGGAGACGTCCTCCACCAGGCGCAGGGCCGTGTACCGCACCGGGTCCACAGCCGGGCGCTCGGTGATCCACTCCAGGGCGATGGGGGCGAGCATCGCCGCGGAGGCCGCGCGCGCCAGGCGGCTTCTGGGCGATGCGGCCAGGCACGCGAGCCCGAGCGGCCACCACTCGCGCCGCAACGCGTGCCCCAAGGCGGCGGCGTCCGCCGTGACGCCCTTGGCGACGATGACGGTGCTCAGCTTCCAGTCGTCGGACGTGCCCTTCAACGACCGGCGAAGGAGGAACGTCGTAGCGGCGACGCTCACAGCCGCCGAGATGGGCCGCCCGTACGTCGCCAGGCCGAGCGTCGCAAGGTTCCAGGCGGAAGGACGGGCGGGGACGAGCCGTCCAGGGTGGCGGCTCTCAAGATCGGGTGCAGAGGTCCCGTACTCGTGCCTTCTCCTGGCCCAAGCCGTCGGGTCGAGCCTCGGCGTGTGCGCCACCCGCGCCTCCGGCTGGTACCTGACGTGCCAGCCGAGATCGGCGGTCCGCCAAATGAAGTCGACGTCCTCGCCCAGCCTGAGGTCCGCGTCGAACGCGGGGGCGCCGAGGGCCGCGTTGCGGACGAGGAGCGTCGCGCTCGGCACGAAGCCGAGCTTCGCGCCGGGCCTGACCAGCGCGGGCTTCGGGCCCATGTCCAGCGCCGACCGGGCCGCCTCGTAGCGCGCGAGCAGCCCGCCGTCGGCCGCGTCGGGCACGACCCGTGGGGCCACGACGGCGACCTTCGGGTCGGTGAAGTACGGCATGAGGACGTCCAGCCAGCCGGGCTCGGGGCGGCAGTCGGAGTCCACGAACGCGGTGAACGCGGTGCGGACGAGGCGCAGCCCGGTGTCGCGCGCGGCGGCCGGGCCCTGGTTCTCGGCGTGCCTGACGAGTCTTGCCCCGTAGGCCTCGGCGACGCGGCGCAGCGGCTCCGGATCGGGTGAGGCGTCGTCCACGACGATCACCGGAAGGCCGCGGACCGCCTTGAGCGTCCCTTCCAGCTCGTCCGGCCGACCGTAGGCGGGGACCACAACGGTGACGTCATGGGGGCCGGGCGCAGGCACCGGGATAGGGCGCGCGAAACCGTGATCCAGAAGCTGACGCGCCAGAGCGCGCCCCAACGGCGAGCGGAAGACGACCCCCTGCCTACCCGCCGCGCGCAACTCGGCGAGCAGCGGCACCGCGGCGGCGCCCATGCGAACGACCTTCCACGGCGAGCCTCCTGTCGCCACCCTGTCGCCGGACCACAGGGACGTGCCTTGGTCCAGCGCGATGCCGAAACCCTCCGGGAGGGCTGCTTCGGCCCCGGAAGGCGGCCGGCTCGGTTCGGCGGGCAAAGGCGGGTTCGTCATCGGAGATCCTGAGGAGATGGGAGAGGGACCGCGACCCATCCCGCCGCGGTCCCCGGGGAGAGCGGTGTCCCGTGTGCCTCCCCGCCCGGGGCGACGGGCGGGAAGGCACACGTTCGACCGCCGTCCGCCGGACGGACGCGGCGCGCCCGTCCGGCGGTCGACGCCCGGCAGGTTACCGCCGAAGGATCATCGTGGACCGTGCTTCTCCACGAGGATTCCGGACGGATCGGCCGGGAGGGCGGATCAGGACTGGAAGTCGATCACGCCGCGGATGTTCACGCCCGCGTGCATGTCGGCGTAGGCCTGGTTGATGTCCTCCAGCCGGTACCGGCGGGTGACCAGTTCGTCCAGCTTGAGGGCGCCCTGGACGTACATCTCCAGGAGCTGCGGGACCGCGGCGCGCGGGGAGTGCATGCCGTACAGGACGCCCTGGATGCGCTTCTCGCTCATGGCGATGTCCATGAGGTTGAGCGGCACGTCCACGGTGTCCGCGGGACCCTGGGCGGTGACGACGACGGTGCCGCCCTTGCTGATCGTGGTGAAGGCGTCGCCGACGTTCTGGCCGTTGATGATGCCGACGGTCACGATCGCGGAGTCGGCGCCCTGCCCGTTGGTGATGCTCCGGGCGAACTCGCCGGCCTCGTGGATGTCGGCGAACGCCTCCGTGGCGCCGAGCTTCAGCGCCGTCTCGCGCTTGAACTCGACCGGGTCGACCGCGATGATGCGGCCCGCGCCCGCGTGCTTGGCGCCCTGGACCGCGTTGATCCCGATGCCGCCGATGCCCATGACGATCACGACGTCGCCGGGCTTGACCTGGCCGCCGTTCACCGAGGAGCCCCAACCGGTCGGGACACCGCAGGCGACGAGGCACGCCACGTTCAGCGGCACGTCCTCGCGGATCTTGATGACCGACAGCTGGTCGTAGACCTGCCAGTTCGCGAAGGTGCCGAGCAGGCCGCCGGTGGCGACGTCCTTGCCGTCGTAGTGCATGCGGAAGGTGCCGTCCATCTGGCTGCCTTCGAGCATCTTGGCGCCGTTGTCGCACAGCACCTGGATGCCCTTGGCGCACCACTTGCACCGGCCGCAGGCGGGGACGAAGGAGGTGATGACGTGGTCGCCCTCCTTCAGGTCGGTGACGCCGGGGCCGACCTGGCGGACGATGCCGGAGCCCTCGTGGCCGCCGCAGAACGGCAGGTGGGCGACCGGGATGTCGTTGACGGCCATGTGGTCGTCGGAGTGGCACAGGCCGGTGGACACCATCTCCACCAGCACCTCGCCGAATCCGGGCTCGTCGAGTTCGACGTCCCGGACCTGCCACTTGCCTGGCTGCTCCAGCAGCATGGCGGCGCGTGCCTTCATTTCCATCTCCTTCGATGAGTTCTCTTCGGCGGACGTGCATCCGCCGAAGAGCGGGGGGAACCTCGGAACCCGTGCGTCCGAGGCCCTGTCTCCGCGGCGCGCCTTCGCGGGCGGCCCCTCCGTCAGCGGGGGCGGGACGGGGTCTGCCGTTCGAGGGCATGCCGAAGAGAAGTCTTGGCGGGGGCTGGATCAGGGGCCGTGCGGCTCAAGGAGGCGGCCCCGCTTGTCGGCGCGGCCTTCCCGGACCCGTCGGACGACCGCGGCGACCATCTGCGCGACGATGCGCTCGCCGGCCTCGGCCGTCGCGCCGGTCGGGTCGCCGAGCACGCCGGACGGCGAGACCGCGCGCACTCCGCCCGCGAGCAGTTCGGGCATCAGCTCCACGAGCGGCCGGGTGTCGCCCGCGACGGCGTCGGCGAGCCGCACCTTCCCGGGGTCGAGGTGCAGCATCACCGACGTCTCGGTGAAACCCGCGTGCGGATCGGCGCCGGGCGCACCGCAGGGCGCCCAGGCGACGTCGTGGCCTTCGACGCGCATCTGGGCGAGCGCGTCGTCCAGCGTGGGAACGTTCCCGCCGTGCCCGTTGACGAACACGACGCGCCCGGCCCACAGGGCGAGCGACCGGACGGTCTCGACGATCACCGCGCGCAGCGCCGTGTGGCCGATGGAGACCGTCCCGGGGAAGCCGGCGTGTTCGCCGCTTGCTCCGAACGCGATCGCCGGAGCGACCAGGACGGGGCCGGGCAGCTCACGCGCGGCGCGGACGGCCACCGCCTCGGCGATCACGGTGTCGGTCGAGAGCGGCAGGTGCGGCCCGTGCTGCTCGGTCGCGCCGACCGGGACGAGCACGAGCGCGCCGTCGGGAATCCCCGGCCACACCGCGCCGCCTAGCGCGCGGGTGGCCGGGTCGTCGTCCATCTCGGTGTCCCGCGCCGGATCAGGACTCGGCGAGCCCGGAACCGCCGAGGGTCACCTTGAAGTCGCGCGGGATGTGCAGGTCGGCGGGCGACAGGTCCTTGACCGAGGAGTGGCCGAGGCCGAGGACCGCGGAGTCGAGACCGCCGCGCAGGATGTCGAGGACGTTCTCCACGCCGGCGGTGCCGTTCGCGGCGAGGCCCCACAGGTAGGCGCGGCCGATGAGGACGGCCCGCGCGCCGAGGGCGAGGGCCTTGGCGACGTCGCCGCCACGCCGCACGCCGCCGTCGAGGAGGACCTCGATCTGGTCGCCGACGGCGTCGGCGACGCTCGGCAGCAGGCGGATCGTCGCCGGGGTGGTGTCGAGGTTGTTGCCGCCGTGGTTGGACACGGAGATCGCGGTGACGCCCGCGTCGACCGCGCGCTTGGCGTCGTCCACCCGGGTCACGCCCTTGAGCAGGAAGGGGCCGCCCCACTCCTTGCGCATCCACTCGACGTCCTCCCAGCTGGGGGGAGGGGTCTGCATCCACTCGTAGTAGGCGCCGAAGAACGTCGGGGCCTGGCCGCCGGGAGGCTGGAGGTTGGGGGCGGTGAGGTCCGGGATCTTGCCGGTCTTGCCGAAGCGCCACAGCCAGCCGGGCCGGTTGACGACCTTCGGGGCCAGCTTGACCATGGTCTTGAGGTCGATCTTCTCGGGGATCTGGGGGCTGCCCCAGTCGCGGCCGTTGGAGAACGACCAGTCGAGGGTCGCGATGAGGGCCTTCGCGCCGGCCTCCTTCGCGCGCTCCATGCGCTGCACCATCGCCTCGCGGCTGCCGGTCCAGTACATCTGGTAGAAGACGTTCTGGTTGACCGCGCAGACGTCCTCGACCGAGCGGCTCGCGAACGAGGACAGGCCCATGATGATGCCCCGGTTGGCGGCGGCACGGGCGACGGCCACCTCGCCCTCGGGGTCGACGGCCTGCACGCCGGTCGGCGAGATCAGCACGGGGAACGACGACTCCACGCCCATGATCGTGGTGCTCAGGTCACGTTCGTTCTTGTGGCCCGCGACCTTCGGCGCGAACCCGAGCTGCGCGAACGCGTCGAGGTTGTCGTCGATCGTGCGGCCGCGCTCGGACCCGGCGACGAGCGCGCCGTAGACCATGCCGGGGAGCCGCTTCTTGGCCCGGCGCTGCGCTTCGGCGACCGTTTCGAACCAGGCGTTGCCCATGGGTGTTTCTCCTTGCCGAGAGCGCGGCGGCAGGGGTGGGGCTGCCGTGCTCGAAAAAAGATGTGGGGTGTGGCGGCGGGCGCTCTCGGGGGTGCCAAGCGCCCGCCCGGTGGGTGTCAGAGGGTGAGACCGGCCAAGGGGTTCTCTTCGCACGCGCTCACGGGGCGGCGGTCGGGCTCGGGGCGGGTCAGCGAGAGCTTCACCGGGACCGGGCGGGAGCGCGGCTTGGCCTTGCGCGAGTGGTCGGCGGACGGCTTGGGGATCTCCGAGCGGTCCTCGGGGCGGCCGGCCAGGAGCTGTTCGCCGTGGCCGACGACGCACTCCGGGTCGGGCCCGTCCAGCGGAAGGCCGGTGAAGAACTTCGCGGCCATGCAGCCGCCCTTGCAGGTGCTGTAGTGCGAGCAGGAGCTGCACGCCCCGCCCGTCTGCGGCTCCCGAAGGTCCTGGAACAGGCCGGACTCGCGCCACACTTCGGCGAAGCCGCCGGGCTGCCTCACGTTGCCGGCGAGGAACTCGTCATGGATGGCGAACGGGCAGGCGTAGACGTCGCCGATCGGGTCGATCAGGCAGACGACGCGCCCTGCGCCGCACAGGTTGAGGCCGGGAAGCGCCTGGCCGTAAGCCGACAGGTGGAAGAACGAGTCTCCGGTGAGCACCTTGTCGCCGTTGGCGATCAGCCAGTCGTACAGCTCGCGCTGCTGGCCGGGCAGGGGGTGCAGCTCGTCCCACACGTCGGCGCCGCGGCCGGAGGGACGAAGGCGGGTCAGCCGGAGCTGGGCGCCGTACTTGTCGGCGATCGCCTTGAAGTCGTCCATCTGCGGGATGTTGTGGCGGGTGCAGACGACGGACAGCTTGAAGTTCTTCATGCCGGCGTCGGAGAGGTTCTGCATGGCGCGGATCGCGGTGGCGTAGGAGCCGGGGCCGCGCACCGCGTCGTTCACCTCGGGGGTGGCGCCGTCGAGCGAGATCTGGACGTCGACATAGTCGTTGGCGGCCAGACGACGGGCGGCCTCGGGGGTGATGCGCACGCCGTTGGTGGAGAACTTCACGCCGACGTGGTGGGCCGTGGCGTAGTCCAGCAGCTCCCAGAAGTCCGAGCGCACCGTGGGCTCACCGCCGCCGATGTTCACGTAGAACACCTGCATGCGCTCCAGCTCGTCGATGACGGCCTTGCACTCGTCGGTGGTCAGCTCGCGCGGGTCGCGTCGGCCGGAGCTGGAAAGGCAGTGCTCGCAGGCCAGGTTGCAGGCGTAGGTCAGTTCCCAGGTCAGGCAGATCGGCGCGTCGAGACCGAGCTCGAACAGGTCGACCAGCCGCGGCCCGGGGGCGGGCGCGGCCCGCTCGGGGGTGATGGTCATGGGGTGGTCCTTTCGACGACCATCGCCGAGCCGACGAGGGCGCCGAGCGCCGCGCCGAACCGGGGCAGGTCGGTTTCGGGTACTCCGGCCGCCGTGCACGCGGCCCGTGCGGAGGGCGAGTCCTTGAGGGACTGCACGACCTCCAGAAGCACGCGGTCCTTGAGGAACGACAGCTTGCGGGTCCCGAAGTGGTACAGGAGCGCGCCGAAGGGTTCCGGCCGCACCGAGACCTGCGGGTGCAGGTCCCAGGCGCGGTCGAGGTCGAGAGCGGGCATGACGGCCTAGTAGACGCCGCACATGCCGTCGATCGAGACTTCCTCGATCAGCGACTCGACGAGTTCCACATCCTGGTTCTCGTTCATGGCACCTCCTGTTTCGGGTATGCGGAATCCCACCTGCGGGTGAGACGCCCCTCACGCTATCGGGACATGTCGGATACTAGTTACATCGAGTGCCAAAAGAAAGGGGTCACTTGCGATGAAGAGCGGTTCACCTGCGGAATCACCGCGCGAGGGGGCTCGCCGGTGAGCCGGCCGGACGTCGTCGTCGTGGGCGCCGGAGCAAGCGGCTCCGCCCTTGCGGCCCGTCTCAGCGAGGACCCTTCGCGCACCGTCCTTGTCCTCGAATCCGGCCCTGTGCCTGGTGATTTGTCCGGTTTCCCGGATCGGCTGCTCGACGCCCGGCTCGTCCCCGGAGCCCAAGCGGACGACCCCGCCGTCAGCACCCACCTCGTGCGGCTCACCCCCGGCCAGGCCTACGTGGCCACACGCGGCCGGTACCTCGGCGGCTCCACGACCGTCAACGGCGGGTACTTCATCCGGGCGCGCGAAGCGGACTTCACCCGATGGGCCGCCGCCGCCGGAGACGACCTGTGGTCCTACGAGCGCGTCCTACCGGTGCTCCGCCGGATGGAGAACGACCTCGACCTCGGCGCCGGGCCCCTGCACGGAGGCGACGGGCCCGCCCCCGTCCGCCGTACGCCGCCGGACCACCCCGCCGCAGCGGCGTTCCGCAAGGCGGCCCGCGCGCTCGGGTACCCGGAGGAGGCCGACAAGAACGCGCAGGAAGCGCCCGGATTCGGGGCAGTGCCCTCCAACTCCGTGGACGGGCGGCGGATCAACATGGGGATCGCCTACCTGCTCGGCGCGCTCGCCCGGCCGAACCTCACGGTCCTGGGCGGGAGCACGGTCCGGTCCGTCGTCCTCTCGGGCGGGCGGGCCGCGGGCGTCGTCGTCGAACGCGGGGGGCGCGCGGAGGTCGTCGAGGCGGGCGAGGTCGTCCTTTGCGCGGGAGCCTTCGCCACCCCGCACCTGCTGCACCTTTCGGGCATCGGACCCGCGCGCGACCTGGAGCGCGCGGGCATCCCCGTCGCCTTGGACCTGCCCGCCGTCGGGGCCGCGCTGAGCGACCACCCTCAGGTCGCGCTGGAATGGACGCCACGAAGGGAACTGCCCGAACCGTCGCAGACGTGGCTCGGCGGGGCACTGCATCTGACCTCGTCCGGCGGCGCGGAAGCCGGGGATCTGGAGGTCCTCCAGTCGCTCGTCCCGCTCGCCGGACTCGTCGGCGGGACCGTGGCGGTGCCCGGAGCGCCCCTGGCATTCCTCGCCTCCGTGCAGACCCCCAGGCGGACCGGCAGGCTGCGCACCGAATCCGCCGACCCGCGCGTAACGCCCCGGATCGACTACGGCTACCTGGAGACCGAGGCCGACCGGCGCGCCCTGCGCGACGTCGTACGGGCCGTCGCCTCGATCGTCGCCACGGACGCGTTCAGCGAGGTCTCCTCCGGCCTCGTAGAACCCGCCGCCCTGGACGACGACACAGCCCTCGACCTCTGGATCTCCACCCGCCTCGGTACCTCCCAGCACACCTGCGGAACCGTCCCCATGGGCACCTCCGCCGACTCCGCCGCGGACTCCCAGGGCCGCGTCCACGGGCTGAGCGCCCTACGCGTCGCCGACACCTCCCTCCTCCCCACCGCCCCCCTCCGCGGCCCCGCCAACACCGCGGTCCTCACCGGCGAGATCATCGCCGCCGCCATGCGCGAGTAGGCCTGGCCGCCGAGGGCCGCAGCTCCGGCGGCCCTCGGCGGCCCCGAAGATCCGGGCGATACCGCGGGCCGGGCTGCTCTCAGGACGCGGGGCCCGCAGCGGCGATGCCCTCGCAAATCCCGGTAGGGCGGTGTTCAGCGCGCCGCGCCGCGCTTGGGGCGCCGGTTCGGGCCGCAGACGCCTTCGAGGAACCCGCGCGGGGCAGTGTTCAGCGCGTCGGGCCGCCCTCAGAGGCGGGGTCGGCGGCGGCGATGCCTTCGGCGATCCGGCGCAGCGAGGCGTCGAGAAGGGCCGTCAGGTCTTCGGCGGCGTCCACCGACAGCCAGTACTCGTACGCGGAGATGGACGCGGCCAGCACGGCGTAGCCGGCGAGCAGAGGGAGCATCGCGGTGGGCGGCTGCCCTGTGCGCGCCGCGACGAACGCCGCGACGATCTCCCGCCAGGCGGCGTAGCGGAGGGTCGCGTCGGCCTGGAGGGTGGGCACCCGCAGGATCAGCTCCATGCGCTGGCGGTGCCACGGCACTTCCTGCGGGTCGTACCGGTTGAACGCCACGACCGCCTCGCGGACCGCCTCCATCATCGGCGCGCCGGGATCGGCGTCGTCCAGGAGGGTGCGCAGCCTTTCGAG
The DNA here is from genome assembly GCF_054783995.1 of Actinocorallia aurea. NCBI lineage: Bacteria > Bacillati > Actinomycetota > Actinomycetes > Streptosporangiales > Thermomonosporaceae > Actinocorallia > Actinocorallia aurea. The sequence continues at coordinate 39,487 of NZ_BAAGPQ010000016.1, forward strand.
CTGGCCTTCGAAGTCGCCCCACACCAGATCGGTCTTGGAGGCGAAGTAGCGGAAGAACGTGCGCCGCCCGATCCCCGCGGCCGCCGCGATGTCGTCGACGGTGGTCTCGTCGAAGCCCCGCCGCGCGAACAGCTCGAACGCGAGCCGCTCCAGGGCCGCCCGCGAGGTGACCCGCGGCCTCCCCAAGGCCGCCCGGCTCGTCCGCTTGGCGCTGTCCGTCTGCACCTCCCCAGGGTTTCACGTCCCGTCGCCCGCCGCGAAACGCACGCCGCCCCGTCTCCCGATCCTCCGGCGCGCCCGGTCCGGACGCGGCCGCGAGCACCGGCGGCAAATTCCCTGGAGTGGCATTTCCGGGACATCTTCCCTGGTCAGGATCATGAAGTGGTCGGGTTTTGGGAAATCGGCGGTAACGATGGGCGGTGCGGGACCACTTCCCTGTGAATGCGAAACGGACCCGAGGAGGGAGGTGAACGCGTGAGCGAGAACGAGAAGCGGTTCTCGGCGATCTACGACGAGTGCCGCGGGCATGTCTGGGCTTACGCCATCAGCCGGGGCGGGCGGCGTGTCGTGGAGGAGGTGGTCAGCGAGACCTTCACCGTCGCATGGCGGCGTCTCGCCGATGTGCCCGATCCCCCGCTGCCCTGGCTGCTGGGCGTCGCCCGCAATGTGCTGCGCGAGGGATACCGCGCCGAGATCCGGCGGGAGGAGTTCGTCGCGGAACTGCGCGAGCGGACCGCACCCCCACAGAGCGACGTCGCCGATGACGTCGCCGAGCGCATGACCGCGCTGCGCGCCCTGGCCGAACTGCCCGAGGACGAGCGCGAGTTGCTCGTGCTCGTCGCCTGGCACGGCCTGTCGCCACGCGAGGCCGCGAAGGTGGTCGGCTGCTCGGCCGCCACGCTGCGCGTCCGCCTGCACCGGGCGCGCCGCCGCCTCCAGCAGGCGATGGAACGGCCCGCCGACCCACGTCCCGTCCGCCCCCGCGTGGGGATGATCCGCGAGGAGATGCCATGAGCCACGAGTCCCTGCGCCTGCTCCACCAGGCGCGTCCCGCCGACCTCGACCCCGGTCTGCCCGTCTCCGAGGAGACCCGGCGGGCCGAACTCGCCGCCGCGATGGCCGCCGCCGCGCCCTCCACCGAGGCGGAGGGCGCGCGGCGGCCCGCCACCCGGTCAGTCCGGCTGGGCTGGGGCGCCGGCCTGGTCGGCGTGCTCGCCGCGGCGGCGGTCGCCGTGGGCGTCGTGCCCGCCGTGGTCCCGGCCGACGGCGGCACCGGCCCATCGCGCCCGGCCGCGCCCGCGGCGCCCGGCACCGTCGCCCTCGACGCCGAGACCGTGCTGCTCGCCGCCGCGCACGGCGCGGCAGGCGCCCCGGAGGAGACGGGCGACTACTGGAAGCGGGTCGCGGTCTCCCGCTCCTACTCCCGAGCGGGCCAGGGCGCCTCCGCCTACACCGTCGTGACCACGGTCCAGGACGAGACCTGGACCCCCAACGTCACCGACGGCCGCCAGTGGTACAGCCGGCACGATCTCGGCACCGTCCCGGCCTCCCCGCAGGATGAGGAGGCCTGGCGCGCCCAGGGCTCCCCCTCCTCCATCGAGGTCGACATCGCGCGCGGCAAGAAGGGCGCGGGCGGCCTCGTCCGCCTGGAGACCGGCCCAAGCCCGGCCGAGACCGGAAGCGCGCCGCTCGTCGACGGCGACAAGGTCTTCTGGCTCGGCCGCAACGTGTCCATGCGGGATCTGCGGGAGCTCCCCGCCGACCCGGCGAAGCTGCGCGCCTCCCTGCTGCGGTTCTACACCGGCTCCGACACCGAGGCGTCGAGCGTGCCGATGGAGCGGGACGCCTGGCTGTTCCGCGTCGTGTCGGGGATGGTCACCGACATGCCGCTGCGCCCCAAGACCATGTCCGCCGCCTTCACTCTTCTGTCCGGTCTGAAGGGCGTCACGGCCCTCGGCGAGGTGAAGGACCCCGAAGGACGCCCCGCCGTGGCCGTCTCCGCTGTGGAGAAGACCCCGAACGGCGTCCTCGAACACCGCATCTACCTGGACCGCGCCCAAGGCCGAGCCCTCGCCTCGGAGATCCTCGTCAAGCAGCCCGCCGGCCTGAACGCCGCCCTCCCCGCGGGCTTCCCCCTCTCGTCCACCACCATCATCTCCACCACCTGGACCCCCACCCACACCTCCTGATCCCCGAAACCCCGGGCGCGCCCTTCCCCTCCTCGTGCCCGGGGCCTCGCGGGCCGGCACACGCTTCCTTTCCACCACCCGACACGACCCGGGAGGCGACCCGCACAGGAGGACGACCAAGGCGCAGACCTCGCACAAGGCCGACCCCGGGGACGGCCCACACGGAACCCCACCCTGATGCGGCCCACACGTGGAGGACGACCCGCAGCCCGCACGAGAACCCAACCCTGGTGGCAGCCCACAGAGAACGAACCCCGGGGGCGGGCCCATACGAGAAACCGACCACGGCCTGCACGGGAGCAAGGCCGGGGAAGTCGGTCCGCACGGGAGCCGGACCGGAGGCAGGCCAGAGGGGAGAGCAAGCCCACCGGAGAGCGCGGTCTGCGCGGGGCCAGACCGTGGGGGAAGGTCTGCACGGAGGCCAGGCCGGGGAGGGAGGTGGGGAGAGGGGGGTCGGCTGGGGCGGGGTGCGATCGGGAGGAAGAGGTCAGTGGGTCGGGGTGGAGCGTGCCTGTGGAGTTTCCGGGTGGATCGCCGGGTGCGGGTGTGAAGGGAGGAAAGGGCGGGAACGGGCTTGATCATCGGCCGAGCCGACAGCGGGGAAGGCCGGAGACGGGCGATTCGGGGGGATCATGAAACTTGGTGTGCTGGCGGCGGGCGCCGTCATGCTGGCGGGTGTCGCGGGGTGCGGCGGGCAGGCCCAGGAGGCCGCGGGCAAGGGGGAGAAGGCCGCGACGAGCCAGGCTCCCGCGGCGGTCGCGGTGCCGGCCGAGGCCCTGCCGCAGACCTTCGGCACCGGGTGCGCCGCGCTCCAGGGGGCCACGGGCGCGAGCCTCACCGCGATGGCGGCCCGGCCCGTGGTGACGGCGCTGGCCGACAGCCCGGAGCTGGCCTCGTTCGCCTCGGCGGTGCGCAAGGCCGGAATGGTCGAGACCCTCGACACCGCGCCGGAGATCACGGTGTTCGCGCCGAGCAACGCCGCTTGGTCCACGGTCAAGAAGTCCGACATGGACGACGGCATGGTCCTCACCGGCATCCTCATGAACCTCATCGTCGAGGGCAGGCACGGGCCCGAGGACCTGGGCTCGGGCGAGCTGGAGACGCTGCGCGGCACCACCCTGAAGGTCGGAGGCGCGAACGGCGCCTACGACATCAGTGGCGCGAAGGTCCTCTGTGGCAACATCAGGACGGGCAACGCCACGGTCCACGTGATCGACAAGGTCCTGCTCCCGCCGGAGGAGTGACCGGGTCCGGTGGTCCGGCCGGGACCAGACCGCGAGGAGGGCGTATGGACATCGGTTCGCTGGAGGAGCAGGTCGGGTTCCTCGTGGGTCTGGGCACCCGTCCGACGGGCTCGGCGGCCCACCGGGCGCTGGTGGAGGACGTGGCGGCCCGGTGGGCGGCGTTCGGTCTCGAAGTGCACCGGGACCGGCACGCCTTCACCCGCTGGGAGGCGCCGGAGGGTTCCGTCCGCCTTGAGGTGGACGGGCGCGGCATCGCGGTCTCCGCGCCGTACCCCTACTCCGGGACGACGGGCCCGGAGGGGGTCTCCGGGCGGCTGCACCTGCTCGACGGCCTGGTCCGGCACTGGCGCCGGGCGCGCGGCGGGATCGCGGTGGTCGAGGTGCCGCACCGCGAGGTGCCCTTCGATCTGCTCGTCGGCGGCTGGGAGGACGGCGACACCGCGCGTCCCCCGGTCGCCAACCCCGTGGTCACCGCCACGCTCTTCGGCCCGTCGCTGGCCGCCGCCCGCAAGGCGGGGGTGCTCGGGGTGATCGCGGTATGGCGCGGCCTGTCCCCGGGCAACGCCCAAGGCCAGTACCTGCCCTTCACCTTCCCCTACCGCGATCTGCCCGCCGTCTGGGTGGCGGGCGAGGCGGGCGACCGCGTCCTGGCCGCCGCGAAGGCGGGCGCCGAAGGCCGGCTCGTCCTCGACGCGGTCCTCACCGAGCACGCCGAGGCCGAGACCCTATGGGCGGTCTCCGAACCCGCCCCCCTCCCGTCGTCTTCGGCGGACTCGGACGGGCCGGGCAGGGGGGCCGCGATGGAGGCCGAGGAGTCGGTGCTCATCGTGTCGCACAGCGACGGGGTCAACGCGGTCGAGGAGAACGGGCATATCGGGCTTGTCGAGATGGTGCGGGACGCCGTGTCCCGGCCGCACCGGCGGCGTCTCGTGTTCGTGCTGACCTCGGGCCACCTGCGCATTCCCGCGGTGACCGCGCACGGGCAGGCGACGACGGCCTGGCTGGAGGCCCATCCGGAACTGTGGAAGGGCGGTCCGGGCCGGTCCCGCGCCGTGGCGGGCCTCGTCGTTGAGCATCTGGGCGCCCGCGAGTTCGCCGACGACCCCGCGACGGGCGGCTACGGCCCGACCGGCGCCCTGGAGCCCGAACTCCTCTACGCGACGACCCGGCAGCTCCGCGACCTCGCCCTGGCGGAGTGGACGGGCCCGGCACCGGCCCCGACGGAGGTCTGCGCGCCGGGTCCGCTCGTCCACTTCGGCGAGGGCGAACCCCTCTACGAGCACCGCATCCCCGCGGTCTGCCTCGTCACCGCCCCCCAGTACCTCCTCGCCGAGACCCCGCACGACGCCTCCCTCACCGACCTCCCCTCCCTCCAACGCCAGATCGAGTCCTTCATCCGGCTCCAACGCCACCTCGACGCCCTCCCCTCCTTCACCCCCGTCCCCCGCCCGTCCCGCCTGCGCAAACTCCTCGCAGCCCTCCGCGCCGCCCGAGTGGCCCTGACCCCACCCCCCTGACCCCAACGTCACATCCACATACCCGACTTCGCCCGCAACGGCACCGTCTGCGCCATCTCAAGACGCGACGCCGCACCCTCGGCGCGCGGGCTCGTTCGCATGGCGTCGGCTGTGTTGCGGGGGGATCTATGTTTCACGTGAAACCGTGGGGAATCGCGGTCTCGCAACGGGGATAGGTGCCTGACTGGGCAGGTTTGGTGTCCTATGCTGTGGCCTCATAGCTATTGCGAGGTTATCGCAATAACGAGTGAGAGGCGGGACCTTCGGGTGCATCTGTGGAAGACGGGGACGGTCGCGGTCGCGGCGTCCATGCTGCTGGTCGGCCTCGCCGCCTGCTCATCCTCCGCGCCCTCCGGCGCCGCCGATGCGTCGCTCACGATCGGGGTCTCCTACGAGCCGGAGAGCCTGAGCCCGCTGCTCGGCTACGGCAAGGACGGCAACTCCAAGATCTTCGACGGCCTCCTCCAGCGGAACCAGCAGATGAAGCTGGAACCCGCGCTCGCGACCGAACTGCCCGAGGTCTCCGACGACGGCCTGACGTACACCTACCGGCTCCGCGAAGGCGTCACCTTCAGCGACGGCAAGCCGTTCACCGCCGCCGACGTCGTCTTCACCTACACCACGATCCTCGACGAGAAGACCAACAACGCCTACGCGAGTGAACTCGCCGCGATCGAGAAGGTCGAGGCCAGCGGCTCACACCGGGTGGTCTTCACGCTGAAGTACCCGTACACCCCGTTCGTCGAGCGGACCGTCCTGCCGATCGCGTCCGCGCAGGACGCGGGCGGGCAGGACCCGAACACCGGCTCCTACAATTCCGCGCCCATCGGAACCGGCCCGTACACGCTCGCGTCCTGGCGCAAAGGCGAGAAGCTGACGCTCAAGGCGAACCCCGACTACTGGGGCGGCGCGCCGGAGATCACCGATGTCACGGTCGCGTTCATCGCCGACGACGACGTCCGCGCGACCCGGCTGCGCGCGGGCGAACTCGACGGGGCCGCCCTTCCGCCGTCGGTCGCCGAGCCGTTCCGCGACCTCGACGGCATGACCGTGCTCAACGCCGAGTCCGTCGACTACCGCGCGGTCACCCTGCCGACCGGCAATCCCGTGACGGGCGACAAGGCGATCCGGCAGGCCCTCAACCTCGCCGTCGACCGGGACCTCATGGTCGAGTCGATCCTGAAGGGGGCCGGCCGCCCCGCCTACGGCGCGATCCCCGACGACAGCACATGGTTCCTGCAGGGCGCCAAGCCCACCCGCGACGAGGCGAAGGCCGCCCGGATCCTCGAAGACGCGGGATGGAGGCTCGGCGATGACGGCGTCCGGGAGAAGGACGGGCGGCGCGCGTCGTTCACGCTCTGGTACTTCTCCGGCGACAAACTCCGCCAGGACCACGCGCTCGCCTACGCCTCGGACGCCAAGAGGATCGGGATCGAGGCGAAGGTGCAGGCGGGCACCCGCGAGGTCGTGCAGCCGCTGCTCGGTGCGGACGCGATGCTCGCGGGCGGCGGCAACGGGTTCGACCCCGACTTCGACCTCTACCCGGCGCTGTACTCCGGCCTCGGCGGCGACGGCTGGAACAACATGCCGCACTACGCCGACGAGTCCGTCGACCAGGCCCTGGAGCTCGGCCGCGAGAGCAGCGACGAGACGGAGCGCAAGGTCGCCTACGACACCGTCCAGGAGCGGTTCGCCGACGATCCGAGCTACACGTTCCTCACCTTCATCGATCACGTGTACGTCATGGCCGACGGCTACACCGGCCTCTCCACGCAGGTCGAGCCGCACGACCACGGCCTGGCCGGCGGCCCCTGGTGGAACCTCCAGGACTGGTCCCTCCCCCAGTGACCCCGCCACCCGACCCCGGCCTCCCCCGACCCCCCGACGCCGACGACTCCGCAGCGAGCACCCGCACCGACTCCCCCGACCCGCCCCCGCACACCCTTCCCGCGAACGCCGACGCCGCCCCCGGCCCGCGCCCGGATTCGACCGAACCCCCGACCACGCAAACCCAGAGCCAGGTACCCGCCGAAGCCCCATTCGACCCGCACCGGGGCCCCGTCGAGCACCCGGCCGAGCAGAGGCCAAGCCGGGTGCCGACCGACGCCGCCCATGTTCCACACCAGAACCCCGTCGGGAGCCCCGCCGACGCGAACCCGAGCCAGGAACCGATCGAAGCCGCCCGCGATCCGCGCCAGGACCCCGCCGAGGGCCCGGCAGGGAAGAAGCCGAGCCAGGAACCGCACGATCCGTGCCAAGGTTCCATCCAGGGCCCGGTCAGGAAGATGCCGAGCCAGGTACCGACCGAAGCCACGCACGATCCACGCCAGACTTCCGTCAGGGGCTCTGCCGGGAAGATGCCGAGCCAGGGGCCGGCCGAAGCCGCCCGCGGTTCGCGCCGGGGGCCCGTCAAGGGCTCGGCTCGGGGAGGGCGGGGGCTGGCGGGGCCGCTGGGGCGGTTGGTCGGGAGGCGGCTGGTCGCGGCGGTGCCTGTGCTGGGGGCGGTGACGTTCGGGGTGTTCGCGCTCGCCGCGGTCTCCCCGTTCGATCCCGTGCAGCAGTACCTGGGGTCGGCGGGGCTCGCCGCGTCCCAGGAGACCCTCGACCAGGTGGCCCGCAACCTCGGCGTCGATGTGCCGTTCTGGCATCAGTGGTGGAACTGGCTCACCTCCGCTTTCACCGGTGATCTCGGCGTGTCCAGCACGTACCGCCAGCCCGTGTCCGAGGTGCTCGGCGCCCGGCTGGGCTGGACCGCGCTGCTGTGCGCGGTCGGGCTCGCGCTCGCCGTCGCCGTCTCGGTGGCGCTGGGCGTCGCGGCGGCGCGGCGTCCCGGCGGCCTGATCGACCGCGCGGCGACGTCGCTGGCCTACACGTTGGAGGCCGCTCCGTCCTTCTGGGTCGGGCTGCTCGCGATCTGGCTGTTCGCGCTGCGGCTCGGCTGGCTTCCCGCGGGCGGCCTCACCGACCCGGGCAGCGACGAGACGACGTTCGGCGGGGTCGCCGAACACCTGGTCCTGCCCGCTGTCGTGCTCGCGATCTCCCAAATGCCATGGTTCCTGCTCTATGTCCGCCAAGGGGTGTCCGACGCGCTCGCCGAGGACCCCGTGCGCGGTGCGCGCGCCCGGGGGCTGCGCGAGCGCACCGTGCTGTTCGGCCACGCGCTGCGCTCCGGCCTCCTGCCGGTCCTCGCCCTGATCGGCACCCGGACGCCCGAGGTGATCACGGGAGTGCTGCTCATCGAGACGGTGTTCAGCTGGCCCGGCCTCGCCTCGGCCACCTCCGAGGCGGCGATGGCCGCGGACTTCCCGCTGCTCGCCTCGGTGACCACCCTCGCCGCCGCGGCCGTCCTCCTCGGCAACCTCCTCTCCGACATCCTCTACGGCCTCGCCGACCCCCGCGTCTCCCTGGAGGACCTGTGACCTCCCACCCGGCCCCCACCGTTCCCGCGACCACCCGACACGACCAAGCGCCACCCCCGGCCGCCCGCCGTCCCGGTGCGCGCCCGGGTGCTCGGAAGGCGTGCCCGTGAGCGGGGCACCCACGCGGAGCGCGCCCGCGAGGAACGCGCGGGCCGCCGCGAAGGACGCTGTCAGGAGTGCCCGGAATGGGCGCCCGGGGCGGCGCGGCGAGGCGGGCCGGCATGCGGTGCGGTTCCGGGTGTCCGCCGTGCTGGTGTTGCTGATCGCGCTGGCCGTGCTGTGCGTGCCGGTGCTCTTCCCGCTGGACCAGCAGGCCGTGGATCTGCGCAGCACCCTCCAGCCGCCCTCGTGGCGGCACCCCTTCGGGACCGACGGCAACGGCAGGGACGTACTGCTGCGCTGCGTGTACGGGCTGCGCGTCTCGCTGTTGGTCGGGCTGGTCGCGGCGTTCGGCGCGGCGGTGATCGGCACCGCCGTGGGCGCGACCGCGGGCCTGTTCGGCGGGCGGGCGGACCGGCTGGTGATGCGCGTGGTCGACACGTTCTCGGCCGTGCCGCACCTGATGCTCGGCATCTTCATCGTCGCGCTGTTCCGCCCCGGGGTCTGGCCGGTGGTCATGTCGATCGGGCTGACGCACTGGCTGTCGACGACCCGGATCGTCCGCGCGGAGGTGCTGTCGCTGCGCTCGCGCCCGTTCGTGGACGCGGCGATCTCCGGCGGGGCCTCCCGGCTGCGGGTGGCGACCCGGCACCTCGTCCCGGCCGTACTGCCGCAGGCGGGCCTGGCGGCGGTGCTGCTGGTGCCGCACGCGATCTGGCACGAGACCGCGCTGTCGTTCCTCGGCCTCGGCCTGCCCTCCCACCAGGCGAGCCTCGGCAACATGATCTCCGACGCGCGCGGCACGCTCCTTGCGGGCGACTGGTGGCCGACGCTCTTTCCCGGGCTCTTCATCATCGTGCCCACCCTCGCGATCGCCGGGCTCGCGGGCGCCTGGCGGGAGCGCCTGAACCCGCGCCGCCGATCGGAGCTGATGCTGTGACCCCGCCCGACCCCTCGCGCACCGCGCGCCCTGCCGACGGCATCGCGCCGCAGGGCTCCGGCGAGGCGCGGCCGCTGTTGGAGGTCCGCGGTCTTTCTGTCAGGTTCGCCGTCCGGCGGGAGAAGGCGTGGCGGGAGGTCTCCGCGGTCTCCGATGCGGCGTTCGATCTCGCTCCCGGCGAGTGCCTCGCGCTGGTCGGCGAGAGCGGGTGCGGGAAGTCCGTGCTGGCCTCTGCGCTGCTCGGCCTGCTGCCCGGCAACGCCGGCGTCGCGGGCAGCGCGCGTCTGGACGACGGCCTCGACCTGCTGGGCGCCTCCGAATCCGTGCTCGCGGGAAGTGTCCGCGGGCGGCGCGTCGGCCTGATCCCGCAGAGCCCGGCGAACCATCTGACGCCCGTCCGCACGATCCGCTCCCAGCTCGCCGAGACGATCCGGGAGCTCACCCCCGAGGCCGACAGGCGGGCCGCCGTCCTTGCGGCCGCCGAACGCGCCCTCTTCCCCGCCGACCACCTCGATCTGTACCCGCACGAGCTGTCCGGCGGCCTCGCCCAGCGGGCGGCCGCCGCGCTCGCCCTCGTCGCCGACGCGCCCCTGCTGCTGGCCGACGAGCCGACGACGGGATTGGACCGCGACCTGATCGATCGGATGGCCGCCGAGTTGCGCGGACTCGTCGACGCGGGCCGTTCCCTGCTCCTCATCACGCATGATCTGACGGCCGCCGAGCAGGTGGCCGACAGGGTGGCCGTGATGTACGCCGGACGGATCGTGGAGATCGCCGACGCGGCCGCGTTCTTCGGCTCCCCCGGCCCCCGGCACCCGTATGCGCGGGGTCTTCTCGACGCCCTGCCGACCCGGGCGTTCACTCCCGTGCCCGGCATGCCGCCCGCCCTGGACGACCTGCCGCCGGGCTGCGCCTTCGCCGCCCGCTGCCCTGCCGCGACCTCTGTGTGCACCACCGAAATCCCCCTCCTCACCCACCGCGACCACCGCCCGGCCTGCCATCACCCGGCCGGTTCCCACACACTGCCACGCCCCACTGACATTCCGTCACGCCCCGAAGAGAATTCCGGTTCGTCCGCATATGCCGTCGGGGAGTCGACCGATGCCGTCCGCTAAGACCACCACGTCAAGCGCGCTAGAGCTCCGCTCGATCACCGCCGGGTATCCGGGCCGTCCCCCTGTCGTCCGGGGCGTCTCGCTGACGATCGGGGCCGGCGAGTCGGCCGCCCTGCTCGGCCCGAGCGGCTGCGGCAAGTCCACGCTCGCCAGGGTGGCCGCGCTCCTCCACCGCCCGGCCTCCGGCGAGGTCGTCCTGTCGGGCGCGCCCGCGACGGGTTGGCGCTACCGGGCCTCGCGCGCCCAGCGGACGTCCGTGGGCCTGGTCTTCCAGCAGCCCCGCACGGCGGCCGACCCCCGGCTGTCCCTCGCCGATCTCATCGCCGAGCCGCTGCGGGCGTCGAAGGCCGTCAGTCGCGGTGACCGCGCGGCCGTGGAGCGGAAGGTCCGGCCCCTCGCCGAGCGGGTCGGGCTCACCCCCGACCTCCTGGTGCGCCGTCCCCACGAGGTCAGCGACGGCCAACTCCAGCGGGCCTGCGTCGCGCGCGCGCTCGTCCTCGGCCCCTCCCTGCTCATCTGCGACGAGATGACGGCCATGCTCGACGCCTCGACGACGGCCGCTCTCGTCTCCGTCGTCGAGGAGTACCGGGCGGAGTCAGGCGCGGCCCTCCTTGCCGTGGGCCACGACCGTCCGCTCCTCGCCCGCTGGTGCTCCCGGGTCCACGACTACGCCTCGCTCGGCGGCTGATCCGCGCAGCGCCCCCGGGACGGGCGGGAACACCACGGTGTGGACGAGCCCGCCGGACCCGCCCGGCACCGTTCGCAGCCTGGCCCCGTGCGCCTGGACGAGGGACCTCACGATCGAAAGCCCGAGCCCCGCCCCGGGTGCGTGCAGGCGACTCTTGTTACGCCGATGGAAGGGCGTGAACAGAGCGGGGATCTCATACGCGGGTACGACAGGCCCCGTGTTGGAGACGCTCAGGTAAGCCGCGCCCTCCGGCCCCGTCCCCGTGACGACCTCTACCCGCCCGCCCTCCGGCAGGTTGTGGCGGACGGCGTTCTCCACGAGGTTCTGGACGAGCCGTTCCAGCAGCACCGCGTCCCCGATCGCGGGCGCCTCGTCCAGCCGCACCTCAAGGCCGACCCCTTCACGCGGAACGCACACGGCGACGTGCTCGGCGATGTCGGCGACGTCGAGGTAGGCCCGCTCGGCGATCTCGGCGTCGGAGCGGGCGAGCAGCAGCAGTCCCTCGATGAGCCTTTCGTGCCGCGCGTTGATCTCCAGGAGGGTCTCGCCGAGCTGGCGCACCTCGGCTGAGGCGTTCCGCCGGTGCACGGCGACCTCAAGGAGCGCCCGGTTGAGGGTGAGCGGGGTGCGCAGCTCGTGTGAGGCGTCGGCGATGAAACGGCGCTGGCCGTCGAAGGAGGCGTCGAGCCTTTCGAGCATGAGGTCGAAGGTGTCGGCGAGTTCGGCCACTTCATCGCGCGGCCCGGTGAGCCCGATCCGCTCGTGCAGGCCGCGGTCGGCGGCGGGAGCGTGGGCGATGCGCCGCGCGGTCTCGGTGACCCGCTGGAGTGGTTGCAGGACCCGTCCGGCGAGCAGCCACCCGAACGCGACGGCGGCGGTCCCGACGATGACGAGGGCGATCGCCCCCTGGGTCAGCAGGGACCCCAGGACGTCGTTCTGAGCCGCCTGGAGCTGCCTGAACTCCTGGACCTGGGGCACCATGCCGCCCGCACCGTCGGTCAGGAATCCGCTCTTCGTGATCACCTTCTGGTCTCTGGGCAGATTCGCCGCGACCAGGGCATAGGTGACGACCAGGAGGACGACTCCGGCGAGCACGAAGAGCCCGCCGAACACCGCGGTGAGCCGCATCCGGATCGTCATGCGCGCGTGCAGCGGAGACCTCATGGGATCCGGTACCCCGCTCCCGGCTCTGTGAAGATCACGGCGGGTTCGCCGAGTTTGCGGCGGAGTTTGAGCACCGCGACGCGGACCGCCCCCGTGAAGGGGTCGGCGTGCTCGTCCCACGCCTTCTCCAGCAGCCTCTCGGCGGAGACGACGCCGCCGTCGGCGCGCAGCAGCTCGGCGAGTACGGCGAACTCCTTGCGGGACAGCGCGACATACCGCCCGTCCCGGAAGACTTCACGACGGTGCGGGTCGAGCCGGATCCCGGCCCGTTCCAGGACGGGCGGGCGGTCGCCGCCGCCCCGTCTGCCGAGCGCGGTGACGCGGGCGGCGAGTTCGGCGAAGGCGAAGGGCTTCGTCAGGTAGTCGTCGGCGCCGAGCGCGAGGCCGGCGACCCGGGCGGGCACGTCGGCCGCGGCGGTCAGCATGAGCACGCGTGCGGCTCCGGGGGCCAGGGCGCGGCAGACGTCGTCGCCGTGCACGACGGGAAGGTCGCGGTCCAGCACCACGACGTCGTAGTCGTGCACGCCGATCCGCTCCAGTGCCGCGCCGCCGTCGCTCGCGATGTCGACGGCGTGGGCGTCGCCGCGCAGCCATTCGGCGACGGCGTCGGCGAGCAGGGGTTCGTCCTCCACCACAAGGATGCGCATGGCCCATCGATACCGGCGCGGCCGTTGCCTCGGCGTTAAGGCGTTCGGAAACCGCCGGGTAACGCCCGGCTCGATCTACTGCGCTGCGGAAGGCCGGGAGGTTCCCGGCCGGAAGGGCAGAAGATGCGCCTGATGACGGGCTTCGCACTCGGCCTCCTCATGTTCGGTGCCGCGGCCTGCGGCGCCGAGGAGTCCCCCGGAATCGCGACGGCCGGGGGCACGCCGACGTCGACGGCGTCCGCCGCCGCGCAGGAAGGTTCGCCCGTGGCCTACGCGGCCTGCATGCGGGAGCACGGCGTGCCGATGGAGGACCCCGAGACCGACGCCGAGGGCCACGTCAACATCAAGCTGACGATCCCCAAGGGCATGGACAAGGCCAAGGTCGACGCGGCGCAGGAGGAGTGCCGCAAGCTCATGCCGAGCGGCGGCACGATGGGCAAGCCGGACGCGGAGCGGCTGGAGCGGACGCGGGAGATGGCCCGCTGCATGCGTGAGAACGGGGTGCCCGGCTTCCCCGACCCGAACGCCGAGGGCGGCATCGCCATCACTCCGGACAGCGGAGTGAACCCGGACGATCCCGCGTTCAAGGCCGCGCAGGAGAAGTGCGAGCCGGCCGACGCCGGTCCGCGGGTCGAGGAGAAGAACTGATGCGGCGGCTGCTGCTCGCCGTGGGAGCCGTCCTCGCCGTGTCGGGCGCGGTGGCGGCTTCGGCCGCCGCGCTGGGCGCGCGCGGTGGCGAGTCCCCCGAAAGCGAGAGCGTGCTTCCGCCCGCGACGGCGGCGGTCGTCCGGCAGACCCTGCGCGACACGCAGGACGAGTCCGGCACGCTCGGCCATGGCGACGACATCAACGTGGCGTCCGGCCTGTCGGGCACCTTGACGGGAACGGCGAAGTCCGGAAGCACGGTACGCAGGGGCGGGACCCTGTACCGGGTCGATGACGACCCTGTCGTTCTCCTCTACGGCAGCCTGCCCGCCTACCGTGTCCTGTCTTCGGGTTCGTCCGGACGCGATGTCCTCCAGTTCGAGAAGAACCTGTGGGCTTTGGGCTACCGGGGCTTCACGGTCGACAAGGAGTTCACCTCCGCGACGGCTTCGGCGGTCCGGGACTGGCAGGACGACCTGGGCCTGGAGGAGACCGGGACGCTCGATCCGGCCCGCGTCCACTACGCCGACGGGGCTTCCCGGGTCCGTTCCGTCCAGGCCGACAAGGGCGATGTCGTCCGGCCCGGCTCGGAGGTCCTCGCGCTGACGGGCCGGGAGCGAGCCGTCACCGTCTCCCTCTCGGTGGACGACCAGCGCCTGGCCAAGAAGGGCGCGAAGGTCGGCATCACCCTTCCCGACGACAAGACGACGACGGGACGGATCACCGACGTCGAGACGGTGGTGACCCCGGCCGAGGACGAGCGTTCGGATCCGGAGACGGGGCTGGAGGTGACGATCGCCTTGGACGAGCCGAAGGATGTGGGTTCCCTCAATGAGGCGTCCGTGACGGTCGCCTTCACCGCGGAGGTACGCGAGAACGTCTTGGCCGTCCCGGTAGGCGCTCTCCTTGCCCTCGCGGAAGGCGGCTACGGAGTGGAGGTCGTGGAAGGCGGCCGTACCGAGGTCGTCGCTGTGGAGACGGGAATGTTCGCGGGCGGACTCGTCGAGGTGACCTCCTCCGGCCTGGCCGAAGGCGACGTCGTGGGGGTGCCCGAATGACGCAGGTCGTGGAGCTCGTCGGGGTGAGCAAGGTGTACAGCGGAGGTGTGGCGGCCGTCCGTGACGTCTCCCTGTCGATCGGCCAGGACGAGTTCGTAGGCATCGTCGGGCCTTCGGGCTCGGGCAAGTCCACGATGCTGAACCTGATGGGCACGCTCGACAGGCCGTCCGAAGGGATCGTGCGTGTCGCCGGGCAGGAGGTGTCCCGCTTGTCTGACGGGAGGCTCTCGGCCCTGCGGGCGCACCGGATCGGCTTCGTCTTCCAGCAGTTCCATCTGACCGCGGGCCGCTCCGCGCTCGACAACGTCGCCGACGGGCTCCTGTACGCGGGGGTCCCGCTGCGCGAGCGGCTGGCGCGAGCGGAGCGGGCGCTGGTCCGGGTGGGACTCGGTGCGCGGCTGCGGCACCGGCCGGCGGAGCTGTCGGGCGGGGAGCGGCAGCGGGTGGCGATCGCCCGCGCGGTCGTCGGCGATCCGGCGCTCCTGCTGGCCGATGAGCCGACCGGCAACCTCGATTCGGTGTCCGGCGCGGGCGTGATGGAGGTCCTGCGCGAGCTGCACGCGGCGGGGACGGCGGTCGTGGTGATCACGCACGACCAGGAGATCGCCGCGGAGCTGCCGCGCCGGTTCGCGATGCGGGACGGAGGGCTGGTCCCGTGACCGTCGAGTCCCCGCCGCCGTCGCGGCTGCTCCCCCGGGACGTGCTGCGCACGGGTGCGGTCGGCCTGCGCTCCCGCAAGATGCGCGCTTTCCTTAGCGCGCTGGGCATCGCCCTCGGGATCGCCGCGATGGTCTCGGTGCTCGGGGTCTCCTCGTCGGGCCGGGCCGAGGTCGACCGGGCGCTCGCCGCGCTCGGCACGGACCTGCTGACCGCCGCGCCGGGCCAGACGATGTTCGGCGAGACCGCCGTGCTGCCCGAGGAGTCGGTGGCGATGGTCTCCCGGATCGGCCCGGTCCGCAGGGTCGCGGCGACCGGGATCGTCCCGGACTCCAAGGCCTACCGATCGGACCGCATCCCCGAGGCACAGAGCGGCGGCCTGTCCGTCCAGGCGGCCCATCTCGACCTGCCCGGCACGGTGAGCGCCCGCGTCGCGGCGGGGACGTGGCTGAACGCGGCCACGGCTCGGTATCCGGCGACGGTGCTGGGCGCGGACGCGGCGCGGCGGCTCGGGATCGGCGCCCCGGGCGGCCGGGTGCTGCTCGGCGGCGAGTGGTTCACGGTCGTCGGCGTGCTCGCGCCGGTCGAGCTGGCTCCGGAGCTGGACTCCGCGGCGCTCGTCGGTTGGCCCGCGGCACGGGAGCGGCTGGGGTTCGACGGCCGTCCGACGTCCGTCTACACCAGGACGGGCGACGCGCATGTGGAGGACGTCCGCGCGGTGCTGGCGGCGACGGCGAACCCGGAGGCGCCCGGTGAGGTCGACGTGTCCCGCCCGTCGGACGCGCTGGCGGCCCGGCAGGCCACGGACCGCGCCTTCACCGGGCTCCTACTCGGGCTGGGCGCCGTCGCGCTGCTGGTCGGCGGGGTCGGCGTGGCCAACACGATGATCATCTCGGTGTTGGAGCGTCGGGCGGAGATCGGGCTTCGCCGCGCGCTGGGTGCGACCCGTAGGCATGTCCTCGCCCAGTTCCTCACCGAGTCGCTGCTGCTGTCGGCGCTGGGCGGGGTGGGCGGGACGCTGCTGTCGACGGCGATCACCGCCGCCTACGCGGTCTCGCGGGGCTGGCCGGTCGCCATCCCGCTGTGGTCGCTGCCCGCCGCGCTGGGCGTGACGCTGCTGATCGGCGCGCTCGCGGGGCTCTACCCGGCGACGCGGGCGGCCCGCCTCTCCCCCACGGCGGCCCTCAGCGCCCCCTAAGGAGATACGCCAGAACGCCCGGCCGCCCTCGCGCGGTCGGGCGTTTTGCTGCCTATTTCGGGATAGCCAGATGTTTTACAGGGCTTATCACGACACTTCTATGGCTATCTGAAATTGCGTGGACTTCAATGACGACGTGCGGCTGGACCCGTCCCAGGTCGAGGTGAACCGGGGAGGGGGGCGGGGCCGGAACGTGGCGATGGGCGGCGGCCTTATCGGCATCCTCGGTCTGCTCGCGGCGATCTTCTTCGGGACGAACCCATTCGAGCAGGGACAGTATGCCCAGCAGCCACAGCAGGCGCCGCAGGAGGTCCAGGAGGCGAGCGACGTCCAGAAGAAGTGCCTGACGGGCGTCGACGCCGAGCAGGGAGGCGACTGCCTCGTGGTGGGCGTCGTCAACAGCATCCAGGACTACTGGGCGAAGGTGTTCGCCAACAGCGGCCTCACCTACACGCAGGCCAAGACCCAGCTCTTCGAAGGCGGCACACAGACGGCCTGCGGTTACGCGACGGCAGAGGTGGGTCCCTTCTACTGCCCCGCCGACCAGAAGGTGTACCTGGACCTCACCTTCTTCGACGACCTGCAGGCCAAGTACGGCGCCGAGGGCGGAGACGCCGCCAAGGCCTACGTGATCGGCCACGAGTACGGGCACCACGTACAGAATCTCCTGGGTGTGATGAACAAGGTCCAGCAAGGCACGTCGGGGGCTTCCAGTCCCGCGGTGCGGATGGAGCTCCAGGCCGACTGCTACGCGGGCGTCTGGATGCGCAACGCCGTCCAGACCGGATATCTGGCGCAGATCACTCAGCGGGATCTCGACCAGGCGCTGAGCGCGGCGCAGGCCGTCGGCGACGACCGGATCCAGTCCCGCTCGCAGGGCTACGTCCGCCCTGACGCCTTCACGCACGGCACCTCCGCGCAGCGGACGAAATGGTTGACCGAGGGGTATTCCTCCGGTGATCCGTCGCGTTGCAATACGTTCAAGGGCTCGATCTAGGAGCGTGCACTGATGACCGCCCTACAGCCCGAGCCCTAGACTCCGATCCGTGATCTTCAAAGCGGTGGGCGACGGACGCCCCTACCCCGACCACGGACTCCAGCCTCGGGACTGGGCCAAGATCCCCCCGCGCCAGATCCGCCTGGACGAGCTCACCACCACCAAGCGCGAACTCGACCTCCACTCCCTCTTGGCCAAGGACTCCACCTTCTACGGCGACCTCTTCCCCCACGTCGTCCACTGGCAAGGCGACTTCTACCTCGAAGACGGCCTTCACCGGGCCCTCCGCGCCGCCCTCCACCAGCGCACCGTCCTCCACGCCCGCGTCCTGGACCTCTGACACCCTTAGGCGCTTATGGCATGAAAGGGCGAGGGCGCGTCCCGAGGGACGATCTGTATACTCGCCGGATCTTTGATCACTTGCATATGGATGCCCCCCCTGTGTCGCGTCTTGTGGTTTCTTGCTGCTCGCTGCTGGTGTCCGTCGCGCTTCTCTCGGGTGTGCCCGCCTCGGCCGAGTCGGGCGGGCGGGCGCCTGCGGGCGTCCTGAGCCTTGAGGTGTCCCCCACCCGCCTGGCCGCGCATAGCGAGCCGCTCTGGCCGGATCCCGAGTTGACGCTGTCCGGCTCCTTGGAGAGCCCGGACGGCGTCCCGATGCCCGGTGAGAAGGTCGTGCTCGCCGTCAGCGGCGCGACCGGCTCCGTGCGGCGCGACACGGTGACGACCGACACGAAGGGCGCCTTCCAGATCAGCTGGACCGAAGTCTTCCGGAGCTATCTCACCGCGTCGGCGACCTGGCAGGCGGCGGACGGGACGGAGCTGGTCGCGAAGAAGAGGATCCCGGTCGACTTCCTCGACCTCAAGATGCTCTACGACCAATACGGCGGTCTCCGCGTGTCCATGGGGTACTTCCTCGAACAGGGCCCGGATATCAACGAGTTCCTGCTCCAGCGCTCCTTCGACGGGGTGCGCTGGACGGACTACAAGACCAACCGGGACAAGGACGGGATGTCGATGACATGGGAGCTGCCCGCTCCCCGCTCGGCCTACTGGCGGCTGGTCTCGATCGACGACGGCCAGACGTCCCCCGTCGCCAGCAAGGTCTTCGACCTGCGCAGGTGGAGCACGTACTTCGCTCAGCCCAAGATCAGCCTGCGCAGGGCCGCCTATGGGAAGACCGTGAAGGTCTCCGGCAAGATGGGCGCCTGGTCGAGCCTGACGAAGAAGGGCCCGGCCGCCGGACGGAGCGTCTGGCTGCTCATGGACTGCGCAGGCCCCCGCAAGATCTACCGCGTGGCCAAGACGCGCACCGACAAGGCCGGCCGCTACTCCTTCAAGACGAAGGCCTTCTGCACGGGCGACTACTACGTCTCCTACGGCACGGCCGAGGGCTCGGTACAGGCATCGCCCGCTTACCGTTCGGGCGAGTTCGCGTCGTACTCCCTGCCCGTTCGGCTCGCGGCGACGGCGGTCCCGGCGAACGCCAAGCCGTTGGGCAAGCTCATGAAGCTCTGGACGAAGATGCCGTCCCGCAGCGTCATCCGCTCCTACGGCCGTTTCCCCGACACCTACGGTGCTCGCTGACGGCGTCAAAGGCGGGGTGGGCGGTTCCCGTAGGAGGCGGGGCCGCCTCGGCGGTCGATGTAGGCGTTGAGTTGGGCGCTCTCGGCTTCGGTGAGCGGGGCCGTGACTCGCCGCCGACGTACCAGCGGATGGGCATGGGGCTCCTTTCGCGAGGTCAGGCGGCGCGCCAGAAGCGGACGCGGTCGCCCAGGCGGGTGAGGAGGCCGGGTCGCGGCGGCGCGACCGGGACGGGGCGTGGGCCCGGCGCGGGGCGCGGATCGGCCGGGGCCTGCGGTGGGGACGCGCGGAACTGCTGCCGCGGCGCGGGCGGGGCCGGGCGGCGGCTGCGCAGGAGGCCCCAGAGTGCGTGGCCGAGGTGTTCGAGGGTGTCGGCGGTGACCCAGTCGTCGCGTCCGTTGACATGGACTAGCGCACGCCAGACCTGGGTGGAATTGCCCCAGAAGATGGTCGCCACTTCGGGGAAGGCGGCCAGGAGGGTGGGGATGTCGGGGGGTTGCGGGGTGGTCCGGCCTGGACGGAGCAGGTGGGCGGGGATCCGGTCGGTGGCGGTCCAGGAGCCGGAGCCGGTGACGGTCATGTGGGGGCGGGCGGTCGCCACGGGCCGGTCTCCCTCGTGGGGGACGGGGTGTGCCGCGATCCCGTCCGGGATGGTGATGCCGCACGTGGGCACGGGCCTGGTCTCGCTACGATCGTGCATAAGTCAGGACTGTCTTCCTGGCCGAGGCCCCGGGGCTCCCGCTGTTGCCGCAGCGGGCCGGGGCCGTTCTCGTTGGTGAGGGCGCGGCGGGCGGGGGTCGTGGGAAGGCCCGCCCACCGCGCGCTAGGCGGACGCCTTGGCGTCGATCTCGAACCAGACCGTGGTGCCGCGCCCGTCGAAGCCGGGGGCGTGGCCCCAGGAGCGGGCGAGCGCGTCGAGGAGGAAGAGGCCGCGGCCGTCTTCGTCGTCGTCCGAGGCGGTGCGGCACTCCGGGACGCCGCCACCCTCGTCGGTGACCTCCACGCGCAGGCCGCTCGGGCTCCGCAGCAGCGCGACCCGGACGATCCCGGTGGCGCCCCCGTGCTTGAGCGCGTTCGTCGCGAGCTCCGAGGTGAGGAGCCGCAACGTGTCGATCTCCTCAGGCTCGGCGAGCCGACCGGCGAGGTGCGCCGCCCAGTCCCGCGCCCGCGCCGGCATCCGCAGATCAGGCTTGAGCCGCATGTAGCCGATGAGACTGGCTCGCGGGCGTCTGGCCTGTGTCTTTCGCGATTCCTCGTTCATGGCGGTCCACCGTTGCGTAGCTTGCAGTAGTCGGATGTAACGAGATAGTGCACGTTGTTATCCCTGTGGTCTAGGGATATCAACAAACTGCTTGCCTCAATCCGACCGACTGAAGCTGCAAATCTGGACGAACCGTGAGGATTGCGCCATGACGACGCCGACCTACATCCCGTCCGTGCGGGCCCGACGGCTCGCGCGGATCCTCAAGGACGCCCGAGAAACGGCCAATCTCAGCCAGACGGCCGTAGCTGGACGTTTCGGCTGGTCACAGCAAAAACTGTCGTACATCGAGTCGGCGCGGAACAAAGTGAGCGAAGGCGACGTCGGCAATCTTCTCGACGTCTACGGCGTCGAAAGCCCCGACCGCGACGCGATCCTGACCCTCGCCCGCGAAGCCGACCAGCGGAACTGGTGGACCGACTTCACCGGCGTACTGACGGGGCCCTACGTCGCGCTGGAGGATGAGGCGTCCGAAATCGGCGTTTGGATGCCCTCTCTCATTCCCGGGCTACTCCAGACCCCGGAGTACGCGAGGGCGATCATGAGCACCGCCGGACTCACGGAATTGGAGCTTGAGCAGCGGCTGCGCGCCCGCATGGCACGCCAGACGATCCTGTCCCGCCCCAACCCGCCGCGCTTCCACGCCATCATCGACGAGTCGGTGCTGGAACGTCCGATCGGCGGCCACGCGGTCATGCGCGCCCAACTGCTCCGCGTCGCGAGCGAGGCCGAACGGCCGATGGTCACGGTCCAGGTGCTCCCCAGATCGACCGGCGCCCACCTGGGACTCGACGGCCCGTGCACACTCTTCCATTTCGCCTCCGAACTGGACCCGGACGTCGCATACGTCGAAGGTTTCATGGGGACCGTGTACGTTGAGCAACCACGAAAGGTCACCGCCTGTAGTGTGGCGCTTGAGCAGCTGAGCAAGATCGCTCTGTCACCGAACGAATCGGCGGAACTGATCAGGACCGCCGCCCACCCTTAGAGGTCCAGGCCATGAACCCTTTGAACTGGCGCAAGAGCAGCTACAGCACCGCCACAGGCAACGACTGCGTGGAACTCGCGGAGATGCGTGGCCGCGTCGGGATTCGCGACAGCAAGAACCCCGATGGCGCAGCCCTTGATGTGACCCGTCGCCAGTTCGGACGCCTCGCCTCCCGAATCCGGGCGAACCAGATCTGAACGAGCGCTTCGGCCCCCGGCAACACGACTGCCGGGGGCCTTTCCGTGTGTTCCCCCGTGCGGTCAGGAGGTCGGCGCGCGGTAGGGGGAGCCGGTCACGCTCAGCCGGATGCGCCTCGTCTCGGAGGCGAAGCGGCCCTTGCGGCCCGGGTAGACGGCGATGACCTCTCCTGTGCAGATCGCCTTCTCGGTCTTGGAGAAGCGGCCGTGGGCGTCGGTGCGGGCGAAACTGTAGTCGGAGTACCACTCCTTCCCTTCGCCCGTCTTGTCGCAGGTGAAGTAGAAGCGCAAGTTCTGGTGGCGGACGCCGCGCTTGGTGTTCCGGCCCGTGTACTCCCAGAGGCGTCCGCTGAGCGTGATCTTCTGCTTGTACCGCACCTTCGTCGGCGTGATCTTCCATCCTGTGAAGTAGGTGGCCCACCTCCACGTCTTCACGACCTCGCCGGCCGTCCTCTTGAAGACGCCGTCGCCAGGGTAGAGCCAGCGCCAGTAGCCCGAACGGCCGTGATCGAAGCGCTTGAGCCACAGCCCGCTGGACGTGGCGGGCTTCAGGTCGGTGGTCTTCACCGTCTTCCAGGTGCCCGCCTTCCCGCTCCGAGAGAACTGCAGGCGGAACTGGGCGCGCATCTTCTTGCCGCCGGCCTGGCTCGTCTTCGCCGATCCGCGGGCGACGATCCGCCCCCACTCGTCCATCCGGACCGTGGTACCGGTGATCTCCAGCCGCGGGCCCGGGGGCGGGGCGTCCAGGGGGACTTCGGCCGTCGCGGAGATCTTCTCGGCATGCACGGTCGCGGTGGCCCGGAACGTCACCGGGTCCGGGCCCTCGTAGGGCAGGGTGAACGTCACCGAGTACAGGCCGTCGCTCCTGGTGGAGAACGAGCGGCTGATCTTCTCTTTCACGCTCGGGTGGGACATGGTCACCGTGACCTGTACGCCCGGCCACGGAAAGAAGTAACCGTCGGTGCTCGCCTCGACGAGCCCGGAGACCGTGACCTCCTCGCCCTTGGCGGGCTTCACGGGAGACACCGCGATGCTCAGCCGCGCGGCGTCCTCGGCCGCGGCGGCGGGGACTTGAACCAGTGCCAGGAGGACCGCGGCGGCGGCTCCGAACACCGAAAACTTGCGCAACACAGGCAGCACTCTTCTCACCGGGGGGCAAACGGGATCCTAGCCATAAAGATCACGGATCACACGGGAGAAGGGTCCAGAAAACGGCGAAAGGGCCCCGAGTCGTGCATCACTGCACGTCAGAGCCCTTTCGGGTGGCGGTGGTGGAGGGATTTGAACCCTCGGATGAGTTGCCCCATCACGCGCTTTCGAGGCGCGCGCCCTCGGCCACTAGGCGACACCACCGCGGGAGAGCTTACCCGAGTCTGCGGCCAGAGAAGAACTGGGTAAGGAGGTATCCCGCCTCTTCGGCCAGGATTCCGGTGATCACCTCGGGGTTGTGGTTCAAACGGCGGTCCCTGACGACGTCCCAGAGGGACCCGACGGCTCCCGCCTTCAGATCCACCGCGCCGTAGACGATCCGGCCCACACGGGACAGCACCGCCGCGCCCGCGCACATCGTGCAAGGCTCCAGGGTCACCACGAGAGAGCATCCAGTCAGCCGCCATGCGCCGACGGCCTCAGCGGCACGGCGCAGGGCGAGGATCTCGGCGTGCCCCGTCGGATCCCCGGTGAGCTCCCGCTCGTTGTGCGCCCGGGACAGGATCTCGCCCTCGGGGCCGACGACCACCGCGCCGATAGGCACGTCCGGGCCCGCCGCGCGGGCCTCGTCGAGGGCCTCGCGCATCCAGCCTTCGAAGACGGCCAGGAGATCAACCACGCAAGGAGTCGAGTTCGTCGGCGAAGCCGGCCTTCTCGGCGATCTCCTCGATCGCGTCCGTCGGAACCGCGCGGTCGGCGAGGCCCAGCAGCCGGTCCTCGCCCGTGCCCAGGTCGGCGAGCACCGTCGGATCGCCCACGGGATCGCCGTCAGCCTTCGCCTCCAGGCCGTCCGTCGCCAACTCCAGCAGCAGCTCGCCCAACCCGCCGACCTTGGCCGCCGACGCGTCCGAGACGAAGACCCGCGGATCCTCTTCCCCGTCGAGGCGCACGACACCGAACCAGGCGTCGTTGTCCTCCACCAGAAGCACCACGAGCTCCCCGGACGCCTCAAGGGACGCCTCGCGGAGCAGGTCTGTCACGTCCTCGGGCTGCTCGCTCATCCCGACGTCGGCCTCGGTGGCGATCCAGCCGGATTCCGTCTGGGCGAAGACTGCGGCGAAATAGGGCACAGACCTATTGTGACCTGCCGTCACACCAGGCTGTCGAGGGCCCGCTCCAGAGGAATCGCAAAGCCGAGCTTCTCGCCGATGGACAGGAGCATCTCGTCCGGATAGGCGTCGAGGTCGCCGGAGATCGCGCCGAGTTCCATCTCGTCGAGGCCGAGGTCCGCGAAGATCGACATGTCGCCGACGGGCAGGACCTGGTCGAGGTCGTCGTCCTCGTCCGGGAGGTCGATGTCGAGGTACTCCAGCACCTGGCGGGCCAGCGGCCAGTCCAGCGACGCCGTCACATCCGACAGGAACACCAGAACCTCGGCGCCCAGGATGCGGATCGCGACGAAGAAGTCATCACCGACCGCCACAAGGCCGATCGTGCCTCCGATGCCCGGCATCTGCCGAAGCGCATGGATCAGTCCGTCGAGGTCCTCGGAGAGCGCCACCGGGAGGAGTTCGGTCTCCCACTTGGACTCCTCGCGGAAGACCACAACGGCGAAATCGGTCGTGTCGGTGTCCGTCATCCCTCACCCGCCGCAGAGTGCTGTGCCACCCGAATGCTCCCAGACACGAGGCCGCGGTGCGGCGTGAGCGAGTTATTTACTGCGAGAACACTACTCGGCCCGATACGTCCTCCTGCGAAGGGTCGCATGTATCTGAGCGCGCTTGGACCGGCGGGGGGTGACCCGGCGGCGCAACTCTCGGGCCTCGGCCAGATCGCGCAGGAACGCCGCCCTCCGGCGCAGCCTCTCCCGAATCTCCTCAGGGCTCCAGTCAGTGCCTTCCATGCGGTTTTCCTTCCCAGGGAAGGAAGGGTCATCCCTGTTAGCGTGGCCACTCATGGAGATCCTTGCCGTGCACCATCCGCTGGTGGCGCACAAGCTGACCGCGCTGCGCGACGTGAACACCGACTCCCCGACGTTCCGGCGGCTGGCCGACGAACTCGTCACCCTTCTCGCCTACGAGGCGACCCGGGACGTGCGGGTGTCGCCGATCACCGTCGACACCCCCTTGCAGCCCGCCCAGGGGGTCCGCCTTTCGCGGCCCGTTCCGCTCGTCGTGCCGATCCTGCGCGCGGGCCTCGGCATGCTGGACGGAATGACCCGGTTGATCCCGACAGCCGAGGTGGGCTTCCTCGGCATGGTCCGCGACGAGGACTCGTTGAAGGCCCAGACCTATGCGACCCGGCTGCCCGACGACCTCTCCGGACGCCAGTGCTATGTGCTCGACCCCATGCTCGCCACCGGCGGCACCCTTGTGGCGGCGATCCAACTGCTCTTCGACCGCGGAGCCCGGGACGTCACGGCCATCACCCTGCTCGCCGCGCCCGAGGGCATCGCCGCGGTGGAGCGGGCGTTCCCATCGGAGACGCCCATCCGGATCGTGACCGCGGCGGTCGACGAGCGGCTGAACGAGAACGGGTACATCATCCCCGGCTTGGGCGACGCGGGAGACCGCCTGTACGGGGTCGTCTGACGATCGGCCTTCGAGCCGGTTCGGGTGCCCTGGCGGAAAGGTTCGGCGGCCGTCACCCCGGGGTAACTATGAGTCACGGAGAGTAGTTCTCTCCTCTCGCCGTCCCGGCCCGCCGAGGGTATCCGCCGGGTCGGCGGGCGAGGCAAGGGACCCGTCGATGGCTCTCGAACAGCAGGCATACGAAGAGGTCACCGAAAGGCTGCGCAAGGAGTTCGCGGCCGTCCATCCCGCGCGGACCGTCACCAGATGCGTCACGGTGGCACTGCACGGGGCACGCGACGTCATCGGGTCGGACGAGCCGGAACTCGTCGAGAAGATAGCGCGCCGCCACCTGCGCGTCCTGGCGATCGTCGCGGCCGAGAGGAGCCCGCGGATCGGCACCTGAAAACCGTCGAATCGCCTGTGGGCTAAGGGCTTGCGAGGGGTATGACCGCTACTGTGGTGTGGCCGGTCAGCTCCTCGGGAGGCGGGTTCGTGATCAGTGGGAAGCACCTGCTGTGGGTCGGCGGCGCGTTCGCCGTGATCTACGCACTCCAGTCGCCGGCCGGCGCGGCCACGCTCATCAACGGTGCGGCCTCCGGCATCGCCGGTGTCGCCGGCTCGATCGCTACCTTCCTGAACGGACTCGGCTGATGCGGCTCGTGACCCCGGGCGACTCCGCGCCCACCTCCATCACCCGGTACCTGCTGCCTCAGGAGCAGCAGGTCATCGTCGTGCGCAAACATCCCGCGATGCTGATGACGCCCGTGCTGTTCGTGCTCGGCGGGCTCATCGTCGCGGGACTGCTGTCCAACACCGTGAGCGGCGGCGACGACTCCGGCCTCGTCGTCAGCGGGATCTGGTGGCTCTGGCTCATCCTGCTCGCCTGGTTCGTGTGGAAAGTCGCTGAATGGTCGGTCGCCTACTTCGTCATCACCAACCAGCGCATGCTGCTGTCGGGCGGACTCATCACCCGTGACGTCGCCATGATGCCGCTGTCGAAGGTGACGGACATGAAGTACGAGCGCTCCCCCGCCGGAAGGCTCCTCGGCTACGGGATGTTCATCGCCGAGTCCGCCGGCCAGGACCAGGCGCTGCGCAAAGTCAACTTCCTGCCTTACCCCGACCACCTTTACACCGAGGTCTGCCAGATGATCTTCCCGGGGGGCAAGCCCACCCCGTTGGAAGACCGGCTTCGCGACATGATCGACGCCATCCCGAAGATGCGCACCGAACTCGCCGCCGCCGTCACCACCGGCACCGACAGCGACCTCGACGAGCGGCGCCTCAAGCTCGAAGGCGTCCAGGCGCAACTCGACCAGCTCGTCGCCGAGAGCGGCGAATGGCACCGGCAGGCCGCCGAGATCCACCGACAGCTCGCCGAACGGATGCCTCCGGGCGAAACACCGGAACTGTGACCCGCTGAGGCAGTGGCCCGTACCCGGACGGTACGGGCCACTGCCATATCCACGGGTTTGACCGCCTCCGCGACAGCGATCCTGACCCGCTATGTCACAGGTGAGATACGGCCCGGCTCAGGGAGCACTCCTGCGGTTACGCTGGCGAATGCACGGAGCCGGTTTTATTCGCGTCTCAGCGTGAAGGCCCCGTGCGTACGATTACCGACACCCCCGCCGCGTCGAATCGCGTCGCTTCCCCCGTTGAGAGAGTCGTCATGCCGGGTCCTGGCAGTGTTGGAGAACGCGTCCGTGATCTGCGGCTGACCCGCCGCATGTCGCAGGCACAACTGGCCGGGCACGACCTTTCCGACAGCTATATCTCACTCATAGAGTCAGGCAAGCGCACGCCGACCCCCGCCGTGCTCAAGCTCCTGTCGGAACGGCTCGGCTGCACTCCCGAGTACCTGTCGGAAGGCATCGAGCCCGAGCAGCGCGCGCACATCGAGGTGCTCGCGCGGCACTGCGAGCTCGCCCTGCACGCCGGGCGCCCCGAAGACGCCCTGGCCGGCTTCGACGAGGTCATCGGCGCCGACGACAACCCGGAACTCACGCTGCGCGCCCGCTGGGGCCGCGCCCGCGCGCTGGAGCGGCTCGGCCGCGCCACCGAGGCCATCGCCGGGTTCGAGGAGCTGCGCGAACTCGCCGAACGCGACGCCGGACGCACGAGCTGGCTCCCGTCCGTCATCGCGCTGACCCGGTGCTACCACGCCGTCGGGGACCTCGGCCAGGCCGTCTCGCTCGGCGAGCGCGCGCTGGCCCGGCTCACCGGCCTCGGCCTCACCACCGGACCCGACCTCGCCGAGGTCGCGCGGGTGCTGCTGCTCGCGCACCTCGACCGCGCCGACGGCGCGCGGGCGCGCGAGCTCACCACGCTGCTGCCCGACGACTCCGACGTCGCCGACGCGTACTACCAGGCGAGCCGGCGCGCGCTCGCCGAAAGCGCCCTCGGCGACGCCATCTACCTGGCCGAGCAGGCCCTCTCCGCGGCGGCCACCCGCGGACGCGACTCCTCGCGCGCCCGCCTGCGCGTCGCGGGCGCCCGCGCCCTCGTCCGCGGCGACGGCCAGGACAACCTGCGCGCCCTCGAACTGCTGACGGCCGCCGCCCCCGACCTCGACGGCGACGAGGCCACCGCGTGCGTCATCGAGTCCGCGCGGGCCCTCGTCCAGCTCGACAGGCTCGACGAGGCCGTCACGACCCTGCGCCGCACCCTCGGCGCCCTTCCTCGGCAGCTCGATCCGATCGCCGTCCAGGCCCAGCTCGTCCTGGCGTCCGCGCAGCTCGCGCAGAACGACCGCGAAGAGGCGCTGGCGGTCCTGCGGACCACCGCCGCACAGCTGGAGCGGCTCCCTGCCTCTCGGCACACCGCTTCGCTGTCCCGCGAACTGGGCGACCTCTTCGACGCCGCGGGCGACGGACCCTCCGCGACGAACGCCTACCGGCGGGCCCTGGAATCGGTCGGGCTCCGGCCGACCCAGCGGGCCACCCAGGCGTTCGCCGAGCACTGAGCGCTAGGCGATCAGCCGGCCCTCGATCTCCACGTCCGGCGAGATGGCGCGCAGCCGCGTCGCCAGCGCCTCGCCCGCCGCGTGCAGGCGCTCCAGCGGGTACGGCGCCAGGCGCTCCAGCAGGAACAGCGCGTCGCGCGTGTCCTCGGTGATGCGGGTGCGCGCGCACTGCCGCCAGTTCCAGCGCCGACAGGTGACGCCGATGTCGTCGCGCCACACGACCTCGCCGGCGACCGGCGGCTCGTCCTCGCCGAACGTCTCGGTGCCGTCCGCGACGGTGAGGACGGCGGCGCCCGCGTAGTGGTCGAGGTCCTCACCGCCGATCGGCAGCGCGTACTCGACGCTGACGGCGTTGTAGGCGTCCACGACCCGGCTGATCGAAGGCAGCGCGTCGGCGCGGCGCAGCAGCGCGTCCACCGACGGACGGGTGCGGCTCGGCTTCGCGCCGAACGCCCTGTAGGCATCTCGCCAGGCGAGCACGTGCGCGTCGTCCGGGTCGGCTTCCCGGGCGGCGGCGGTGAGCCAGGCCTCGGACTCCGCGTCGCCCGGACCGTTCACCAGGCCGCGGGCGGTCATGGCCAGCACCGCGAAGTCCGGCCGCAGCGCGCGGACCGCCTCGCCGACGACGATCTTCTCCAGCATGTGATCAGTATGCAGGGCTCAGCACACCCGCCTCCGGCTGGCGACGGTGCGCCGCGTCCTCGGGCGCGTCGCCCACGTCGAACCACACGCGGGTGCCGCGCGGATCGCGGGTGATGCCCCAGCGGGACGCGCACGCGTCGAGGAGTTCGCTGCCCCGCCCCTCGGTGGCCTGCGCGCCGACCCGGCAGAAGCATGGGACGGTCTGCGCGCCCGCGTCGGAGACGACGACCCGCGCCCACGTGTCGGTGCGGCTGACGGTGACCGTGACGAACCCGCCGGGCTCGCCGCTGCCGGTATGCTCCACCGCGTTCGTCACCGTCTCGCTGACCAGGAGGATCGCGTCCTCCCTGCCCGCGTGCTCCAGACCCAGCGCCCGGCCGACGAAACTGCGGGCCCGACGCACCTGGTCGGCCCTGCCTGGGAAACGCACGCTGCTCACTTGTGCGGCCATACTTGCCCCCACTTCGAACTACGGCGAGTAATCACCCGATGTCCGATCGTCTCGCCGATGACCGCCGCGCGCAACCGATTCCGTTGTTTCCCCAGGGTGTGCGCGAGTCGTTCGGTCGAATGAGGCAGCTCCGTCACTGGAGTTCGGTGACTGTGCGTGTTCGATTTTGAGAGTCTCGGGCGGAGTCAGACGACGGCGTCGAGGGTGCCGAGCTGCTCTGGCGTGAGTTCGAGATCGGCGGCGGCGAGATTGTCGGCGAGATGCTCGGCCGAGGAGGTGCCCGGGGTCGCGATGAGCACCGGCGAGCGGTGCAGCAGCCAGGCGAGGGCGACCTGGGCCGGGGTCGCGCCGTGGGCGCGCGCGATGTCGGTGACGATCCTGTTCCCCGCCGCCTTCGCGGCCGCGTCGCCCGTGCAGGGCAGGAAGGCGATACGGCGCTCCTCGCACAGTTCCAGCAGCGTGGTGGCGGTGCGGTCGAACAGGTGGAAGCGCTGGCGCACCGACACGATCTCGGTGATCTCGAGCGCGGCGCGCAGCTGCGCGGCGGAGACGCCGTCCAACCCGATGTGCCGGATCTTCCCCTGCTCGCGCAGTTCGACGAGCGCGCCGAGCTGCTCGGTCAGCGGGACCTGCGGGTCGATCCGGCTCAGCGTGAACAGGTCGATCGTGTCGAGCTTCAGCCGCGCGAGGCTGCCCTCGCAGGCGGCGCGCAGCGCCTGCGGCCTTCCGTCGATGTGCCACTCCGTCGCCGACGTGCGGGTGACGCCGCCCTTCGTCGCCACGATCAGGCCGAGCGGGTACGGGTGCAGTGCCTCGGCCACGATCTCCTCGGCGAGCCCTGGGCCGAAGTCGCCCGCGGTGTCGATGAGATCGACGCCGGAATCGACGGCGCGGCGCAGCAGCGCCATCGCGTCCGCACGCTCGCCGCGGGGGCCGAAGTGGCCGTCGCCGACGAACCGGGCGGTGCCGAAACCGAGCCGGTGCACCGGAAGATCACTGCCGATGAAGAACATCCCGAACGACATGACGGCGACTTTACCCCGGTCCCCGACATCCCGCGTCGCATCAGTAAGCCGGGAGTCATCCCAGCTCAGCGCATCAAGCACTGCGATAACTGACAATTCACAGCATTCGCGAAGCGGTTTTTCCTTCCTTGCCCCCATATGAGCAGCACGGCGCGCACAGCGACACTGTTCGCGCGGCCGGTTCCGCCGGCAGGTGTCGGGGAGACACCGTTCCGGTGTCGTGTGGTGCGGTCACACGACACCGGAACCGCCGCACTCGAACCGGACCGCGGAGATCTCACCCTCCGCGTCGGTCGGCCCGAACGCCCGTTCACGCTTCGGCGGCTTCCGCGCGCCGAGGCAGGCCGAGCGCACGGGAGAGGGCCGCGACGACCGCCTCTGCCTGATCGGGCAGCTCACGGGCGGCCCGGTCCTCGACCAGGACGAGGAAATCGGCAAGATCCCGTTCGGCTCTTGGCGACGGGTCATGCCCGAAGCCGACCGGCACGCCCTCGTCGAGTGCTCGCCGCCAGTCCTCGCGCTCGCCCAGCCACGCACAGCACCCCGGCAGGATGACGACGCCGTTCTCGGTGTCGACGACCCGGGATCCCGCCGTAGGCCACGAGGTCGTCCGAGGTGAGCAGCCCGTGCAGAAACGCCCCGACCGGCTCCTGCGGCCGCGGCGGATCCCCCGGGGCGGGCGCCACGTTGTTCGTGTCCGCGATCTGCATGACCACCATGCCGACCTCGGGCGCGCCGAGGCCCCGGTCGAGCACGAAGAAGCCGAGCTCGTCGACCTCCGCCACCGGCCACAGGCCGAAGCCACGAAACCGGGCGACCTCCAGAGCTGCTCGCATCTCGAGCACGCGCCCAGCCTCTCCCGTAGCCGCCTTCGGGGCGACCCGCTTTCCCGCCGGGCACCCGAGTCGGCCCGCGGATCCGGCCCGAGGGCTCGGATCAGCCCGTCGCCATGTCGACGAAGCGGCTGTAGTGGCCCTGGAACGCCACGGTCACCGTCGCCGTAGGGCCGTTGCGGTGCTTGGCCACGATGAGGTCGGCCTCACCCGCCCGTGGCGACTCCTTCTCGTAGGCGTCCTCGCGATGCAGCAGGATCACCATGTCCGCGTCCTGCTCGATGGATCCCGATTCACGCAGGTCGGAGACCATGGGGCGTTTGTCGGTGCGCTGCTCGGGGCCTCGGTTGAGCTGGGAGAGAGCGATGACGGGGACCTGGAGCTCCTTGGCGAGGAGCTTCAGCGAGCGGGAGAACTCCGAGACCTCGACCTGGCGGCTTTCGACGCGTTTGCCCGACGACATCAGCTGGAGGTAGTCGATGACGACGAGGCGCAGATCGTGCTGCTGCTTGAGGCGGCGGCACTTCGCGCGGATCTCCATCATCGACATGTTGGGCGAGTCGTCGATGAACAGGGGCGCTTCGGCGACCTCGCTCATCCGGCGGGCGAGGCGCGTCCAGTCGTCGTCGTTCATGGTGCCGGAGCGCATCGCGTGCAGCGCCACGCGTGCCTCGGCCGACAGCAGGCGCATCGTGATCTCGTTGCGGCCCATCTCCAGGCTGAAGAAGGCCGAGGTCAGGCTGTGCTTGATGGACGCGGCGCGCACGAAGTCGAGCGCGAGCGTCGAGTTGTGCGTCGCGACCATGCGGCGCCCCGCCAGGTACAGCCGGTCGGCCGCGTCGACCTGCACGCATTTCACCGGCCGCGACGGCACGGGCCGCACCGCGACGATCCGGCGCGCCGTGGGCGCGGGCGGCGCGTCGCGCAAGGCCTCCTTGTGCGCTCGCTGCTTCACCGGGTCGCCGAAGACCTCGGCATCGCTCGCGAACCGGATGTCCAGCCGCCCCGCCTCGCCGGACTGACGGGTCTGGCAGCGGAGCCCGAGGCCGACGAGGAGTTCGACGACGCTTCCGGCGAATCCCTCGGGCAGCCCGCCGATCCCGATCGCGCCGTCGGCCTCCGGTGTCCCGGCGGCGTCGAGCAGGCCCGCGAGCAGTTCCCTGCGCTGCGCCCGCGACCCGCGCAGGTATCCGGCCGGCACCGCGCAGGCCGACGCGGGCTCGTCCACACTCTGTGGACGAGCAGCGGAAGCGAGCAGCGATCCATCGGCGAGGAGGTCGTCGAGGAAGGGGGATGGCGCCGCCTCCGCGAGGGCCCCTTCGACGCGCATGGCCGCCTCGTCGGCAAGGCCGACGCCTGTGGACGCCGAGGCGAGCAGGGCGCCGAGCGCGTAAGGCGGAATGGGAAGAGACGATTCCGGCAGGTCGAGGGGGGCGTGCAGGGCGACCGCGTGGTTCGGCGTGCCGTCGGAGGCCAGCACGGACGCGGCCATCTCGGCGGTGGTGCGCACCGCCTCGGCATCGGCGGCGTCGCGGATCGTCCACAGGTGCTCGGCGTCGGCGACGATCCGCGCGCCGTCGCAGAACTCGACCTCGAAGCAGGGGCGGCCCTCCATCACCTCACTCACCGCGGTGACGGCGACGGGGCGGCCGTCGGAGCCGAGCAGGAGATCGCCGGGGGCCGCGGCGCGCATGGTGGTCCAGCCCGCGGGGGTCGGGAGCGGGGTGTCGAGATCCAGCGCCTTGCCCATCGCGGGACGGGCGGCGATGACGATCATCTGACCGCCGTGCAGGCCGTTGGTGAGGGCGTCGAGATCGGTGAAGCCGGTGGGCACGCCGACCATCGAGCCATCGCGGCTGCCGATCGCCTCGATCTCATCGAGCGCGGCGGGCATGATGTCGCTGAGCTGGAGGTAGTCCTCGCCGGAGCGCTTGTCGGCGATCGCGTACACCTCGGCCTGTGCCTGGTCGAGCAGATCGTCGGCGTCCGCGCCGGCGGTGTAGCCGAGCTGGACGATGCGGGTGCCGGCCTCGACCAGGCGGCGCAGCACCGAGCGCTCCTGGACGATCTTGGCGTAGTACCCGGCGTTCGCGGCGGTGGGCACCGAGTTGATGAGCGTGAACAGGTACGGTGCGCCGCCGGTGCGGGTGTGCTCGCCGCGCTTGGTCAGCTCGGCCCCGACGGTGACGGCGTCGGCGGGCTCGCCGCGGCCGTACAGATCGAGGATGACGTCGTAGATGACCTGGTGCGCGGGACGGTAGAAGTCGCCCGAGCGCAGTTCCTCCACGACGTCGGAGATGGCGTCCTGCGACAGCATCATGCCGCCCAGCACGCACTGCTCGGCGTTGAGGTCGTGCGGTGGGACCCGCTCGAACTCCGACTCCTGCCTGGGGATCTCGGCGATGCTCACCCCGCACACCTCCGCTCTCCGGGCAGACCCGCCCCACAGTTCTAACCCGACCGTCTGACATTCTCGGACCGAAGCCCGAGGACTCCAACTCAGGCCTGTGGATAACCCTGTGGATGACCTGTGCAGAGAGCCTCCCAGCCTGTGGATAACCTGTGGACAACGTGGGGACAACCGCGTTGCCAGATCACGAAATGAGGCGCTGAGCTGCGGAAGCACGATCCACACCCTGTGGATGAAGAAAACCGTGGAGAAAACCTCGGCGACCGGCGCGGCGACGGCCTCAACAGGGAGATCCTCAGGCTGGCGATCCCGGCGTTCTTCGCACTCGTCGCCGAGCCGCTCTTCCTGCTCAGCGACGCCATGATCGTGGGAAGGCTCGGCACCGCGCAACAGGCCGGGCTGACGATCGCCGGACAGGCCATGGCGACGGTCGTCGGATGCTGTGTCTTCCTCGCCTACGCCACGACGGCCGCCGTCGCCCGGCAGGTCGGCGCGGGACGGCTGCGGGAGGCGACCCGCCAAGGCGTCGACGGCATCTGGCTCGCGCTCCTCCTCGGCGCCTTCATTGTCCTCGCGGGTGTCCCCCTTGCCCCGGCCATAGTCGGCTTCCTCGGCGAGAACCCCTACGCGACCGAATACCTGCGCGTCGCCCTTCTGGGCGCTCCCGGCATGCTGGTGGTCCTCGCCGGGACGGGCGTCCTGCGCGGCCTCCAGAACGGGCGCTTCCCCTTGGCCGTCTCGGTGGCCATGTTCGCGGCGAACCTCGTGCTCAACGTGCTGTTCGTGCTCGTGCTCGACTGGGGCATCGTCGGCTCCGCGTGGGGCACCGCCACCGCGCAGACCGCGGGCGGACTCGTCTACCTGGGCGCGGTCGCCTCCCTCGCGCGGCGGCACCGGGCGGGCCTGCGGCCCCACCTCGGCGGGCTGCGCGCCGCCGCGACCTCCGGCTTCGCCCTCGTCATCCGCACGGTGACGCTCCAGGCGACACTCGTGCTGTCCACCAGGGCGGCCGCGCACCAAGGCCCGGACGTGGCCGCCGCCTACGGCGTCAGCTCCCGCGTCTGGATGCTGTCGTCGTTCCTGCTCGACGCGGTGGCCATCGCCGGGCAGTCGCTGCTGGGGCGTCATCTGGGGGCCGGAGACGTCACCAAGGCGCGCGCGGTGACGCGCCGCATGCTCTGGTGGGGACTGGGCGCCGCGTGCGCTTTCGGCGCGGTGCTCCTGGCCACCCGCACCGCGATCCCGCCTCTGTTCGACGCCTCCCCCGAGGTGGCCTCGCTGCTGACGAGCGCGCTGGTGGTCGTCGCGCTCATCCAGCCGCTCGGCGGGCTCGTCTTCGTGCTGGACGGCGTCCTCATCGGCGCGGGCGACATGCGCTACCTCGCCTGGGCGGGTGTGGTGACCTTCGCGGCTTTCGCGCCCGCGGTGTGGCTGGCCGCGGACCACGGGATCGTCGCACTGTGGCTCTCCCTCGGCTGGTGGATGCTGATCCGGCTCGCCACCCTGGGCCTGCGCGCCCGCTCGGGACGCTGGCTGGTGACGGGGGCCGTCCGCTGAGAGCCTCCCCCCACCCCCGATTCGAAAACATGCTCGAATTGTCGGTGGGGCGCGCTAGACTTCGAACATGCGTTCACCACACGGGGAGAGGCTGGCCCGGCTCAGCCAGGCGATCGACGAACTGTCGGCGCACGGCCTGGCCGGCCTGCCACCGGATCTGCTCGCCGAGCGCGTCGAGCACATCTTCGCACTGGTGGAAGGCATCGACCCGGAGTCGGCCCGGCGGCGCACCCGCCGTGCCGTCATCGAGAACTGAGCGGGGGCATCACCCGCCGATCGGCTCGGAGGCCACCCACAGACTGCCTTGGAGGAGCAGCGAGAGGATGCCGAAGAGCAGCGCCGCGTACCCGAGCACCAGCCCGGCACGGGCGAGGCCGCGGCCCCGCTCGTCCCGTTGCTTGATCTGACGCAGCGCGAGATGGCCGAACACCACGGCCAACAGACTGCCGATCCACCACGCCCAGACGATTGCGCAGACGAGAGCCGCGACGGCATAGGGGTTGAAACGTCGCATCGGACCAGTCTCGCCGTCCTCCGCGCAGGAGACCAGACCCGAACGCGGATCCGTCTCCTTCCGCTCACCGCCGACCGTCCGAACGGCGCCGCTTCACCGCCCGGCGTGCAGCGCGCGTTGGGCGGGAGGACCCGGGAACGAACAAGGCCCGCATCCGGAGGGATGCGGGCCTTGTGCGGCGTTTCAGCGTCAGGCGACGGTCAGGCTGACCGTTCCGCCGACCTCCGGGTGGAGGCGGACGGTGACCTGGTGGGCGCCCACGGTCTTGATCGGGTTACCGATCTCGATGCGGCGCTTGTCGAGGTCCGGCCCGCCGGCGGCCTTGACGGCCTCGGCGATGTCACCGGCGGTCACGGCGCCGAAGAGGCGACCGCTCTTGCCGGCCTGGGCCTTGACGACGACCTTGAGGCCCTTGAGGGAGTCGGCGACTTCCTTGGCCTGGTCGAGGGTCGCGATCTCGCGGGCGGCGCGCGCCTTCTTGATCACGGCGATCTGCTTCTCGGCGCCCTTGGTCCACTGGATCGCGAACTGGCGGGGCACGAGGTAGTTGCGGCCGTAGCCGTCCTTGACCTCGACGACGTCGCCCGGCGCACCGAGGCCGGCCACCTGCTGGGTGAGGATGAGCTTCATTTTGTTCGTCCCCTTCCTAGCGAGCGGTCGAGGTGTACGGGAGCAGCGCCATTTCGCGCGCGTTCTTGATCGCCGTGGCGACGTCACGCTGGTGCTGGGTGCAGTTGCCCGTCACCCGGCGAGCGCGGATCTTGCCGCGGTCGGAGATGAACTTGCGGAGAAGAAGCGTGTCCTTGTAGTCCACGTAGGAGATCTTCTCCTGGCAGAACAGACAGACCTTCTTCTTCGGCTTACGGGGCGGTGGCTTGGCCATCGTGGTGCTCCTAAGTTCAGAGCCCTGCTGACGCAGGAATGGACATCATGGACAGAATACTTCGATTTAGAACGGGGGCTCGTCGGAGTAGCCGCCGGACGGGGCGCTGGTGGCCCAGGGGTCGTCAGCGGGCTGGCCCTGGCCGCCGGAGGGGTAGTTGCCCCCGCCGCCGCCCTGGTAACCGCCGCCGCCACCCTGCTGGTAGCCGCCGCCGCCTCCGCCGCCCTGGTAGCCGCCTCCGCCGCCGCCGAAACCGCCACCACCCTGACGGGAGGTCTTGGTCACCTTGGCCGAGGCGTTCTTCAGGGACGGGCCGACCTCGTCGGCCTCGATCTCGTAGACGGTGCGCTTCTCGCCCTCGCGCGTCTCATAAGAGCGCTGCTTGAGGCGGCCCTGGACGATCACGCGCATACCGCGCTGGAGGCTCTCCGCGCAGTTCTCCGCCGCCTGACGCCAGACGTTGACCGTGAGGAAGAGGCTTTCGCCGTCCTTCCACTCGTTGGTCGCCTTGTCCAGGAAACGCGGCGTGGACGCGACCCGGAAGGACGCGACGGCCTGCCCGGACGCGGTGAACCGCAGGTTCGGGTCCTCGACGAGGTTGCCGACGAGAGTGATCGTGGTGTCGCCTGCTGCCATGGGTTAACGCTCCCGCCTGGAGTGTGGGGCCGGTCGCCGGAGGACTAGTGGACCTCGGGACGCAGGAC
Organism: Actinocorallia aurea; assembly: GCF_054783995.1. NCBI lineage: Bacteria > Bacillati > Actinomycetota > Actinomycetes > Streptosporangiales > Thermomonosporaceae > Actinocorallia > Actinocorallia aurea. The sequence continues at coordinate 76,797 of NZ_BAAGPQ010000016.1, forward strand.
CTTGGTGCGCAGCACCGACTCGCTCAGGTTGAGCTGGCGGTCCAGCTCCTTGACCAGCGCGGGCTCCGCGGTGAGGTCGACGACCGTGTAGATGCCTTCGGACTTCTTCTGGATGTCGTAGGACAGACGCCGACGGCCCCAGACCTCGACCTTCTCGACCGAGCCGCCGCCGGTCTTGACGACGTTCAGGAACTGGTCGACGGTGGGGGTGATCGCGCGGTCGTCGAGCGACGGGTCGAGGATCACCATGACTTCGTAGCGACGCATGAGGTCCCTACCTCCTCTGGACTGATGCGGTCACGGCGTGTCCGTGACAGGAGGGCTAGCTGCCTGCCCGTCTGTACCCTGCGCACAGTACGGGACTGGACCACACTACCAGCGCGTCGCACGTCGTCATGCCGCGTTCGCGCGCCGCCTGTCCAGCTCGGCCATGAGGTCGAACATGCGGGCGCGCATACGGGCCGTCTGGGTGGTCAGGGTGGAGAGTTCGTCGATCAACGCGTGGTCGTCGAATTGGGCGAACTCGTTCACGCCCTGCCCGGCTGGGCGCGGTGCCGCCGTTGGGGTCGCCGTCTCCTCTACCATCCGGTCCTCCTATCGAAGTCGTGTTCGACTCTAGCCTCTGCCGGTGACAAAACGGGGTCCAAGCTGTGGACTCGCCGATAATCTGGCTTGTATGCGCATCGGAGCCCACGTCAGAGCACTCGATCCGATCGAGGCCGCGGCCGAGGTCGGGGCCGAGGTCGTCCAGATCTTCATCGGTGACCCGCAGAGCTTCAAGGCCCCCGTGGCCCCCGAAGGACTGGCCGCGGCGATCGCGGCCTCGGACGTCGAGGTCTTCGTCCACGCGCCGTACCGGATCAACGTGGCGACGACCAACAACCGGATCCGCATCCCCAGCCGCAAGCTGCTCCAGCAGCACCTGCACGCGGCCGCCGGGATCGGCGCCAAGGGCCTGATCGTGCACGGCGGCCACCTCGGCGACACCGACGACCCGCAGGTCGGTTTCGACAACTGGCGCAAGGTCTTCGAGCGCCTCGAATGCCCGATTCCGGTGCTCATCGAGAACACCGCGGGCGGCGGCAACGCCATGGCGCGCCGGTTCGACCGGATCGCCCAGCTGTGGGACACCCTTGACGGTGTCGCGGGCATGGCCGAGAACGTCGGCTTCTGCCTGGACACCTGCCACGCGCACGCCGGCGGGGAGGCCTTGGTCGACGCCGTCACCCGGATCAAGGGGATCACCGGCCGGATCGATCTGATCCACTGCAACGACAGCCGCGACGCGTTCGACTCCGGCGCCGACAGGCACGCCAACCTTCGCAAGGGCCAGATCGACCCGGATCTGATCCTCGCCGTCTGCCGGGAGGCCGCGGCCCCGATCGTCGTCGAGACGCCGGGCGAGGGCCAGGCCGAGGACATCGCCTGGCTGCGCGAGTCCCTGGCGCCCGCGGAGGACTAGCCGTCGATCTCCGAGAGGCCGGGCAGTTCCCCCAGACCCGCCGGAAGCAGGACGTACATCGGGGTGTCGCTCTCGGCCCAGGCCTCGACGGCGTCGGCGAAGACTTCCAGGGCGGTGGTGAAGGCGTCGGGCTCGCCCGCCGACAGCTCCCGCCAGCCCGGCCAGACGATCAGGTAGCCGGCCTGCGCGGGCAGCCATTCCATGTCGGTGAGCAGGTCGTAGAAGGCGTCCCAGCTCTGGCTGTTGTAGAAGTCCGGGAACTCCAGGACTTCCCCTGCGAGTGCCAAGAACGTGTCCTTGTCTTCGGCGGGCCCCAGGCCGAAGACCTCCCATCCCGCGTCTTCCGCGGCGATGAGCCACGGCGGCATCTCCACGTCGGCATGGCCGCCTCCGATGGCCAGCGGTAGCGCGAGCCGCCCTTCGGGGGTCCTCGTGGGGGCCGCTGGAGACGGCGCCTTGCGCACCGTGCGGAAAAGATCCTCCGGGTCGATCGCCCAGCGGTAGACGCCGGGCACCGCTTGGCCGGCGATCACGTCTTCGAACCCCTGCATGCCTTCCTCAACCGGTGATCCGCAGGAATGTGCGGTAGTGATCGGGCGAGTAGTAGCGTTCTCCGCCCTCGCCCACAGCGATCCGCCGCGGACCCCGGCCGTGCTGGCCGGGTGCGGCGACAGTGAACTCCCGATAGTACCCACGGGGATGCGCCGGCAGGATCTTCTCCCGGTTGAGGAAGACCGACCCGTCCCGGCGGTAGGGGAAGGGCCCGCCTGCGGCGATGAGCGTCAGGGTCCGCTGGGCGGCGTCGGGCAGATCCGCGAACTCGATCGTCTGATGCGCGGTCGTCTGCGCCGCGATGCGGACCGAGGTCGTCGAGGGCGTCCCGCACGCCGCGCCGGCCAGCAGCAGGAGAACGGGGAGGATCGCGCGCATCGCTGTGATCACGCTGCGTGATCATAGGGCGGCGGGTCGGGTCAGGTGCCGAAACCCCAGTTCAGCAGGCGGGTGGCGTCGGTGAAGCGGCGGCTCGCGGTCGGCGCGCCGAGGATGACGCCGATCTGGGTCTCCTTCCCGCGCTGGGCCGCGAACAGAAGGCAGTACCCGGCCTTGGACGTGTAGCCGGTCTTGATGCCCAGACCGCCCTCGTACTTGCCGATCAGGGTGTTGGTGTTCTTCCAGGTGTAGGAACGGCCGTTCAGGCTGCGCACCGTGATCTTCTTGGTGGCGATGACCTTCTTCAGCGTCGGGAAGCGCAGCGCGTAGCGGCCGAGCTTCACCTGGGAGGCCGCCGTCGAATACGTCGAGGTCTGCGACGGGTAGGGCAGGCCGTCGAAGTTGGCGTACTTGGTGTCCTTCAGACCGAGGCGTTTGACCTCGGCGTTCATCTTCTTGACGAATCCGTCGTAGCCGGGGCCGTAGGTGTCGGCGAGGGCGGCCGCCGCGTCGGCGCCGGACTCCAGGAGGGTGCCGTAGATCAGGTCGCGGACCTTGACACGGTCACCGACGACGAGACGGGCCTCGGTCGCGCCCCACTTGTCGCCGTACGTGGTGTATTTGCGCTTGATCTTGATGGCGCGGTCGAGGTTCGTCTCGTTGCGGAGCACGACGATGACCGTCATCACCTTGGTGAGGCTCGCGATCGGCCGCTTCGCGCCGGCGTTGGACTTCCAGATCGTCTTGCCGTTGAGGCTGAGCTGGCCCGCCTCCGCCTTGATCTGGGACGGCGGCTTGGTCCCCGACGGGGCGGCGGCGGCCGGGGCTGCGGGGACGACAACGAGGGCCGTACCGGCGGCCACGGCGGCGATCAGCTTGCGCACGACGCTCCCGGATCTTTCGGTTCAGGACGGTCGCCACCTTGTCAGCCGCACCGAAGCCACGCAAACCCCACGGGCCGCGAAAGAAGTTATCCACAGCTTTGGTCGCTGTCCGCTATGTGAACATCATGGAGCGCATGATCGGGGCATGACACAGACCACGTTGTTCTCGGCGCCCGGATCGCGCTTCGTGTTCGTCAGCCTGCCCGGGCGGGGGCCGCTGGCCGAACGGGCACGGCGGCTCTCCCGCGCGGAGCCCGGAGCGGTCTTCCGGCTCCGCACCGCCGCCCACTTGTGGGGGCTCGAAGTGCCTCGCACCACCGAGGACGCGGCCCCGCTGGACGTGGCGCTGCCCGGCCCACAGGGCGCTCCCCTGCCTCCGCCCGACATCGAAGAGAAGGACGGCCTGCTCCTCACGTCGCTGGAGCGGACCGCGTTCGACTGCGCACGGGAACTCCCGCGGTACGACGCGCTCGCCATCGCCGACCAGGCGCTGGCCCGGGGCGTTCCCCGCGCGTCCCTGGCGGCGCGGGCGCGGCGGTCGCACGGGCCGGGCACGGCGCAGGCCGTCGCGGTCATCGGGATGGCTGATCCAGGGGCGGAGTCCCCGGGCGAGTCGCTCGTGCGCGGAGTCGTCATAGACACGGGCTTCCCCAGGCCGTCGTGCCAGGTACCCGCCCTGCCCACCCGCTACCGCCTCGACCTCGGCCACACCGACTACCGCTGCGCCCTCGAATACGACGGCGTCGCCTTCCACACCGGCCCCGCCAACCGCGCCCACGACACCCTCCGCCACACCGTCCTCGCCCAAGCCGGCTGGCGCGTCCTCCCCGTCACCGCCGAATTCCGCACCACCCCGGCACCCTTACCTGGACGCATGGCTCACCATCCTCCAGAACTCCGGCTGGACCCCCATCCCCGAAGACCTCTCCCGCATCTCCACCCGCCTGACCCGCCTGGGCCGCCGCCCCGACCCCTGGAGCTGACTCGTGAACGCCACGCTCCCTCCCCTCCGACGCGGCGGTGCCGCACGGGCTGAGTTCGGAGGGGGTCATGCGCGCGGCGGGGCGGCGGGCTGGCGGCCGAGGCGGAACCAGGGCGGGTTCAGCTGGGTGGGAGGCGGGTGGGGTAGGTCATCCGGTCCATTGGCCTTGGGTGAAGGAGGCGGTGAAGGCGGCCATGAGGGGGAGCGAGAGTGCCAGGTAGAGGCCTAGTAGCCAGCGGTGGCGGGTGAAGAGGTGGCCCAGGAGGATCCAGAGGGGGAACCAGAGGAGGGTGGCTCGGCCGATGGAGAGGTAGAAGCTGGAGGTCATGAAGGCGGCGAGCTGCGTGGAGACGTAGACGAACTCGGGCCACTGGCGCTGGTAGAGCAGCCAGGCGACGAGCAGGACGCCGACGGCGGCCGCGACGATCTCGACACGGAACGCGTTCGTCCACTCCGACTCGACCTCGAAGGCGTTGACCCAGGTCGTCTTGAAGGACTCCCACGGCATGACCGTCTGGCGGTTCCAGCCCTTCTCCTGGGCATGCTGCCAGGCCATCATGTCGCCGGTCTTGTACCAGAGGTAGCCCATGTAGGCGCCGATCGAGACGAACGGAGCCACAAGGAAGGGGGCTTTGCGCCAGTTGCCTGCTTTGCGACCGGTCGGGCCGACCAGGAACTCGACGATCATGGCGAGCGCGAGGAACAGCCCGGTGATGCGGACCACCGAAGAGGCCGCGGCCAGCAGCGCGGCGTACTCCCAGCGGCCCTTCTTGGCGAGCAGCCAGGCGGGGAGCGCGAGGGCCAGGAACAGCGCCTCGGAGTAGGCCGCGAACAGGAACACCGCGCACGGGCTGGTGATGATCGCCAGCACGGCGAGGAAGCCGGGGCTGCCCCACCAGGTCGCCGGCTGCTCCACCGCGCCCGCGCGCAGGTCGGCGTCGGGGGGTGCCGTCGCGCCCAGGCCGCGCCTCGCAAGCCCCGCGGCGTCGGAAGGGCGCACGCCCACGCCGACCGAGCCGAACTCCGACGCCCGCGCGATCACCCGCTGCGAAGGGTTGGTCGGCGGGATCTCCGAGGAGCGCTCGGGAGCTCCGGGTTCGGCGCGGCCAACGGCGGCGGGCTCCGAGGAACCCTCAGGAGGGTCCGTCGGGAAGCGCTCTCGGTTGGGGCCGTCGGCCGGCGCGGAGGGGCGCCTGGAAGCGTCGGTCGGGAAGCGCTTGAGAGCGGGGCCGCCGGACGTGGATGCGGGATGCTTGGAGGGGTCCGTAGAGAAGCGGTCGAGGGTGGGGGTGCGGCCTCGGGTGAGGAATCCGGGGGCCGAGGAGGGCAGGAGGGCCAGGCGGGCCAGCGCGATGGCGATGACGGGGCCGGCGATGAAGGAGACGAGGAGGCCGGCGGCCCGGTAGTCCGCGACGACGAGGCCCACGAGGCGGATCGCCAAGGGGTAGCCGGGGAAGAAGGCGGGCCAGCTTTCGGGGTCGTAGAAGCCCGGGGGGCCTCCGTCGTAGCCGTACAGGGCGAGCCAGTGGAACCTGTCGGCGTCCCAGCGGTTCCAGCGCGTCAGGTAGTCCGGCCAGGGTCCGTCGTGCGGGATCACCCTGATCACGACGATCGAGAACCAGGCGACCGCGAGGGCGGCGGTCAGCCATGCGCCCGCCGAGGCCCGGTCGACCGCCCGGGGGATCAGCCTCTTCATACTGAGGCGTTCTACCACGTCCGCCCTGTGCTCCCGGTAAACACCGGGAAACCCCCGCATCGCCCGGAGCCACCCCCCGGCGGGAAAAGGGGAAGGGCCCGTGCGGTGCACGGGCCCTTCCGAGGTCGGGGCTTCAGAGGCGATTCAGAGGCTAGGGAGTGATCTCCCGGTTGTTGCCTTGGCCTTGGCCTTGCCCCGGGCCTTGGCCCTGCGGGTTGGGGTTGTTCGGGTCGTTGTCGTCGGGATCCTGATCCGCGGTGACGCCGTCGCCGTCGTTGTCGGTCTGGGCCGGGTCGCCCTGGGCCGCGCAGGTCGGGTAGTCGCCGTGGGCGAAGCAGAACCAGTCCGGCGGGTTGTTCTCGGTGCCGGGCGGAGGCTTGTTCGCGTCACAGGCGGGCGGGAGCTGGCCGACGTTGCAGCCGGGCAGGTCGCCCTGGTCCCCGCCGTTGCCGTCGCCGTTACCGTTGCCGTGGCACTGGTTCATGATCTGCGCGATCGGATCGCACTTGTCGGTCTTGGTCTTCGTCGGCTTCGGCGTGTCCCACTTCTTCGTCTCACCCGAGTAGGTGGGCACGGGGAACGCCTCGATGTCCTTGCCGGCCAAGGCCTTGTCCATGAAGGCCTTCCAGATCCGCGCCGGGTAGTGGCCACCGTAGGCGTAGGTGCTCTGGATGTAGTCCTCGAGCGTCTTGCTGTTCTTGTTGAAGACCGTGGCGGCTGCGGCGTACTGCGGGGTGTAGCCGACGAACCAGGTGGCGGCGCCGCCGTCGGTGGTGCCGGTCTTGCCCGCGGCGGGCTGGCCGTTGGCGAGCTGCGCCTCCGTGCCGGTGCCGCCGGTGACGACGGCCCGCATCGCCTCGGTGGCCTGGGCGGCCTGGTCCTCGGTGAGGACCTGCTTGCCCTTCTTGTCCCAGGGCAGCTTCAGCTCGTTGCCGTCAGGACCGATGATCTTGGTGATGACATGCGGGGTCACCGCGGTGCCGCCGTTGGCGAACGCGGCGTAGCCCGCCGCCTGGTAGATCGCCGGGACGTTGGAGACGCCCAGCGAGGTGCTCGCGTTCTTGGGGTCCATGTCGTCGGTGGGCAGGCCGAAGTCCTTGGCCTCGGCGATCACCTTGTCCAAGCCGACCTTGAGGCCGAGCTTGACGAACGAGGTGTTGTTGGAGTCCCGGGTCGCGTCGACGAGGCTGATCGCCTGGCCGCCGCCGTGCTCGCTGCGCATCCAGTAGTTCTGCGTGCCGCAGGAGTTCTCGTCCTTGGCGCCCGGGACGACGTCGCCTGTGGTCGGGTCGAGGCAGATGGGGCTGCGGCCCTCGATGAGGGACTTGACGTTGTAGCCCTCGGAGAGCGCCGTCGCCAGGACATAGGGCTTGAAGGACGAACCGATCTGCGGCCGCTCGTACAGGGCCGCGTCGGACATGTCACGGTCCGGGTCCCCGCCGTAGAACGCGACGATCGCGCCGTCCTTCGGGTTCACCACGACCAGGCCCGACCTGACGATCTTCTGCTCTTTCTTGCTCAGGTCCGGATCCGGTCCGTACTCCTTGACGGCCGACTTGGCGTAGCCCATCAGCTTCTTGTTAAGGCTGGTGTAGATCTTGTAACCACCGGAGGTGGTGACCGCGGTCTCGTCGAAGTTGGGGATCTGGCCGAGCTCGTTGAGCACCCGGCTCAGCACGTAGTCCTGCTGGCTGCTCGACTGCTTGCCCGAGGTCTTCTTGACCTTCGGGAACTTCATCGTGTCGCGCTTGGACTTCTCCAGCCAGCCCTCGGACACCATGCCGTCGAGGACGTAGTTCCACCGGTACTCGAGGGCGGTGAAGCAGTCCTGGGTCCGGTCGCTGGTCGTCGGGCAGAAGTAGCTGGGCTGCTGGATCATCGCCGCGAGCATGGCGCCCTCTTCGACGGTGGCCTTGTCGATGGGCTTCCAGAAGTACGCCTTCGACGCCGCCTGGATCCCGTTCGTGTTGGGTCCGAACGCGATCGTGTTCAGGTAGTTCTTCATGATCTCGTCTTTGGAGTACTTCCCTTCCAGTTTGAAGGAAGCGAAGATCTCCTTGACCTTGCGGGTGATACTGCGGTCAGTGCTGAGGGTCGCCAGCCGGTTGCGCGCCAGCTGCTGGGTGATCGTCGAGCCGCCCTCGACGCTGCCGCCGCTCAGGGTCTTGAGCGCGGCGCGGCTCATACCCTTGATCGAGATGGCGAGGTCGCCCTCGAACCCGCGCTGCTCCGCCGACATGACTGCCTGCCGGACATGGATCGGCACGACATTGAGTTCGACGTCCTCCCGGTTGGCGGCCATGTTGAACATGACCTCTTCCTTGCCCTTCTTGACGTCCCAATAGACCGTGGTGCGCTGGTAGTCGGTGCCTAGTTTGTTTCCGTTCACCAGGTCCGGAGTCGGGGTCGAGGCGTACCCGATACCAACGAGCCCGATCATCGCGACGAGGCCGACCGCGCAGACCCCGGCGACGACCTTCCAGCTCGGAACGTACTTCTTCCAGCCTTCTTTTTTCTTCTTGGCCTTGCCCCGCCGACCGCGGCCGCTCCGGCCCTCCTGGTCGACGTCGACGCCGGGCGGGTTGTCGACCTGGATCGGGCCGCCGTCCAGGATGGTGGCGGCCGGATCGGCGCCGTAGCCGTCGTAGCCCTCCTGGTGGGCGGCGTAAGGCTGGTCCCCGTAGCCCTGGTCGCCATAGGCCTGGTCCCCGTAGCCCTGGGCGCCGTAACCCTGGTCACCGTAGGCCTGGCCGTGGTCGGCGTAATGCTGGTCGTCGTGATGCGCGCCGTAGGCCGCGCCGCCGGAGACGTCGTAGGACGTCCGGTCGTCGTAGCCCTGCTGCGCGTAGCCGTTCTGCTGGGCGTAGCCGTCCTGGTCGCCGTACTCGTCGTACGCACCGTACTGGTTCGGTGGCGCAGAGTTTCCGTACTGGGACTCGCGGAAGATCTGTTCGCGCCCCTGCGGCGGCGCCGGCCGGAACCAGTCGTCCTCCGGCAGGTCCCCTGAGGGGCCACCGGAACCATACGGCGGATTACTCACACGACCTCTTCAGCTGGGGTGCTGGGCCGGGGGACCCAGCACGTCGGCACTGCCGGGGCCGGTCTGGCGGGGGGCAAAGCCCAGCAGCGTCAGGTGTCTAACGGGTCATCGTACCGACGGGGTCCGGTCCCCCGGTGCGGTATGGCCCACACCGTTCCTTCACCTTCGCGAGGAATGCGACGGCTTGCGGAGTTGGTTAACACTACGTATCTTTGCGATGTATCGAAGCGATACATTCACACGATACATCTGGCTGAGCTACCGCGGAGGGGAAGCATGGCGGGCAAGAAGGGCGGCGTGTTGGAACTCGCCGTGCTCGGCCTGCTCAACGAGTCCCCGATGCACGGGTACGAGCTGCGCAAGCGGCTCAACACCCTGCTCGGCATGTTCCGGGCGTTCTCCTACGGCACGCTGTACCCCTGCCTCAAGCAGCTCCTCGCACAGGGGCTGATCACCGAGCAGGAGGACGAGCAGCCACTGGCGACGCTCCAGAGCAAACGGGCAAAGATCGTCTACAAGCTGACGGCCGAGGGCAAGGAGCATCTGCAGAAGCTCCTCACCGAGGCCGGCCCCGCGGCGTGGGAGGACGAAGGGTTCGGCGTTCATTTCGCCTTCTTCGCCCAGACCCGGGCCGACGTGCGACTGCGGATCCTCGAAGGCCGGCGCAGCCGGCTGGAGGAACGCCTCGACCACGTCCGCACGGCGCTCACCCGCACCCGGGAGCGGTTCGACAGCTACACGCTGGAACTCCAGAACCACGGGCTCGAATCCGTCGAGCGCGAGGTCAGGTGGCTGAACGAGCTGATCGGGCGGGAGCACGCGCGAGCGGCCGACGAACGTCAGCGGGCAGACGAGACAGACGTAAACGACGAATTCGAACAGGACGCTCCCCGTCGGGGGACGTCTCCCTCATAAGAGCCTGGGGATCTTCCCCAGACCCGGTGAGATAGAGAAAAGGAGCAACCGGATGGGTTCGGTGCGCGTAGCCATCGTTGGAGTGGGCAACTGCGCCTCTTCGCTCGTCCAGGGTGTCGAGTTCTACAAGGACGCGGCGCCCGATCAGCGGGTCCCCGGGCTGATGCACGTTCAGTTCGGCGACTACCACGTGGGCGACGTGGAGTTCGTGGCGGCGTTCGACGTGGATGCGAAGAAGGTCGGTCAGGACCTCGCGCACGCCATCCACGCGAGCGAGAACAACACGATCAAGTTCGCTGATGTCCCGCCGACCGGCGTCACCGTTCAGCGCGGACACACCTTCGACGGCCTGGGCGAGTACTACCTCGACATGGTCGAGGAGTCCGACGCGACCCCGGTCGACGTCGTCCAGGCGCTCAAGGACGCCAAGGTCGACGTCCTGGTCTCCTACCTTCCGGTGGGCTCGGAAGAGGCCGACCGCTTCTACGCGCAGGCCTGCCTCGACGCCAAGGTGGCGTTCGTGAACGCCCTGCCGGTGTTCATCGCCTCGGACCCCGAGTGGGCCCAGAAGTTCGTGGACGCGGGCGTCCCGATCGTCGGCGACGACATCAAGTCCCAGGTCGGCGCGACCATCACGCACCGCGTGATGGCCAAGCTGTTCGAGGACCGCGGCGTCGAGCTGCTGCGCACGTACCAGCTCAACTTCGGCGGCAACATGGACTTCATGAACATGCTGGAGCGCAAGCGCCTGCAGTCCAAGAAGATCTCCAAGACCCAGTCGGTCACCTCGCAGATCCCGCACGAGATGGCCAAGGCCGACGTGCACATCGGCCCGTCGGACCACGTGCCGTGGCTGGACGACCGCAAGTGGGCGTACGTCCGCCTGGAGGGCAAGTCCTTCGGCGACACCCCGCTGAACCTGGAGTACAAGCTGGAGGTCTGGGACTCCCCCAACTCCGCCGGTGTCATCATCGACGCCGTCCGCGCCGCGAAGATCGCCAAGGACCGCGGCATCGGCGGCCCGATCCTGTCGGCCAGCTCCTACTTCATGAAGTCCCCGCCGGAGCAGTACAACGACGACGAGGCCCGTCTCGCCGTCGAGGCGTTCATCCGCGGTGACGTCGAGCGCTGACCCCGCTCGTTCCGTTTCGGGACACGACGAAGGCCCGGCAGGCATCACGCCTGCCGGGCCTTCGGCTTTTGTGCTCTTGAATCGATCGACAGCCTGAGGCGTTCCGGAGGGGGAGCGGCCCCCGAGTCCGCTCCCCTTCCTCGGAACTCAGGAGTGGAGCGCGTCCTTCAGCGTCGTCGCGGCAAGGGCGACGGCGGCCTTCGCGGCCTGCGTGTCGTGCAGCGAGTTCACCATGACGAAGTCGTGCACGATGCCGGTGAAGCGGACCGCCGTCACCGGGACGCCCGCCCGGCGCAGGTTCGCCGCGTACGCCTCTCCCTCGTCGCGCAGGACGTCGGCCTCGGCGGTGATGACGAGCGCCGGGGGCAGGCCGGCGAGCTGGTCGGCGGTCGCGCGCAGCGGCGAGACGGTGATCTGGGCGCGGTCGGCCTCGCTGGTCGTGTACTGGTCCCAGAACCAGCGCATGCCGTCGAGGGTGAGGAAGTAGCCCTCGGCGAACTCCTCGTACGACGCGGTGTCGAAGGCCGCGTTCGTCACGGGGTAGAAGAGGACCTGCTGGACGAACGCAAGGTCGCCGCGCTCCTTGGCCATGAGCGTCAGGGCGATGGCCATGTTGCCGCCGACGGAGTCGCCCGCGAGCGCGATCCGGGAGCCGTCCAGGTCCTTCGAGGCGCCCTCGGCCGCCACCCACTGGGCGACGCGGTAGGACTGCTCGTTCGCCACCGGGTAGCGGACGTCGGGCGAGCGGTCGTACTCGGGGAACACGACGGCGGCGTGCGCGCCGATCGCGAGGTCCCGGACGAGCCTGTCATGGGTGTGCGCGTCGCCGAACACCCAGCCGGCGCCGTGCGTGTAGACGATGACGGGCAGCACGCCCTCGGCGCCCTTCGGCCGGACGATCCGGGCCCGCACCGAGCCCGTCGGCCCGCCCTCGACGGTGATCCACTCCTCGTCGATCTCGGGCTTGAAGATGGGGGCGTCCTGCACGCCGTCGACGGCCTTGCGGCCTTCCTCGGGGGCGAGCTGGTACAGGAACGGCGGCTCGGAGGTCGCGTCGACGAACTCCTGGGCGGCCTGCTCCAGCGCGAGTCCGCGGGGGTTTCCTGCCATGGTGGTGATGCCTTTCTGCAGAGACGGGGAGGGTCAGCCGAGGTCGGTGACGGCGGCTTCGACGAATGCGACGAGCTCGGCGGGATGGGTCTGCATGACCAGGTGCGGAGCGTCCAGCTCCAGGACCTCGCGCAGGCCCGCGCGCTGGTAGCCGAACCGTTCGACGTCGGGGTTGATGGTCTTGTCGGCGGCCGACACGACGCCCCATGCGGGCTTCACCCGCCAGGCCGCCGCGCTCGCGGGCTCGCCGAACGCGAACGCCGACAGGGGCCGTTGGGAGACGGCGAAGACGCGCGCCGTGTCCGGGTCCACCCCTTCGGCGAAGACCGCCGGGAACGCAGAGATCCGCACCGACACGTCGGTTCCCGGCTCGCCGCCCTCGACGGGGTAAGGCGCGTAGACGAGGTTCGCCGCCAGTTCCGAGTCCGGGAACCCGCCCTGGAGCTGCCCGAGGCTCTCGCCCTCCTCCAGTGCGTACCCCGAGACGTACACGAGCCCGACGACGTTCTCCGCCATCCCCGCGACGGTGATGACGGCCCCTCCGTAGGAGTGCCCGACGAGCAGGACGGGACCGTCGATCTGCTCGGCGACGGACCGGATGTAGGCGGCGTCCCCGGACAGGCTGCGGTTGGCGACAGGCGGCACGCGCACGTCGTATCCGCGGTCCAGCAGCCGGAGCGCCACCGGCGCCCAGCTCCCGGCGTCGGCGAACGCCCCGTGCACGAGGACGATGGTCGGCTTGCTCAACTTTTCCCCCCAAGATTGACTACTTCCAGTCTTGGGCGGTGAGGGGTTCCAGCGCCCCGCTCCACGGGCCACATATGCCCCTAAAGAGGACATGCAGCGCGCGGTGATTCAGGCCGGGCGGAGGGCCGAGCGGAAGCGCTGCTGGTACTTGCGCGGGGAGATGCCGAGGCGGGCGACGAAGGCGCGCCGCATGGCCTCGCTGCCGCCGTAGCCCGCCGCGATGGCCGCCTCGGTGACGGTCAGGCCCGCGTCGAGTTTGTCGCGGGCCACCGAGAACCGGACGAAGGCGACGTATTCGGCGGGCGAACTCTCCAGCTCGGCCCGGAACAGCCGCGTCAGATGCCGGACGCTCACGCCCGCCCGCGCCGCGAGCTCCCGCACCGTGTACGGATGCGCCGGCTCCGCCCAGACGAGGTCGGCGACCGCCCGGACCAGCGGCGTGCGCGGCGCGGGCCCGCTCAGCGACGCCGAGAACTGCGACTGCCCGCCGGCCCGCTGCATGTAGACCAGGAGGGACTGGGCGACGGCCCGGGCCGCGTCCGCGCCGTGGTCCTCCTCGACCAGCGCCAGCGCGAGATCGACGCCCGCCGCGACACCCGCGGACGTGTAGGTGGCCCCGTCGCGCACGAAGATCGAATCCGGCTCGACCCGCACCTTCGGGTACCGCCGCTCCAGGTCCCGGGTGAACTTCCAATGGGTGGTCGCGCGTTTCCCGTCCAGGAGGCCCAGGCCCGCCAGGACGAACGCGCCGCTGCAGATGGAGGTGAGGCGCCGGGTGTTCTTGGCGAGGGCTTCCGCCGCCCCGAGCACCTCGGGGGTGACGAACACGTCGGGCGGCAGTTCGCTGCCGGGGATCACCACGGTGTCGAACCGACCTGCCTCGTGCGCGGCGCAGGACACGGTGACCCGCGCCCCGATCGAGGTGGAGACGTCCTGCCCGTCGGCTGAGACGAGCACCACGTCATAGGCGTCGAGCGACTGGTTCGCCTCCACGAAGACCTCCGCGGGCCCCGCGAAGTCCAGCATCTTGACCCCGTCGAACACCAGCAGACCGATGCGTCGGCGCCTCATCCCCGGCAAATCCCCTACCTCGTGCTCAACCCGAACCCCGAGGCTATCCGACCTATCTGTCCTGTTCGCTCGCGCGACGGCGTCAGGCGCCCGTCGCGACCCCGCGGTCGAGGGCGTGGCGCGCGGCAGCCTCCCGCAGGATCTCCGCCGCCCCCGAGCCCACCAGCTCTTCGCCGGCGCCTTCCACGCCGCCGGCGACCTGGACCGGACCCGCCACCACCTCCGCCAGGCAGGCCGGACCGACCCCGACCACCTCGCCTGGCTCTACTCCCCCGCCCCCGACCTCCTCTTCCGCCTGGCCCGCCGCCACGCCCGAGTCCGCACCATCACCCCCTCAGCCTGACCCCGCGTGCTCACGCCGCCTCCGCGGAGTGGTGCCCGGTGGGTCACCGCGGACGGCCTTGAGCGGCTCGGGCACGAGGGCTGCCGCTGGCGCGGTGACATGCCCCCGATCTTCGTCGGAGCACCGGCGTCGAGCGGGGCGGCGGCGGCTCGGGCCGGCTTGCGTAGAGTGATCGGGTGGGGTTTCGGGAAGTGTGGCGGGAACGCGGGTTTCGGTGGCTTTACGGGGCTCGGCTCACGTCGCAGTTCGCGGACGGGCTGGTGCAGGTGGGGCTGGCGGCTTATGTGCTGTCGCCGGAGAACGAGGCGACCGCGGGGAAGGTCGCCGTCGCGTTCGCGGTGATGCTGCTGCCCTACTCGGTGCTGGGGCCGTTCGCAGGGGTGTTCCTGGATCGGTGGCGGCGGCAGGTGGTGCTGGTCCGGACGCCGTTGGTGCGGGCCGTCTGCGTGCTGGGGATGGCGTGGTTGATCTCGGCGCTGGACGACAGCGATCTCTACCTCGTCGCGGCGCTGGTGGTGCTGGGGGTGAACCGGTTCTTCCTGTCGGCGCTGTCCGCCTCGCTGCCGCACGTGGTGCGGGAAGGGGAGCTGCTGCTCGCGAACACGGTCTCGGTGACGTCGGGGACGGTGGCGGCGTTCGTGGGCGCGGGGGCCGGGTTCGCGGTGGCGCAGGCGGGGACGACGGCGGTGCTCGCGACGGCGGCCGGCTGCTACGTCGCGGCGTCGTTCGTGGCGCGGATGCTGCCGCGGGACGGACTCGGGCCGGACGGAACGAGCGGGGAGACGCTTCGGAACGTGGTCTCCGGGATGGTCGAGGGGGCGAGGTACCTCGCGCGGCGGCGGCCCGCGGCGCTGGCGCTCGGGGCGATCGCGACACACCGGTTCCTGTACGGGATCTGGCTGCTGATGACGCTGCTGCTGTACCGGCACCACTTCCCGACCGGGTTCGGCGGGGTCGCGGTGATCACGACGGTGTCCGGGGCCGGCTACCTGCTCGGCGCGGTGATCACGCCGCCGGCCGCCCGCCGGTTCGGGAAGGACGCGTGGATCTCGGCGATGCTGCTCGCGGCGGCCGTCTCCCTCCTCGTGCTCGCGGTGCCGTTGCGGGAACCGCTGTACGTCGCGGGCGGGTTCGCGCTGGGGGTGGCCGCGCAGGGGATCAAGGTGTGCGTGGACACCGTGCTGCAGGAGAGCGTCGCCGACGAGTTCCGCGGAAGGGTCTTCGCCGCCTACGACATGTTCTTCAACGCCACCTTTGTGGCGGCCGCCTGCGTCGGAGCCTTCACGCTTCCCGTGGACGGGCGTTCCTACGGCGTCCTGGGTGCGGTGATAGCCGCCTATGCCGCTGCGGCCGTTGTCTATCGGGTGCTGACGCGGCGGGTGCCCGTCACGGAGCCGTCGTGAGCGAAGGGGCGTTCACGGCGGTGCCCGCATAGCGGACCTGGAGCCTTCCGGAGCGCTTCGCGAAGGTGTATTTGCCCTTAGTCCCCGTGGTGGCCGTCTCGACGAGCTTCCAGGCGGCCCCGGTCCACTTGTAGAGGCGCACCTTCTGGCCCGCGTAGGGCGCGAAGCCGCCGGTCTCGCCGAGCCTGCGCAGCACCCCGCCGATACTCGCCGCACGCCCGGCCGAGGCCGCGGCCGAGAGCGTCGTGCGCCGTTTCACGTGGAACACCACGCGCGCCGCCTTCTTCTCCCCGCCCGCGTTGCTCCGGACGAACAGCGCGCCCGTCCACTTTCCGGGCGCGTCGAACCGGTTGAAGGAGACCTCCCCGCTCCACCGGTCCGACCCGGACCGCCGGACGAGGTCGATGAGCGACCGCGAGCCGTCGGGCCCGGTCAGTTCGAGGTCCATCGCCCGCACGGAGGCCCCCGCGCCCCGTGCGGTGAAGGTCGTCCACACCCCGGCCCCCCGCTCGCCGACGACGACGGTCGGGACCGAGGACTCAAGGGTGATCGCCGCGGCCGAGGCGGGCGCGGCGAAGAGCGAGGATGCGGCGAGGGCCGCGACGGTCAGCGCCGGGACGGTGTAGCGCATGGTCCACTCCGGAGGGGGGAGAGCAAGAGGAGCTTTCTCGATCAAGTTAGAGCTGACAAACCGTCTACTTATGCCTTCCGGCAGGTGAGGCGGCTCACGTCCGACGAATAAGTGCTTGCTTACGCAGTTCAAGCTACCCGTGGGTAATACAGATCACGGCAGTACTGTGACCCACGTGACCCCCGAAGAACTCCAGGCCTACGACCGCGAGCACGTCTGGCACCCCTACGCCCCGATGCCGGCGTCCGTGAGTTCGCACGCCGTGGCCGAGGCCCATGGCGTCCGCCTCCATCTGGAGGACGGAAGGGTGCTCATCGACGGCATGTCCTCTTGGTGGGCGGCCATCCACGGCTACGACCACCCCGTGCTCAACGCCGCGATCACCGGCCAGCTCGGGAAGATGGCCCACGTCATGTTCGGCGGCCTCACCCACCGCCCGGCCGTCGAGCTCGCCGAGCGCCTCGTGAACCTCTCCCCCGAGGGCCTCACCAAGGTCTTCTTCGCCGACTCAGGCTCCGTCGCGGTCGAGGTCGCCATCAAGATGGCGCTCCAGTACTGGCGCGCCCAGGGCGAGAACCGCCCAAGGCTGCTCACCGTACGAGGCGGCTACCACGGCGACACCTTCGGCGACATGGCCGTCTGCGACCCCGTCAACGGCATGCACCACATGTTCCAGGACGTCCTGCCCCTGCACGTCTTCGCGCCCGAGCCCCCCGCCGAGCCGGACGACGACTACCGCGACGGCCTGGCCCGGCTGGTGGCCGAGCACTCCCATGAACTCGCCGCGATCATCGCCGAACCCGTCGTCCAGGGCGCGGGCGGGATGCGCTTCTACGACCCGGCCCATCTCCGCGCCCTCCGCGACCTCGCCGACGAGCACGGCCTCCTGCTCATCCTCGACGAGATCGCCACCGGCTTCGGCCGATCCGGCGCCTTCTGGGGCGCCGACCACGCCGGCGTCTCCCCCGACATCATGTGCGTCGGCAAAGCCCTCACCGGCGGCTACCTGACGATGGCCGCGACCCTCACCACCGACCGCGTCGCCGCGGGGATCAGCGCCTCCGGCGAGGCCCCCCTCATGCACGGCCCGACCTTCATGGCCAACCCGCTGGCCGCCGCCGTCGCCGGAGCGTCCCTGGACCTCCTCGCGGCCCGCGACTGGCACGTTGAGGTCCAGGCGATCGAAAAGGTCCTCTCCGACGGCCTCAGCGGCGTCCGCGGCCTGCCCGGCGTCGCCGACGTCCGGATCAAGGGCGCGATCGGCGTCATCGAGACCGTGCAGCCCGTCGACGTCCAGCGCATCCAGGACACGGTGATGGCCCACGGCGTCTGGCTCCGCCCGTTCGGCCGCCTCATCTACACGATGCCGCCCTACGTCTGCACCGAGGACGAGACCGCCCGCATCGCCGAGGCGATGACGGCCGCCGCCAAGACCCTCTGAGAACCCTCCGGCCCGAGACGCTCTAGAGGACGCCCTCTTCACGCGCCCAAGCCAGGAGGGCCTCCTTGGCCGTCTCCTTGTCCTGCGGCCCCTTGTCGAGGCGGAGGTCCATGAGGAACTTGTACGCCTTGCCCACGAGCGGCCCCGGCGTGATCCCCAGGACCTCCTGGATCTCGGTGCCGTCGAGGTCGGGCCGGATCCTGCCGAGCTCCTCCTCCTCGGCGAGCCGCGCGATCCGCTCCTCCAGCGCGTCGTAGGTGCGGGCGAGGCGGTCGGCCTTGCGGCGGTTGCGGGTGGTGCAGTCGGCGCGGGTCAGCTTGTGCAGGCGCGGCAGCAGGTGCCCGGCGTCGCGCACGTAGCGGCGCACCGCCGAGTCCGTCCACTCGCCTTCGCCGTACCCGTGGAAGCGCAGGTGCAGCTCGACCAGCCGGGAGACGTCGGTGACGACCTCCTTGGGGTACTTCAGCGCGAGCAGCCGCTTCTTGGTCATCTTCGCGCCGACGACCTCGTGGTGGTGGAACGAGACCCGCCCGCCGTCGAGGTGGGCGCGGGTGCGCGGCTTGCCGATGTCGTGCAGCAGCGCGGCGAGGCGCAGCACGAGGTCGGGACCGTCCTCCTCCTGCGCGATCGCCTGGTCGAGCACGATCATCGAGTGCTCGTAGACGTCCTTGTGCCTGTGGTGCTCGTCGATCTCCAGGCGCAGCGCGGGCAGTTCCGGCAGGACGTGCGCGGCGAGGCCCGAGACGTCGAGGACGGCGAGGCCCGCGCGCGGGTGCGCCCCGCACAGCAGCTTCGACAGCTCCGCCTGCACCCGCTCGGCCGAGACGATCTCGATCCGGTCGGCCATCTCCTTCATCGCGGCCATCACCTCGGGCGCGACGGTGAAGCCGAGCTGGGAGGCGAACCGGGCGGCGCGCAGCATCCGCAGGGGGTCGTCGCTGAAGGAGTCCTCGGGACGGCCCGGGGTGCGCAGCCGCTTCGCCTTGAGGTCCTCAAGGCCGCCGAACGGGTCGACGAACTCCTTGGACGGCAGCCGGGCCGCCATCGCGTTGACGGCGAAGTCGCGCCGCTTCAGGTCCGCGACGAGCGAGGTGCCGTACGACACATCGGGCTTGCGGGACTTCGGGTCGTAGGTCTCGCTGCGGTAGGTGGTGACCTCCATCAGGTGGTCGCCCTTGCGCAGGCCGACCGTGCCGAACTCGATCCCGATCGTCCAGACGGCGTCGGCCCAGCCGTCGATCACCTCGAGGATCCGGTTCGGGTGCGCGTCGGTGGTGAAGTCGAGGTCGGTCACCGGGCGGCGCAGCAGGGCGTCGCGGACCGGCCCTCCGACCAGCGCCAGCTCGTGCCCGGCGGCGGCGAAGAGCCGCCCGAGCTGCTCGGCCTCCGCGGGGATCACCCGCGCGAGCAGGGTGGCCAGGGCCTTGCGCTGTTCCTCAGTCGACACGACCGGCAAGCCTACGGTGCTATCCCGACCCTCTCCAAACCTGTTACCGGTGGTCGGCACGTCCGGAGTCTCCCGTTAGGGCCACTACCATCGGGCGGGTGACACGGCGGGGAACGAAGCCTCAGTGAGGAAACGACTCACGGCTGCCCTCGGGGCAGTCCTGTTCATGATGACCGCGGGGTTCGCCCCCGTGGCGGCGACCCCCGCCCAGGCGAAGGCGCCGGGCAGGAACCAGGTCTCGATCATCCTGGAGAACGTGACGCCGAGCGTCCTCGGCGCGAAGACCAAGACGCTGAAGATCAAGGGCAAGATCGTCAATTCCGGTTCCACCGCGCTCACCGGGGTCCAGGTCTCCGCCCAGTACGGGGCGCGCCTCACCACCCGCGCCCAGCTCGGCGAGTTCGCCGCGGGCGGCGCCGGCACCGCGACCGCCGCGTTCGACACCTCCCGCGGCCCCTTCGACCTCCCCGCGAACGGCTCCCAGCGGTTCACCCTCACCGGCGACGCCACCCGCCTCACCGGCATCGCGCCCGGCGACCTGTCGGTGTACCCCCTGGCGATCACCGCCTCCGACGCCGAAGGCCCCCTGGACGCCGAGGCCCGCACCTTCGTGAACTACGTGCCCAAGGACGCCAAGAAGACGATCAAGCCGACCAGGGTCGCGTTCGTCTGGCCGCTGATCGACACCCCGCGCCGCACCACCGACGCCGAGTTCACCGACGACGGCCTCGCCTCCTCCCTCGACCCCGACGACGGCACGGACGGCAGGCTGAACGCCCTCCTCGACGCCGCCGACTCCGGATCGACGGCCAACGCGGGCGCGGTCACCCTCGCGATCGACCCGGCCCTCGTCACCGACGTCGAGGCGATGCAGCGGGACTACCAGGTCGTCAAGCGGACCGACAACGGCGACGGCGGCACCGACGCCGCGGTCGAGAACAAGCCGTCCAACGGGGACGCCAAGAACTGGCTCAGCAGGCTCCGCGCCTACGTGGACGAGGACCGCCAGTTCTTCCTCACCCCCTACGCCGACGTCGACAGCGTCTCCCTGGTCAACAAGAAGATGGCCCAGGGCTCCGTCAACCTCCTCAAGGCGGCCTACAGCGACAAGAAGCGCGCGACGGACATCCTGAACGCCGAGGAGACGTACAAGAATCTGGCCTGGCCCGGCAACGGCACGATCAACCAGGCGACGATCGACCGGCTCGTCCGCCTCGGCGACAAGGGCAGCAGCCAGTTCCTGCTCACCAGCGACCAACTCCAGGCCGTCGCGGGCCTGAGCCACACCCCGAGCGCCGCGCACACCGTCGAGACCTCGGGCGGCAAGGTCAAGCCCGCGCTGGCGTTCGACGAGACCATCCAGCAGGTGATCAGCGGCAACACCCGCGCCGAGGGCGGCGCGCTCAGCGCACGCCAGCGCTACCTCGCCGAGACCGCCATGATGACGGCCGAGGCGCCCAGCCAGCCCCGGACCCTCATCGTCGTCCCGGACCGCCGCTGGAACCCCGACCCGGGGTTCGCGAAGTTCCTCCTGAACCACAAGGACGCCAGGTCGGGCTGGCTGAAGCCCACGCCGCTCGGGGTCGTCGCCCAGCAGAGGACGGAAGAGCGCCAGCTCGTCACCTACCCGGACCGGGACGCCGAGTTCAGCCGCACCTACCTCGACGACGTCAAGGCGATGTACAACAAGTCCACCGCCTTCGCGAACCTCTTCGCCGAGGCCGACACCTCCCTGCTGCGCGCCCCGATGCGGGCCTCCTCGAACGCCTGGCGCGGTGGCGGCGCCCGCAAGGAGGCCGCCTACGGCTTCCTCGACGCCACCGAGAAGGCCGTCGACGCCGAGGTCGGCAAGATCAACCTGGCCAGCGAGGAGGTCAAGCAGCTCGCCGGATCGTCGGGGATGCTGCGGTTCACCGTGGTGAACGAGCTGACCGAGGGCCAGGTCACCGTCAGGATCGAGATCTCCGCCGAGCACAAGGGCGAGCTGGTGTTCCCCGACTCGTCGGACCCGCAGGTGTTCACCGACACCCGGCCGGTCGACGCGGGCCAGAAGGACACCTTCATGGTCGCGGTCAAGCTGCCGACCGGCGGCTCGATCAACAACAAGATCCCGGTGAAGGTCCGCATTCTCAACGAGGCCGGGCAGGAGATCAACTCCAGCACCCTCGACGTCAGTACGACCGGAGTCTCCGCAGTCGGCCTCTTCATCACCATTGGCGCGCTCGGCGTGCTGGTGGTCGGCGTAGGCTTCCGGGGGATGCGCGCGCGGCGGCGGCGCAAGGAGGAGGAGGCTCGTGACGACGGAGCAGCAGCCGGCTGAGCAGACGCAGGAGCCCCAGGCGGAGAAGCCGGTGAGCTCCAGCATCATGCGTTCGGGCGCGCTCATGGCGCTCGGCACGATCGCCTCCCGGATCACCGGGTTCGTCCGCAGCGCGGTGATCATCATCGCGCTCGGCAACGGCATCCTCGGCTCGATCTACAACCTCGCCAACACCATTCCGAACATCATCTACGACCTGCTGTTCGGCGGCATCCTCGGCTCGATCATCGTGCCGATGATCGTCCAGGCGAAGAAGAAGGACCGCAAGTACGGCGAGCGGTACGAGCAGCGGTTCTTCACCGTCGCGATGCTCGGCCTGGCCGTGATCACCGGGATCGCCGTGCTCGGCGCGCCGCTGATCATGCGCGCGTACGGCGGCGCCGAACTCCAGGGCGAGGACCTCAGCCTCGCGGTGCTGTTCGCCATGTTCTTCCTCCCGCAGATCTTCTTCTACGGGGTCGGCGCGTTCGCCGGGGCCATCCTCAACACCCGCGACTCCTTCGCCGCCCCGATGTGGGCGCCGGTGCTCAACAACGTCGTCGTCATCGCCGTCGGCGTCGCGTTCCTCGTCGTCCAGGGCGGCGGGCCGCCCACCGCGGCCAACCTCACCGACGCCGAGTTCCTGCTGCTGGCGATCGGCACCACCGGCGGCATCGTGCTCCAGACCCTCGTGCTGTGGCCCGCGCTGCGCCGCACCGGCTTCCGCTGGCGGCCCCGCCTCGACTTCCAGAAGGGCGAACTCGGCCAGGTCGGCAAGGCCGCCGGATGGACGCTGCTGTACGTCGTGCTCATCCAGATCGGCTTCCTGATCGTCACCCGGCTCAACACCACGGCCGGGTTCATGGCCGAGGAGGAAGGGCTGTCGGGCGCCTACGGCTACGCGTCCTACGCGACCGCCTACCAGTTCTTCCAGCTCCCGTACGCGATCGTCGCCGTCTCGGTGATCACCGCGCTGCTGCCCCGGATGAGCGCGCACGCCGCCGACGGCGACACCGACGCCGTCCGGGACGACTTCTCCTCGGGCCTGCGGCTGTCCTCGGTGCTGATCATCCCCGGCGCCGCCTACATGCTGGCGCTGGCGCCCGACATCGTCCAGGCGCTCTTCGCGCACGGCAACACCAGCGCCGCCGACGCCGCGGTGATCGGCCGGATCATGCAGGTCTTCGCGATCGCGCTCGTCCCGTTCTCGATCTACCAGCTGATGCTGCGCGTCTTCTACGCCCACCGGGACACCCGCACCCCCGCGCTCCTGGCGTTCGTCACGGTCGCGGTGAACGTCGGCACCGCCCTCGCCGCGTTCAACCTGCTGCCGACCGAGGACATCGTCGTCGGCATCGCCGGCGCGTTCGTGGTGACCAACGCCGTGGGCGTCATCGTCTGCGCGCTGGTCCTGCGCCGCCGCCTCGGCCGGATCGACGCGGGCCGGATCATCGCCGCGCACGTCAAGATGCTCGCCGCGGCGGGCCCGATGGCCGCGTTCGCGGTCGGCTGCCACGTCCTCATCGAAAAATGGGCCGGAAGCGGACTTATCCCATCCCTGGCCACACTGGTCGCAGGCGGCCTCGGTGGTGGCATTCTTTACCTTGTCGCCGCGAAGGTGCTCCGCATCCCCGAGGTCGACACGATGGTAAGGACGCTCAGCGCCCGAATTCCGGGACTGCGCTAACCTCTCGGCCCTACTACGATGTCAGGCACCATGGGATTCGACGATGTGCGGCGCAGTGACCGGCCGAAGATCCGGCGGGGATCGTCATGAGCACTTCAGTCATTGAACCCGGGAACCGGCTCGCGGGGCGCTACCGCCTCGAAGAGCAGGTCAGCGAAGCGGGCGGCTCCACCCTCTGGAAGGCGATCGACGAGATCCTCGCCCGGGCCGTCTGCGTCCGGACCTTCGCGCCGGACTTCCCGCGCGCGGCCGAGGTCGTCACCGCCGCCCGCAGCGCCTCCCGGTTGACGGACCCGCGACTCACCCAGGTCTTCGACGCCGACGACACCGGCGAGCTCGCCTATGTCGTCAGCGAATGGGTGAGTGGCGACACCCTCGAGGACATGATCGCCAAGGACGGGCCGCTCGCGCCCGGCCGCGCGGCCCGCTTCGTCTCCGAGGCCGCCGAGGCGCTGGCGTCGGCCCACCAGGCCGGGATTTCCCATCTGTGCCTCACGGCCCGCGATCTCGTGTGGACCACCGGCGGCACCGTCAAGCTCACCGGGCTCGGCGTCGAGGCCGTGCTGAACGGCGTCACGACCTCGGACCCGGCCCGGCTCGACGCCCTCGGACTCGGCCAGATGCTGTACGCGGCCCTCACCGGCCGGTGGCCCGGCGCCGCCGCGGAGTCGTCCCTGCCGATCGCGCCGGAGACCGACGGCGAGTTCGCCGCTCCCGGCACGCTGCGCGAGGACCTGCCCGCAGCGGTCGAGGCGATCGTGTGCCGCGCCATGGAGATCGGCGCCCCCGACTCCCCGCTGACCACGCCTGCCGAGGTCGCCCAGGCCCTCACCGGCGTGCCGCGCACCCCGCTGCCGCTGTTCGCCGGGCTCCAGTCCGGCCCGCCGCCCGCGGTGATCAACCGGACCCGGCCCGAGCCCAAGCCGGAGCCGCGGACCGTTCCCGCGCCGCGCCCCAACGCCACCCTGCCGACCCCGCAGCGCACCGCCCGGATGCCGGCCGCCCCTCCGCCTCCACCCGCCCCCACCGACGCTCCCAGGCCCGGCACGGGCGAGCCCAAGCCCGTCAACCGTCCGCTCATCGGCGGTGCCATCGCCGCCGCCGCCGCGGTGATCGCGCTGGCCGTCTGGGGATTCACCGGCGGGGACACCCCGAAGACGCAGCCGACGTCCGGCTCCTCCACTGAGGCGTCCGCGCCCTCCGAGGCCGGCTCCGGCGGCGCCAAGCTGGCGATCACCGGCGCCGAGGGCCTCCAGCAGGTCAAGCCCGGCCAGGACGGCCACAGGGACGAGTCCGTCGAGGCTCCGGCCAACGCCGCCAAGGTCGTCGATGGCAAACCTGGTACCTACTGGGAGACCCAGCAGTACCACGACACGATCTTCGGCAACTACCTCGACGGTGTGGGCGTCCGGCTCACCCTCGGCGAAGGCGGCGAGATCGGGCGGGTCACCCTCAACGTCCCGGGCACCAGCGCGGGCGCCCGCTACACCGTCTACATCGGCGACTCCCCCGACCGCGCCTCCCTCAACGAGGCCGCGACGGGCACCCTCGTCGGCGGCAAGAACGAGATCAAGGTCGACGAGGCGTCCGGCAAGTACGTCATCCTGTGGTTCCCCCAAGGCCCCCCCTCCGGCAAGCTCCGGGTCGGCGAGGCCTCGGTCTACGGAGCGTCCTGATGGCCCTCTTCGGACGTGGAAGGCCCGAGCAGCCGCCCAGCGACAAGGAACTGCTCCGCCGTCACGCCCAGGGCGACCCGCACGCCTTCGGCGAGATCGTCGCCCGGCACCGCGACCGGATGTGGGCCGTCGCCCTGCGCACCCTGGGCGACCCCGAGGAGGCCGCCGACGCCCTCCAGGACGCCTTCCTGTCGGCCTACCGGGCCGCCGGCCGCTTCCGGGGCGAGTCTGCCGTCACGACCTGGCTGCACCGGATCGTGGTGAACGCCTGCCTCGACCGGGTCCGCCGCCGTGCCGTCCGCCCGACCGTCAACCTCCCCGACGCCGAGACCCTCGACGCGCTCTCCCCCAAGAACAACGACCCCACGTCGGCGCACGAGTTGTCCCTCGACATCACCGACGCCCTCGCCCACCTGCCCTTCGAGCAGCGGGCCGCACTCGTCCTCGTCGACATGATGGGCTACTCCGTCGACGACGCCGCCTCCGTCCTCGAAGTGCCGCCCGGCACCGTCAAGAGCAGGTGCGCCCGCGGACGGGCACGACTCGTGCCGCATCTCCGGCATCTACGGAACCGTCGCGGAGGCAACCGCGTCGAACCCTCGAACGTTGGTACTGACGTTCCCGCCGTTCCACGGCAGGGTGGCTCACCAGTGCTCGAAGAAGGAGGGGGCGCGTCATGACGGTCCGGCACTACGACCTCGACGTGCTCGCGGATCTCGCCGAAGGCCTGCTCGACGACGAGACCACGACGGCCGTCCGCGGCCACCTGGAGGCATGCGCGCGGTGCGCGTCCCAGGTCCCGGACCCGACAGAGATGAACGACGTGACCAGGGTGCTGGCGGCGGCTCCACTGCCGCCGCTGCCCACGAGCCTGGTGGCGAGACTCGACGCGGCGCTGCTGGCCGAGGCGACACGCGGGGCCCCCGCCCACGTCGTCGACCTCGCGGAACGGCGCCGGATGAAGGCGTCGCGCATGGCGAGGCTCGTCTCGGTGGCGGCCGCCGCGGTGGTGGTCTCCGGCGTGGGGGCCCTCGCCATCGCGAACGGCGCCTTCGACGACACCGACGCGCGCGACCTGCAGAATGTCGCGACCCCGCCGACGCCTGCGCGGACCGCGGAGAGCGTCGACGCGAGCGGGCGGGACTACTCCGCGAAGGACCTGGACGGGTCGATCGCGGGCACAGTCCGCGTCAAGGGGGAGGCCGTGCGGCCTCTCACCGATGATCAGCGGGCCTGTCTGAACAAGACCGTCCCGGCGGACGAGTCGATCCTGTTCGTCGACGTCGCGAAGTACGAGGGCACCCCGGCGATGATCATCTACGCGGGGGGCGCGGTCTACGTCACCGGGTCGACCTGCGACCTGATCGCGCACACCCCCGCGGGCTGACCGCCCGCGGCCGACCCCTGGCCTACCTCATGGCCGTGCGCTGTTTCACGTGAAACAGCGCACGGCTTGTCGCGGGATCAGCCGACCTCGTCGAGGAAGTCCAAGGCGATCGCCCAAGCCTGCTCGGCGTAATGGGCGTCGTAGTCCGGCAGACCGGAGTCGGTGAACAGGTGCCCGGCGCCCTGGTAGCGGAAGATCTCCACGTCCGCGCCGGCCCGGCGCATCTCCAGGTACCAGGAGTTCAGCCAGTCGGCGGTCTCGTGCGGGTCGGGATCGGCGACGTGGAGCTGCACCGGCAGCTCCGTCTCGGCGTCCTCGGCGAGGTCCGACGTGCCGTGGATCAGCAGTAGGCCCTTCGCCCGCTCATCGGCCAGGCCGACGGTCTGGGCGAGCGCCGCGCCGAGCGAGAAACCCGCGTACACCAGCCCCTCGGCCGAATGCGGGGCCGATTCCTTCACCGCCCGGCTGAGGAGTTCGTCACGGCCTACCTCGGCCAGGATCTCCTGGCCCTCCTCCCAGCTCTGCGCGGTACGGCCCGCGAAAAGATCGGGGACATGCACGACATGCCCCGCCTCGCGTAGCCGTTCGGCTGCCTCTTCGACAGCCGGACGCAAACCGTAGACGGAGTGAAACAACATCAGTGCGGCCACATCTCTACCCTAAGGGTCTACAGGGCCCTCACCCAGCAGGGAATGAGCGGGCCTTAGGATTCGTTGTCGCCCGCGAGAACGCCGAGCGGGCGCCTTTGCCGAGGAAGAGGGAGCAGAAGTGACCACCGACATCCGCGAAGTGATCATCATCGGGTCCGGCCCCGCCGGATACACGGCGGCGATCTACGCGGCACGAGCGGACCTCAAGCCCCTCGTCTTCGAAGGATCCATCAGTGCCGGTGGCGCCCTCATGAACACCACCGAGGTCGAGAACTTCCCGGGCTTCCCCGACGGGATCATGGGCCCCGACCTCATGGACAACCTCCGCAAGCAGGCCGAACGCTTCGGCGCCGAACTCGTCACCGACGACGTCACCGAAGTCGACCTCACCGGGCACCCGAAGGTCGTCAAGGTCGGCGAGGAGTACCACTACGCCAAGGCCGTCATCGTCGCGACCGGATCCGGTTACCGCGAACTCGGCCTGCCCAACGAGAAGCGGCTGTCCGGACGCGGCGTGTCGTGGTGCGCCACCTGCGACGGCTTCTTCTTCCGCGACCAGAACATCGCCGTCGTCGGCGGCGGCGACACCGCCCTCGAAGAGGCGATCTTCCTCACCAAGTTCGCGCACGTCACCGTCATCCACCGCCGCGACACCCTGCGCGCCAGCAAGATCATGCAGGAGCGCGCCTTCGCCAACGAGAAGATCACCTTCCTCTGGGACAGCGAAGTCATCGACATCCTCGGCGAGGACAAGGTGAAGGCCGTTCGCGTCCGCAACACCCAGAACGGCGAAGAGGGCACCCTCGACGTCACCGGCCTCTTCATCGCGATCGGCCACGACCCGCGCAGCGAACTGTTCAAGGGCCAGCTCGACACCGACGACGAGGGCTACCTCACCGTCGAGCACCCGACCACCAAGACCAAGCTCGCCGGGGTTTTCGCCTGCGGCGATGTCGTGGACCATGTCTACCGCCAGGCCATCACGGCCGCGGCGAGCGGCTGCTCGGCCGCCATCGACGCCGAGCGCTACCTTCAGGAGGGCTGAACCATGCAGGCAGTGACCGACAACACCTTCGAAGCCGAAGTTCTCCAGAGCGACAAGCCCGTCCTCGTGGACTTCTGGGCCGAGTGGTGCGGCCCGTGCCGGATGGTCGCCCCGATCCTCGAGGAGATCTCCAAGGAGCACGGAGAGAAGATCTCCATCGTGAAGCTCAACATCGACGAGAACCCGACCATCACGAACAAGTACGGGATCATGCAGATCCCGACGATGTACGTGTACCAGGGTGGCGAGGTCGTCAAGCAGATCATGGGCGCCAAGCCGAAGGCGGCGCTGCTGCGGGAGCTCGGCGAGTTCCTGTAGGGCTTCCTCGGGGCTTCTGGCCCTGGGTCGGTCTGCTTCGGGGCGCTTCTGGGCCCGCGCGGAGGTTCTCCGTGCGGGCCTTTTCCTTTTTGCCCGCGGGTGGTGGCGAGGCGAGTCTTCTGGGGCTGTTGGACGTTGATCGGCCCCGCACGGAAGGGGGGTGTGGGGCCGAGGGGGATGGTGCGGGTGCGTCAGATGGTTCGGGTCTGGGTTTCGGGTCAGGCGGCGGGGGCGGCAGGGGCAACGGGAACGGCGGGCTCCGGGTCCGGGTCCGGGGCGGGGGCGCCGGGGAGGTCGGCCTCGAACTCGCACCACGGGGACCACACACCCGCCGCGACGTCGTCACGGGCCTGGAGGCGCCAGCTGTAGACCTGGCCGTCGACGAACGGGGCGTCACCCGCGGAGAACGCGAAGGTGCGCTTCTCGTTCGGGTCGGAGAACTGCATTCCGGACAGCACCGCCTTGAGGTCGGCCTCCGGTACGGCCACCGCGGCCGCAGCGGGCTTGAACTGGGCGCGCAGGCCGATGAATCCCCCGTCCGCGTCGGACGCCGTCCCGCCGAACGTGCCCGTCGCGACGTTGATCACCGGACGGGTCGCACCGGCGCCGCACGCGATCGCCGCGCCCCCGGCCGGCGTGAACGACGCGTTCTCGACGCCGGTCGGCACGTTGGCCCCCGGGTCCGCGCCGACGCCGCCGCCCACCTCGTCGCTGCTGGCCCGGATGACGAGCCGGGCCTTGTTCGCGAACTTTACGAATCCCTTGGCGGACTTCTCGTTGGCGGCCGACAGCCGGAGCGTCATCGTCTCGCCGCCCTTCTGCAGGATGCCCGCCGCGGCCTTCGTGATCGTCAGCTCCAGCGACTTCGAAGCACAGGCCGCCTTGACGGTCCCGAGCTTCTTCACCGTCTTCGGCTGGTTCTTCCACGTCGTCTTCTTGCCGATCCCGCCCGTCAGGTGGACGGTCACCTTCGGCGTCCCGCCCTTGCGGCACGGGTTCGGCGACAGCACCGGCACCACGAGCTTCACCGACTTCAGGTGGTCCTCGTAGGCGGCGTCCTCCAGCGTCATCCGGAAGTACGCGCGGTTGACCGATCCCGCGGTCTTGCCGACGGGCGCCGTCGTCTTCTTGTTGTAGAAGGCGGTCTTCGGCTGCTTGCTCGACACCCGCGCCCAGGCGACCTTGTTCCCGTTCGCGGCGCGGGCCGCTACGGCGGGCTCGGACGCGGCGGGTGCGGAGGGCTCCTCCGGCTCCGGTCCGAGGAGCGCGTGAGCGACGGGGAACGCCGAGACGGCGACGGCCACCGAAGCGGCGACGGCAAGGAGACGTGCTTTCACGAAGGGGGGCCTCTCGACACACAGGGGGAATGCGCCGGAGCCTAGCGGTCCCCGCCCACGCACGCCACGGCCTCCGCGACGGCCTCGCGCGCCTCTCCCGAAGCACGTGACCGATTTATTCCCGCAGTCCTGTTTGCCCTGATTTTTTCGAGGCCCTGAGATGGCCTCAGACGGGCCGCAAGGCACCCTCTGGGGTCATTGATCCAAGGAGACGCTCAAGGGCCACCTCGACGTCCTCACGCCACGACAGGGCCGATCGCAGATCGAGCCTCAGTCGCGGAAAGCGATGATGCGGACGAATCGTTTTAAATCCGACAGCGAGCAGGTAATCCGCGGGCACCATACAGCCACCCTCTTCTGCCTTCAGATCCCCGAACGCCTCAATGGCCTTCACACCCCGACGCGTCAAATCCTTCGCGACGCTCTGCACGAGCATCCGGCCGAGACCGCCGCCCGCGAACTCCGGAATGATGTGCGCGTTCATCAGCAGCACCGCGTCCGCCGAAACCGGGCTCGTCGGGAACGCCACCGACCGCGGCACGTACAGCGGCGGCGCGTACTGCACGAAACCCGCCGGAACGTTGTCGACATAAACGAGCTTGCCGCAACTCCCCCACTCCAGCAGTGTCGCCGAAACCCAGGCCTCTTTCTCCAGTCCCGGGTCGCCGACCGCGTCGGCCCGCTGGCGGCTCACCGGATCGAGCTCCCAGAAAACGCAGGTACGGCAGCGCCGCGGCAGTTCATCGAGGTTGTCAAGCGTGATGTTCACTACGCGACGCGACACCGGCACCGCACCTTCCCCTCGGTGACTGGTTCGAACGAGCCACCCCAAGGCCCCCCGAAGGCCAACCGGAATAGCCCATCCGGCATCGTATCCAATACCGCCCGGCGGGAACCTCAGCCCGTGCCGTACGGTGGGGTATCGGCCATCGCGCCCTTTCAGGAGGCAGACCATGGAGACCACACGCAGCGACTCGCATCTCAACCGTTACGCCGCCCGTGCCCAGGGCATGGTGGCGTCGGAGATCCGAGCTCTGTTCGCAGTGGCCTCTCGCCCCGAGATCGTCTCGCTCGCCGGCGGCATGCCTTTCGTCAACGCCCTCCCGCTCGACGCGGTCGGCGCGATGCTCCAGCACCTCATCACCACCAAGGGCGGCGAGGCGCTCCAGTACGGCTCCGCCCAAGGCGACCCGGAACTCCGCGAACGCATCTGCGACGTGATGGCCCTCGAAGGCATCACCGCCTCCCCCGAGGACGTCACCGTCACCGTCGGGTCCCAGCAGGCGCTCGACCTCCTCACCAAGATCTTCGTCGACCCGGGCGACGTCGTCCTCGCCGAGTCCCCCTCGTACGTCGGCGCCCTCGGCACCTTCGCCGCCTACCAGGCCGAGACCGTCCACGTCCCGATGGACGGCTACGGCCTCATCCCCGAGGCGCTCCGCGAGACCCTCGTCCGGCTGCGCGCCGAGAACCGCCGCGTGAAGTTCCTCTACACGATCCCGACGTTCCAGAACCCCGCGGGCGTCACCCTGTCGGTATCGCGCAGGGCCGAGGTCCTCGCCATCGCCGAGGAGTTCGACCTCCTCATCATCGAGGACAACCCGTACGGCCTGCTCTCGTTCGACGCCGCGCCGCCCCGCCCGCTGCGCGCCGACGAGTCCGAACGCGTCATCTACCTCGGCTCGTTCTCCAAGACGTTCTCCAGCGGCATGCGCGTCGGCTGGGCCCTCGCCCCGCACGCCGTCCGCGCGAAACTCGTCCTCGCCGCCGAGTCGGCGATCCTGTCGCACAGCAACCTCACCCAGCTCGCCGTCCGCGAGTTCCTCGCCACCCACCCGTGGCGCGACCAGGTGAAGTCCTTCGTCGAGCTGTACCGCGAACGCCGCGACACCATGCTCACCGCCCTCGACGAGTTCATGCCCGAAGGCACCACCTGGACCCGCCCCGCCGGCGGCTTCTTCGTCTGGTTGACCCTCCCCGAAGGCCTCGACTCCAAGGCCATGTCCCCCCTGGCCCTCGCCAACCGGGTCGCCTACGTCCCCGGCACCGGCTTCTACTCCGACGGCACCGGCCACCGCCACATGCGCATCTCCTACTGCTACCCCGAACCCGCCCGCATCCGCGAAGGCGTCCAACGCCTGGCCTCCGTCATCAACCAGGAACTGGACCTCCGCAACACCTTCGCCTAGTTCCCACCCCCACCCCGAAGCCGCCCGGCCACCGACCCCGGGCGGCTTCCCCTTTCCCAGCCCCACCTCACACCCAGCCCGTGCGGGTCCCAGAGCGGCCGAGTAGCGGGCCACCCCCCGGCGCCTGGACCCCCTGCCGCCCGGAACCCCCCGGCCACCTTGCAGTCACGACCCTGCCGCTCTACTCAAACGGCGCACACCTCGGAAAGCCGCGAAGCCTCAGTGCTGACTACTTCCGTGTCCTCTCACGTCGGCCGGTCCCCTCGGGACCGGCCGCCTCCTAAAACCCGAAAGTATTCAGCGCCCAACCTTCCCCACTTTCCAGCTCCTCTCCCGAGCAGCACCGTCAGATCCGCACCTGCAAGGTGGCCCGCGGGGTGACGAGACCTCCCCCCGAATCCACCCACCCCACCACGACACCACCGCACCGGTCCTCTGTTTCACGTGAAACAGCTCCCCTCAAACGGGCACCGTACCCGCCCGGCAGGACACAGAAGAGATCCGCGAAGGCCTCCAGCTCGCTGCCAAAGGCGCCATCGCACGCCGACCCACCCCTCGCGTTGCCGCCCGTGCAGCAGGCCAGCAATCGCGCACCCCACCGAGCACCCCACCGAGCACCCCACCGAGCACCCCACCGCGAAAAGGCTCTCATCCCCGGCTGCTGTTTCACGTGAAACAGCAGCCGGCACTCCGCACTCGGCAGCCATATCACGACGTTGAGGACTCCCCTCGGGACTTCATCGCCACCGGGGACCGCACGCACAGCGGCCTTTGCGCCCGATGCATCCTGGAGCAGACCGGTCCTCGTTCAAAGTCCCTTCTTCCGGCGCGCGGAACAGGTCCGCCACCTCCGAACGCATGCCGCCCCGCGCACCTGGGCGTCCACTGTGGCGGCATCGCCGACCGACTACGAGTCCGAACGATGGGCGCACGCACCACGTCGGGCGCAGGCTGCCCCGTTCACGTGCGCCACCGCACCCGCCAGCCAGGCTCCCAGCACCGCCGAAGGCGCTATCCAGGTCTCCGTTTCACGTGAAACACAGCTCCACCGCCCAACCACAAGGCTTCTCCCCGCGCCGCCAAGCGAGCACCTCGGGTTCTTCCGCCCACAGGTACTCGGCCAATTTCCCCGCTCCCCGCTCCCCGCTCCCCGCTCCCCGCTCCCCGCTCCCCGCTCCCCGCTCCCC
>NZ_BAAGPQ010000017.1:0-73062 GCF_054783995.1 Actinocorallia aurea
CCCACCGACCCACCCCGCGCCCACCCGCCCAAAGCCCAGCCGCATCGTCCCTACCCGTACCTTCGCCACCCGCATGAAGCCCAGCCGCATCCTGCCCACCTGCCGCACCGCCACCCAACCGAAGCCCGGCCGCATCGTGCCTGCCCACACCTCCGGCACCCGCACGAAGCTCAAGCGCATCATGCCCGCCCACAGCACCGCCACCCGACCGAAGCTCAGCCGCATCATGCCCGCCCGCGACACCGCCCGCGCGAAGCTCAGCCGTGTCGTGTCCGCCCGCAGCACCGCCGCCCGACCGAGGAGCGGTCGCGTCGTGTCCGGATGCAGCTCGATGGCTCGTCGCTTGGCCGGGGGTGGCGAGGGAGGGGACGGCGGGTGCGGGGAGGGCGGCTTCGCCGGGGGCGGGGTGGAGGAATTCGCGGAGGAGGCGGGTCTTGCCGATGCCGGGTTCGCCGGAGATGAGCACGAGTCTTCCGTGGCCGGCCGAGGCGGCGGCTGCTGCCGCGGTAAGGGCGGCCAGGGCGTCGGCGCGGCCGACGAGGAGGTCGGCGGGCTCGGGCGACGGGTCTCCGAACGGTCCCGGGGCAAAGGCAGGCGGCGGACTCGGGTGCGGGGCGGCGGCGCGCACCGGGGCGGGTGAGGGATCGCGGGGCGGGTTCAAGTGGGGCGATTGGCGAAGGATGTCGGTTTCTAGGGTGCGGAGGGACGGGCCGGGGTCGATGCCCAGGTCGTCGGCCAGGCGGCGCCGGACCTCGCCGAGGGCGCTCAGGGCCTCGGCCTGGTGGCCGGAGCGGTAGAGGGCGAGGGCAAGGAGTTCCCAGAGGCGTTCGCGGAGCGGGTGCTCCAGGGCGAGGCGGCGCAGGGCGGGGGCAGCGGCGCGGTGGCGGCCCAGGGCCAGTTCCGCGGCCCACAGATCCTCGGCGGCGAGCATGCGCAGGCGCAGGAGGCGTTCGGTCTCCGGGGCCAGGCCGGAGACGGTGACGTCGGCGTACGGGTCACCGCGCCACATGTCCAGCGCCTCGGTGAGGGCGCCGCGGGCCTCCGCGTTCGCGCCGGCGGCGAGCAGCTCGTGGCCGCGGGCCGCGGCCCGCTCGAACCGGACCCGGTCGAGGAGCTCGTCCACCCGCAGGGCGTACCCGGGCGGGGCCGTCACCAGGACGGTGGCGGGAGCACCCGGCCTCCGGGCGGGCTCCAACGCGCGGCGCAGGTTCGACACGTACACCTGGAGCGAGCCGAGCGGGCGCGGCGGCGGGGCCCCGTCCCAGACCTCCTCGATGAGCCGGTCCACCGAGACCGGGCGTGGCGCGGCGGCGGCGAGCAGGGCGAGCACGGTCCGCTGCTTCGGGCTGCCGACGTCGATCGCCGCGCCGTCCCGCCACACCTCGACGGGGCCCAGCACCCTCAAGTCCACGCCCCGTGCCTCCTCCGACGGCGACGCCACCGGCCCGCGAGTCTACTTTCGCGCGAACCGGCAGCGGAATCCATCGGGATGTCACGTTTCTGGACGATCCCG
The DNA here is from genome assembly GCF_054783995.1 of Actinocorallia aurea. NCBI lineage: Bacteria > Bacillati > Actinomycetota > Actinomycetes > Streptosporangiales > Thermomonosporaceae > Actinocorallia > Actinocorallia aurea. The sequence continues at coordinate 1,514 of NZ_BAAGPQ010000017.1, forward strand.
GCCTGCGCCGCCCCCCGGACACCGCCGGAAGCGGGCGGGGACCCCCACCCGCTTCGGCCGCGGGACCATCGGCACGTGCCGCGCCCAACGTCAGGCGCGGACGGGCACAGCCGCACGGTCGGGTCGGCGGACCGCCGCCAGTGCGAGGAGCACCAAGGACGCTCCGGCGACCACGGTCGCCGGGATGATCCAGAGCCCTTCCTTCACCGGGAAGGCGGGACCGCCGATCATCACGACGGTCGTCAGGATGAGGCCGGCGCCCGCGAGGCGCACCGATCCGCGGACCCCGCTGCGGGCGAGGCCGCCGCCCAGAATCAGCATCGCGAGGATCCACACGCTCCCCGCCGCCGCGTTGACGGTGCCGCCCGTACCCTTCTCCAGGCCGGTCGCGACGTCTCCGGGCAGCGGCGCGACGAACGCCTCGAACCACGCGCCCGGCCCGAGCGCCGCGAACGCGAGCGCGAACAGCACCCCGCCCGTGGTGACGATCCGCGACGGCTTCACGACCCCGCCGACGGCCAGGACCAGCGGCAGTCCCGCGGCGATGAGCAGCCCGCCGAGCGCGAACACCAGATGCGCCGCCTCCCAGGTGGCCGCCGCGTGCGCCGCCGCGTTGTGCTCCAGCGGGTGCAGCACGTTCCCGACCGCGAACAGCACTCCCCCGGCGCCCACCAGCCCGGCGCCCAGCCCCCGCCCCGCCGGGATCTCCACAGTGCCCATTGCCGTTTCCCCTCCACTCCCCGAGCGGCCTCCCCGCCCGAACACCCCCACAGTGCGGCGACCCACTTGGCGAACACTTAAAGCACGCCCCAGGCCGACCCGCCACCCCTCCCCCGACAGCCGGAACGCTCACCGAACACACCGCCAGGGGCTCCCGCCTCAGGGCCGCACGCACGGCCCGCGCTTCGGAGCCGCCCGGTCACGGACGGCACGATGCCGCCCGACGAGCCCACGGCTCTGAGCCGTGGACACGCCGCCCCGCGCGACCCGTCCTGTCGCACAGGTCAGACGGTCGCCGGACCGCACCTCCGAGGTGCGCCGACCTCGGAACGCGGCCCATCACGCCGCACGCCTCACAAGGCCACCGGACCACCCCTGCGAAGGGCGCTGACCTCGGGGGAACGGGCCATCGCGCCACGCGCGTCAGAAGGCCACCGAACCGCACCTCCGAAGTGCGCCGACCTCGGGGCGTGGGCCATCGCCGCGGCAGTCGCGCCGCAGGCGACGGAGGGTCGCCGGGCGCAGCGGCTTGGGGAGGTGGGCCGGGGGTTGTGGGGGTTAGGAGGGGTGGCGGGGTGGGGTGGGGGTGCCTGGTGGGGCGGTGTGGGAGAGGAGCAGGTGGACGGGGGTGGGGCCGAGGGGCTTCCAGCGGTCGGTGACGTCGGTCAGGGCGATGAAGTCCCGGGGGCCGAGGGTGTGGCTGCCGTGGGCGGCGACCTCGACCTGCAGGGTGCCGGAGATGACGTAGATGGCGGAGACGCCCGGGGCGGTGAACCAGTCGCCGGCGTGCTGGTGGGGTTCGAGGATGTACTCGAAGACCGTGAGCGGGAGCCGGTGGTGCGACAGGAGGGTGCGGCCGTGGCCGGTGTCGGGGTGGTCGCCGATGGGGAGGAGTTCCCCCTCGTCGGCGCGGACGACCGTCACGGCGCCCTCGTCGGACAGGGGCGGCAGGAGGTCGCCGGGGCGGGCGCCGAGGGCCTGTGCCAGCCGGTAGACCGTCGCGAGTGACGGGGACGCGGCGCCCTTCTCGATCTGGCTCACGTACGGCTGGCTGACGCCGCACGCTGCGGCAAGGCCCGTCACCGAGAGCCCCGCGCGCTCGCGCATCTCCCGCACCCGCCTGCCGATCGACTCGGCGATGTGCGCGTCGGACGCCGGGGGCCGCGCCGGGTTCGGCGCGGCCGCGGAGGCGTCGGGTCCGAGGGCCGTCACGAGACCGCGGCCGCCGACGCGCGCTCGGTGAACCACTCGGCGGCGACGACCGGCGCGTAGTCCACGCCGCCGCCGATCGGCGGGGCGAACGGGGCGACGACCTGGTCCATGTCGGCCTCCATGAACATGATGACGCTGATGAGCTCCTCGGCCGGGGCGTCGGGGCTCGGCGGGAGGACCCTGTGGCGGGTGGAGCGCCAGCGGTCGCCGGTCCAGCGGGCGAGGAGGTCGGCGATGTTGACGGTGAAGGCGCCTTCGACGTAAGGGGCGTCCGCCCACTCGCCGGACGGGGTCTGGACCTGGAGTCCGCCGTAGCCGGGCTGGCGGTCGAGGATCGTCAGCATGCCCCAGTCGGTGTGCGGGGCGACGCGGTACTGCCCGTCGAGGGCGCGTCCGGTCTCGGTCAGGGCGGGGTAGCGGTTGATGTTGAAGGTGTGCGGTGAGTTCAGCGCGCGGTCGAGGAAGTGGCGTTCGGGCAGGCCGAGTGCGGTCGCGAGCATCGCGAGGAGGTCGTAGTAGAGCTCGCGGGCCTCGGCCATCCAGCGTTCGCCGAGCGCCCGGAGCGCGGGCACCTCGTCCGGCCAGCGGTTCGGGGCGAACCAGGCAGCGTCGATCCCGGGGTCGCCGGTGCTGTGGTCGCGGCCAAGGCTCAGGCTCTCCTTGAGGTCGGCCTTCTCGGGGTCGGCCTCCTCGCCGTAGAAGGAGTTGGCTTCGGCGCCCTTCGCGAGCCAGCCGCGTCCGCCGACGTGCGTGCGGTAGGCGTCCTTGGCCGCGACGGGCAGGGAGAAGAACTTCTTGGCCTCGGCGCGCAGTCCGGCGAGCAGCGCGGGGTCGATGCCGTGGCCGGACACGAGGAAGAAGCCGGAGTCCCGCATCGCCTGGTCCAGCCGGGCGGCGAGCGTCGCGCGCGCGGCGGCGTCGCCGGTGCGCCAGAGGGCGATGTCGATGAGCGGGATGTCGGGTGTCGGCACGGCGGAGCCCTTCGTTCTGCACCGTCGCGGCGACGGCGGTTGACCTGCGGCTCCTTCATTACAGCCACCCGGGCAGCCAGAAGCAAGGGTTATATTCATAAGCAACAGCTATGAAACCCCGGCGAAACCGCCCGTTCTCACACGTCCGGCCAATAGGGCGCGCGGAGCTTGAACTTCTGGAGTTTTCCGGTGGCGGTGCGGGCCAGCGCGTCGCGGAACTCGATGGACGTGGGTGCCTTGTAGCCGGCCGCCCGCTCCTTGCACCAGGCGATCAGCTCGGCCTCCGTCGCCGACGCGCCGGGCACGAGCACGACGAGCGCCTTCACTGTCTCGCCCCACTTCTCGTCCGGAACACCGATGACGGCCACCTCGGCGACCGCCGGATGGGAGAACAGGACGTCCTCGACCTCGATCGACGAGACGTTCTCGCCGCCGGTGATGATGACGTCCTTCTTGCGGTCGGTGATGGTGAGGTATCCGTCGTCGCCGATCACGCCGCCGTCGCCGGTGTGGAACCAGCCGTCGGTCAGGGCCGCCTCGCTCGCCTCCGGCTGCGCCCAGTAGCCGTCCATCACGACGTTCGAACGGGCCAGCACCTCGCCGGAGTCGGCCTCCAGCCGGACGCCGAGCGCGGGCGCGCCCGCCCGCACCAGCTTCGCGGCCCGCTCCTCGGGTGGCAGGCCGTCCCATTCGGCGCGGGCCCGGTTGACGGTGAGCAGCGGCGACGTCTCGGTGAGCCCGTAGATCTGGACGAACTCCCAGCCGAGCTCCTCCTGCACGCGCTGCACCGTCCTCGTCGGCGGCGGCGCGCCCGCCACGATGATCCGGACCCTGTCGCGGCCGGGGATCTCGCCCTCCCACGTCCGCGCCGCCTCCAGCACTGCGGCCACGACCGCGGGGGCGGCGCACATGAGAGTCACGCCGTGCTCGGCGACGTGGCGCAGGATCTCCGTGCCGTCGACCTTCCGGAGCACCACCTGCGGCACGCCCAGGCCCGTCATCGCGTACGGCATGCCCCAGCCGTTCGCGTGGAACTGCGGGAGGGTGTGCAGGTAGACGTCCCGGTCGGTGACGCCCGCGTGCAGCGCCAGCGTCACGGCGTTCACCCAGAGGTTGCGGTGCGTGAGCCGGACGCCCTTGGGCCGCGCGGTCGTGCCGGACGTGTAGTTGATGGTCGCCGTCGCGTTCTCCTCGCCGGCCCAGGCCCGCGGCACCGACCCTTCTGGCGCGAAGAGGCTGTCGTCGTCGCCCAGCACGAAGCGGTGCTCGGCCGAGACGTCCCGGAGCGCCTCGTCCAGCTCGGGGTCGACGTAGAGCACCCGTGCCCCGGAATGCTCGACGATGTACCGCACCTCGTCGGCCTTCAGCCGGAAGTTCACCGGCACCAGCACCCGCCCGAACCCCGACACCCCGAAGAACGACGTGAGCAGGCGACCGCTGTTCGGACTCACCACCGCGACCCGCTCGCCGACCCCCACCCCCAGCACGTCGAGGAACGCCGCCTGCCTGCGCGCCAACTCCCCGAACCGCCCGTACGTCACCGCACCGAGCGACCCATCCCCCGGCTCGTCGACGACCCCGACCCTCTCCCCATAGACCGTTTCCCCCCGCGCAAGGAAATCCGCCACCCCGAACGGCACGAACATCGCTCCCCCTAGATCCCGCCCACCTCTTCCGGAGCATCCCCGCGACCGGAACACCCCGCAACCCAACCCACCGATGACCACATTCTGACACATGGAGAACACCGGGCGTGCGGACCGCTGTGGACATCCGACACCCCGCAGCGGACGGCGCGAATCCGCAGGACCACGGTTCCCGGCCCGGCCGGCTCCAGGCCGCGCGATCGTGCGGCATGGTGGGGATCTGCGTCCAGTGAGGAGACCGCGATGACGAAACCGCCCGGAGCGGATCGGCAGGCGGCGGCCGCGCGGCTGGTGGCGGTGTACGGGCCGCTCGTCCGGGGCGAGGTCTTCGACGATCTGACGCGGGCGCTGCGGGCCGGGGAGCCGACGTGGGCCGTGGAGTGCCTGGCGCAGGAGATGGTGGCCGAGCGGGTGTTCCCGGCCGCCGGGGACGGGGTCGAGTTCCGCAGGCTGCTGAAGGGGTCAGTGCTCTCCCCGGACACGCCGCCCGATCTCCGAGACCTCGTGCTGTTCGGTGCGGACCCGCCTGACGGTCATTGGTGCTATCTGCCTGGATCCGCCGACCCGTCCGCCGTTCGCGCGGCCGTCGCCGCGTGCTTCCCGGTGCGCCCGGAGCGGATCGGCGTCCTCGTCGACGGCGAGTTCGCGCCCGACGACCCGGAACGCCCCGCCGTCCTCATCACGGCCGACGCGGGTTCCGCGGGCCTCGTCTTCGACGCCGGCCGCGAGTTCGCGGAGCTCACCGGAGGGGCCGGGGAGCTCGCCGTCGCCATGGCGCTGTGCCGGGCGCTGGACACCGTCGCGCTCCTCGGCCCGCACGGGCTGACGCCGAACCAGTGGGTGCTCGTCACCGCCGCAGGGGGCCACGGGGTCGTCCTGGCCGACGGGGAAGCCGCCGACGAGGGCCGCTGGGATCTCCTGTTCGCCTACGAGCCCATCGAGGGAGCCCCCGGCCTTCCCCTGCGCGGCGCATGAAGCTCACGGCGCGGAGCGGAGGCCCGGCGGCCCCGCCGGAGCGCACAGTCAGTTCAGCCGGTAGACGGCCGAAGTGTAGGTGGTGCTCGGAGGCTCGATGTGGCCCACACCGATGAGCTGCTTGGTGCCCGGGATCAGGGCGAAGTCGGAGAGGCCGGGGGTGCCGCGGAAGTTGCGGCCGAGGTAGCGCCTGGTCCAGCGGCCCGACCTGGCGCGGTGGACCAGGTGGAAGGCGTCTCTGGAGATTCCGTCCGCAGCCGGGATGTCCTCAAGCCCCAGGAACCAGAGGCCCCCCTTCCCGTCGGGGACGGCTTCGTGGAGTTCCAGGCCGACATCGAGGCCGGGGGCCTCTCGATGCCAGGCACCGTCCGCGTAACGCAGGAGGAAGGCCTGCACCGGAGCCTCCGGGTCCTCCAGGTCCGTGTAGTGCCCGGCCGTCAGCCAGACCTCCCCGGCCACGACCGCCAGGGTCTTGTAGAAGGTGAAGGAGTCCTTCTCGGTCTGCGGCGGAAGCAGCGAGCCCGGGTCGACGGTCGTCCATCGGGTGCCGTCGAACCGCACCACCTTGGACTGCCCGTCCTTGTCGTCGCCCCATGCCCAGAGTGTCTTGCCGTGGACCGTCGCGGACCGGATGGTGACCGGCGTCTTGACCTGGCGCCACCGCTTCCCGTCGAAGCGCAGCGCACGGGGTTTCATGGTGTCGAAGGCCCAGGCCCCTCCCCCGGGCGTCGCGACGATCTCGTAGACGACGTGCGCGTCCCACCTGCGGACGACCTTCCAGCGTTCGCCGTTCCAGCGCAGCAGGTAGGTCGGCTTCTTCGCGGAGGTGTCGCTCCCCACCGCCCAGACGTTCTTCGCCGACGACGCGCTCGCCGCGTCCACCCCGCCGCGCAGCCCTGCCGGAAGCGCGGCCCGCACCCACTTCGCCCCGCTCTTGCGATAGATGAGCGGTTTGTCGTTCACCCCCGCGCCCACCTGTCCGAACGCCCAGACGTGCTTCTTGTCCGGCGCCACGATCGCGTCGAACGAGTTGTCCGCCTTGAGCGGGCTCAGCCACACCGGCTTCAGCGGGTCCCGCGCCGCCGCCGCGGGCAAGCCCTCCACCCCCAGCAGCAGCGCGACGCACCCGACCGCCATCACACCCCTAACCACCGTCACTGACCGCATATCGGGCACCTTCTCATAAATGATCATTCCAGGCCCGTCGATCGGAGTACTCGACACCCTCGTCTCGGGTCGGGAGCGGTCAGGCGGTGCGGGAGAGGGTGCGCATGGTGGAGGCGGTGGCGTCGCCGAGTTCCCGCCAGAGGCGGTAGGCCTCGTCGTAGACGGTGGTCAGGGCGGGGTCCGGGTCGATGGTGAGGCCGGGGGTGACGAAGTGGTCGATGGAGGACCAGGCGGGCAGGGCGCCGGTCCCGACCGCGGCGGCGACGGCGGCGCCCAGGGAGGCGCCGGGGTGTTTGCGCAAGGTGCGCAGCGGGGTCTGGAGGACGTTGGCGTGGATCTGCTTCCAGAGCAGGGAGGTGGCACCGCCGTTGGTGACGCTGGCGGAGGTGAGCGGGACGCCGGCCGCGCGCAGGGTGTCGGCGTTGTGGCGGAAGCCGAAGGCGACGCCTTCGAGGGCGGCGCGGTGGAGGTCGTGGCGGTCGTGGCCCAGGTGGAGGCCGGCGAAGACGCCGCGCAGAAGGGGGTCGTTGAGCGGCGTCTTCTCGCCCAGGAAGTAGGGGAGGCAGAGGACGGAGGCGGGGGCACGGCGGCTCGCCTCCGCGTCGAGGGAGGCGAGGTCGGTCTCGCCGACGAGGGACTGGACCCAGCGGACGAGGCTGCCGCTGGTGGCCATGCAGCCATTGGGGAGCCACAGCCCGTCGATGGGGTGCCGGTCGAGGTAGAAGCGGTCGTCGGTGACGGGGGCGGTGCTGACGGCGAGGATGTCGCCGGCGCCGCCGAGTTTGACGAGCCAGTCACCGGCCGAGGTGAGGCCCGCGCCGTAGGCCGACAGGACGTGGTCGGCCCCGCCCGCGACGAGGGGGACGCCGGGCGGCAGGCCGGTGCCCGAGGCGGCGGCCGGGCTCAGTTCGCCCACGACGGTGCCGCCCGGGACGACCTCGGGGAGCCGGTCGCCGACGCCGCCCGCGGCGATCGCCGGAGCGAACGGCTTCCCTTCGAGATCGCACAGACCTGACTCGATGGCCCAGTTCAGCTCGACGTGCGGGCGCGCCCCCAGCCCGACGAGGACGGAGTCATAGGACCCGAGGACCGTGGCCGTCCGCGCCCACACCTCGGGCTCGTGCTCCCGGAGCCAGAGCGCGGTCGGGGCCACGGACTGCTGGGTCACCGGCGACCCCGTGTGCCGGAGCACGTCGTCGTCGCGCAGCGCCTCCCGCACCGCGGCCACCTCCGCGACGGCCCGCGCGTCGTTCTGGAGGATCGCGTTGCGCAGCGGCCTGCCGGAGGAGTCCAGGCAGACCACCGCGGGCACCATCCCGGTCGTCGCGATGCCGACGACGCGCGTGACGTCGATCCGCGCGGCGAGTTCGGCGAGGATCTCCGCGACGTTCGCCGCCCACTCCCCCGGGTCGGCCTCCGCCCATCCGGGCCGGTGCGAGACCAGCGCGTTGCGGCGGGACGCCTCGGCCACGATCCCCCGCTCGGCGTCGAGGGCGACGCCCTTGACGCCGGTCGTGCCGATGTCGAGGCCGAGGGCGATCACGCGCGGGCCGCCTCGACGAAGCGCCGGGCGCGGTCGGGGTCGACCGGGTTCCAGGTGTGCCCGTCGACCTTCAGGGACGATCCGACGACGCACCCGTCGGCGATCTTGAGCATCTCGGCGATGCTGTCCGCGCGGGCCCCGGTGTTGAGCAGGACGGGCACCTCGGCGGGCACGCTCTCGCGCACTTCCCGCAGCGTCTCGGCGGCGGGCTCGGCCCCGGCCATGGGCCCGGACACGAGGATCACGTCGGCGAGGCTCGACACGACCGTCGAGCGCGCGATCTGCGCGGCGGTACGGCCGCCGATCGGGGAGGCGAACTCCGGCGTCACGTTCATGAGGATCGCGAGGGAGTCGTGGTCGAGGCGGCGGCGCTCGCGCAGGGTGTGCGCGGCGTCGGTGTTCCACAGGCCCATGTCGGACTCCCACACGCCCGTGACGACCTCCCGCATGAACCGGGCGCCGGTGGCGACGGCCGTCGCGAGCGCGATCCGGCTGTCCCACAGGTAGTCGACGCCGAACGGGATCGTCGCGGGACGGCACTCGGTGACGACCCGAGCCATCACCGCCGCCGCCTCGGGCCCTGCCTTCAGCTGGTAGGGCCGGTCGTTCTCGTTGCAGAACATGACGGCGTCGAATCCCGCGTCGACGAGCAGCGCGACATCGGCCTTGACCTGGTCGATGATGCCCTGGATGCCGGCTCCGGCGTCGTAGAGGGGTGTGCCGGGCAGGGCGGGGAGGTGCGCCATCGCGATCAGGGGCTTGGCACCCGAGGTGAAGATCGCTTCGAACCGGTTCATTGCGCTTTCTCCTGTTCATATCCCGACGGGGAGGCCAGGACGACCTCCGCCCCGGCGGCACGCGCCGCCTCGACCGTCGGATGGTCCTGCGGGGCGTCGGTCACGAGGACGCCGACCGCGGTGATGGGGGCGATGTTGACGAGGTGGACCCTGCCGAGCTTGGCCGCGTCCGCGCCGACCAGCAGCCGCGCGGAGGCCGCCAGCGCGGCCCGCTTCACGCTCGCCTCGCCCGGGTGGTACTCGGTGAGCCCCTTGTCGGCGTCGACTCCGGCGACCCCGATGACGAAGGTGTCGCAGTTGAAGCGCTCGAAGGCCCGCTCGGCGTCGTGCCCGACGAGGCTGAGCTCGCCCGGCCGGACGGTGCCGCCGGTGAGGATCACGTGGGTGCCGGGCTCGTCGGCGAGGGTGGTCGCGACGGGCAGGCTGGGGGTGATGACGGTGAGCCCGAGGCCGCGGCCCCGGATGGCGTGCGCGACGCGGGCGACGGTGCTGCCGCTGTCGAGCACGACGGTCTCGCCGGGGCGCAGCAGCCCGGCGATGGCGGTCGCGATGTGGTCCTTGCCGACGACGGCGAGGTCGGCGCGCACCCCGTAGGAGGGTTCGAACGCGCTGGCCGCGGCGGAGATCGCCCCGCCGGAGACCCTCCGCACGACGCCTTGGCGCTCCAGGGTGTCGATGTCGCGCCGCACGGTCATCTCGGACACGCCGAATTCCTCGGCGAGGACGCTGAACTGGACCTCGCCGGTGCGGATCACCTGCTGTGCGATGAGTTCGCGGCGGTCCCGCGCGTTCATGTGATCTCCCTCGTCCGGGCCTGCATCCTGGACGAGAGGATCTCGTAGTCGGCCTGCTGCCGCTGGAGGGCCCGGGGAAGATCCAAAGTACGGACCTCGCGGTCGGTCATGATCCACTGCCCGTCGGCCATCGAGTGCGTGACGGACGCGCCGGAGGCGCCGTAGACGAGCGCGGCCTCCAGGCTCTGCGCGCCGACGGGCCCGCGCGGGACCTCCGCGACGGGGATCGCGATGAGGTCGGCGACGGCTCCGGGGACGATCCGGCCGTCGTCGGGTCCGCCCGCCAGGGCCCGGTGCCCGCCGACGGTCGCGATGTGCAGGATCTCGCGCGGCGTCACCGCGTTGGGGACCCGCGAGGTGAAGGCGGCGAGCCTGCCGAGGGTCCGCATCTCCTCGAAGAGGTCGGTGTTGGTGTTGTTGCAGACGTTGTCGGAGCCGAGCGCGACGGTGACGCCGAGGTCGAGGGCCTCGCGGACGGGCGCGGCGGGCACCCCGCTCATCATCGCGACGCTCGGGATGACGGCCATGGCGGCCCGCGTCCCGGCCAGGAGCGGGAGCTGCTCGACGGGCACCGTGGTGCAGTGCGCGAGGATCGTCGGGACGTCCAGCATCCCGAGGTCGCGCAGGACCTCCAGAGCGGGCCTTCCGTAATGCTCGGCGCACCACGCGTCCTCCTCGCCCGTCGTCGAGAAGTGGACGTGCAGGCCCGCGCCCAGACGACGGGCGAGCGCCAGTTCGGCGGCCATCGCCTCAGGGGTGTTGTCGACGAAGTAGGCGTGCGGGCCGACCCAGGCGGCGACCCTTCCGCCGACCGGGAGGCTCTCGGCGAAGCGCGTCGCGGCGTCGAGTTCGCGGGCGCGGGCCGTGTCGTCGCCGAGTTCGACGATGCCCCAACCGATCTTCGCGCGGAGGCCGGACGCCTCGACGGTCGGCGCGATCTCGTCGGCGTAGAAGTACTGGTCGGCGAAGGCGGTGGTGCCGTGCCGGATCATGTCGCCGCACGAGACGGCGACGGAGGCGGGCACCAGGTCGGGCGTGAGGTGCTCCTCGCGGCTGCGCAGGACCTTGAGGAAGCCTTCCATCGTGAGCAGCGAGTGGCCTTCGGCGGTTCCGCGCATCAGCGACATCGGGGTGTGCGCGTGCGCGTTGACCAGGCCGGGCATGAGGAGCCGCGCCCCGAGGTCGGTGACGTCCGGGCCGCTCGGGCGGGGGCCGGTGCCCACCGAGACGATCCGGCCTTCGGCGACCTCGACGATGCCGGGAGACAGGACGGTGCCTTGGCCGTCGTTGACGAAGGCGTGGTCGGCGACGATCACTTCGGTCATGTCACTCGGCCCCCGCCATGAGGCGGCCGAGCCGCTCGCGGTCCACTTCCGTGCGGTCGAACGGCCCGATCAGGCGGCCGTCGTACATCACGGCGATCCGGTCGGACAGCGCCATGACCTCCTCCAGCTCGGCCGAGACCAGCAGGACGCCCGCGCCGTCCGAGCGGGCGCGGGACAGGGCTCCGTGCACGAACTCGATGCTCCCGACGTCGAGGCCCCGGGTCGGCTGGTTGGCGAGCACCACGCGCGGCTCGCCCGACAGCTCCCGCCCGATGACGATCTTCTGGAGGTTCCCTCCCGAGAGGGACTTCACCGGACGGGTCGGCGCGGCCCCGCGCACCTCGTAGTCGGCGATCAGGGCCGAGGCGAAGCGCCGCCTCGCCCGTCTTCTGATCAGCCCGACGCGGCTGAACCGGCGGGACCGGAACGAGGTGGACACGGCGTTCTCCTCCAGGGTGGCTTCGAGGTTGAGGCCGACGCGCATGCGGTCGGCCGCGATGTGGGCGATGCCCCGGCGGCGGGTCTCGGCGGGGGTGGCGCGGGTGATGTCGACGCCGTCGATCTCGACGGTGCCGGAAGCGAGGCGGCCGAGGCCGGTCACGGCGTCGATGAGCTCGTCCTGGCCGTTGCCGCCGACGCCCGCGACGCCGAGGATCTCGCCGGACCGCAGCGCCAGGTCGACGCCGCGCAGGCCGCTGCTGCCCTCCAGGCTCGGCGGCACCGAAGCGCCGGTCACCCGGAGGAGCTCCGCGCCGGGCGGCTCCGTCGCGTACGAGCCGGTGACGGGGACGTCGCGGCCGACCATCATGCGGGCGAGTTCGGCGTTGTCGGCCCGGCCGCGGGCGACCTCGCCGACGATCCTGCCGCGCCGCATGACGACGATCCGGTCGGCGACCTCCTGGACCTCGGGAAGCTTGTGCGAGATGAACACGATCGACCTGCCGCCCGCCGCGAGGCCCCGCACGAGGACGATCAGCTCGTCGGCCTCCTGCGGGGTGAGGACGGCGGTCGGCTCGTCGAGGATCACGACGCGCGCGTCACGGGCGAGGGCCTTGAGGATCTCGACGCGCTGCTGGGCGGCGACGGGCAGGTCGGCGACCCGGCGACCCGGGTCGAGGGCCAGGCCTGAGCGCTCCATCAGCGCGGTGACCTGGCGCTCGGCCTCGGCGTCGTCGTACCTGCCGCGCCGGACGGGCTCCCGCCCGAGCAGCACGTTCTGCGCAACGGTGAAGCCCGGCACCAGCTCGAAGTGCTGGTGCACCATCGCGACGCCGTGCCCGATCGCCGCCTGCGGGCCGGCGACCCTCACCGGCTCGCCGTCGACGAGGATCTCGCCCGCGTCGGGCTGGTGGACGCCGAACACGAGGTTCATCAGCGTCGTCTTGCCCGTGCCGTTCTCGCCGATGAGGGCGACGACCTCGCCGGGCGCGACGGCCAGCGACACGTCGTCGACGGCCAGGACCTTGGATGTGGCGAAGTACTTGCGCAGGCTCCGCAGCTCCAGGCGCGGCGGCGAGGTCATCGGCGGTCTCCCCGAGGTCGTGGGCGGGTGGTCAGGACTTGAGGCCGAGGTCGGCGCAGGCCGCGGAGGCCGGCTCGTTGAGCGCGTCGCAGACCTTGAGGTCGCCCTTGAGGATCTGCGCCTTCAGCTCGTCGAGCTTCGCGGTGACGTCGGGGATCTTCGCGGTCATCGCTTCCGGGCCCTTGTCGGCGAAGACCGTCGAGCCGTCGGCCCAGGACAGGCCGGTGACCTCGTCGGCGAGGCCCGCCTGCACGAAGCCCGCCTTGAACGCGTCGTTCTTGGCCGCCTCGATGAGCTGGTACGTCGTCTGGTCGACCCGCTTCATGACCGAGACGATGACGGTGCCGGGCGCGTCGCCGTCCTGGTCGGAGTCGACGCCGATCGCGTAGCCGCCCTCCTGCTTGGCGGCGGTGAACACGCCCTGGCCGCTGAGGCCCGCGACGGCGTAGATGATGTCGGTGCCGCCCTGGTACAGCGCGAGCGCCGCCTCCTGGCCGACGGACGGGTCGCTGAACTCGCCGTTCAGGTAGCTCGGGGTGACGGTGCAGTCCGGGCAGGCGGCGAGGACGCCCTGCTTGTAGCCGTAGTAGAACTGGTTGAGGCCGGGGTTGTCGATGCCGAGGACCGCGCCGACCTTCTTCGTCTTGGTCATGCTGCCCGCGACGTAGCCGCCGAGGAAGCTGGACTCGTGGACGTTGATGGAGAAGGCCGAGACGTTGTCGGGGAGCTTGTCGGCGAAGATGTCGCTGGGCACGCCGAACAGCTGCTTCGGGTTCTCCTCGGCGACCGCGAGCAGGGACTCGGGGTCGAGGCCCGGCGCGACGATGATGTCGGGGTGCGTCGCGACGGTCGAGCGGATCACGCCCTCCTGCTGGGCGACGGACTCGGCCTCGACGACCCGGCCCGTCACGCCGAGGTCCTTCTCGGCCTTCTCGGTGCCGGCGATCGCCGAGTCGATGAAGCCGCCGTCGCCCGCGGCGCCGGGGGTGATGAGGGAGTAGCTGAACGCGTCGGGATCGGCCGCGGTGGTCTCGCCGCCTCCGCCGCAGCCCGCCGCGGTGAGCGTCAGGGCGGCGGTGAGGGCGGTGGCTCTGAGCAGGTTCCTGGTGATGGTGGTCATGACGTCTCCTGGGGGGTCTTCTCTGGGGATTTCCGGGGGGACTTGGCGGGGAGGGAGATACGTGTGCTGTTGCGCCAGAGCCGTGCGACGTTGCCGCGCAGCCTGCCGTGCACGCCGACCAGGACGAGGGCGACGAACGCCGCGCCCTGGGGCAGGAACTGGGTCAGGTTCGAGGGCACGTCGAGCGCCTGGAGCCGGATCGAGGCCGCGGAGGCGAACCCGAAGACCGCGGCGGCGGGCACCACGAAGGCGGGCCGGTTCAGCGCGAGGAGCGCGGCGGTGATGCCGATCCAGCCGCGGTCGGCGCTCATGTTGCGGGTGAACAGGCCGACGTCCCCGATCGACAGGAACGCTCCGCCGACACCCGCGATCGCTCCCGCGACGACAAGGGCAGCCAGTTGCATGCGGGCCACCGGGATGCCGGAGGCCGCGGCGGAGGCCGGCGCTTCGCCGACGGCCAGCAGGTGGCGGCCGCTGCGGGTGCGGAAGTAGAGGGCTACGGCTACCGCGGTGCCCAGCGCCAGGTAGACGAGCGGGTTGAGGCGGGCCGTCAGGTGGTCGAGGAAGGGCAGGTCGGAGAGGACGGGGATCGTCACTTCCGGCAGCCTGTCGATCTGGGGCGCGTAGGTGCCCACCCCGCCCAGGTACGACCGCATCAGGTAGACGGTCAATTGCAGGACCAGGATGTTCAGGCCGATGGCGAGGACGACGAGGTCGACGCCTATGCGGTGGGCGAACGCCATCAGGAGGCCGATGACGGAGCCCGTCAGGGCCGCGGCGAGGATGCCGACCCAGGTGTTGCCGACGGCGGCGGCCGTCAGGATCCCGACGAACGCGCCCGCCAGCACCTTGGACTCGATGGCGAGGTTGAGGATGCCCGCCCGCGCGCAGATCAGCGACGCGATCGCGGCGAAGAGGATCGGCGCGGTCATGCGCAGACCGCTGTTGAGGAAGTCGGCGACGAAGTTCATGACGCGGCCTCCGCCGTCTCGCGTTCGGGCTCCTGCGGCGCCGGTTCGGGGGGATCGTTCTTGCGGGTCGCGACTCGGCGGCGGTTGACGGCCGCCTCGATCCTCGCGAGCAGCGGGGCCTGGAGCGCGACGAGGACGATCATCAGCGCGAGGACCGTGGAGCCGATCTCGCGGGGCACGCCCAGCACGATCTGGAGGCCGTTGACGGCGCCGACGGTGATCCCGGCGTAGAGGATTCCGGCGAGGGCCGCGCCGATCGCCGTCGTGCCGCCGAGGATCGCGGCGGTGAGGCCGGTGAAGCCCGTGCCGTCGGAGAAGCCCTCGATGACGCGGTAGTTCGTGCCGAGCACCTGCACCCCGCCGCCGAGCCCGGCGAGCGCGCCGCCGATCAGGCCGGCCCGCAGCACGCTGCGGGTGCTGGACATGCCGGAGTAGCGGGCGAAGCCGAGCGCCTCGCCGGACATGCGCTGCTCGTAGCCGGTCGTGGTGCGGCTGAGGAAGAACCACACCCCGACCACCGCCACGACCGCGATGACGAACCCGAGGCCGAACTTCGTCGAGGGGTCGAAGACGGGGAGGCGGGCCGAGGCGTCGACCGGCTCGGTGTACCCGACCGTGGACGCCTCGGCGCGCAGCGGGTGGTTCACCAGGAAGTCGAGCAGCAGCCCGGCCATGGCGTTCAGCACGATCGTGATGATCAGCTCGTTGACCCCGAGGAACACCTTGAGCAGCGCGGGGATCAGCCCCCACACCGCGCCCACCGCGACCGCCGCGGCGAGCGCGACCACGGGGTGGATTCCTCCGGGCAGCGACAGCGCCGAACCCGCGACGGCCGCGGCGAGCCCGCCGAGCGCGTACTGCCCTTCCTGCCCGATGCTGAACAGCCCGCTGCGCAGCGACACCACGGCCCCGAGCGCGCACAGGATGATCGGCCCGGCCAGCGCCAGCGTCCCGCTCAGATTGCAGTACTCCGCCCCGCAGCCGAACCCGGCGTCCATCACCGTCCGCGCCGCGACCAGTGGCGAATGCCCCAGCCCCGCGACCATGCCTCCCCCGATCCCGAGGGCCAGCACCATCGCCAGCACAGGCATCCCCACACCCCGGGCCAACCGCCCGACGGCATCCCGATCCATCGCTTCACCTCCTCGTCATCCGCCGACGAGGTGAAACGATCACGCCCAAGTGTTACTAATTCACACTTTCTGGTGTGTCATCCCTGTTAATTCCTCACACGATCCCGTGGGCGTGCGGCAGCGTCGCACCGGTGAGGAGTCAGCGAAGGGGTCGGGGCAGGGCCGCCGCTATGGGCGGGTCGGCTTGAGGGGTGCGAGGTGGACGGGCCAGAGGGCCTCGTCGAGAACCCCGAGCAGTCCACGGACTGGCTGCGTTCCATCGCCGACATGCCGGACGCCGTCCACCCCCTGGACCGCCTCGCCGAGGTCAGGGCGCTGCTGGCGGTCCACCCCGAGCTCGCCTGGCACACCGCGGACCGCCTCCGCCGCGGTCGGCGAGTTCGTGCGGCGGCGCCGCTTCCTCCGGATGGCCGTCGAGGGCCCGCTGTTCGGCGGCGGCCTCGCGGTGTTCGGCCGAGACCGTCGCCAGCTTGAGGACCAGGCGGAGGAGGTCGCGGGCGAGGCCGCCGGTGAGCGCGTGGCACAGCCACACGTACGGCGCGGGCAGAGGGATCCCGCGCCTGCTCAGCAGCGTCAGCGCCTCAGCGCCGCGCAGCGGGGGCACCTGGACGACAGTGTCGAAGGCGCTGTCGTAGGTGCTCCGGATCGAGAGGCTGCGTCGGCCGAACGCCGCGAGCGCGTCCTCGGAAACGGTCACCAGGAAATAGCAGCCGGGCACGCCGAAGACCACTTTGAGGTCGTTCAGGAGCTTCTCGGCGTGCTCAGGGGTCGCGATCTTGTCGAGTTCGTCGATGCCGATGACCACCTTGTTCCCTGCGCCCCGTCGGTCCGCCGAGAGGAGGGCGAGGAGTTCGCGGAAGTCCGCGACGATCTCCGGCAGACTCTGCACCTGCTCAGTCCGCTGCACCGCCGACTGCGCGCCCACCTTCGATCCTCCCGGGATACCGACCTCTCCGAGCGCCGTCTGAGTGACCGCCTGCTGGTACCTGAGCCGTCGCAGATGGCCTTCGGCGGCGTTCTGGGACCTGGTGGGGTGCCGCAACCGGGGCTTTCGGTTCACCAGCAGCACCCCGAGGAGCCCCAGAGCGATCAGGACGAACCCGCCCAGAAGCTGGTAGAACGTCGAGCTCTCCGGCATCTTCGCGCCGAGCTCCTTCACCTGCTTCCAGTACAGCGTCCCGCCGACCAGCGCGATCCCGGCCGCCACGGTCGCCCATGGGACGGTCCGCGCGGCGAGGATCCTGGCGCGCCTGGCGGGGGCGGGCCGCGAACCCGGATCGCCGAGGATCCGCTCGCACACCCGGAGGAACAGGTAGGTGAGGAACTCTCGCGAGTCATAGGCGGTGGGCGCGTGGACCAGCAGCCGCAGATCTTTGGGCGGATGCCGGTCGGGCGCGCACAGCTGCCGGAGCAGCGTGCTCTTGCCCGCACCGCGCGGCCCGCTCACCCCGATGCTGGCACTGCTCAGCTCCTCGATGAGCAGCGCGAGCCGTCGGCTGTCCACGGTGTCGACGAACTGGTCCTCACGGTCTTCGGCGGGGCTGAGCGGCTCCAGGCTCAGCCCCGCGAGCGTCGTCACGTACGCGACCGGCTCGTCACCGAGGCGCTCGCGCACCATCGGCAGCAGCCCGTCCCTCGCCAGGGAGCGGATCCAGTCCTTGTAAGTCCGGTCCAGGCCGGTGCGCTGATGGGCCAGGCCGTCCAGTTGCAGCCAGTCCGCGGGGACGCGCGAACGCAGCGCCCGATGCTGCGGCACATACTCACGGAAGGACACCCAGGCAAGGACCGCCGTCAACCAGACGACGGCCACGACCAGCATCGCCTCCGACGTCCACGACCACCGGCGGCCGGAGAGCAGCAGGCCGAGGAACACCAGACCCGACGCCCACGTCGCCCACAGGTAGGCGCGCACGAACCGGCTGAGGAACGGCAGATCGGCGGCTTTCCGGAACGCCTCCAGCGCTCCCTCGAAACGCTCCCCCTGCTCACGGGCCGCGCTCTCCACGGCGAGCGGATCCCGATCGAGAACGGAGGCCGCGAGCACGCGCAGCTTCGTGCGGGACTTCTCGGGATTCCCGTTGTCGACGCGGCGCAGGATCTCGGGCCGGTTCATCAGCTCGTCGAGCACCTCTTCGCGCGCGTGCGCGTCGATCTTCGCGGAGACACTGGCCGGCGGGCCGGGGACCGGCGCGAGCGGGTCTTCCAGCACGGGGTCATCGACGGTCAGCGTCTCGTCGACCGGGACTGACTCAGGCGGGTCGGCCACGGCGATGGCCGGGCCGGGCGGCGTCCGCTCCGCCGAAGGGACGGCCTCCTCATCGGGGAACACCGGGAGATCCACCGCGGCGAACAGCCGATGGAGCTCCCTGCTGCTGAACCGGTAGCCCTCGCCGACGCGCTGGAGAAGGTCCTCCTCACAGGCCCGTTCGAGGAACACGTGGAGCCGCCAGGGCAGCCGCCCGCGCGCCGCGAGCCACCAGGCGGCAACGGTGTTCAAGACGACCACCTGCGCGTTCGCGAAGGACAGCGCCGACGCGACCGCCATCCCGACGCCGATCTCGGTCCCGCTTTCCGGAGTGCTACCAAGCGTCCCATCGGAGATGAGCGCGTCCCAGAACGTGCCGACCAACAGGGACAGCCCTATCGCGTTCACCCAAAGCGCCCATGTCCGCCCGGGCCAGCGCGCTTCTTCCCAGAGCCCGAGCACTGGCGGCGACACGATGCCGATCGCCACCGCGGTCACCGGAACAAGCCCCCAGACGTTCTGAACGGGAACTCCGAGAACCGCGAGCCCCGCCATGGCAGCCGCACCGATGGCCATGCCTACACCGACGACCCAGCCCATTCGACCCACCATGGAACGAATCCAGCGCGGCGAGCGCCGGGTCAGGACCTGGGTGCCCGCTCGCTCCAGGTGGCGGGCGATCGTCCGCAGCCAGCGCCGCTCGGTCTCCGAGGTCTGGACGGAGACCCAGCTCCCCAGCAGATGACGAGCGATGTCCGACTCGGTGGGGAGCCGGTCCCTGTCGAGGAGGTCGATCGGGGACCGTGCGGCGTCTAGGTAGGCGCGGCGTAGCAGATGGAGGTTCCTGGGGACGCTCAGCGCCCGGCTGAGCGGGCCGTCCGGCTCACGGTCGAGTTCGGCCAGGAGCAGGCCCCACCCCGGGTCCTCGCCAAGAAGACCGCTGGCACGCAGACTCGCGGCGACCTCGTCGGCGGTCGGCGGAAGCAAGTGGACGGTGTCCGCTGTGCTCAGTGGGTCGCGGCGCCTGACGCGCGAGCCGAGCGAATAATCGTGCCTCAGCACGAGCACCACCGGGTCGGTGGGCGCCAGTGCCTCGCCGATGGCCCGCAACGCCTGGTCCATGTCCTGGCGGGGCAGCTCGTCCAGCCCGTCGAGGATCGGGATCAGCTGACGGCGGCCCACGATCGACCGGACCAGCTCCTTCTCCTTGCCCCCGAAATAAATGAGGCGGAGCTGTTCCGCCAGCCAGTCCTCGAACGGCTCGGCCTGCGGATCCCATCCCGCGATCGACAGCAGGACCGGAACGGCGCCGGCGGACGGGCGCTTGTCCAGGAGTTCCAGCAGCAGGCGAATGGCGAACGTCGTCTTCCCGGATCCGGCGGACCCGGAGATCACCAGACGCCGATGTCCTGACCCCAGAAGGGAATCCGCGACAAGCGCCGTGCCGGACGAGCCCGACAGCGCCGTGCCGAGCGCATCCGCCGGACCGTCGTGCGCCGAGGTCCATATGGCCCGCAGGTCGATCGAGAAATGGCGCTCTCGCGCCGCCAGCTCCTGGCGCCATTCGGCGCGCAAAGTGCCCGCCAGCTCGGACAGGACCTCTTCTACGCCCCTTGACCGGGCCACCTTCTGTTCACGAGCGGAGCTCAGCGTGAAGGCGAGGGCGACCACCGACATGAGCGCGCCAAGGACGCTGGAAATCTTGTCCGATGCTTCCAGCCCCACGGAGTAAAAGACGGCTCCGAAGAGGATCACCACGGCGGCGAAGAAAATGTTTAGAAGCATAGAACGTGAGAGAAGGTTCTCCCGCAGCCATCTCATACACCGATCTTCTCAACTCCCGACGGGGCCAGGGGCGCGAATTCATCGGCACATCAGAAAGGCATGTTTTGGGCCGACCATTATCGCCTTTCCCGGGCCAGGCCGTTTTCTCTCGGCCGGGGAGATCTCGCGAATCCGGTCGAGCACCCGGCCGCCCGCCCCATCAGCCACTCGATCGGCTTCTGGTGGAGCCGGCGCCGCAGCGCGGTTCCCGCCGACGGGAGCGGCGACCGCCGCGAGCGCGCCGGCGGGAAGGGCGAGCAGGACCTTGCGGCCGGGCGGTGGGTCGGCGACGGTACCTTCGGCCGCCGTTCTCCGCGCGGGCGGCGGGGACCACGCGCCGCCCGACTCGAACCCGTGCACGATGTCCTGCGGAGTGGGGCGCGTCCTGCGCGGAGGTTCCTGAGAGGTCGCCCCCAGGGACGTCGATCGGGTCGGCCGGGAGAACGGGAGGCTGGACGGGCGGCGCGGCCGCCTCAAAGGGGACCTGCGAGTATCCCGCCTTGTTCTCCCTCGCCTCGCGGCCGGCGTCGGTCCCGGCTCGGGTGACGCCGCTTGGCCTTGTCACGAGTGATCTTGGTGTCCGCGGACCGTGCAGCGGGAGACGGCGGCGTAGGGTCGCGGGATGAGGTTGTGGATGGCGGGGGTCGGGGCGGTGCTCGTGCTGGGCGTGGCGGGGTGCGGGTCCGTGTCGGTGGACGAGGCGACGGTGCAGCGGTGGGAGGAGCAGGGGATCGACGCCGATCTCCTGTTCCTCATCGAGGTGCCGGGGTTCACCGCCGCAGGGCAGTCCATCGGAGTGATGGGCGAGGACGGGCTTGGGATGTCCTATACGTCCGATGCGAACCCGGGGGACCTCGCGCATCTGCTGGTCGAACGGCACCCGTTCGATGGGGACCGGTGCGCCGCCCTTCCCGTGCCGGACGCCGACCCCGCGGCCACCGTCGAGTGCGTGCCCGATCGCAGCGGCTGGTATCGGACGAGCGGGGGGTTCCATGAGTACGTGCTGCCGCTGGAGCAGGGCCATGTGCGGCTGAGCGCGCCGCAGGGCGCGGTCACCCTCGACGCTCTGCGCGCCACCCTCGCCGCCGCGGAGTCCCTGTCCGGGATCAGCATCCTCAACACCCCGTGGCCCACCCCGTCCATCCCCCGGGGCGATCTCCCGTCAGTGGGCGACGGGGCTCCCGACAACTCCGTGAACGAGGGCGGCTGATCGTCAGCGTCAGCGTCAGCGGCTGCCGGTCAGCCACTCAACCGGCCGCCGCCCGAGCCGCGCCAGCCGCCCCGCCACCACGGCCCGGAGTCCTTCGGCCTGCGACTCGACCCCGACCCCTGCCGCCGTGGACTCCCCGAGCACCAGCACTGCCAGCGCCCCGGCCGAATGCGCCTCGCCCTCGATCCCCGCCCGCTCCCCCGCCGCCCCTCTCCCCGCCGGGCGGCCGCCCGCCCGTCCGGTGATGATGGAGGACTTCGAACACCCCGGCAGTAATGGGACGTTGCACCATATGTCGGTGAGCGATATATATCTGCCATGGGATCTTCGCCACTGCGGGAGCAGAGCTATCTGATCCTGCTCGCGCTGGCTCCGGAGCCGCTGTACGGGTACGGGATCATCGCCGCCGTGCGGGAGTTGTCCGAGCAGCGGGTCAGGCTGGGGGCGGGCACTCTCTACGGGGCGCTGGACAGGCTCGCCGGCGACGGGCTCGTCGCGCTCGATCACGAAGAGGTCGTGGACGGGCGGTTCCGCCGGTACTACAAGTTGACCGGGGAAGGGCGCCAGGTGCTGAGCGCCGAGACCGCGCGGATCGCCGAACTGGCGGCCCGCGCCCGTCAGCGCCTAGGCGCGCTCCGACCCGCGATCGAGATGAACCGATGATGAAGAACCGCTTCGAGCGGCGCTGCAACCTTCTCCTGCGCAGCTACCCTCCCCGCTACCGCGAGGTGCGGCGGGACGAGATCGTCGCGACCCTCCTGGACGCGGCCGAACCCGGCGCGTCGGTCCCTTCCCCACGCGAATCCTGGGACGTCGTGCGCGGCGGCTGGGCCACCCGGCTGCGCGACCGCCCCCCGCTGTGGCGCTGGCTCGCCTACCGCCTCCTGGACATCCGCGTCCCCTACCGCCACCGGATGTGGGTCCGCGACGACGCCCTGGGCCGCTTCCACTTCCTCCGCACCAACGTCGGCCACCTGGTCTTCATGTCCATCATCATGGTCGTGGTGTCGGCAGGGATGGGCCTCTACTACGGCACTGCCGTCCTTTCCATCGCCGAGACCACGGCGGAAGGCTGGCTGATGACCGCGGGCGTCGTGGCCTTCACCCTCCTGAACCCTCTGTTCCACCGCGGCTTCCGCCGCCGCATCCTCCTCAAGCACGAGTTCGACGAGGACGGCACCCCCCTCGGCCCGCCCCTGCCGCCGGAACCCCTCTACACGACCGAGCCCGCCCCGGAAACCGACCCGACCTCACGCTGACCGGTTCCACGCCGCCGCCCCCGGCGCTGCGGCGCGTCCCGTGCGCGAGGTTCCGCGGAACGCGCGGCGGTCCGGAGCGGAGATCGTCTACGGTCGTGGGTGCGTTGACGACAGCGGGCGCGGACCGGCTCGGGCTGGATCGTGGCCCCGGGCGGGGCGTCCGGGGGGCGGTTCTGTGTCAGGATCGCGGGATGCTGCGACTCACCGATTTCATCATCGACTGTCCGGACACGCTGGGGCTGGCCGCCTTCTACGCCGAGGTGACGGGGCGGGCCGTCAAGGACGGCAGCGACGCGGAGTGGGCCGGGATCAAGTTCGGGGAGATCGAGCTGGCGTTCATCCGGGTGGATGACTACCGGGCGCCGCAGTGGCCCGACAGCGAGCACCCCAAGCAGTTCCACCTCGACTTCGAGGTCGACGAGATCGAGCCCGAGGAGCGGCGGGTCCTCGCCCTCGGGGCCACGCTGCGGCAGGACTTCATCCGGGCCGACGGGTACGGGTGGCGGGTCTACACCGACCCGATCGGCCACCCGTTCTGCCTGTGCCGCAACCGGGGCGTCGTCTGGACGCAGGACGGGCCGGTCTGGCCCTCGCGCGGATAGGGGGCGCGGTGCCGAACGTGGTGACGCGTCCCGAGGTATGTGTCATACGGCACGGAACAGTTGAAACCCGATGAGACCGGGGACGAAAACTGCCGCTAAGCGGGGCATCTGGGACTTAACATCCGATCGTGTGTTCCGATCATGGAACACGGGCCGGTCGCGCCGCCTGTGGCGCGGCACCACACGTTCGGGAGCGCGCCAATTGCACGACCAGCGGCCGGGATCCCCCGATTCCCCCCCACCTCCCTCAGCTCCTCCGCAGACCGTCTTCGACGCCGCGCCGCAGCAGTTCGCGGCAGGTCCTCCCCAAGAGGGACCGCCGCTTTACGGCGCCCCCTCCCAGCCCACTCCCCCGTCGGCCGGTGCGCCCGGGGGCAGCGGACCCGTGCTGCCTACCGGGCAGGTGCAGCACGGTCCGCTCCCCGGGCAGCCTCCGTTCCCCGGGTATCCGCAGCAGCAGCAAGGCCGACCGCCCTATGCGGGCCGACCACCGCAGCAGTACGGTCAGCCGCCTTATCCCGCCGGGCCCGTGCCGCCGCGGCCCAAGGGGAACACCCGGTCCATGGTGCTCGCGGCGGGCGTCGGCGTCGCGGTGGTGCTCGGGGCGTCCGCGATCGCTCTCGGGGCGCGGTCCGGCAGCGGCCCGGGGTCGCCGCCGCAGGGCGTCGGGCCGGGCGGCGGGCTGGGCGGCGGCCCGGGGATGAGCCGGCAGGGCGACCAGTCCGGTGCGGAGGGAAGCGGCGGTCCGCTGCACCACCTCGTCCTTCCCGAGTCCTTCCAGGGTCTCAGCCAGACGCAGAACTGGAACGGCGACATCGTCCAGAGTTCACTCCAGTGGCTGGCCGGTCCCGGTGAGACCCTGCGGGCCGCGATGTTCGTCGACGACGACACCATGCCGACGCAGTTCATGACCATCGCCGTCCTCGAAAGCCCCCAGCCGTTCGCGGACCTCCAGGCCGAGGTGGACGCGATCATGGCGGCGAACAACGAGGACACCCCCACCGTGGAGGTCGTCTCCGACCCACCGCAGGAGAAGGATCCCGGCACTTTCGGCGGCCTCATGAAGTGCTGGGCGTCGATGACGAACTTCAAGAGTTCCAACATCACGCAGTCGACGGGCACCTGCCTGTGGGCGGCCGACAACGTGGCCGGGCTCATCTCCATCGCCGGCGGCCCCGCCGCCGTGGATCTGGACGGCGCCGCCGAGGTCGCCCGCCGGTTCCGCACCGAGAACGAGACCACGGGCTGACGGGAACAGGACGACATGAACGAATCACCGCAAACCCCCTCCGGCCCCTACAACCCATCGGCCGCCTACTCCCCGACGCCCGGCTACGCGCCGCCTCCCGGCTACACCCCACCCCCGTGGCAGCAGCAGGGCCCGGCGCCGGCCGCCGCCGCCCCGCCGAAGCAGCGCGCGCCGCTCTACGTGGCGTGCACAGCCCTGGGCGTCGCGCTGGTGGCGCTGGCGACGTCCGTCACCGCCCTGGTCACGGGCTCGGACGGCACCACGGCGTCCCCTCCGGCTGCCGCGCCGAGCGCGACGGCCACGGCCACCGCCCTGCACAAGGTGAAGATGCCCGATGTCTTCCAGGGCCTCGACAAGACGACCAAATGGGCCAATGACGACGTCCAGAAGGCGATCAAGGCGGTCACGGGCTCCGGCGAGACGGGCGCGGGCTCGGTCTTCGTCGACAACGACGCGGCGCCCAGGCGCATCGTCGCGATCGAGACGGTGTACAGCCCGAAGCCGTTCGACTCGATCGAGGCCAAGGTGAACGCGGTCGTCTCGGAGGCGATGCTCCCGGTCGGCTCGACCGTGGACATCGAGCAGACCGAGCATCAGCAGCAGGACCCGGGGCCGCTCGGCGGCACCCTCACCTGCTGGACGGTCACGGTCACGGACAACACCTCCGGCGCCGAGGTCACCCGCGCGGTTCCGGCGTGCGTCTGGGCGACGGCCAACGTCATCGGCATCATGATGGAGATCAGGACCGTCGGCGCCACCGATGTCGCCGCCGTCGCCGAAATGACCCGCCAGTTCCGCCACACCAACGAGACCGTTGGCTGACCCGCACACCCCGGGCGGCCACACCGACGCGGCCGCCCGGGGACCTCGGCGGCGGGAGATCCCGCTCGCACTGCGCTGTCGGCCGCCTGTGCGGCCTGTGGGGAACAACGCGAGCAAGCTCGGCGGGGCGGCGTGGTGCGGTGGGGGCGGTGACGCGGCCTTCGGCCGGGGGTCGGGGAAGGGCCGGGGCGGCGGCCGCGTCAGGCCGTCGTGCGGATCGAGGCGCACGCGGGCGACGTCATCAGCACCCGGCCGCCGACACCGGAGGAGCGCCGGTACTACGACCTGCCGCCGAGCTCCATGCTCGTCATCACGCGCGCGACGGGCGAGCGGCCCGACGAGGCCTTTCCCGGGGACCGGACGGCGATCGCCGTCGTCGGTTGACGTGGTCGCGTGATCGAGCGGAGGGCGCGTCGCCGGGAACGCGAACGGCCCCCGGGAGACTCGGGGGCCGTCTACGCGCTCAGGTCAGCCGCCGGCCCACCAGGAGCTGGAGCCGTCCCAGCGGCCGGTGATGGTGACCCACGGCTTGTAGGTGCGGCCGTTGCCGCGGTAGTAGAACTTGCCCTTCACACGGGCCGTGGCCGTGCTCCACGACGACGTGTGGGTGAGCTGCTTCTTGCCCCAGCCCTTCCACACGTAGTTGTAGTTGTCACGGGTGTAGCTGCGGTACTTGGCATTCGCGGAGACCACCGAGTAGCCGTCGTAGCACCAGTTCAGGCGCTCCTTCACCCAGAAGAGCCAGCGGCCCTTCTTGCCCTTGCGGTACCCGCGCTGCTGTTCGAACCAGGTGCAGGGGGCCTTCTTGAGCCGAGCGGCCTTCGCCGCGCTGTAGGGGTTGCCCTCGCGGGCGGCTTCCGCGACCAACTCGGCTCCGGAGACCGTGCCCGTCCGCACCACCACGTCCGGCACGCCGGGGAGCTCCGGCGACGCCTGGGCAGGCGACGCCGGCAACGCGACGACCGCGGCGAGGCCGACGGACATCGCGGACACGCGTGCGAAACGCATCATGGAGTTATCGCCACCTTCTACTGCTTCGACCGAAAACGACCAGACACCACCCTAGGAACCAGTGACGTCCCCTGCGGGAGATTGGCCAACACCGGCAAATGTCGCATGCAACCCATGTGCCCCTTCGCGTGTCGGGTATCTGCCGCGGTGGTCAGTATCTGCGATCTTGGATGCCGGGATCGGGCGGCGGGTTCAGCATCGGGACGATGAATTCCCGGGCCATCGCGGCGAGCTGGTCGTCCTGGTCGAGGCCCGGCAGGAGGGTGGGGATCGCGAGGAACGAGGCGGAGATCCGGACCATGAGCTCGGCGGCGACGTCGACGTTCAGGTCGGCCCGGACATGGCCCGCGCCCTGCTCGCGGCGGAGCTGGTCGGCGACGAACTGGCGCACGACGGCCAGCGTGCGACCCTCGTCGCGGACCATCGAGGAGACGATGACGTCCGGCTCGGAGTCGATCAGGCCGCCGATCAGCGGATTGCCGAGCACGGCGCGCAGCGAGCTGACGAAGCCGAGGACGACCCGGTCGGCGACGGTCTCGGCCTCGGCGATGTCGCGGAGGAACCGGGCGAAGTAGCGGCGGAACTCGCGGCGCACCAGATGGGCGACGAGCGCCTCCTTCGTGGCGAAGCGCCGGTAGACCGTCATCCGGGAGAGGCCGGCCCGGCGGGCCACGTCCTCCATCGTCGAGCGCTGGATCCCGCTGCGCGCGAACTGCTCCAACGCGCCGTCGAGGATGCGCCTCTGGCTCTCGTCGGCCTCGTCGACCTGCTCCACCGCGTCGGCGTAGGCGCGCTCCAGCAGCGACTCCCATCCGGAGGCGTCGACGGGGACGGGCTGCGGCTGCTCCATGGCTCTCCGGTTCTGTCGGCTTTCTGGGCCTTGCCGGGCGCAACGGCCTGTGTTCTCATGACACTCGCAGCCCATGATACGGAGATGCGGACAGCGTATCAACGTACCAATCCCACCCTAGGGACTGCGGAGGAGGAAAGAGACGATGGTCGAAAGCAGCAGACGCGACGTCCTGCGGGGCGGCATCGCCCTCGGGACGGTCGGCGCCCTCACCGGCGCGACGCCCGCCTGGTCGTGGTCGCCGACGGGTTCGGTGGCCGGCGCCGGTGCGGGGCTCGACCCCAAGTACCTGTGGGACCCCGAGGCCGACGCGGTGGTCGCCGGGATCATCGACCGGGGCGAGACGGCGCAGGTCAACAAGCTCCTCAAGACCTGGAAGACCAACGGCCAGGCGATCCCCGCCGGTCTGCCCGCCGACCTGAAGGCCTTCATGGAGAAGGCGCGGCAGTTGCCCGCGTGGGCGGACCAGGCGAAGTTGAAGACGGCGGTCGACTTCAACGAGAAGCGTGGCCTGTACCTGGGCGTGACCTACGGGTTCGCCTCGGGCATGATGTCGACGATGATCCCGCGTGAGGCGCGGGCGGTGTACTACTCCAAGGGCGGCGCGGACATGCGCGACCGCATCACCAAGACCGCCAAGCTCGGCTACGACGTCGGCTCGAAGAACGCGTTCGCGCCCGACGGCGAGATGATCGTGACCTGCGTGAAGACGCGCCTCGCGCACGCCGGCGTCCGGCACCTGCTGCCCAAGTCGCCCTACTGGACCAACGTCGCCGACGAGGACATCCCCATCTCCCAGGCCGACATCATGGTCACCTGGCACAGCCTGCCGACCACGGTCATGCAGAACCTCAAGGCGTGGAAGGTGCCGATCCCGGACGACGAGTCCGAGGCGTTCCTGCACTCCTGGCAGGTCACCGCCCACATGCTCGGCGTCCTCGACGAGTACATCCCCAACTCCTGGGCCGAAGCCGACGCCCAGGCGGCCCAGGTCCTCACCCCCATCCTCGCCGCCACCCCCGAGGGCATCAAGCTCGCCGACATCCTGCTCAACCTCGCCTCGTTCATCGACGGGGCCGTCCTGTCCAAGCCCGTCCTCGCCGGGCTCACCCGCTTCATCCTCGGCGACCAGTTCGCCGACGACCTCAAGATCCAGAAGACCCCCTTCTGGGACGAGGTCTTCGACACCGCCTGGGGCCCCTTCATCGCCGTCCGCGAGGGACTCCTCTCCCTGGAGCAGGCCCCCGGCATCCTCCAGAGCTCCTACTGGGCCTTCGACGAGATCCTCCGCCTCGGCATCCTCGTCCTGCTCTCCGGCGCCGACTTCCCCATCAGCATCGAGATCCCCAACATGAACAACCCCAACTACTGACCGGCCGCCCGACCGATCCCGGCCCCCTTCCGCTTCAGGGGCCGGGATCCCCCTTTTCCCCCGGAAGGGTCGCGGAGCACCGGCCCTGCCCCGCGGCGGTGGCCGTCCCGCGCGGCGTCGGTGACGACGCGGGACCCCGGTCCCGGGCGGGCGGGACGAGCGGGGCGCGACCATGGGCGCGGTGGGGCCGAGTCGGCTCCAGGCCCGGGAGGTCGGCTGTGGGGTTCGTTCGGACGGTGGCGGCGTGCGCCGTGGTCGGCGGGGTGCTGGCGGGGTGCACCGCGCGGGTGGAACCGCCGCCGAGCGTGCCTTCGGCGAGCACATCCGACCGGTCGGCGCGGGAGGCGAAGGCGCGGGAGGCGTTCGCCGCGTTCGAGAAGGCGAACAACGCGGCGAACGCGGCGGTCTCGGACGAGCTGATGAGCGAGATCGAGACAGGTCCCGTGCTGGAGGCCGATCTCGCGACGAACGCGAACATCCGGGCCGGGCGGGACGAGGAGGTGCCGGAGTTCTTCTACCCGGACCCGGTGTTCTACGTGCCCGCGGGGAGCGGAGAGCCTGAGTGGTTCATCGTGGACGCGCTGCTCCAGGACCGGCACAAGGCGCTGGTCTTCGTCCGGGACGGCGAGGCGTACAAGCTGCGCAACACCGTCTATTTCCCTAAGGATGCGAGCATGCCCGAAGCCGCCCTGTCGGAAGGTTTGGAGGCGATGGCCGCCGAGTCCCCGATCAAGGCCGCCGACCTCAGTCGCGAGCATGCCGCGCTGCTCAACGCCGCGGGCGGCGAGGCTTCGGCGCGCTTCGCGCCCGGTGTCTACACGACGGAGTTCTTCACCGCCTACTGCACCGGCGACGCGCACCAGCAGTTCACCGGCTACGGGTTCGTCGGCGGGTGCGACTGGGAGGCCAGGAGCGGGGACGCGGACTTCGCCCTGCGCACCTCCGACGGACGGGCCCTCGTCTTCTACACCGTGGGCCTCACCGACTCCTACCGACGCGGCTCCAACAAGGACACCCGCTTCGACAACGTCTACCTGCCCGACTGGTACAACCCGTTCGTCCCGGTCGACAAGGACACCTATTCCTACAGCACCGAAGGGCAGCCGGGCTCGATCCTCCGGCACTTCTACAAGCAGGGCTACACGGGCAAGGCGGTCTTCCAGTTCGCGGCCCTCGTCTCCGCCGACGGCGCGTCCGTCGAAGTCATCGCCGACAACGAGCATCCCCTGGCCGCCTCCGGAAAGTGAGCCCCTGGGTCCACCGCGTGCTCACGGGGGTCCTCCCCGGCTGACCCGTCCTGCCGTGGCCGCCGCCTTCCTGCGGACCGGGTCGGGGCCGCTGTCCGGCCACCCGGCGGAGCCGGATTTCGGTCGTCTCACCAGCGGAGATGCGGTCGTCACCGCGGGCGGGATCCCTTGCGCCGGCCGTCCGGGAGGACGGAGAGTGCCATGGGCCGTGTCCGGGCGTGCGGGTCGGGGGTGACGGAGGGCGTCCATGAGGACGAGGATGATCCGCTGGACTCTGCGGAGCCTGTGGAAGCGGTACCTGCGCACGGGTGATCCGCGCCCGCTCAAGGGCGACGGCGTGCACCGGATGCTGTGCCTTCTGGTCGCGGCGCACGAGGGACCCGAGGACAGCCGACTCGTGCACGCGGTCACGGCGGTGCGCGGAGCCCATCTGGACACTCCCGAGGAGCGGTTCGCGCACGCGCTCCAGCAGTCCGAGATCACGCTGCTGTTCCTCGGCGTCCGGCCCGAGGATGTGCCGGGGCAGCTCGCGGAGTCCCTGACCGACACCCTGGACGCGCTCCAGAGAGCGGTGGAGGACGCCGCCGAGGAACGGCAGGACGACGCCCGCTTCGAGGACAGGGAGCCGCCCGCGCCCGCCGCCGAGCGGCAGCGCGACCGCTTCCTCATCGATCTGCCCGTCGAGTTCGCCGCGGACCGCCGCGCCGAACTGCCGGAAGGCCACCCCGACCGCCCCGCACGGACCTTCCAGCAGGCGCAGGCCCTGCTCTCGCGGTACGAGGCGTACTCCGAACGCGCCGACCTGGAGCAGGCGGTCGCGCTCGGCGAGGAGGCCGTCGCGACCGAGACGCGAGACCCGGCGCGCGTCCGCGCCCGCACCGTCCTGTCGCACGCGCTGCGGCTGCGGTTCCAGGCCTCCGGCGACCCGGCCGACCTCGACGGGTCCGTGCGCGTCTCCCGCGAAGGCGTCGAACTCGCGGCGCCCGGATCCGTCGAGGAGATCGCGGTCCTCTCCCATCTGGACGCCGCGCTCCTCCTGCGCTACCTGGCGGCCGGCGCGCCCGCCGACCTCGCCGACGCCGAGCGGCACGCCCGCCGCGTCCTGGAGCTGGCCGGGCCCGGCCACGCGGAGCGGGCGGTGTTCCTCTCCACGCTGGTGGCGGTGCTGCGCGCACGGTTCGACCTCGGCGGCGACGGCCGCGCGACGCTGGACGAGATGGTCGGGCTGGCGGAGGAGGCGGTGCGGCTCGCCCCGGACGTCGTGCCGCTCCGCTCGCGCCGCCTGTCCGCGCTGGGCGAGGCGCTGAGCCTGCGGTACGAGGTCGCCGGGGACTTCGCCGACCTCCGCGAGGCGATCGCGGTGCGCCGCGCCGCGGTGGACGCCTGCCCCGCGGCGCATCCGGAGCACCCCGTCCACCGGTTCAACCTCGCGCTGGCGCTGTTCGCGCGGTACCTGCGCAACGGCGCGGCCGCGGACCTCGACGACGCGGTCCTGGGCTGCCGGGAGGCCGTGGCGCGAACCCCTCCCGGCCACGTTCACGGCGGCGGCCTCCGGGCGCACCTGGCGATCATCCTGCGCGCCCGGCACTCGGTCTCGGCAGCCGAGGACGACCTCGCCGAGGCGATCTCGATGGGCGCGCAGGCCGTCGCCGACCTGGGTCCGGCGAACCCCCGTTGGGCCTGGACGGTGTCGCTGCTCAGCAGCCTGCACGCCACCCGGTACCGGCTGCACGGCGATCCCGCGGACCTCGCCGAGGCGGTGCGCCTGGGCCGCACGG
This sequence comes from Actinocorallia aurea, assembly GCF_054783995.1. Lineage (NCBI taxonomy): Bacteria > Bacillati > Actinomycetota > Actinomycetes > Streptosporangiales > Thermomonosporaceae > Actinocorallia > Actinocorallia aurea. The sequence goes on from NZ_BAAGPQ010000017.1 coordinate 32,879, forward strand.
CCCTGGAGGCGACGCCGCCGGGCAGGCGCGACAGGGCGGTCGTCCTCAACAACCTCGCGACGGTCCTCACCCTGAGCGGGGACGAGGCCGCGGACGCGCTCGCGGTCGAACTCGCCCGCGAGTCCGCCGCCGGTGCGGCGCCGAACGCCGAGTCGCTGGTGGTGCTCTCCGCCGCCCTGGTGCGGCGGGCGCGGCAGACCGGGGAGGACGCCCTGTGGGACGAGGCGGGCGCCGCGCTCCGCGCCGCCGCCGAGACCGCGACGGCTCCGGCGGGCGACCGCGTCGACGCGGCGCTGGCATGGGCGTCGCTGGCGATCGAGCGCCGGGACTGGAACGCGGCGGCCACCGCGTCGCAGGCGTGCGCCCGGCTGCTGCCGCTGCTGGCGTGGCGGGGCCTGCCCCGGCAGGACCAGGAGCGGAGGCTCGTCGACGCCGGCACCGTGGCGAGGCTGGGCGCGGCGTGCGCGCTTTTCGCGGGGCGGCCGGAGGACGCCGTCGAGATCCTGGAGCAGGGCCGCAACGTGCTGCTCGCGCAGGCCCTCGACACCCGCACGGACGCCGCGGGTCTCGCCGACGCGCACCCCGAACTCGCGCGGCGGCTCGCGGACACCCGTCTCGCGCTCGACGCCCTGCTCGTCGCCCAGCCCGGCGACGATCCGGCCCGGGAGGGCGACCGCAGGCAGCGCCTCGCCGCGCGCTGGGACGGACTGGTCGAGGAGATCCGCGGCCTCGACGGCTTCACGGACTTCCTCCGGCCGCTGGACGCCGCCCGGATCCGGCGGGCCGCGGCCGAAGGACCCCTCGTCTACCTCAACATGAACGAGCTGCGCAGCGACGCGCTGATCGTCACCCCCGAGGGGGTCCTGGCCGTTCCGCTGCCCGAGGTGACGCCGGACGCGCTGCTCGACAACGTCGCCGACTTCCTGAGCGTGACCGCGCTCGGCGATCCGGCGTCGACCGGGGGGCGCCTGCTGCTGCGCGAGGTGCTCGCCTGGCTGTGGGAGGCGATCGCGCGGCCCGTCCTCGACGCGCTCGAACTCGGCCCCACCGACGATCCGCCCCGCGTGTGGTGGCTGCCCACGGGGCCGCTGACGTTCCTCCCGCTGCACGCGGCCGGCACCCTCGCGGACGGCGTGCTGGACCGTGTCGTCTCCTCCTACACGCCCACGATCCGTTCGCTCGACCACACCCGCGGCAGGCCGGCGCCGTCCCCGGGCCCGCCTGCCGTGGTCGCGCTGCCCGACCAGGGGCTGCCGAACGCGCGAAGGGAGGTCGCGGCGATCCGCGCGCGCTTCCCGAGCGCGCGGGCCCTGGTGGGCGCCGACGCGACCCGGGAGGCGGTGCTCCAGGCGTTGCGGGAATGCCCCTCCGTCCACTTCGCGTGCCATGGGGAGCAGACCATCGGGAGCCCGTCCGAGGCGGCGCTCGTGCTGGACGGCACGCGGCTCGGCGTCACCGACCTCGCCGGGATCCGGCTCGACCGGGCCGAGCTGGCGTTCCTGTCCGCCTGCCACACCGCGCGACCCGGACTCGTGCTCCAGGAGGAGTCCCTGCATCTCGCGGGCGCGCTGCACCTGGCGGGCTTCCGGCACGTGATCGGCACCCTGTGGGCGGTGCTCGATCCGGTCGCCGCCACGATCGCCGAGCGGGTGTACGAGCGGCTCCCCGCCTCAGGCGACGGGCTGCTCGCGACCAGCGCGGCGCGGGCCCTGCACGACACGGTCCGGCACCTCCAAGCCAACCATCGCGACAAACCCCACCTCTGGGCCGCGCACATCCACCTGGGACCGTGACGACCGATCCTCCGCCGCCTCTCACGAAGCGGGCACGTGGCGTTCGAGGGCGATGACGGGCAGGATCCTCGACGTGTTCGCCTGGTAGTCGGCGTAGCCGGGGGCCGTCCGGGTGACGTGGGCGAAGAGCTCGTCGCGGACCTCGGCTCCGGCGGGGGTCGCGACTGCCTCGTAGTGCTCGGTGCCGATCTCCAGGCTCACCCGGGGGTGGGCCAGGAGATTGTGGTACCAGGCGGGATGGCGGTCGGCGCCGCCCGCCGACGCGACGACGAGGACCGCCGCGCCGTGGCGGACGTAGCCGAGCGGGACGGTGTGCGGGACGCCGGACCTCGCGCCGATCGTGGTGAGCAGCAGCAGGTCGCCGCCCTCGAATGGGCCGCCGACCTTTCCGCCGTTCGCGCGGAATTCGTCGATGATGTGCTGGTTGAAGGACATGCGGAAACCTCCGGAGCACGCGTGGATGAAAGGCATTGACGGCGTGCCGGAACAGCCGCGGCAGGAGGAGCGCGCGGCACGGGACGGGCGCGGCGATCCTGCGGCGGGCGTGGCACGAAGTGCGCGGACCAGCGGGGAGATCCCGCTCAGGGTGAAGGCGGAGAGCGCTCGGGCTCAGGCGGGATAAGCGCTAGCTCGGACGCGAGGACGCGGAGCGGTGGCTCATGGGAATCGCCCTTTCGGGGTGAGGGTGCTCGCTCGGTCTCCGGCCTGCCCCATTCTCTCGGCCGGGTCCGCGCTGCACGCGCCCATTACATTCCCCGCGTCCTTCCGCTGTCAACTCCGCCGACGCGGGCGGCTCTTTCCCGGGCGGCTTTTCCCGGGAACGACCGACGGAAGTCACTTGTGCTTCCGGGCACGGGCGTCATCCTGGAGGTGACAGGCGGGAGAGGGCATGCGGCCTACGGTGATGATCATGGCGCTGGTGATGGCGGGAACGGCGCTGGGGGCCTGCGCGGCCGACGACCCGCCGAAGACCGGCGCGGACCCTACGGCACCCGGTTCTGCGGCCCCGTCCGCGAGCGGCCCCGCGTCGGCGGGCCCGAGCGCGTCCGCGAGCCCCGGCGCGGCGGCGCCGAACCCCGCGATGCTGCCCGGCCGCTACCAGCCGCTGTGGCCGTTCGCCGACGCGCGACAGGTGCGCGAGTGGCAGCGGGGGTATCGGGCGGCGGGGACCGCCGCGTGGAATCTCGACCCCGAGCGGACCGCCCTGCGGTTCACCCGGGAGTACCTCGGCTTCGGCGAGATCGACCGGATCACCAGCCGGAAGGTCTCCGGCGGGGACGCCCACATCGGCGTCGGCTACCGCACCGAGGGCACGCGGACCGCCACGGCCGCGGTACTGCACCTGATCCGGACGGGCGAAGGCGGCGACGCGCCTTGGGAGGTCGTCGGGAGCGACGACACGACGCTTCAGGTGTCGTCGCCCGCCTACGCGGCGCGGGTGGCGTCGCCGATGACGGTCGGCGGACTGATCACGGGCGTGGACGAGAGCGTGCGCGTCACCGTGCGCAGGCTCGGTTCCGCCGACCCCGTCGGCGGGCACTGCTGCGTCTCGGCGGGCGGCGAGGACTCCCCGTGGAGCGCGACGGTGCCGTTCTCCGCCGGGAGCGGCAGGGTGCTCACCGTCGTCGTCTCGACCGGCGGGCACCTCCAGGACGTCGAGCGCTTCGCCCTGACGGGGGTGCTGCCGTAGCCCCGGGGTTTCGTGGCGGTCCGGGCGGGGATCGGGTCCTGAGGGGCGGTGGAGAGGGGAGACCGGGTGTTCGTCTTGGAGGGGGTGGATCCCGCGGTGGGGGGCGCCCGGGGATTCGCCCGAGCGCATCGGGGTCTGGTGGAGCTCCGCGAGGAGCCGCTGTTCCTGACCGCGCGGGGGCGGAGCTCGGCGCGGCGGGTCGGGATCGTTTCGGGGGGCGGGTCGGGGCATGAGCCGTTGCACGCGGGGTTTCTCGGGCGGGGGATGCTGGATGCGGTCGCGCCCGGTCGGGTGTTCGCGTCGCCGCACAACAGGCAGGTGTACGAGGCGAGCCGGGCGGTCGCGCGGGAGGAGGGGGTGCTGCATGTGGTGAAGAACTACACCGGCGACCGGATCAACTTCGGGATCGCGGCCGAACGGCTGCGGCACGACGGGATCGAGGTCCGCCGGGTCCTGGTCGACGACGACCTCGCGACCGACAGCGCCGAGACCGGGACCGGGCGGCGCGGCACCGCCGCCACCGTCGTCGTGGAGAAGCTGCTGGGGGCCGCCGCCGACCAGGGACGCGGGCTGGAGGAGCTGGCCGCCCTCGGGTCGGAGGTCGCGGCGGCGTCGCGGAGCCTCGCGGTCGCCTCGCGCGCGCAGACGTCCCCCCAGACGGGCCGGGAGGCGTTCGAGCTGGGACCGGACGAGCTGGAGTACGGCGTCGGCATCCACGGCGAGCGGGCCGCGCGGACGATCCCGCGGCCTCCCCTCGGCGAACTCCTCGACCGGATGCTCGGCGAACTCCTCGCCGGTCTCCCCGCAGGGCCGGACGAGCTGCTCGTCGTCGTCAACGGGCTCGGCGGCACGACCCGGCTGGAGCTGTACGGGATCTTCGACGCGTTGGCCGGGCGGCTCGGGGCGCGGGTCGCGGGCTCGCTCGTCGGGACCTACGTGCCCGCCCTGGACATGCGCGGGTTCTCCCTCACCCTCACCCGGCTGCGCGACGACTGGCCGGAGCTGTGGGCCGCGCCGTCCGTCACGCCCGCGTTCCCCGGGGAGGCCGTGTGACCGGGTCGGCGGACGTGCTGCGCCGCTTTCGCGCCGCGGTGCACGAGGCGCACCCGCGGCTCACCGAGCTGGACCGGCTCGCGGGCGACGGCGACTTCGGCGACAACCTCCGCACCGGGCTCGACCTCACCGTCGCCCGCCTGGACGACGCGCCGGACGACGGGCGCGACGCCTTCACGGTCGCCGCGGAGGTGTTCCTCGACGAGGTGGGCGGGACGAGCGGGCCGCTCTTCGGGCTCCTGTTCCAGGAGCTGGGCCGCGCGGGCTGGGCCGAAGGCTCCGCCGAGGGGCTCGCCGCGATCCAGCGGGTCGGCGAGGCCCGGGTGGGCGACCGCACGATGATCGACGCGCTGGCCCCCGCCGCCGAGTCCCTGCGCGACGGCGGCTCCCCCGTCGACGCCGCCCTGGCCGCCGTCGCCGGCGCGCACGCCACGGCGGCGCTCCGCGCCCGCATGGGCCGGGCCAGCTATGTCGGCGACCGCGCGCAGGGCAGTCCCGACCCGGGGGCCGTCGGCGTCGCGCTCCTCTTCTGGGCCCGTGCCGCCGCCGATGCCCCCTCCCCCGCGCTTCCCGACCTCCGCCGGGTCCTCTCGGCGGACGCACCCACCGTGAGGGAGAGTCCGATGTCCGCGACCGAGGCCGCGGTGAGCACCGCGTCCGTCCGCACCGACCGTCCCGGCCGCTACGGCAAGCAACTCGTCTCGCACCTCACCCGGCGGGCGACCGGCGAGTGGTCGGAGGAGGCGGGAACGGGCTGGCTCGACTTCGGCGGCGCGGGCCGCGCCGAGCTGACCAGCGGTGACGGCGCCCTCGAACTCCGCATCACCGCGGCTCCGGACGACCTGGACCGCTACGAGGACGTCGTCGGCCGCCACCTCGTCCGCTTCGGCGCCCGCTCCGAACTCGTCGTCGCGTGGGTCCGCGCCGACGGGACCCCGGGGACGGTCCAGCGGAACGACGCACCCGACGAGCCGCCGCGCACCGGCTGACGCCCGGGCCCCGGGTATGCCGCCTGCCGCCGAAAGGCGAGCGGGCGACGCGACCCGAAAAGAAATCCGGGAGAACCGTGAACCGAACCGAGGCGCGCGGGGTCGAAGCAATACGTATGACCAAGGGCTCGGGGAAGACGCTGAGGAGCACGACATGGGCATGTTCAAGCAGATGAAGCAGATGGTCGGCATGGTCAACGCGGCACCGGCGATGATCGACCAGGCCCGGCAGCTCCAGCAGCAGGCGCAGGCCGCCCAGGCGGCACAGGCGGCACAGTACGGGCAAGGCGGGCAGTACGGGCAGGCCGCGCAGTACGGGGCGGCGTTCGGGGGCGTGGTCCCGCAGCCGTCGATCGCCGACGGCGACCCGCGCCTCGCCCCCATCGAGGGCCTGTCCCTCCAGGACTACGCGCGGATCTCCAAGATCGCGGCGACGCACGGCTTCGACCTCGCCCGGCTGGCCGACTACGTGGCCTCCCTCGGCTACGACCCGCAGCTCTACACCCGCGCCACCGAAGGGTGGAACGCCAGGTTCAAGGGCGACATGGCGCTGGCCACCCACTACGGCCGCCTCTACCAGGAAGCCCAGGTCTGACATGGGATTCTTCAAGTCGCTCCGCCAGATCCAGAAGCAGTCCGCGGAGATGCAGCGCGGCTGGGACCCCGCCGCGCAGATGCGCGCCGGCATGGCCCAGATGCAGGCCGCCACCGGCATGCTCGCCCAGCAGAACGCGACCGCCCACCTCATGCACACCGGCGTGCCCGCCACCGGCATGATCACCGCGGTCCACGACACCGGCACCCGCCTGAACGGGCAGCCCATGGTCTCCCTGGAGCTCCTGGTCACCGCGCTGTCCCGGCCGCCCTACCCCGTCACCGTCCAGTCCGTGGTCCCCCTGACGGGCCTGGCCCGCCTCAACCCGGGCCAGGAACTCCCCATCCGCGTCGACCCGGTGCAGCCCCAGACCGTCGCGGTCCTCTGGGGCTAGCGCCCACCCGGCGGATCCGAGGCGCTCTACCGCCTCGGATCCGCCTTCGCGCGTCCCGGGGGCGGCCCCGGGCGACGGCCCCTATGCTCGGAGGCATGGCCGTTCTGCGGATGGATCACGTCGGTGTCATCGTCAGCGACCTGGACGCGGCCGCCGCGTTCTTCGCCGAACTCGGGCTCGAGGTCGAGGGGCGCGCGCCCGTCGAGGGCGCCTGGGTCGACCGGATCTGCGGACTCGACGGGGTGCGGGTCGACATCGTGATGATGCGGACGCCGGACGGGCACGGCAAACTCGAACTGACCCGCTTCCGGACCCCGGCGGCCGTCGGCCCGGAGCACGCGCCGCCGAACGCGCTGGGCCTGCGCCAGGTCATGTTCGCCGTCGACGACATCGACGACACGGTCACCCGCCTGCGCGCGCACGGCGGCGAACTCGTCGGCGAGATCGTGCGGTTCCAGGACGCGTTCCGGCTCTGCTACCTGCGCGGCCCGGACGGCATCATCATCGCCCTCGCCGAACCCCTCTCCTGAGCACCGGCGGTCACCTCCGGAGGCCTCAGAGGAGGCGGTCGAGGGTGATCGGGAGGTCGCGGACGCGGCGGCCCGTGGCGTGGTGGACGGCGTTGGCGATGGCGGCGGCGATGCCGACGAGGCCGATCTCGCCTATGCCCTTGGTGCCGGTGGCCGTCGCGCGGTCGGGACCGCCGACGAAGAGGACCTCCATGTCGGGGACGTCGGCGTTGACGGGGATCAGGTAGTCGCCGAAGGTGGCGTTGGCGATCCGGCCCGTGCCGGCGTCGGTGAGGGTCTCCTCGAACATGGCCTGGCCGATGCCCATGACGGTGCCGCCGGTGATCTGGCTCGTCGCGGTCTTCGCGTTGAGGATCCTGCCCCCGTCGATCGCCGAGACGACCCGTGCGACGCGCAGCACCCCGAGCACGGGATCCACCCGCACCTCGACGAACTTCGCGCCGAACGCGCCCGCGAACGCCATCCCGAGCTCGTCGGGGCGCGGCGGGACGCTCCTGCCGTCCGCGCCCAGCTCCTCAAGGCCGTGCCGGGAGAGGATCGCCCCGAACGTCTCGGACTTCGCGGGGTCGTCGACCCGGTGCAGGCCGCCGTCGCCGACGGCTATGTCGCCTATTCCGGATCCGTTCAAAGGCGATTCCGGGTCCTCGCGAACGAGGTCGACGAACTCCTGGATCAGCCGCAGGCACGCGGAGTGGACCGCGTTGCCCAGCGCCCCGGTGAGGCCCGAGCCCCCGGCCTGCGGGGCGTAAGGCATGTCGGAGTCTCCGAGGTCGAACTTGACCCGGGCGGTGTCCAGGCCGAGCAGATCGGCGGCGAGCTGCGTCATCACCGTGTAGGTGCCGGTCCCGATGTCGGTCGCGGCGCTGCGGACCGACGCCGACCCGTCCTTGAGCACCGAGGCGCGCGCCTGGCACGGCACCTGGTAGCCCGGGTACGTCACCCCGGCCAGGCCGTAGCCGACGAGCCAGTGCCCGTCGCGCATCGAACCCGGCTCCGGGGTGCGGGCCGACCAGCCGAAACGCTCGGCTCCTCCCTGGTAGCACTCACGCAGCGCGTTGCTCGACCACGGCAGGCCCGTCTGCGGGTCGGCCTCGGCGAAGTTGCGCAGGCGCAGCTCCAGCGGGTCCATGCCGAGCCGGTAGGCGAGCTCGTCCATGGCCGATTCGAGCGCGAAGTTGCCCTGGCCCTCGCCCGGGGCCCGCATCGACCCGGGGCACGGGATGTTCAGCCGGACCTGCCGGTCGCGCGTGCGCGCGTTCGGGCAGGCGTAGGAGGCCACCGAAGAGCGGGACAGCGGCTCGTAGTCGTCGTCCTCCATCGCGACCGTGGACAGGCCCTCGTGCTCGATCGCGACGAGCCGCCCGTCGCGCGTCGCGCCGATCCGGACGCGCTGGACGCTGTCGGGGCGATGCCCCACGGCGGTGAACATCTCCGGCCGCGACAGCGCGAGCTTCACCGGAAGGCCCACCTCGCGCGCGGCCAGCACCGCGAGCACGACATGCGGCCAGACCCGCAGTCCCGCGCCGAACCCCCCGCCGACGAACGGGGCCAGCACCCGGACGCCGCTCTCGGGCACGTCGAAGATCTTCGCGAGGGTCGTCCGGACGCCCCGCGGCCACTGCGTCGAGTCGTGGACGGTGAGCGCGTCACCCGTCCAGAACGCGACGGTGGCGAACAGGCCGAGCGGATTGTTCGTGTTGTCCGGTGTGGTGTAGCGGCCTTCGACCACCGTGTCGGCGCCTTCGAAGGCCGCCTCGACGTCGCCGCGGTCGAAGTCCTTGCCCCACGGGTCGTCGAGGTACTCGGCGCGGGGATCGTCCGGGTCGAGCACGGCTTCGGCGTCGCCGTAGAAGACCCGGACGAGCGACGCGGCGTGCCCGGCCTCCTCGGCGGTCGCCGCCACGACCAGCGCGACGGGCTGTCCGTAGTGCAGGATCCGGTCCTCCTGCAGGACGAGCGGCGGGCTGTCGCCGAGCAGCGTCATCGGGCCGCGTGCGAGGCGGGGCGCGTTCGTGTGCGTCAGGACGGTGAGGACGCCCGACGCGGCGGCCGCCTCGGCGGTGTCGATCCGGGTGATCCGGCCCGCCGCGACCGTCGCCCGGACCATCGCGGCGTGGACCATGCCCGGATAGTCGACATCTCCTGGATAGTGGGCCCGGCCCGTCACCTTGAGCGGGGCGTCCACCCTGTCGAGGGGCGCGCCGACGCGCCGATCGGTCGTCGTCATGCGAGGTCTCCCGCCGCGGTCTCCAGCGCGCGCACCAGCGTGTGCTTGGCCAGCTCCACTTTGAACGCCGTCCCCGGAAGCGGCCTCGCGCCCTCCAGGGCGGCCTCGGCCGCCGCGTGGAAGGCCTCTCCCCCGGCGCGCATGCCGACGAGGACGTCCTCGGCGTTCCACGCCCGCCACGGGACGGTCCCGACGCCGCCGAGCGCCACCCGGGCCCGGGTGATCACGCCGCCGTCCAGATCCAGCGCCACGCCCGCCGACGTCAGCGCGAACTCGTAGGAGGCGCGGTCGCGGACCTTCAGGTAGTGCGAGCGCGTGTTCTCCGGCAACAGCGGAACCTCCACCGCGATGATCAGCTCGCCGCGGCGCAGGACGTTCTCGACGTTCGGCGTGTCGCCGGGCGGCAGGTAGAACTCGGTGAGCGGCACGCTGCGCGGCCCCGTGACACCCTGGACGTGCACGATCGCGTCCATCGCGGTGAGCGGCACCGCCACGTCCGAGGCGTGCGGCGCGATGCAGTGCGGGCTGGTGCCGAGGATCGCGTGCATGCGGTGCGCGCCCTCGATCGCCGCGCAGCCGGAACCGGGATCGCGCTTGTTGCAGGCCGACACGGCCGGGTCGCGGAAGTAGCGGCAGCGCGCCCGCTGGAGCAGGTTCCCGCCGATCGTCGCCATGTTGCGCAACTGCACCGAAGCGCCCGCCAGCAGCGCCTCGCGCACGAACGGCAGCCGCTCGGCGACCACAGGATGCGCCGCCGTCTCCTCCATCGTGGCCAGCGCGCCGATCCTGACCGACCGGCCCGTCGCGGAGATCCCGCCGAGCGGCAGGCGCGTGATGTCGACCAGGCGGGCCGGGCCGAGCACGCCGTCCTTCATCAGGTCGAGCTGGGTGGTGCCGCCCGCGAGGAACGAAGCGTGCGGATCCACGCTGACGTCGGCGACGGCCTGCGCGGCATCGGAGGCCCTGACGTACTCGAACGGGCGCATCGCGCTCACCCCCTCGCTGCGGCGTCGCCGATCGCGGCCCTGATGTTCGCATAGGCCCCGCAGCGGCACAGGTTGCCGCTCATGAACTCGGCGATCTCCGCCTCGCTTCCCGTCCTGCCCTCGGTGAGGAGCGCGACCGCCGACATGATCTGGCCCGGCGTGCAGTACCCGCACTGGAACGCGTCGCAGCGCGCGAACGCCTCCTGGACGGGGTGCAGGTCCCCGTTGCGGGACAGCCCCTCGACGGTCGTCACCTCGCGGCCCTCGCACTGGGCGGCCAGCATCAGGCACGACACGACCCGGCGGCCGTCCACGAGCACCGTGCAGGCCCCGCAGGCGCCCTGGTCGCAGCCCTTCTTCGCGCCGGTCAGCCCCAGATGGTCGCGCAGCGCGTCGAGCAGGGTGACGCGGGCGTCCAGCCGCAGCTTGTGCGGCGCGCCGTTGACGGTCAGGGCCACCTCGACCTGCGGAGCCTCGACGGCCTTCCCGCCGACCGGACTCAGCGCGCTCCGTGCTCTGTCCATGGCGCGTCCTCTCCCGCTGGGCTGATCACCTCGTACTCGGCATCCCTAACTGGCCTACCCGAGGGCGGCAAAAGGCGGGGAGATCAGCCGACAAGAAAGCCCATGCGGGACGCCGAAGGCCCGCTATCGCGACGGGAGGGCGGCGACCGTCCGGTCCGACCCCCGCCGGGCGGGCGGCCCGGCGGGGGTCGGGCCTCAGGCGCTCCGGGGGGCTCTGCGCCGGGCGCCGATGAGGCGCTGAAGGGCGATGAAGGCGAAGAGCAGGACGCCGATGGCGATGCGGGTCCACCAGGAGCTCAGGGTGCCCTCGAAGCTGAGGATGGTCTTGATCACGCCGAGGACCAGGACGCCCAGGACCGTGCCGATGGCGTAGCCGGAGCCGCCGGTGAGGATGGTGCCGCCGATGACGACGGCGGCGATGGCGTCGAGTTCCATGCCGATGGCGTGGGTGGGGTCGCCCGAGAGGGTGTAGAGGGCGAAGAGGACGCCGCCCAGGGCGGAGGTGAAGCCGCTGATGGCGTACACCTGGATCTTCGTGCGCCCGGCCGGGAGGCCCATGAGGGTCGCGGACTGCTCGCTGCCTCCCACCGCGTAGACGTTGCGGCCGGTCCGCGTCCACTGGAGGACGTACACGGCGACGGCCACCGCGATCAGGGCGACGACCGCGCCCCAGGAAAGGCGGTTGTCCCCGGGAAGCGGGAGCGAGTTCAGGGCCACCGCGTCGAAGAAGGCGTCGTCGATGGAGATCTGGTTCTCGCTGAGGGTGAGGCAGATGCCTCGGGCGAGGAACATGCCGGCGAGGGTGGCGATGAACGGCTGCACCTGGAACGCGTGGATGACGTAGCCCATGCCCGCGCCGAACAGGGTGCCGAGGACCAGGACGGCGAGGATGACCAGGGGCGCGGGCAGGCCGAGTCTCGCGGTGCCGATCGCGCACAGCATCCCCGAGAGGGCGACGACGGAGCCGACGGACAGGTCGATGCCGCCGGTGAGGATGACGAAGGTCATGCCGAGGGCGACGACGATGAGGAAGGAGTTGTCGATGAAGAGGTCGAGGAAGACCTGGGGGGTGCCGAAGTTGTCGTAGCGGACGGCGCCGATGGCGAAGGCCAGGACGAACAGCCCGAGCGTCACGAGGACGGGGACGTGGCGGCGGCGCAGCGGGAGCGAGGCCGGGCGGCGGAGGACGGAGGCGGTCATGCGGCGACCTCCTGCTTGGGGGTGGACGGGGCGGAAGGCGTCCGCCTCCCGCGGGCGAACCTGGCGCGGAACGCCGGGGACTGGAGCAGGCACACGAGCGTGACGACGGCCGCGGAGAACACGAGCGTCGTGCGCGGCGGAATGCCCGCGGTGTAGATGGTGGTGTCGAGCGTCTGGATGATGAGGGCGCCGAGGACCGTCCCGGCGAGGGTGAACCGGCCGCCGGTGAGGGCGGTGCCGCCGAGCACGACGGCGAGGATCGCGTCGAGTTCGATCCAGAGGCCCGCGTTGTTGCCGTCGGCCGACAGCGTGTTGGAGCTGATCATCAGCCCGGCGACGCCCGCGCACAGCCCGCAGAACATGTAGGCGAGCACGATGAGACCCTGCGCGCGGATGCCGGTGAGCCGGGACGCCTCGGCATTGCCGCCGACCGCCTCGATGAGCAGCCCGAGCGCGGTGCGCCGGGTCAGCACTGCGGTGAGGGCGAACGCGACGGCGACCAGGATGATCGCGAACGGCAGTCCGAGCCAGTAGCCGCCGCCGATGAGCTTGTAGCCCTGGTCGTTGATGGTGATGATCTGCCCGCCGGTGATGAGCTGGGCGACGCCGCGCCCGGCGACCATGAGGATGAGCGTGGCGATGATGGGCTGGATGCCGAGCCGCGTCACCAGCAGGCCGTTCCACAGGCCGAGCAGCAGCGACGCGCCGACCGCGACGCCGATCGCCACGGGCAGGCCGTGCCCCTGGGCGATGAGGTCGCAGGCGAGGGCGCCGGAGATCGCGACGGTCGCGCCGACGGACAGGTCGATCCCGCCCGTCGCGATGACCATCGTCATGCCGAGCGCGACGAGGATCAGCGGCGCCCCGAAAAGCAGGATGTCGATGACGCTGCCGTACAGGTGGCCCTGCCGGATGTGGACGGACAGGAAGCCCGGCGTGAAGGCGACGTTGGCGAGCAGCATGACGACCAGCACCGTCACGGGCCAGAAGAGTGCGTGCCCGGACAGGCGCTTGGCCAGGGTGAGTGCGGGGTTCATGAGTCCGCGGCTCCGTTCGCGATGGTCCGCAGGATCCGTTCGGGGGTGAGGGTGCCGTCGTTGTCGAGTTCGGCGACGAGCCGGCGGTCGCGCAGCACCTCGACCTTGTGGGAGATCCGCAGGACCTCCTCCAGTTCGGCGGAGATGAAGACGACGCCCATGCCGTCGGCGGCGAGGGACACGACGAGTTTCTGGATCTCGGTCTTGGCGCCGATGTCGATGCCGCGGGTGGGCTCGTCGAGGATCAGCAGCCGGGGCCGGGTGATGAGCCAGCGGGCGAGGAGCACCTTCTGCTGGTTGCCGCCGGAGAGGTTGCGCACGAGGGCGTCGGGGTTCGCGGGCCGGATGCGCAGCGCCTTGATGTACTCGCCCACGAGTTCGTCGCGTCTGCGCTGGCCGAGCGGCCGGGTCCAGCCGCGCGCGGCCTGGAGGGCGAGGACGATGTTCTCCTCGACGGTCAGGTCCATGACGAGGCCGTCGCCCTTGCGGTCCTCGGGGCAGAACGCCACGCCGCGGTCGATCGCCGACCGGGGGCCGCGGAGCGTCACGGGCTCGGTGCTGGCGAGGATCCTCCCGGAGTCGGCCGGGTCTGCGCCGAAGACGAGTCTGGCGAGTTCCGAGCGGCCCGAGCCGAGCAGTCCGGCGAGGCCGACGACCTCGCCCGCGCGCAGGTCGAGGTGGACCGGGGCGATCGCGCCGGACCTGCCCACGCCGTCCAGCCGGAACAGCAGCTCGCCTTCCGAGGCGGGCGGGGAGGCCTCTTCGAGCTCCTCCAGCGCGGCGAGTTCCTGCCCCGTCATCTTCGCGACGAGGTCGAACCTGTCGAGCTCGCCGATGGGGTACTCCCCCACGAGCCTGCCGCCGCGCAGCACCGTGACGCGATCGCACACCTCGTAGATCTGCTCCAGGAAGTGCGAGACGAACAGGATCGCCACCCCGTCGTCGCGCAGCCGCCGCATGACGGCGAACAGCCGGGCCACCTCGCCCCGGTCGAGGCTGGAAGTCGGCTCGTCGAGGATGAGCACCTTCGCCCGCAGGTCGACCGCGCGCACGATCGCGACGAGCTGCTGGACGGCCAGCGAGTGCGCGCCGAGCTGGGAGGTGACGTCGAGTTCGAGGTCCAGCCGGGCCAGCAGCCCGGCCGCCTCTCGGTTGATCCGCGCCCAGTCGATCCTGCCGAACCTGCGCGGTTCGCGGCCGATGAAGATGTTCTCGGCCACCGACAGGTTCGGGCAGAGGTTCACCTCCTGGTACACGGTGCTGATGCCCAGTTTCTGGGCCTGGAGCGGGTCACGGACGCGCGCGGGCGTCCCGTCGATGACGACGGTGCCCGCGTCGGCCTCGTAGACGCCGGTCAGCACCTTGATCAGGGTGGACTTGCCGGCGCCGTTCTCCCCCATCAGCGCGTGGACCTCCCCGGGCAGCAGCCGGAAGGCGACGTCTTCGAGGGCCTGGACCCCGGGAAATCCCTTGGAGACGCCCTTCATCTCCAAGACGGGAGCGGCTGCCATGGCCGTCCTCCTCGCTTCTCGTCTCGTGCGCCCGCCCGGGGGCCGCGCGCTCGCGGCCCCCGGGCGGACTGACCCGTCAGTACTTGCGGTTGGGGAGGGCCTCCTTGGCGGCGGCCTGGTCGAAGACCGTCTCGACGGTGATGATCCGCTTCTCGACGGTCTCACCGGCCTTGACCTTCTTGGCGACGTCCATCAGCTGGTCGCCGAGCAGCGGGGAGCACTCGACGATGAAGTTGAACTTGCCGTCGGCCAGGGCCTGCATGCCGTCCTTGACCGCGTCGATCGTGACGATCTTGATGTCCTCGCCGGGCTTGAGGCCGGCCTCCTCGATGGCCTGCATGGCGCCGAGGCCCATGTCGTCGTTGTGCGCGAAGAGCACGTCGACGTCCTTGTTCGCCTTGAGCAGGGCCTGCATGACCTCCTTGCCCTTCGCCCGGGTGAAGTCGCCGGACTGCGAGGCGATCACCTTGAGGTTCGGGTTCGCCCCGATCGTCTCCTCGAAGCCCTTCTTGCGGTCGATCGCCGGAGCGGAGCCGACCGTGCCTTCGAGCTGGACGATGTTGACGGGCTCCTTGGCGTCGGCGTACTCGTCGACGAGCCACTGGCCGGCCTTCTTGCCCTCCTCGACGAAGTCCGAGCCGAGGAACGTCACGTACAGGGACGGGTCGGAGTCGACGGCGCGGTCGGTGAGGACGACGGGGATGTTCGCCGCCTTGGCCTCCTTGAGGACGGCGTCCCAGCCGGTCACGACGACCGGGGAGAAGCCGATGACGTCGACCTTCTGCTTGATGAAGGACCGGATCGCCGCGATCTGGTTCTCCTGCTTCTGCTGGGCGTCGGAGAACTTCAGCTCGACGCCGGCGGTCTTGGCGGACTCCTGGATGGACAGCGTGTTCGCCGTCCGCCAGCCGGACTCCGCGCCGACCTGGGAGAAGCCGAGGACGAGCGCGTCGGATCCGGACCCTGAGTCGTCGGAGCCGCCGCACGCGGTCAGCGAGGTGAGCGCCAGCGAGGCGCCCGCGACCGCGAGGATGAGCCGCTTGAACATGGGATGTTCCTTCTTTCGGGGGGATGACCGGCGGTGCCGGTCCGGGGTGGGGGAGCCCGTCAGAACCCCTGGGCCAGGCGGTAGTAGGCCTGGTTCCAGCGGATCTCGCGGGCGAAACTGCGCAGCCGCGTCTCGGCGTCGATGGTCAGCAGCTCGACTCCGACGATCTCGGCGAGGTCGGCCAGCTCTTCGGCGCCGAGCGCGGCGGTGTAGACGGTGTGGTGCGGCGCCCCGGCGGTGATCCATGCCTCGGCCGAGGTCGTGAGGTCCGGCAGCGGCTTCCACACCGCGCGGGCGACGGGCAGGCGCGGCAGGGGCGCCGGCGGCGGCACGACCTCGATCTCGTTGGCCACGAGCCGGAACCTGTCGCCCATGTCGGCGAGGCCGACGACGTGGGCGGGGCCCGGCGCGGCGTCGAAGACGAGCCGCACCGGATCCTCCCGGCCCCCGATGCCGAGAGGATGGATCTCCAGGGAGGGCCGCCCGGCCGCGATCGTCGGGCAGACCTCCAGCATGTGGGCGCCCAGGATGACCTGCGCGTCCGGGACGAGGTCGTAGGTGTAGTCCTCCATGAAGGAGGTGCCTCCGGGGAGCCCCTCGGCGGCGGTCTTGAGGGTGCGCAGGAGGGTCGCGGTCTTCCAGTCGCCTTCCCCGCCGAACCCGTAGCCGTCGGCCATGAGCCGCTGGACGGCGAGGCCGGGGAGCTGGCGGAGGCCGCCGAGGTCCTCGAAGTTGGTGGTGAAGGCGCCGAAGCCGCCTTCGGTGAGGAAGGCCCGCAGGCCGAGTTCGATCCGCGCGCCGTAGCGCAGCGACGCGTGGCGCTCGCCGCCCGTCCGGAGTTCGGGGACGACGTCGTAGGCGTCCTCGTACTCGGCGGTGAGGGCGTCGATGTCGGCGTCGGCGATCCGGTCGACCGCCTCGACGAGGTCGTTGACGCCGTAGGTGTTGACCGAGACCCCGAACCGGCGCTGGGCCTCGACCTTGTCCCCCTCGGTGACGGCGACGTCCCGCATGTTGTCGCCGAACCGGGCGAGCTTGAGGGTGCGCAGCTCGGCCGCGCCCATCGCGGCCCGCGCCCAGGCGGCGACGCGGACGGTCACCGACGGGTCGGACACGTGCCCGGCGACGGTCTTGCGGGCCACGCCGAGCCTGGTCTGCACGAACCCGAACTCCCGGTCGCCGTGCGCGGCCTGGTTGAGGTTCATGAAGTCCATGTCGATCGTCGCCCACGGCAGCGCGACGTTCGCCTGCGTGTGCAGGTGCAGGAGCGGTTTGGCCAGGGCGTCGAGTCCGGCGATCCACATCTTCGCGGGCGAGAACGTGTGCATCCAGGCGATGAGGCCCGCGCAGGAGTCGTCGGCGTTGGCCTCCAGGCACACGCGGCGGATCGCCGCGGCGTCGGTGAGCACCGGCAGCCACCTGACGCGCACGGGCAGGCCCTCGGCCAGCCGGTCGGCGATCTCACGGGACTGCTCGGCGACCTGCCGGAGCGTGTCCTCGCCGTAGAGCCCCTGGCTTCCGGTCAGGAACCACACTTCACGCATCGGGAACTCCTTCGTGGGTGCGCGGGCCGTGCTCACCGGGCCCGGTACACGGGCGCTTCGAGAGCCCTGCTCGAACCGGGCCGGTCACTGGCCGTACGCGTTCTGGTAGCGGTCGTAGAGGGAGTCGATGTCGGCCTGGGCGAGCGGCAGCGGCGCGCCGAGCTGACGGGCGACGTGGACGGTGCGGGCGACGTCCTCGCACATCACCGCGGCCTTCACCGCGGCGCGGGCCGAGCCGCCGATGGTGAACACGCCGTGGTTGCGCATCAGGACGGCCGGGCTGCGGCTGCCTTCGAGGGTCTCGACGACGCCCTTGCCGATGTCCTGCCCGCCGATGAGCGCGAACGGGCCGACGGGGATCTCCCCGCCGAACTCGTCGGCCATCGCGGTGAGCACGCACGGGACCGCCTCGCCCCGGGCGGCCCAGGCCGTCGCGTACGTCGAGTGGGTGTGCACCACTCCCCCGACGTCGGGGCGGTGGCGGTAGACGTAGGCGTGCGCGAACACGTCGCTGGACGGTTTCAGGCCGGACCCGACGGGGTGTCCGTCCAGGTCGCAGAGCACCATCGACTCCGGGGTGAGCCGGTCGTAGTCGACGCCGCTCGGCTTGATGAGGAAATGGCCGTCGCCGGCGCGGGCCGAGACGTTCCCGGCCGTCCAGACGACGAGCTCGGAATCCACCAGCGTGCGGTGGAGTTTCACCAGTTCCGTGCGCAGCGGGGCGTGAACTGTCGCGTTCAAGGGTGACCTCGAAGTGTTAGCGTTAACATTTCAGGGGTGGGAAAGGCGGCGAGAAGAGTGGCGCGGGAATGGCGCTAGGAGCGGGCGCCCGTGCTCTCGCGGACGACGAGTTCCGGCTCGACGACCCCCCGGTGCCTGGGCGTCTCGCCCTCGGGAGCGCCGATGCGGTCGATCATCATCGCGAGTGCGCGGCTGCCCACCTCGCCGAAGTTCTGGCGGACCGTCGTGAGGGGCGGGGAGAAGTAGGGGGATTCGGGAACGTCGTCGAAGCCGACGACGCTCACCTCCTCCGGGACCCGCCGGCCCGCCTCGCGCAGCGCGCGCAGCAGGCCGAGGGCCATCGAGTCGTTGGCGGCGAAGACCGCGGTGAGGTCGGGGACGCCGGCGATCTGGCGGCCCAGGCGGTAGCCGGAGTGCGCGGACCAGTCGCCGAACAGGGGCGCGGGGACGGGGCGGCCCTCGGCCTCCAGGGTCGCGCGCCACCCGACGAGGCGGGCGTGCGCATCGACCCAGTCGGACGGGCCTGCCAGGTGCCAGACCGTCTCGTGGCCGAGGCTCAGCAGGTGCCGGGTCGCGCGGGCGGCGCCGGCGTACTGGTCGACCGAGACGAGCGGGCAGGGCAGCTCGTCGGCCGCGCCGACCACGACGATCGGCAGCTCCGGAGGCAGATCGCGCAGCCCCTCGGCGGCCGACTCGTGCGGCGCGACGATGATGATGCCGTCGACGTTCTGCCCGCGGAGCCTGTCGACGCCCTCGCCGATGGTGCGGCGGTTGAGCGCGCTCAGGCTGACGATGCTGATGAGGTAGTCGTGCTCGCGGGCCGCGCGCTCGATCCCGTAGAGGGTCGAGGCGGGGCCGTAGAGCGTGGTGTCGAAGCTGACGACGCCCAGCATCCCCGAGCGTCCGGTCGCGAGGACGCGGGCCGCGGCGTTGGGGCGGTAGTCGAGCTCCTGCACGGCGGCGAGGACGCGGGCCCGGGTCGCGGGCCGCACCTTCTCCGGCGAGTTGAGGACGCGGGAGACGGTCATGGCCGAGACGCCGGCGCGTTCGGCGACGTCCTCCATCACCACGGGACGGCGGCCGCCGAAGCGCTTGCCCTCTTCCATCTCGCCTCCCTGCATCCGATGTGGCGCGTGTCACGAATGTTTGCGATAACTGGGAGCCGTGTCAATACCTGGATTCTGGCCGGTTTCTGCAGCGCGTCCATTGACGCGTTTCCGTGATATCGCTAACAATCTTGGCCGAACCCCGGTGGCGGTGCTGGCCGAAGGAGCCTTGTGGTGAATGAACGGGTCGTGATCGGCGTCGACTACGGGACGCTGTCCGGACGCGCGGTGGTGGTGGGGGTCGACGACGGCGCGGAGCTGGGCGGAGCCACCGTGGACTACCCACACGGGGTCGTCGAGCGGCGGCTGCCGTCGGGCGCTGCGCTCGGGGACTCGTGGGCGCTGCAGATGCCGGAGGACTGGCTCCTGGTGCTGCGCGAGGCGGTCCCCGCCGCGCTCGCCGACGCCGGGGTGCGGCCGGATCAGGTCATCGGCATCGGCACGGACTTCACCGCGTGCACCGTCCTGCCCGCGCTCGCCGACGGAACGCCGCTCTGCGACCTCGACGTCCTGCGCGACCGCCCGCACGCGCACCCGAAGCTGTGGAAGCACCACGCCGCCCAGGGTCAGGCCGACAGGATCAACGCGCTCGCGGCCGAGCGCGGCGAGCCCTGGCTGGCCCGCTACGGCGGGAAGCTCTCCTCGGAGTGGCAGTTCGCGAAGGCGCTCCAGGTCTTCGAGGAGGATCCCGAGGTCTTCGCCCGCGCCGACCGCTGGATCGAGGCCGCCGACTGGATCGTCTGGCGGCTCACCGGGCACGAGACCCGCAACCTGTGCGCGGCCGGGTACAAGGGCGTCTACCAGGACGGCTACCCCTCGCCGGACTACCTGGACGCCCTGTCCCCCGGCTTCTCCGCGCTGCTCGCCAAGCTCGACCACCCGCTCGGACGGGCCGGCGAGCGGGCCGGCGCGCTGAGCGCCGAGGGCGCCGCGCTGACCGGGCTGCCGGAGGGCATCGCGGTCGCGATCGGCAACGTGGACGCGCATGTCACCGCAGCGGCGGCGCGGGCCGTCGACCCCGGGCAGATGCTCATGGTGATGGGCACCAGCACGTGCCATGTCATGAACTCCGCGGCGCTCGGCGAGGTGCCGGGCATGTGCGGGGTCGTGCGGGACGGGATCGTGCCGGGCCTCTGGGGCTATGAGGCCGGCCAGTCGGGGGTCGGCGACATCTTCGCCTGGTACCTGAGCTGCGGCCTGCCGCCCGAGTACGTCGCCGAGGCGCGCGAGCGCGGGCTGTCCGGGCACGAGCTGCTCACCGAGAAGGCCGCGGCGCAGGCCGTCGGCGCGCACGGGCTCGTCGCGCTCGACTGGCACGGCGGCAACCGCTCGGTGCTCGTCGACCACGACCTGTCCGGGGTGCTCGTCGGCGCGACGCTCGCCACCCGCCCCGAGGACGTCTACCGCGCGCTCCTTGAGGCGACCGCCTTCGGCACCCGGACCATCATCGACGCGTTCGAGACCGCAGGGGTCCCGGTGACGGAGCTCGTCGTGGCCGGCGGCCTACTGCGCAGCCCGTTCCTCATGCAGCTCTACGCCGACGTCACCCGCCGCGACCTGTCGACGCTCGACTCCGCACAGGGGCCCGCGCTCGGCTCGGCGATCCACGCCGCGGTCGCCGCGGGAGCCCACCCGGACCTGCGCGCCGCCTCGAGCGCGATGGGCAAGATCCGGCGGAAGGCCTACGTGCCCGACCCGGCGCGCGCCGACGCCTACGACTCCCTCTACGCCCTCTACACCGAGCTGCACGACCATTTCGGCAGGCGCGGCGGGCTCCTGCACCGGCTCCGCGCGATCCGCGAAGGAGCGCGCTGAACGGGAATATTCCGCGGAGTGCGCCGTGCTGCATCCGTCGTGACTGATGTCTCGCCGATCACACCGGCCGGGCCGGACGACCCCGCGTGGGCGATGACCGAGCTGTTCCGGCTGTCCCTGGACGGTGGCGCCTCGCTCGCGCGGCCCGGATCGCGGTGGGCGCTGGTGCTGGCCGGGACCGTCGCGGTGGAGACCGCCGAGGGGTGCGAGCTGCTCGGGGCCGGGGACGCGGTCCTCGTCGACGGGCGGACCGCGCACCGGCTCGTCGCGGCCGAGAGGTCCGACCTCGTCGTGTCGGACCTGCGGCTGGCGGTGCCGGTGCGGCGGATGCCGAGTCCGCTGGTCGTCCGGGACTTCGGCGTCCGGCACGGCGGGGTCTCCGCGCTCGTCGGCATCTGCCAGTCCTCGCTGCCCGCGCCGGGCTCGCTGTTCACCACGAGCTACGGCAACCTCATCGGGGCGGCGATGACCGCGTCCTGGCAGGAGGACGCCGACGGCGGTGAGGCGCCGGATCCGGTGATCGGGGCCGTCGTCGCCGCGGTGTCCGCGCGGCCGGGCGAGGCCTGGAGCGTGGCGCGGATGGCGCGGGTGGCGCATCTGTCGCGGTCGGCGCTCGGCGAGCGGTTCCGGCGGGCGACCGGGAGCAGCCCGGCCGAGGTGCTGCGGGAGGTGCGGATGCGGGAGGCCCGCCGACTGCTCGGCGGGTCCTCCCGTCCGGTGGAGCACGTGGCGTTCGCCGTCGGCTACGGGTCGGCCGCGGCCTTCAGCCGGGCCTTCTCCGCCCGCCACGGGCTCGCGCCGCAGGCCTGGCGGGACGCCTCACCCGCGCGGGACGCGCAGGGCGGCGAACAGCATTCCGGCCGCGGCGGCGAAGGCGGTGCCGAACCAGAGCGCGGCGGCGACGCCGCGAGAGTCCAGGAGCACGCCTCCTGACGCCGAGCCCAGCGTGATCGCGACCTGGAACGCGGTGACCTGGAGCGCCAGGGCCGACTCGACGCGCTCGGGCTCGACCCGCGTCACCCACAGCTGGGTCGCGACCGGCACCGCGTTGAAGGCGACGCCCCACAGCACGATCCCCACCGCGAGCTGCGGCAGCGCGGTCGCCGTCACGGTGAGCACGAGGCTCACGCCCAGGAGCAGCGGCGCCGCGGTGACGACGGCGCGCAGCCGCCCGGCGAACCGGCCCGCCGCGAGGTTGCCGACCAGGCCGCCGACGCCCCAGGCCAGCAGCAGCCAGCTCGTGCTCCCCGCGTCGACCTTCTCGACGGCGAGGCGGATGTAGGGGTAGGCGGCGAAGTTGCCGACCACGACGAGCACGACGCCGAGCACGCCCGCGATCATCAGCGGGTTGGCGACCGCCCGGCGCAGCATGGCGAACCCGGCGGACGGGTGCGCGGGCACGGAAGGCAGGGTGAGCGCGACCGCGACCGCGCTCGCCGCGCTCAGGACGGCGGCCCCGACGAACACGGTGCGCCAGCCGACGGCGTCCCCGACCAGCGAGGCGAGGGGCACCCCCGCGATCGTGGCGATCGTGACGCCGAGGGCGATGGACGTCGAGACGAGGCTGTCGCGTCCCGGCACCGTGTGGACGCCCGCGCCGAACGCGAACGACCAGTATCCGGCGATCGCGACGCCGAGCACGAGCCGTCCGAGCAGCAGCACCGCGAAACCCGGCGCGACGGCCACCGCGAGGTTCGCGACGACAGCCGCGACGAGCAGCCCGATCAGCACGGTCCGCCGGTCGGTGCGCGGCAGCAGCACCGCGATGCTCGGCGCGGTCACCGCCCCCGCGATGGCGGTCGCCGCGACCGCCAGCCCCGCGACCCCCTCGCTCACCCCGACGTCGGCGGCGAGCGCGGGCAGCACGCTCGCAGGCAGGAACTCGCTCGCCACGAGCGCCCCGATCCCCGCCGCGAGCGCGACGATGGGCGGCCACGCGGTACGGCGTGCGGACGACGAGGAGGACTGGGCGGCGCGCGATGGGGAGTTCGTAGTCATACGTAGAGCTTCAACCCTCACGGGGTCCTCCGGTTGATCCTCCGACGCCCGCACTTGATCGAATGACCGGTGCCGCGAACACGTCCCGACCGAGCGGCCGCGCCCGCGCCCGGGGACCCGCGGGACGTCAGCGGGCGTTCGCCGGGGCCGTATTCCCGCAGCGGAGCGCGAACGACAGCTGGTGCCGCCCTAGCCGTCATCCCTTGGGGAATCGGCCAAGAGCGGGGCGGGCCCGGAGGGGCCGTGCGGCCTTGCGCGGCAAGGCTCGGCGGTTCCGAAGCGGGTCAGGGGTGGCGAAGGATCCGGATGCGGTCGGGGTCCTGCGCGTCGCCGTCCTCGGCCTCGTACTCCACCTCGTGGGAGAGACCGCGGGAGACGCAGTGGGCGTGCAGGGAGGCGAAGAGGGGATGGGCTTCGGCGAAGGAGAGGGCGGCGGCCCCGGAGAACAGGGTGAGCGGGGTGGACGAGCCCAGTGCCTCGTAGGCGTAGACCTCGATGCGGTCGGCGTCGTGGTGGACCTCCCAGCCGTGCAGGCGGACGCGGACCTTCAGGTCGAGGCCCAGCCAGGCGCCGAGGACCTCGGCCACCGCCTCGCCGTCCGCGGTGCCCATGCTCCCGGTGAAATCGACGCTCCCGGTCGAATCGACGCTCATGTGCGGATCGTACGGGGCGGCCTCAGGTGCGGGCGGAGCTGGGCGCGCCGCTGGGCGGGAAGCCCGGCCGACCTGGCACCGCCGGCTCCGCCGCCGCCTGACGTTCCGGCCGCGTCCTGCCGTCCGTGCCGGGGAGCGCGGGCGGCAGGGCGCGGCCGGGTTCAGCGGCGGAACGGGATCGTCGTGGACAGCAGGAGCAGGCCGGGGACGAGGAGGGCCAGCCCGTGGAGCGACGCGCCGGGGCCGAACATGAACAGCAGGCCCATGAGGGCGAGCAGGCCGCCGAGCACCGCCGCGAAGATCCGGCCGAAGGCCTCGCCCAGCGAGCGGCCGGACTCCAGGGCGGCGAGATCGCCCTGGTAGGGGGCCACGGGCATGACCTGCGGCGCGGGCCCGGGCAGGACGCGCACCCCGTGGACGTGGTCGCTCTTCTCCAGATCGGTGACGAAGTCGCGGATCGGGCCGTCGGACCAGTCCGCGAGGAACAGTGACTGCCTCTCTCCACTCTCGAAGGAGATCATGATCTGATGTGCCATAGAAGAACACTTCCCGTGACGCCATGGAATCCACGGAGAAATCACAGTCCGGACCCGGCCGGACCCGCGAGGTTTGCGTCCTGACCTTCACCCGCCGGTTCTCACCCGCCGCCGCTGAACCGGTCCCGCACGGCGGCGAGGACATCGTCGAGGAACGGAACGGACAGGTCGGGCGGCTCGGCGGGGACGATACGGACGTCGCCCGCGAGCAGCGCCGACATGGCGGTGCGGACCTCGGTGAGGTGGCTGTTCCCCCAGGGGTCGGCGACCAGCCGGTACCAGGCCGCTTCACGCTCGGGCGGGGGGCTTTCCGTGCTACAGCCGTAGACGAAGAACATCGCCTCGCCGCTGCGCTCGGCCCCGAGGTCGAAGCGCAGCGCGGGAAAGGCCCGGGGCGTCCAGTCCGGCGCGTACCAGGACAGGGCGCGGCCCGCGTGGAGATGGACGGTGAAGCCGTCGTTCCGGTGTCCGGGAAGGGGCCCGCGTTCCGTCACCTCCGCGACGGCGGGGCTCCTGCGCGCCGCCGCGTGGGCGGCCTGCAGCACCGCCCCGCACGGCATCGTCCGGTACCGCGCCTCGCACAGGTCGGCCGCGGCGTAGAACCGCCCGGCGAGGTCGGGCGCCGCCGCCGCGACATCCTCGGCCCCCCGGTCCACGTGCCGCAGCGCCGAGGGCAGGAACAGCCCATTGCCGTACTGAAAGAAGACCACCATGCCTGGAAGCTAGGGCCTCCTCCAGGCCCGTTCCGCGTCACCGAACGCAGTTCCCGACAGAACAGGACCGGTGTCCCGATGCCGTCCCGGCTTCGTCGTCGCCGGGCCGATGCCCCGGACGGCCGCCGGGCGCGGCGGCGTCGGCGGCCGGGCCGTGACCGGCATGATGAGCCGATGAGGACACAGATCGTGGCGGGGCTCGGGCGGCCGGTGCCGAACATGCTGCTGGGACTCGGACGCGTGCAGGACCTCGACGACGGGTCGGTCCGCGCGCTGGTGCGGGCCGCGCTCGACGCGGGCATCGACTACTTCGACCACGCCGACATCTACGGGACCGAGACGCACGGGTGCGAGCGGCGGTTCGCCGAGGCGGTGCGGCTCACCCCGGCGCAGCGGGAGCGGATCGTGCTGCAGTCCAAGTGCGGGATCGTGCGGTCGGGCCCGTACTACGACTTCTCTTACGAGCACATCGTGGCGTCCGTCGAAGGGTCGCTGCGCGCGCTGCGGACCGACTACCTCGACGTCCTGCTGCTGCACCGGCCCGACGCGCTCGCCGAACCGGATGAGATCGCGCAAGCCTTCGACCACCTGGAGTCGAGCGGCCAGGTCAGGGTCTTCGGCGTCTCCAACCACACGCCGGGGCAGATCGAGCTGCTGCGCCGCTCGGTGCGCCAGCCGATCGCGGTCAACCAGCTCAGGTTCTCGCTGCACTACGCCTCGCTCGTCTCCCAGGGGCTGTCCAGCACCATGCCCGACCTGGCGCAGAGCGCGGTCGTCGACGGCGGCGTCCTCGACTACTGCCGCCTCAACGGCGTCACCGTCCAGGCGTGGTCGCCGCTGCGCACCCCCACTGGCGTGCTCCTCGACTCCCCCGACCATCCGGCCCTGGGCGCCGAACTCCGCCGCGTCGCCGCGGCCCACGGCGTGACGCCCATGGCCGTGGCCCTCGCCTGGATCACCCGCCATCCCGCCCGCATCCAGCCCATCCTCGGCACCCGAAGCCCCGACCGCGTCTCCGCCGCCGCCCAGGCCTCCGGCCTGCCCCTCACCCGCCCCGAGTGGTACGCCCTCTTCCGCGCCGCGGGCCACCACCTCCCCTGAGGGCAGCCGTATCCGCGCCTCGCCCCCTCGGGCCGAGGCGCGGACGCGGCCGGAAGATCAGACCATGGCGTTCTCACGCCAGGCGTGCGCGCCGGCGTGGGCGGCGGCGCGGGTCTTCGCCCACTGCTCCTTGGCCAGTTCGGTGGGCGGGCGGTCCATCTGGCGGACGCGCTGGCGGGTCGCGGTGAAGATGTGCGCGCCGGCCAGGGCCGCCCCGCCCATGCAGATCAGGGCCCCGGCGGCGATGAGCGCCGCGCCGGTGATGAGCGGCGCCTTCTGGAACGTGGGCACGGGCGTCTGCGCGCGGGTGTGTGCGTAGGAAGACATGGAGGTCCTTCGACGTCGGTTGGAGCCTTTGGCGTGGTCCGTGGACGCCCGGCGCCCGCCCGCGAAACCGCAGGTCGAGCCCCGTGGCACGGTCGTGATCTTCCTGCCCAGCCGCGTCGGCGGCGAACCCTGGTCCCACCCGGGCCGCCGGACGGCCCGCCCCGGGCCAGGATGGTTTGCCGACCTGGGGAGCCGGAAATGACAGCCGGAAAACCTCCCCGACCGTGCACTGAGCGTGATCAGCCCCCCGAAGGGAATCGGTCCCGTGGTCGATCTCGGTTTCGTCGGGCCCAGCCGGCCCGCCAACGACTACAGGCTCCTCAGCGTCACCGATGGCGACACCCCGAACATCTCGATGGCGATCCGCATGGTCTCCATCGACACCCCCGAGAGCAAGTACGGCGGCAGCGCCGCCACCGCGCAGGCCGCCCTGGACCGCACCCGGGCCAGGCTGTCCGACGGCACCTATGACGCGCTGCCCCGCGAGCTGCGCGAGTACCTCATCGCGCGCATCACGCCCGACGCCGCCGCCAGGCACCTCGCCGCGGGCGAGCGCGCGGCGCAGGAGCACAAGAAGATGGTCGAGACCCGGCTCGCCAATCCCGACGGCACCCAGCGCAAACTCGCCGTGATCGCCACCGGGGAACTCATCGAGGGCAACGGCAGGCTCCTCGCCTACACCGCACCATGGTTCACCACGCTGCCGCCGCGCGACGATCCGCGGCGGCGCACGTTCAACCTCGACATGGTCGCCCAGGGCTGGGCCGTCACCTTCATCATCTATCCGTCCCTTCCACCCGTGGACGACCTCAACCTGCTGCTGGACGAAGCCGACCACGCGTGGACGCGCCGGCTCGGCGTCTGGAGCGAGTTCGGCGAGGACCTGCTCGTCGGCTACGAGTACCGGGCCTGCGTGAAGCTCGGAAGCGCCCGGCTCACCGACCCCGCCAAAGCCGTCGAGCAGGCCTACCAGCGCGTCTGCGTCGACCTGCGCACGCTGACCGAGGTCGGGCTGTACGGCTACCACGCGGTGCCCGTCCAGCACCGGCTGTGGATCTGGCAGGACCAGCTGGCCCAGGCCCGCCAGGACCTGAACCTGACCGCTCGACGGACCGCGCCGAGCGGGAGCGGGGTCAGGACGCGGGCTTCGCCGCAGTGATCTTGGCCGGGTTCATCATCCACAGGACCCGGTCGATGCCCTCGGCGGAGGCCACGACGGTGAGGACGGCGAAGGTGTGGCCGCCGGACGACAGGAGGGCCGCGCTCCCGCCGTTGACGGAGGAGAACGCGACGTCCACGCCCTCCCAGAAGCGGGCGGCGAAGGCGCGGTGGTACTTGGCGACGCGCAGGGCGCCGAAGACGGGGATGCGCGAGGCCCGGACGACGCCGCCGCCGTCGGAGTAGCTGATCACGTCGGCCGCGAGGATCTTCTCCAGGGCGGCCATGTCGCCGACGCGGGCCGCGGCGACGAACGCGGTGAGCAGCCGGTGCTGGTCGGCCGGGGCGACCTCGGCGCGGCGGCCCTCGGCGAGGTGCTTGCGGGCGCGGCTGACGAGTTGGCGCGCCGCGGCCTCGTTCACCTGGATGATCTCGGCGATCTGCCCGTAGGGGTAGTCGAAGGCCTCCCTGAGGACGTACGCGGCGCGTTCCTTGGGCGACAGCCTCTCCAGCAGGATGAGGACCGCGAACCCGAGGGCCTCGCCGCGCTCGGCGCCCAGGTGCGGGTCTGCGCTGGTGTCGACGGGCTCGGGCAGCCACGGACCGATGTAGGTCTCGCGGCGGACCCGCGCCGACTGGACGATGTTGATCGACAGCCGGGTCGCGACCGTCGTCAGGAAGGCCTCCGGGCTCGCCACGGCCGCGCGGTCGCACGTCTGCCAGCGCACCCAGACCTCCTGCACGAGGTCCTCGGCCTCGGCCGCGCTGCCGAGCATCCGGTAGGCGATCCCGAACAGCCGCGGCCGGATCTCTCCGAAGACCGCGGCGGCCTGCTCCAGGTCGTCCGGGTCCCCGAGGCCGCCGCCCACCGTGCTGTCCGCCGTTGTCATGCGCTTCGTCCCGATCCCTCGTCCGCGATCATCGTCCATTCATCCAGACACGCACCGGGTGGCGATTCGTGACAGTTCGCCCGGAAAAGTTGGGTGGAACCCTTCGTGCGGCCGGGCGGGGCGGCCGGGCGAACGCGGAGATCGCGGCCTGGATACGGTGGTCTGGTGAACTTCTGGTCCCTCTATCAGCACGGATTCGCCCGGATCGCCGCCTGCACCGGCCACGCCGCCATCGCCGACCCGTCCGCGAACGCCGCGGCGGTGCTGGCGCAGGCCCGTCGCTGCGCGGACGAGGGGGTCGCGGTCGCGGTCTTCCCCGAACTCTGCCTGACCGGCTACTCGATCGAGGACCTCCTGCTCCAGGACGTCGTCCTCGACGAGGTCGAGAGCGCCCTGGCCTCCGTCGTGGCCGGATCCGCCGAGCTGATGACGGTCCTCGTCGTGGGCGCCCCGCTGCGCCACCGGCACCGGATCTACAACTGCGCCGTGGTCGTGCACCGCGGGCGGATCCTCGGCGTCTCCCCCAAGTCCTTCCTGCCGAACTACCGCGAGTTCTACGAGGCCCGGCAGATCGCGTCCGGGGCCGACGAGCGCGGCGGCGCCATCCGCGTGGGCGGCGCCGACGTGCCGTTCGGCACCGACCTGCTCTTCGCCGCCGAGGACGTCCCCGGCCTGGTCCTGCACGCGGAGATCTGCGAGGACATGTGGGTGCCGGTGCCGCCGAGCGCGGAGGCCGCGCTGGCGGGCGCGACCGTCCTCGCGAACCTCTCGGGGAGCCCGATCACCGTCGGGCGGGCCGAGGACCGCCGGCTCCTGTGCCGTTCGTCGTCGTCCCGGTGCGTCGCCGCCTACGTGTACGCGGCGGCCGGCCTGGGCGAGTCGACGACCGACCTGGCCTGGGACGGCCAGACCATGATCTACGAGAACGGCGCGCTCCTCGCCGAGACCGAGCGGTTCCCGCAGGGCGACCGGTACGCCGTCGCCGACGTGGACCTCGACCTGCTGCGCCAGGAACGCATGCGCACCGGCACCTTCGACGACAACCGGCGCGTCCACGCCGCCCGCACCGGCGACTTCCGGCGGGTGGAGTTCCGGCTCGACCCGCCGACCGCCGACCTCGGGCTGCGCCGCAGGATCGAGCGGTTCCCGTTCGTACCCGCCGACCCGGCCCGGCTCGCGCAGGACTGCTACGAGGCCTACAACATCCAGGTCGCGGGCCTCAGGCAGCGGCTCGGCTCCATCGGCAACCCCAAGATCGTCATCGGAGTCTCCGGCGGCCTCGACTCCACGCACGCCCTCATCGTCGCCGCCCGCGCGATGGATCGGGCCGGTCGGCCCCGCAGCGACATCCTCGGGTTCACCCTGCCGGGCTTCGCCACCAGCGACCACACCAAGGACAACGCGCACAAGCTGATGCGGGCCCTCGGCGTCACGGCCGCGGAACTCGACATCTCGCCGACCGCGCGGCTCATGCTGAAGGAGATGGGCCACCCGTTCTCCGAAGGCGAGCCGGTCTACGACATCACCTTCGAGAACGTGCAGGCCGGGCTGCGCACCGACTACCTGTTCCGGCTGGCCAACCAGCGCGGCGGCATCGTCCTCGGCACGGGCGACCTGTCGGAGCTCGCGCTCGGCTGGTGCACCTACGGCGTCGGCGACCAGATGAGCCACTACAACGTCAACTCCGGGGTGCCCAAGACGCTCATCCAGCATCTGATCCGCTGGGTGGTGAGCACCGGCGAGTTCGGGCCCGAGGCGGGCGAGACGCTCACCGCGATCCTCGACACCGAGATCAGCCCCGAGCTGGTGCCGGGCGAGGAACTGCAGTCGACGGAGTCGAAGATCGGCCCGTACGCGCTGCACGACTTCACCCTCTTCCACGTGCTGCGCTACGGCATGCGCCCGTCGAAGATCGCGTTCCTGGCCTGGCACGCCTGGCACGACCGCGAGGCCGGCGCCTGGCCCCCAGGATTCCCCGAAGCCAAGCGCACGTCCTACGACCTCGCGGAGATCCGCCACTGGCTGGAGGTCTTCTGCCGCCGCTTCTTCGCCTTCGCCCAGTTCAAGCGCTCGGCCATGCCGAACGGCCCGAAGGTCTCCGCGGGCGGCTCCCTGTCCCCCCGCGGCGACTGGCGCGCCCCGTCCGACTCGACGGCCCACGCCTGGCTCCGCGACCTGGCCCGCTTCGACGGCGTCACCGAGCCGTGACGGCGGCGCGGGCAGGACGGTGACGACGGCGGGCACGGCGGGGGCGACCGGCCTTCGTTCCCCGGTCGACGGGCTGCCCGCCTCGCGCCGAAGCGGGCCGGGCCCGTGCTTCAGGGGGCGGGGAGACGGAGGACGCGGTCGTCGCCTTCGCGGGGGGCGCCGTTGCCGTCGGTGTTGGACGTGGTCAGCCACAGGGCGCCGTCCGGGGCCGCGGCGACGGTGCGGAGCCGTCCGTAGCGGCCGACGAGTTCGGCGTGCGGGGTGCCCGTCTTGTCGCCGTTGAGGGGGATCGTCCATAGGCGCTCGCCGCGCAAGGCCGCGACGTAGAGGGTGTCTCCGATGATGGCGGCGCCCGAGGGGGAAGCCTCGGCGGGCGTCCAGGTGAGGAGCGGGTTCGTGAAGCGGCCCCCGTCGGTGCCGCCCTTGCCTTCCACCTCGGGCCAGCCGTAGTTGCGGCCCGGTTCGATGAGGTTGACCTCGTCGTGGGCGTCCTGGCCGAACTCGGTGGCGAACAGGCGGCCCTGGGCGTCCCAGGCCAGGCCCTCGACGTTGCGGTGCCCGAGGCTGTAGACCGGGGAGCCCGGCGTCGGGTTGCCGGGGGCGGGGTCGCCTTGCGGAGTGAGGCGGAGGATTTTTCCGTTGGGGCTCTTCGGGTCCTGCGCCGAGGAGCCGTCGCCCGCGTCTCCCGTGGCGACGTAGAGCATGCCGTCCGGGCCGAAGGCGATCCTGCCGCCGTCGTGGAACGAGGCCGAGGCGATGCCGTCGAAGACGACCTCCGGCTCGGCGCCACCGAGCCGGAAGCGGACGACCCGGTTGCCGGAATCGGTGGTGAGGTAGGCGTACACGAGGCCGTCGGTCGCGTAGGAGGGGGACAGCGCGAGGCCGAGCAGGCCGCCCTCGCCGCTGGCGGCGACATCCGGGACTTTCGCGACCTCGCGGACATCCCCGCCCTGCGCCGGGACGCGCAGCACCCGGCCGGTGTCCCTCTCGGCGACGAGCGCCTCGCCGTCCGGCAGGAAGACCAGGCCCCAGGGCACCTTGATCCCGCGGGCGACCTCCTCGGCGTCGCCGAGGCGCGGCGTGCCGGCCGGCGTACCGGCCTGCGTCGGCGTGGGCGCCGCCGTGTGGACGGCCTCGCCTCCGCAGCCGGCGAGCATCAGCACCAAGACCGCCGCGGGCAGCGCTTTGTTCCCTCTCACGTCCCCTCCCCAGGCCATCACACCACCCGGTCGGCGGGTTTCGGCCGCGCCGCGTTCCGGCGGGCGGGAGGGCAGGCCCAGAGTTTGCCTACGCCGCACCGGCTCAGTGGTCCGCGGTGTACCCGGTGACCGTCGCGACGGCCCCGACACGGCCGCCCGGCCCGCGCACCGTCACCTCGACGATCCGGAACGTCCGGCCGCCGTGGACGAGCCGGGTCGTGAGCTCCAGGTCGTCGCACGCCTCCAGCCTGCGCAGGTACCCGATGCGCGCGGAGGCGAGGAAGAACCCCTCCCCGCCGGGCAGCAGCCGCCCCGCGGCAAGCTGCGCGGCGCACAGGACCACGCCACCGTGCATCGCGCCGCTGCCGTTCGCGAGTTCCTCCCGCCCGCACAGCACAAGACCGGACGGCGCGCTGCTGTTGGCGAGTTCCTCCCGCCCACGCTGTCCGGGGCCGGGCTCCGCGATGCGATCGGCGAGGCCCAGCATCGCCGCCATCGACACCCGCTCGGGCGCCTCGCCGGCGACGACCCCGTTCGCGCCGCCGGGCCGCATGACCATGCCGAGGAGGAAACGGCTCCGCAGCGTCATCAGTGCGAGGGCGCGCCCTTCGCCGTCCTCGATGACGCCTCGGGCCAGCGCGCCCCGCTCGTCGGCCGAAACGACGGAGCCCCGGCTCGTGATGCGCCGCCCGTCGCCCGGAGGCACGCCGGTGTAGTCGGCCGAGAGCTCCGTCGTGACCGCCCACGAGCCCTCAGGCCGCCGCTCGGCCGCCGCCCGTCCCAGGGTGTCGTCCATGAGCACCGCCAGAGCCGCCGCGGCGGGCTCCCCCGGCCGCGCCATCCACGCCCCGGACGCCATCGACCCGGACTGCCCGCCCTCGGCGTCCCCGTCCACCTCGACGCCGAAGAGCCGTTCCGGACCTCCCACGGCGCGCGTCACCGCGTCGTCCATGAACACCACGGCCGCCTCCCACGAGAGCAATGATCTCCATAATTGAGATTCATGTTCTCATACGTCCCACGGCCCCGCCCGAGGGGGCCTCGGAGACCTCCCTCACCGCCCCTGCGCGGCCCTGACCCGCGCCGACCGCGGTGGAGACCCGCCCTCGCGACGCACAAGCGGCAAAGCAGCCCTCGACCCCGCCGCACCGGGGCGACGCC
The DNA here is from genome assembly GCF_054783995.1 of Actinocorallia aurea. NCBI lineage: Bacteria > Bacillati > Actinomycetota > Actinomycetes > Streptosporangiales > Thermomonosporaceae > Actinocorallia > Actinocorallia aurea. The sequence goes on from NZ_BAAGPQ010000017.1 coordinate 65,606, forward strand.
CACGGAGAGTCCGTCGCGCGGCGCGGTCCTCGGAGGAGGGTCGGGGGCCGAGTAGATCGGCGCCACCGCGGTGCGACGGGGCTCCGATCGGCTCACCGGAGCCGGGTCAGGCGGTCCCTGGGCCCGGTGGGAGCTGGACGGTCATGATCAGGTGGCAGGGCTCGGTGCCCGCGCCGCGGTAGGTGTGCGGGGCGTTGCCGTTGAAGGTGGCGGTCTCGCCCGCTTCGAGGGGGTGGTCGGCGCCGTCCACCGTCAGGACCATCCGACCTGAGGTGACGCTGATCGTCTCCACGACGCCGGGCTGGTGGGGATGGCTGGGGTAGTCCTCGCCCGGCTCCAGGTGCCAGCGCCAGACCTCGACGGGGGCGGGGCCCGGCGTCGTCAGCATGAGGCGTGCCTCGCTGCCCTTCGGGCCCGTCCACAGGGGGGTGACGGCGACATCCGCGACGATGCGGACCTGGCCTTCGACAGGGCCCTGCATGAGGTCGGACACGGAGATCCCGAGCGTGTCGGCGAGGCGGACGAGGGTGCCCAGATTGGGGTTGCCCTGGGCCTTCTCCAGCCCCACGAGGGCGCCCTTGCTGACCTGGGCGCGCCTGCTCAGCTCCTCCAGCGACAGCCCCGCGCGCTGGCGGGCCGCCCGGACGTTCTGCGCGACAGTCCGCAGAGCCGCGGTCGTCTCCGTCATCTGTGCACCACCCTTCTCCGCACAGTCTATTGCACCGAGCGGTCATTCGATTGGCCAAGCGCGGTCAATCTGACCTATGCTGTGGTCGTTCCATTGAACCTGGGAGCGAACTCGAGGGGGTGTCATGATCGCTCTGGTGCTGGCTCTGGGCTGCTCGGTCGCCTACGGGTGCGCCGACTTCCTCGGCGGCCTCGGCGCACGCAAGGCCCATGTGCTGCGGACGGTGATGATCGCCGCCCCTGCCAGCCTCGTCGTGGAGCTGCTGCTGTGGCCGCTGCTCGGCGCGTCGTTCAGCGGCGGGGCGGTCGGCTGGGGCGCGGCGTCCGGGGTCGCGTCGGCCGCGGCCTTCGCGCTGCTCTACCGGACGCTCGCGATCGGCCCGATGAACGTCCTGTCGCCGGTCACCGCGCTGGTGTCGGCAGCCCTGCCCGTCAGCGCCGGCCTGCTGCAAGGCGAGCATCTGGCCGCCGCCGGGCTGATCGGGCTGCCACTCGCGCTCGTGGCCGTGGTGCTCGTCAGCGCCGGGCCGGGCGTGCGCTCGGCCCGACCATCGCGCACCGCACTGCTGCTGGCGTTCGGCGCAGGCGCCGCGATCGCCCTCCAACTCGTGTTCCTGCACCAGGCGCCCTCGGACAGCGGCGTCGCCCCGCTCATCGTCGGCCGTGCGGTCTCCTCGGCCGTCACCCTGACGGCGGCCGCGCTGATGTTCCGCAGGCTCGGCCCGGAGCGCCCCGCGTACGCGACGTCGGCGGCGGCGGGCGCCCTCGACTCGGTGGCGAATTTGCTGTTCCTGCTCGCGGCGCGCAGCGGCGACCTCTCCGTCGTCGCGGTCGTCACCGCGCTCTACCCCGCCGCGACGGTCCTGCTCGCCCGCAGCGTGCTCCACGAACGCGTCGGCCGCGGCCAACTCGTCGGCCTCGCCACCGCGGCCGCCGCCGTCAGCCTCCTCGCCCTGCCCTGACCACCCCGGAAGCCCCGAATGCCCATCCACGCGGCGAGAGTCTCGACGGCTCCTCCGGCCCACCGGCAGGGCCGCCGCGCTGGTCCCGTCGGCCGGCTGAGCGGCGTCCGCTGCCTGGCGGCGTCAGTCCTTGGAAGTCCTGATCTGAGAGGAGATACACCCATGAGCAACCGTCTGAGCGCCCGCGAGTGGCTGGACGGCGCGGTCATCGCGCCCGAGGTCGCCGCGCTGCGGCCCGACTACCGGGCCCTGCTGATCACCGCGGAGGGGCTGGTGCCCGGACCGTCCAACGGTCTGAGCGAGAACCTGCTCGCCGATGCCGAGCAGCAGGCCGCCGAGCGCGGCGAAGCCGCCGACCCGACAGCCAATCCGCACGTCGCCGCCTGGCACGAGGCCTTCCGCGCCTTCGGCGCCAAGCCCCAGCGCGTCCGCCCGAGCGTCGACGCCCTGCTCCGCAGAGTCCCCGACGGCCTGCCCCACATCGACGCCATCACCGACATCTACAACGCCGTCTCCGTCGCGCACGCCCTGCCGATCGGCGGCGAGGACCTCGACCACTACACGGGCCCGCCCCGCCTGATCCGCGCCGAGGGCGACGAGTCCTTCGAGATCATGTCCGCCGGCGAGCCCGCCACCGAGCACCCGAGACGGGGCGAAGTGGTGTGGACCGACCCCGCAGGCGTCACCTGCCGTCGCTGGAACTGGCGCCAGTGCGCCCGCACCCGCCTCACCCACACCACCACCCGCGCGGCCTTCATCCTCGACGCCCTGAACCCGATGGACGACCCGACCCTCGAAGCCGCCGGCCAAGCCCTCACCGCAGCCCTCCGCGACCTGAGCCCAACAGCCCACTTCACAACCCGCCTGCTACAAGCAACCTGATCCCACGCCCCCGCCCGCCCGGAGCCCGGCCCCCACGAACACCGCACCAGATGGCCCCCGCGGGCACCAAGTTCCAGGCGCCGGGGCCTGCCCCTGCGGAACTGGGCCTCATCGAGGCATCGGGCGCGGTCTGCTGCGGGGAGGGGGTGCCGGGGGCCTGCGGGCGGCGGCTGCGGGTCGGTGCTTCTCGAAGGTTCGCGTGTTGGGTGCGGCGAGGGCCGTGGGTGGGGGCGTCAGGTGGGGTGGTGGGTGGCGTAGGTGGTGGAAAGGGGGCGGGCGGTGAAGCCGTGGGCCAGGACGCTGAGGAGGACGGTGAAACCGATGATGGCCACCGCCTCGTCGGCGTCGGGGCCCAGGTCTTCCAGGGCTATCAGGGCGAAGACCAGGGAGGCCAGGCCGCGGGGGCCGAACCAGCCGACGAAGAGCACCGAGCTCCGGTCGAGGCCGGATCCGAGGGAGGCGATCGCCACGGGCAGCATGCGCAGGAGCGTCAGGCTGAGCACCGCGTAAAGGACGATGAGCGGCTCGGCCAGGTCGGCCGTGATCGGCAGGGCGATCACGCCGAAGGCCAGCCACACCAGCAGGGACACCAGGCTGCCGGTCTGCTCCAGGTAGGCGAGTTCGGCGGGCCCGCGCGGGCCGGCGGCCGCGCCGAAGCCCAGGCCGGCGCAGAACGCCGCGATGAAGCCGTTGCCGTGCAGCGCGACCGACCCCGTGTAGGCGACGAGGGCGAGCGCGAGCACGGCGATGCCGGTGTAGTCCTCCGACGCCCACTCGCGCTGCCGTGCCCAGCGCAGCAGCGTCCCACCGACCAGCCCGAGCACGCCGCCGGCGACGAGGCCGATGGCGAGTTCGGCGATCGCCATCCCCAGGGTGGGCGCGCCTTGGACGGCCTCCGCGGACGCGGCCCCGGCGAGGGCGAACATGACGACGGGCGTCGCGATCCCGTCGTTCAGCCCGCTCTCCACGGTGATGATCCGCCGGATGCGCAGCGGCACCAGCCGGTTCGTCACGACCGCGAGGCCGAGGGCGGCGTCGGTCGGCGCGAGCGCGGCCCCGACGAACAGCGCGAGCCAGACCCCGAGCCCGGGGAAGAACCAGTAGGCGAGCCCCCAACCAGCCAGCATCGTCAACGGCAGCCCGACGCACAGCAGCCGCGCGTACGTGCCCCCGTTGGCGCGGACCTCGCGCCAGGGCACCCCCGCCGCGTCGGAGAACAGCACCCACACCAGCGTGACCTCGACCAGCGGCCGCAGCGTCTCCGGCGCCTCCGGCCCGGCGACGACCCCGGCCACCGCCAGCAGCCCGCCGACGACCACGAACACGATCGGCGCGGTGAGGTCGAGCCGCTCCAGCCGCCCGGACACCACCCCCCAAAGGAAGATCGCAAGAACGACGACCAACACCGTGCCCATACCCGCCCCCTTGCCACTCCCGTGCCCCGCCCCCCACAGCGCAACACCCTCCACACCGCACCACTCCCGCAACCCAAGGGAGCACCCGCGGAAGGGGTCGGGGATGGTCGTGGTGGGGCGGTGACGGGTTCGGGGCGGAGGATTTGAGTAGGTGTACTCATGACGGGGGTAGTGCGGCCCGGCAGGGTGGAGGGATGGACAAAGCGCAGGTTTCGGGTCGGCGGTTGCGGTGGTTGCGGGGGGAGGTGGCGGCCTGGGAAGCGGAGGGGGTGATCGATGGGGAGGCCGCGGCGGCCATTGTGGGGCGGTACGGGGAAGGGCGGAGGCCGGGGCTGGAGCGGATCGCGTTGTGGCTCGGGGCGGCGTTCGTGGGGATCGGGCTGATCTGGGTGGTGGCGTCGAACTATGAGGGATGGGCGCCCGGAGTGCGGTTCGGCGGGATCGCGGCAGTCTGGCTGGTCGCCGTGGTGGCCGGAGAGCTGGCGGCGGCGCGGGTCGACGGGGCGCTGCCCTCGGCCGTCAGGGTGATCGCGGTGACGGCGGCGGGCGGCGTCGTGTTCCAGGCGGCGCAGAGCCTCCAGGTACCCGCCGGGGCCTCGAAGCTGCTCGGCGCGTGGGCGGGCGGCGCCCTCGCCTACGCGTACGCGACGCGGGCGAAGTCCCCGCTGGTCGTCGCGGCGGGGCTGAGCGCCGGGTGGTATGGCTGGTGGGCCGCCGAGCACGCGGACAGCCACGGGGTGGTGGCGGCCGCGATGCTCGTCGCGGCGGTCCTCATGACGGCGCTCGCCGCACTGCACGAGCAGTGGACGCCCGAGTTCGCGCAGGTCTGGCGGCCCGTCGGTGTGCTGCTCGCGCTGGCGGGGCTGTTCCTTGCCGCGTTCCCCGACCCTGACTTCCGCTTCACGGGACAGCTCTGGACCGGGGTGGCCGCCGCCGCGGTGCTCGTCGCCGCGGCAGTGCTCGTCGCCCGGGCCGCGGGGCGGGGGGCCGCCGCGCGGGCCGAACTCGCCGCGATCACCGCGGTGCTGGGGGCGGGACTGCTCCTGGCCGTGTGGTCCGCCGACGAGGCCGACGTCGTCCGTGCCGTCGCGGGCATCACCGGCTACGTCCTCGCGGCCTCCTGGTTCGCGGTTCTCGGCGCGACCCGCGGGCTGCCCGGCGTGACGCCGCTGGCCGCCGCCGCGCTCGTCCTGTTCGTCACCGCGCAGAGCTTCGCGATCTTCGCTCCGCTGTTCTCCGGCGCCGCCCTCTTCCTGGTGCTCGGCGCGGTCTTCCTCGGCACCGGCGCGGCCGCCCAGCGGGCCCGCCGCCTGATCCCGGAGGTCTCCCGGTGAAGAAGTCCACGCTCGCCGTCGCGGCGGCGGTCGCCGTCCAGGCCGCGCTCGCCGTCTGGGCCGTGTTCCCGCAGCTGTCGGCTTTCGCCACCGGGACGGAGACCCGCCTGGCGGTCACCCCGGTCGACCCGATCGATCCGTTCCGCGGCGCGTACGTCGCACTCGACTACCCCGACCTTCCAGACAAAACCGACGGACCCGCGGGCGCCGTTCATGTTCCCCTCCTCCGCGACGGCGTCCTCTGGAAGGGCGGCGCCCCGACCCGGACGCGCCCCCGAGCCCCCTATCTGGCCTGCACGAGCCCCGGCGACGGGCAGCTCGACTGCGGCCTGGACACCTTCTTCGTCTCCGAGGACCGTGCCCGCCGCCTTGAGCAGGACTTGTCCGATGGCCGCCTGACCGCCGTAGTCCGAGTCGCCTCCGACGGACAGGGCGTCATCGTCCGCCTGGAACCCCTCCCCTCGCCCTAGCGCACGGGGGTCGGCGCGGAGCGGGGCAGGAGGACGGCGGCGGCCGCGACGAGGGCGAGGACTGCGGAGACGGCCAGGGCGACGTCGGTGCCGTGGGCGGGACCCGAGCCGGAGGAGGTGACCAGGGCGATCGTGAGGGCGACGCCGGCACAGGAGCCCAGGTAGCGCAGCGTCTGCTGCGCGCCCGACCCCATGGCGGCCCGCGCGGCGGGCACCGACTCGACCGAGAGCAGCGGCAGGGCTGCGTTGAGCAGGCCCGAGCCGACACCGCCGATGACGAGGCCGGGCAGCAGCCGCACCCAGGAGCGCGCGTCGAGCGCGCCGAGCATCGCGAGGACGCCGACCGCATGCAGGACGAAGCCGAGCGCGAGCCGCCGGGCGGCTGTGAAGTGCCCGGGGAGCCGCTTGGCCTGCAGCGCCACCGCGAAGGAGAGCCCGGACCACAACAGGACCAGGCAGGCCGTCTCCATCGGGGACAGGCCGAGCACCTGCTGGAACACGGCGGGCAGGTAGCTGTAGACGCCGATCACCGCGAGGCCCGTGAACAGGCCGCCCGCGGAGGACGCGAGGAACGCGGGCCGGCGCAGCAGCGCGAGGTCGATCAGCGGGGTGCGGGCGCGCCGCTCCCAGACGGCGAAGGCGGCGAGGAGCACCGCGAAGGCGAGCAGGAGCAGCCCGACGGGGGCGCGCAGCCAGCCGTCGCGGCCCAGGGTCAGCGCGGCCACGAGGGCGACGAGAGCGAGACCGAAGGACGCCGCGCCCACCAGGTCGGGCAGTCCGCCGCGCGGGGAGCGCGACTCGGTGAGGAGGCGGGCCCCGGCCAGCGCCGTCAGCACGGCGGCGACGCCCAGGACCGCGTAGCCGGTCCGCCAGGTCGGCAGGACCCCGGCCAGCAGTGGGCCGAGGGCGATGCCGCCGCTGACGAACGCGCCCCACACCCCGGTCGCGTGCAGCCGGGCGCGCGGGTCGGTGAACGCGTGCGCGATCAGCCCGAGCGAGCTGGCGAGCAGCGCCGCGCTGGCCGCGCCCTGCCCGGCCCGGCTCAGGGTGAACCACCACGTGCCGGTGGCGACCGCGGACAGCACGCTCATGAGCCCGAGCGCCGCGGTCCCGGCCACGAACACCCGTCGACGGCCGAAATCGTCGGCGAGGCCGCCCGCGACCAGCAGCAGCGCGGCGAGCCCCAGCGGAGTCCCGTTGATCAGCCACGCCTGCGCCGAAACCGCGGTGTGCAGATCCGCCGCCGTCTGCGGCAACGTCGCCATCGGCGCGGTGTACGCCATCAACGCGACCGCGGTCGCCCCACTGGTCACAGCCAACGTCGCACCCGGCCTCCCGCCCCTCGAAGACCCGCCCCGACCAGAACCCACACCACGCGTGACCCCAGCCCCCACAGACTCCCCGACCGAACCGGGCTCGCGCTCGGCGGGGCGCACGCCGGACGAAAGCTCGGTCGCGGTGCACCCCGCTATGGGCTGGAGCTCAGCCACGGCAGTCGCCCCGGTGGGACCGGGCTCGCGCTTGGCGGGGCTCGCGATGCGTGGGGGCTCGGACTTGGTGGGGGCCATGGCGGAGCCTGGCTCGGAGGCGGTGGGGCGCACGGTCGGCAGCGGCTTGGAGGGGGTGGGGGCGGCGACAGGAGGGGGCTCGGAGGTGGCGGGGCGCTTAATGTGCGGGGGCTGGGGTGGGGTGGGGGGTTCGAGGGGG
>NZ_BAAGPQ010000018.1:0-99317 GCF_054783995.1 Actinocorallia aurea
TTTGTGAGTGTCAAACCGGCGCGTTTTCCGTGCCCATTCCACACTTCGGCCCATTTCCACGGACAGCAATAACCCCGAACTTCGAAGAGTTCGCGCTTTTCTTGCTGGAGTGGAGTCCCACCGGGGCCGGCCGCCTTCCGGCGTCCTGCATCCCCTCAACGGACCGATCCTGATCAGGATAACCCAGGAGCATGTCGCTCGCACGGGATTTTCCGAACCCGGAATCGCCAAGTTTACGCACCACGGCCCGCTGGGTCAAACCGGCGGCGACGTTATCCGGCGAAATGCCGTCTGACCTGCGGATTCACGACACCCGTCACCTACCCGGGAGTGGCGCGACGGCGGAGCGCACCCGTCGGGGGCTTCGGTGGCAGGCTTGTCGCGGATCGGAGACGAGGGCGGGGAGGGCCGATGCGAGGCGGGGTCATGTTCGACTTCTCGGGGACGCTCATGCGGGTCGCGTCGGCCGAGGAGGCGCTGCGGGGCGTGCTCGGGCCGGACGGCGAGGTCGGCGCGTGGGCCGAACGCCTTGAGGAGATGGGGGCGATTCCGGGTGGTGCGGCCCCGAGGGAGGTGCCCGCCGGCCTCACCGCGCTCTGGCGAGACCGCGATCTGAGCGCCGCGCACCACCGGTCCTGCTACACGGGCCTGGCGCGCGCGGCAGGGCTGCCCGACCCGGCTCTCGCCGACTCCCTCTACGAGTGGTCCTTCAGCCCCGCGGCCTGGCGCCCCTACCCCGATGCCGAAGTGACCCTCAGAACGCTCCGCGAGCGCGGGATCCGGACCGCGGTCGTCAGCAACATCGGGTGGGACCTGCGGCCCGTCCTGGAGTTCCACGGCCTGGCCCGGTACGTCGACGTGTTCGTGCTCTCCTACGAGGTCGGCTTCCAGAAGCCGGACCTCCGCATCTTCGAGACCGCCTGCGCGGAACTCGGCCTCTCGCCCGCCGAGGTCCTCATGGTCGGCGACGACAAGGTGGCCGACGCGGGGGCGTCCGCCCTGGGCTGCCCGGTGCACCTCGTCGACCACCTGCCGGTCCAGGCCCGTCCCGAGGCGCTCCTCCCCGTCCTCTCCCTCCTCTGACCGCGCCGCCGGGGTCGACAGGGAGCCGCGTCGCCGCGCAGGATGGCGCAATGCGGGCAACGAGCGGGGACGGTGTCGAGATCGCCTTCGAAGTGGTGGGGCAGGGGCCGCCCGTGGTGCTGCTGCACGGATTCTTCGGGGACCGGAGCACGTGGCGGGACGCCGGGTACGTGGCGCGGCTCGGAGGCTTCCGGTTGATCCTCGTCGACGGCCGGGGCCATGGGGAGAGCGGAAGGCCGTATGAACCCGCGGCCTACGACGTCGCCCGCCAGGCCGACGACGTCCTGGCCGTACTCGACGCCCTGGGCCTCGCGAAGGCGTCCGTGTGGGGCTCGTCGATGGGCGGGATCGTCGCGCTGCACCTGCTGGCCGGGAACCCGGAGCGGGTCGACCGGGTGGTCGTGACCGGAGCGCACGGCGAGGAGGTCCCCGTGGAGGAGGACGACGCTCTCGCCGAGACCCTGCGGACGCGCGGGATGGAACCGCTCATCCCCGGGCCGGACACCGTCCCGGAGTGGATGGCCGCGACGATGCGTGCGGCCGATCCTCTTGCGCTCGCCGCCTTGGCCGTCGCGTTGCCCCGGCGTCCCAGCGCGCTGGAGGAACTGGCGAAGGTCCCGAATCCCGTGCTGCTCCTCGCGGGCGGGGACGACGGGGGCCTGCCCGCGATCCGCCGTACCGCCGGCGTTCTTCCCCAGGGCGACCTCGCGGTGCTCCCGGGATGCCACCATTTCGCCGCGTTCGTCCGCGTCGACCTCGCGCTGGCGGAAGTCCTCGGTCGCGGCGCCCTCGGCGACCCAGCGCACTAGCGGCGCTGCGCGCTCGGCAACCGACGCGCACGGGGAGCTCCGGGACGCGGGCGTCGTTCCGCGCTCGTCAACCGACGCGCGCACGGGGAGCACCGGGACACGGGCGGCGTGCCGATGCGCCCCGGTGAGGATGCGGGGTTCGCTCGCGCGCTCCTGGGTGGAGTGCCTGTGCCACGGGTGAGGCGATACCGACGGGACAGGCGCGCAGGGTGGCCGGGTGCGGGCGGTCGAAGGTGACGAGGCAGTGAGGAATAGGTGGCATTTGGTCGGATTCGACGTCGACACGATGGTTCAGGTGCTTATGATGCGGGGTCGGTCGGAGATCCGAGGGGGCTTGGATGGCCTATCCCTATATCGGGGCGTTGAAGCACGGCGGTAAGCAGGGCAGGATCCAGCGGATCGTCATCCACGCCACGGTCTCGCCCTGCGTGAAGGGCGGTGCCCGGAACGTCGCGAAGTACTTCCAGAGCGCCTCCGCCGGAGGCAGCGCCCACTACGTGGTGGACCCGGGCGAGATCATCCAGTGCGTCAAGGACGACGTGGTCGCCTACCACGCGCCGCCCAACACCGGCACGCTCGGCGTCGAGCTGTGCGATCCCCAGGCCGGCTCGCCCAAGCGGTGGAACGACGACGCGCACCAGGCGATGCTCGTCCGCGCGGCCAAGCTCGTGCGGGAGCTCGCGGCCGAGCACGACGTGCCGCTCGTGCGGGTGACCGCGGCGCAGCTCAAGGCCGGCAAGCGCGGCATCTGCTCGCACGTCGCGGTCAGTGACGCCTTCGGGCAGTCCGACCACGGCGATCCCGAGGTCGCGGGGCCGTTCCCCTGGGCGAAGTTCATGCAGCTCATCACGGAGGAGGACGACATGCCGTCGCCGCAGGAGATCTACGACTCGGTCTGGAAGCTCGACCGGATGCCCGCGCCGGACGGGAACCCCAGCGGAAAGAACGCGAACTGGGAGCCGTCCAGCGTCCTCACCGACGTGAACAAGAAGGTCCGCGCCCTCCAGCACCAGGTCAACGACCTCGAAGACCAGCTGGCCAGCACCAACGCCAAGCTCGACCAGGTCCTCACCCTCCTGCGCGCCTCGACCTCCTGAAGCCCGCGACCCCGCCTCCGGTCGGGGCCCTCCCGCGTCCGGGCCGCCGTCCCCGACGGGGCGAGCCGTACCCCTCCGGTGTTCCCGCGCCCTGAGCGGGCCCGCGCCTTACCGGGAGCCGTCGCGTGCGGCCCTTCCCTAGGTCCCGACACGCCGCGCGGTTCAAGATCCTTACTCGGCTCGGCCAAGATTCTTCGGCGTTACGTCCGTTCCGGGCGGTCATGGGCATGACCGGCCTGGAGCGGGAGGGCCGACAGGGATGAGTACGGCGAGAACGGCCGGGGCGCAGCGTGCCCCCGGGGCGATGCTGGCGCTGGCGACCGTCGGGTTCGCCGTCAACTTCTGGGCCTGGTCGCTGCTGAGCCCGCTCGCGTCCCGGTTCAAGGAGAACCTGGGGCTGAGCCCTTTCCAGCAGTCGCTGCTGGTGGCGGTGCCGGTCATCGTGGGTTCGCTCGGCCGGATCCCGGTCGGGCTGCTCACCGACAAGTACGGCGGCAGGGCCATGTTCACGGCCGTGTCGGCGGTGACGATCATCCCGGTGCTGTGCCTGGCCTGGTTCGGGCACTCCTCGCTCGCGGGTCTGCTGGTCTTCGGGTTCCTGCTGGGCGTCGGCGGGACCGCGTTCGCCGTGGGCGTGCCGTTCGTCAACGCCTGGTATCCGCCGGAGCGGCGCGGTACCGCGATCGGCATCTTCGGCATGGGCATGGGCGGCACCGCGATCAGCGCGTTCACGACGGTCCGGCTGGCGGACGCGTGGGGGTTGGCGGCGCCGTTCCTGCTGGTCGCGGCGGTCCTCGCGGTGTACGCGGTGGCGGCTTGGTTCATGCTGCGGGACTCGCCGGCCCGGCCCGTGCCCTCGGGGTCGGCGCTCGCGGGCCTGAAGGCGACGTGCGGGCTCGGCGTCACCTGGCAGGCATCCGCCTTGTACGCGGTGGCCTTCGGCGGGTATGTGGCCTTCTCGGTCTACCTGCCGACCTATCTGGAGAACGCCTACCGCCTGACGGCCTCGGACGCCTCCAACCGGATGGCGGGGTTCGTCATCCTCGCGGTCGTCATGCGTCCGGTCGGCGGCTGGCTGTCGGACCGGATGGGCGCGGTCAGGGTCCTCACGGTGGTGCTGGCCCTCGTGGCGGTCGGCGCGGTCGTCCAGGCGTTCACGCCACCGCTCATCCCGCTCGGCACGTTCGCGTTCCTGCTGATGGCGGCGGCGCTCGGCGCGGGCAGCGGCGCGGTGTTCGCGCTGGTGGCGCTGCTGGCCCCGGCCGGGAAGGTCGGCGGGGTGACGGGCGTGGTCGGCGCGGCGGGCGGTCTCGGCGGTTTCGTCCCGCCCCTGGTGATGGGCGCGGTCTACGAGGCGACGGGCGGGTACGGCATCGGCCTTGCCCTGCTCGCGATCGTGGCCGCCGCGGCCGCAGCCTTCACCGCGACGTACGTCAGCAAACGGGTCGCCCGACGCACGACGGAAGGGGGCCCCGGTGGCCGCTGACGAGAAGGCGGGCCTGGACGGGCCGGTGAGCGACGTCCTGGTGCGCACCCGAAGGTTCTTCACCAAGGGCGAGGTCTCCAAGGACCTCCGGACGCTCCGCAAGGAGGGCGGCCGTGACGCTGACGTCTTCTACCGCGACCGCTGGTCCTACGACAAGATCGTCCGCTCCACGCACGGGGTGAACTGCACGGGCTCGTGCTCGTGGAAGGTCTACGTCAAGGACGGGATCATCACCTGGGAGACGCAGCAGACGGACTACCCTTCGGTCGGCCCGGACAAGCCGGAGTACGAGCCGCGAGGCTGCCCCCGTGGGGCGGCGTTCTCCTGGTACACCTACTCGCCGACGCGGGTGCGCTACCCGTACGTCCGGGGCGTTCTGCTCGACATGTACCGGGAGGCGAAGGCCAGGACGGGCGACCCGGTGACGGCTTGGGCGTCGATCGTGTCCGACGGGGAGGCCGCGCGGCGGTACAAGTCGGCCCGCGGCAAGGGCGGCCTCGCCCGGGCCTCCTGGGAGGAGGCCGTCGAGATCGTCGCCGCGGCCCATGTGCACTCGATCAAGGAGTACGGGCCGGACAGGATCGCGGGGTTCTCGCCGATCCCGGCCATGTCGATCGTGTCGCACGCCTCCGGCGCCCGGTTCCTGTCGCTGATCGGCGGCACGATGCTGTCGTTCTACGACTGGTACGCCGACCTTCCGGTGGCCTCGCCGCAGGTGTTCGGCGACCAGACCGACGTGCCGGAGTCCGGCGACTGGTGGGACGCCTCCTATCTCATCATGTGGGGCTCGAACCTTCCGGTGACGCGTACGCCGGACGCCCACTGGATGGCAGAAGCGCGCTACCGGGGCCAGAAGGTCGTCGCGGTGTCGCCGGACTACGCCGACAACGTGAAGTTCGCCGACGAGTGGCTCGCGGTCGCGCCCGGCACGGACGGCGCGCTGGGCATGGCGATGGGCCATGTGCTGCTGCGGGAGTTCTTCGTCGACCGCCAGGTCCCGTACTTCACGGAGTACGTCACGAAGTACACCGATCTGCCGTTCCTGGTGCGGCTGGACGAGGACGCGACGGGCGGGTACCGGCCGGGCAAGTTCCTCACCGCCGCCGATCTGCCCGGCGACCTGGCGCGCGGTGAGAACGCGGCGTTCAAGACCGTCGTGCTGGACGAGGCGTCGGGCGCTCCGCTGGTCCCGAACGGCTCGCTGGGCTTCCGGTTCGGCGCGGAGGGCGAGGGCCGCTGGAACCTCGACCTCGGCGACGCCCGGCCCGCGCTCAGCCTTCTCGGTGAGGGCGCCGAGCGCGTCGAGGTGGGTCTCGCGCGCTTCGACGCGCCGGGCGAGCTGCGCCGGGGCGTCCCGGCGAGGACCGTCGCCGGGCATCTGGTGACCACCGTGTTCGACCTCCTGCTCGCCCAGTACGGCGTGGGGCGGGAGGGGCTGCCCGGGGTGTGGCCGCAGGGCTACGCGGACGCCTCGGTGCCGTACACGCCCGCCTGGCAGGAACCCATCACGGGCGTCCCCGCGCAGGCCGCGGCGCGGATCGCGCGGGAGTTCGCGGCCAACGCCGAGGACTCGCGTGGCAGGTCGATGATCGTGATGGGCGCGGGCACGAACCACTGGTTCCACTCCGACACCATCTACCGCACGTTCCTCATGCTCACCACGCTGACCGGGTGCCAGGGCGTCAACGGAGGCGGGTGGGCGCACTACGTCGGGCAGGAGAAGTGCCGGCCCATCACGGGCTGGGCGCAGATCGCGAACGGGCTCGACTGGTCGCGGCCCGCCCGTCAGATGGTGCAGACGGCCTACTGGTACCTCAACGCCGACCAGTTCCGCTACGACGCGTTCGGCGCCGACGCGCTCGCCGAGGCCCGTCCCGGAGGCTCCCTCGCGGGCCGGACGACCGCCGACGTGATCGCCCTTTCGGCACGGCTCGGCTGGATGCCGTCGTATCCGACCTTCGACCGCAATCCGCTGGATCTCGCCGACGCCGCCCGCGCCTCGGGCCGACCGGTCGGCGAGTACGTGGTGGACGAGCTGAAGTCGGGACGGTTGCGCTTCGCCTGCGAGGACCCGGATTCGCCCGAGAACTACCCGCGGGTCCTGTCGATCTGGCGGGCGAACCTCTTCGGATCGTCCGGCAAGGGCACCGAGTACTTCCTGCGCCACCTGCTCGGCGCGGCCGACGCGCTGCGGGCCGAGGAGGCTCCGCCGGAGGCACGGCCGAAGGACGTCGTCTGGCGGGAGGACGCCCCGGTCGGCAAGCTCGACCTGCTGCTCACGCTCGACTTCCGGATGACCTCGACGACGCTGCTGTCGGACGTCGTACTGCCCGCCGCGACCTGGTACGAGAAGCACGACCTGAACACCACCGACATGCACCCGTTCGTGCACTCGTTCAATCCGGCGATCGCCCCTCCGTGGCAGACCAGGACGGACTGGCAGGCGTTCCAGACGATCGCGCGTGAGTTCAGCAGGCTCGCCGAAGGCCACCTGGGCGTCCGGGAGGACGTGGTGGCCGCTCCGCTCCTGCACGACACGCCCGACGCGATGGCCAACCCGCACGGCAGGGTCCTGGACTGGAAGGCCGGCGAGTGCGAGCCGGTCCCGGGCAGGACGATGCCGAAGCTCATCGTGGTCGAGCGCGACTACGGCGCGATCGGCGCGAAGATGGCGGCGCTCGGCCCGCTCGTGGAGGAGCAGGGCGCGGCGACCAAGGGCGTGGTGTTCCACCCCGAGCGCGAGGTCGAGTACCTGCGGTCGAAGAACGGGGTGATCCGGGGCGGCCCCGCCGACGGACGGCCCTCCCTGCGCTCGGAGATCGAGGCGTGCGAGGCGGTCCTCGCCCTTTCCGGGACGACGAACGGGCGCCTGGCCGTCCAGGGCTTCACACAGTTGGAGAAGCGGACGGGCGTGCGGCTCGCCGACCTCGCGGCCGAGCGGGAGGGCGAGCGGATCACGTTCGCCGACACCCAGGCGCGGCCGACCCCGGTGATCACCTCGCCCGAGTGGTCGGGCTCGGAGTCGGGCGGGCGCAGGTACTCGCCGTTCACGGTGAACGTCGAGCGGCTGAAGCCCTGGCACACGCTGACCGGCCGTCAGCACCTCTACCTCGACCACGACTGGATGGCGGAGCTGGGCGAGCAGCTCCCGGTGTTCCGGCCGCCGCTGAACGTCGCGGCGCTGCGCGGCGAGCCCGCGATCGGGACGGTCGGGGGCCTGGGGGTGACGGTCCGGTATCTGACCCCGCACAACAAGTGGTCGATCCACTCCGAGTACCAGGACAACCTCCTGATGCTCTCCCTCTCGCGCGGCGGGCCGAACATCTGGATGAGCCCGCAGGACGCGGCGAAGGTCGGCATCCGGGACAACGACTGGATCGAGGCGGTGAACGCCAACGGCGTCGTCGTCGCGCGGGCCGTCGTCTCGCACCGGATGCCGGAGGGGACCGTCTACATGCACCACGCCCAGGACCGGCTGATCGACGTGCCGCTCGCGGAGACGTCCGGCAAGCGCGGCGGGGTGCACAACGCGCTGACGCGGATCCTCGTCAAGCCCAGCCACCTCATCGGCGGGTACGCGCAGCTCGCGTTCGCGTTCAACTACCTCGGCCCGACCGGCAACCAGCGGGACGAGATCACCACCATCCGCCGCAGAAGCCAGGAGGTCACCTACTGATGCGCATCATGGCCCAGATGGCGATGGTGATGAACCTCGACAAGTGCATCGGGTGCCACACCTGCTCGGTCACCTGCAAACAGACCTGGACGAACCGGACAGGCGTCGAGTACGTGTGGTTCAACAACGTCGAGACCAGGCCGGGGCTCGGCTATCCGCGCACGTACGAGGACCAGGACCGCTGGCGCGGGGGCTGGAAGCTCACGAAGAGCGGAAGGCTCACCCTGGTGGCCGGCGGCCGAATAAAGAAGCTGCTCAGCATCTTCGCCAATCCCGTCCTGCCGAGCATCCAGGACTACTACGAGCCTTGGACGTACGACTACGCGACGCTCACGAACGCGCCCCTTCAGGAGCACATGCCCGTCGCGCGGCCGAAGTCGCTGCTCACCGGCGAGGACACCAAGATCGCCTGGTCGGCCAACTGGGACGACGACCTGGGCGGATCGCTGGAGCACGCGCGCGGCGACGTGGTGCTGGCGAAGGTCTCCGAACAGGTGCGGCTGGAGTTCGAGAAGACCTTCATGTTCTACCTGCCGCGGATCTGCGAGCACTGCCTGAATCCGAGCTGCGCCGCCTCCTGCCCCTCCGGGGCGATCTACAAGCGGACCGAGGACGGGATCGTCCTGGTCGACCAGGACAAGTGCCGCGGTTGGCGGATGTGCGTCACAGGCTGTCCGTACAAGAAGGTGTACTTCAACCACCGCACAGGCAAGGCCGAGAAGTGCACGTTCTGCTACCCGCGCGTAGAGGTCGGCCTGCCTACCGTCTGCTCCGAGACGTGCGTAGGGCGGCTGCGCTACATCGGCCTCGTCCTGTACGACGCCGACAAGGTGCTGGAAGCGGCCTGCACGCCTGAGGACACCGACCTGTACGAGGCGCAGCGGAGCGTCTTCCTCGACCCCGAGGACCCGGGCGTCCAGCGCGCCGCGGAGGAGGCGGGGATCCCGCACGACTGGATCGAGGCCGCCCGCCGGTCCCCCGTCCACGCGCTGATCAACACCTACAAGGTGGCGCTGCCGCTGCACCCGGAGTACCGGACGCTGCCCATGGTCTGGTACATCCCGCCGCTGTCGCCCGTGGTGGACGTCGTCCGCGACACCGGGCACGACGCCGAGGACGCCGGCAACCTGTTCGCCGCCCTCGACGCGCTGCGCATCCCGATCGGGTACCTCGCGGAGCTGTTCACCGCGGGCGACGCCGCACCCGTGGAAGCCGCCCTGCGGAAGCTCGCCGCGATGCGGGCGTACATGCGCGACATCAACCTCGGCCGCGCCCCCGACGCGGACATCCCGCGCCAGGTCGGGATGGAGCCGGAGGCCATGTACGAGATGTTCCGGCTGCTGGCGCTGGCCAAGTACGACGAGCGCTATGTCATCCCGGCGGCGCACGCGGAGCAGGCTCACAGCCTTGAGGAGCTGGCCACGGACTGCTCCTTGAACTACGAGGGCGGCCCGGGCATGGGCGGGTCAGGACCCTTCGGGGAGGCGTCGGGCGCGCCGGTGCCGGTCGCGGTGGAGAACTTCCACGTCCTGAAAAACCGGCAGACGAGCGACGCGCCGACGGGATCGTTCGACCGGGCGACCCGGGTCAACCTCCTCAACTGGGACGGCAAGGGCACGCCCGAAGGGCTGTTCCCCGACAGAGGGGACAAGGAATGAGGCCCAAGGGCCCCGCCCCGGCCGCCGCGGCCGCCGCCTGGCAGACGGGTTCGGTGCTGCTGCGCTATCCGGACGGGCTGCATGACCTCGTGCCGGAACTTCGCGACGTCCTCGCGAGCCTGCCGCGCGCGATCGCCCGGCCGTACGGGCGGTTCCTCGACCACGTCTCGGCGACGCCGCCGCAGGAACTGGCCGTCGCCTACGTGGAGACGTTCGACCACCGCAAGCGCGGCTGCCTGTACCTCAGCTACTACGCCTACGGGGACACCCGCAAGCGCGGAATGGCGCTGCTGCGGTTCCAGCAGGCCTACCGGGCCGCCGGGCTCGTCCTCACCGGCGAGGAGATCGCCGACCACCTTCCCGTCGTCCTGGAGTTCGCCGCCTTCGACGCCTCAGGCCGGAACCTTCTCCTGGAGCACAGGGCGGGCCTGGAACTGCTCAGGCGGTCTCTCAAGGAGTGCGGCTCGCCCTGGGCACAGGTCCTCGACGGTGTCCACGCGACCCTGCCTCCGCTGACGGGAAGGGCCGCCGACGCCGTCGTCAGGCTCGCCGCGCAGGGGCCGCCCGAAGAGGAGGTCGGGCTCCCCGGATACGGGCCGGACTCACCGGGCCCGGTGCAAGGACGCCTTGGGAACCCGGTTTCTCCGGGGCACGCCGAGCCCTTCAGAAAGGGAGTCCGCCCGTGAACACCTTCGTCTGGGCGGTCCTGCCGTACGTCGCCATCCTGGTGTTCGTGCTCGGGCACATCTGGCGGTACCGGTACGACAAGTTCGGCTGGACCACCCGCTCGTCGGAACTGTACGAGCGGCGGCTCCTGCGCTGGGGCAGCCCCATGTTCCACTTCGGGATCATCTTCGTGTTCCTCGGACACGTCGGCGGCCTGCTCGTCCCCGAGTCGTGGACCGCCGCGATCGGGCTGAGCGAGACCGCCTACCACTGGATCGCGGTCGTCCTCGGCGCGGTCGCGGGGGTGCTGACCGTCTGCGGCATGGTGATCCTGATCTACCGGCGGCGCACCACCGGGCCGGTCTTCATCGCCACGACCTGGAACGACAAGCTCATGTACCTTGTCCTCGCGGTGACGATCCTGCTCGGCCTCGCCGCGACGGCGCTGGCCAACGTGGCTGCGGGCGGCTACGACTACCGGCACACGGTGTCTCCGTGGTTCCGGTCGATCTACCTGCTGCGGCCCGAGCCCGATCTGATGGCGCATGTTCCGCTGCTCTACAAGGCGCACGCGCTGAGCGCGATCACCCTGTTCGTCATCTGGCCGTTCACCCGGCTCGTCCACGTGCTGACCGCCCCGGTCGGCTACCTGACCAGGCCGTACATCGTGTACCGGTCGCGGACGGCGCGACCCGCCGCGCGCGGATGGGCGCCTTCGCGTGAACCGGGCAGGGGCCCGCGAGTATGATTTGAGTACAGCGGTCTCATAATGTGCGCCAGCTCACACCGGCTGGCCGGGCATCCGATGCCCCTTCCCCCGGAGGTGACGGCCATGGCCATCGTCGAAACGGAACGTTCCCCGCGGACACTGCGCTTCTCCGGCGCGTCCGGCAACGAGCTCGTCGGCGATCTCTGGGGACCCGAGGAAGGGCCTCTGGTGGTGCTCATGCACGGCGGCGGGCAGACCCGGCACTCCTGGCGGCGCGCGGGCGCGGCCCTGGCCGCCGAGGGCGTGCGGGCGCTGGCGCTGGACGCGCGCGGCCACGGCGACAGCGAGTGGGTCTCCGACGGGGACTACCGGGGCGTCTCCATGGTCGAGGACGTCCTGCGGGTGCTCGACTCGGTGCCGGGGCGTCCGGTCATCGTGGGCGCGTCCATGGGCGGGCTGACCGGCCTGATGGTCGCCGATCGGCTCGGCGCGGAAGGCGCCGCCGGCCTCGTCCTGGTCGACATCGTGCCCGGGTTCGACAACGCGGGCGGCGAGCGCGTGGTGGCGTTCATGAACAGCCGCCCGGACGGCTTCGCCAGCCTGGAGGAGGCCGCCGACGCCGTCTCGGCCTACCTGCCGCACCAGGAGCGCCCCAAGAGCGCCAACGGCCTGCGCCGCAACCTGCGGCAGCGTGAGGACGGCCGCTGGTACTGGCACTGGGACCCGGCGTTCCTCACCCCGCACGACGGCGACGTCCAGTCCTACCGGGCCTATGTGGCCGACATGGACCGGGCGGCCCGTGATCTTCCCATCCCGCTCGCCGTCATCCGGGGCGCGCTGTCGGACGTGGTCGGCGAGGACGCCCTCGCCCGGTTCCGCGGGATCGCCCCGCAGGCCGAGGTGGTGGAACTGTCCGACGCCGGGCACACCGCCGCGGGCTCGGACAACTACACCTTCACCCAGGCCGTCGTGGCCCTCGCCACCGGCATGCTGGGGTGACACACTGTGGGTATGAGCGATGAGTCGCGTTTCGCCCGGCTTCCCGAGCGCGTCCGCCCCGAGGACATGACCGCCTCCCAGCCCGTCCTGGAGCACGGCGAGCCCCTGCCGGACCAGGTCGAGTTGGACCGCGAGTGGGCGGGCCGCTGGTACGGCTGACGGCCGGGCAAGGGTAGCCCGGACACTTGGCCGGAGGCGGATTCCGCGCTCCGGCCGTGTCCGGGCCGTGTCGGTTCCGGCGCCCTGAGGGCCTCGCCGGATTCGGCTCAGCCCACCAGGTCCACCCGGCGCAGCCGCAGAACGCCGAGGTAGGCCGCCACGATGAGCAGGCCGATGTAGACGTCGTTCTCGAACCAGCCGAAGACGGTCTGCTGGTGCGGTTCGAACGTCTGCGGATAGTAGAAGACGCCGATGATGAGGACCAGCACGAGGAAGGCCTGGACCGACCAGCGCGCCCAGGTCCGCTCGCTCAGGGACAGGCCGGTCATCGCGACGGCCACCGCGTAGAAGATCCAGGTGAGCGGTGTGCGGACGGTGAAGTCGGGGTTCTCCAGGTCGGCGGCCCACGCGTAGAGCGTGTGCCCGATGGAGAGGGTGAAGGCCGCGGCGAGGACCGCGAACATCTGGCGGGAGAAGGTGGCCTGGCGACGGGCCCGGGAGACGGTCGGCGTGTCGGTTGCGAGGTGCATGGTGGTTCCTGTCGAGATTCGTCGGTGCCGGTGGATCGAGTGCCGGTGGATCGAGTGTCGATCGGCGCCGCCCGGCCCGACACCCACAGCGGACCCACACCGCGTCCACATCGTGTGCCCTCCGGTCCCGGCATGAGGTCCGCGGGCGCGTTCGCCGCGCATCTCCGCAGGTTCCGCCAGGCGGCGGCGCTCAGCCAGGAGGAGCTCGCCGAGCGCGCGGGCCTGACCGCCAAGGCGATCGGCGCCTTGGAGCGCGGCGAGCGGAGGCGCCCCTACCCCACCACCGTCCGCGCGCTCGCCGACGCGCTCGGGCTGGACGAGGCGGACCGCGGCCTGCTCGCCGAAGCCGCACAGGACAGGCCGGCACCGCCCGCCCCGACACCGGCAGCGCCGCCGTCGGGCCCGGTGCCCGGCCGGTCCCCGATCCCCCTCCCTCCGACCCCGCTCCTCGGACGGGACAGGGAACTCGCCGAGGTCGTGGCCCTGCTGCGGTCCGGTCCTGCCCGCCTCGTCACCATCACCGGACCAGGCGGCGTGGGCAAGACCCGGCTCGCGTGGGAGGTGGCCGCGGCGCTGCGCGGGGACGGAGGCGCTGAGGCGGCGGTCGCCGAACTGGCCGCCGTGCCCTCCCCCGACCTGGTGCTGCCGACGGTCGCCAGGGCGATCGGGCTGCACGCCCCCACCGGTGACCTCGCCGCGGCCGTCGCGGGGTTCGTCGGGGATCGCGCGCAGGTGATCGTGCTGGACAACCTCGAACACCTGCTGGAGATCGCGCCGGACATCGCCGACCTGCTCAGCCGCTGCCCCGGGCTGGTGCTCCTGGCGACGAGCCGGGCCCCACTGCGCATCCGGGCCGAGCAGGAGTACCCCCTCGCGCCCCTCGGACTGCCGCGGGAGACCGAGGTGAACGCCGTCACCTGGTCGGCCGCGGCGCAGCTGTTCGCCGACCGGGCCCGCGCGGTCGCACCGGGCTTCGCGATCGACCACCGCAACGCCGCCGCGGTGGCGGCGATCTGCCGTCGGCTCGACGGGCTGCCGCTCGCTCTCGAACTCGCCGCGTCGCATCTCCGGTACGTGCCTCCCGCGCAGCTCCTCACCAGGCTCGACAAGGCTCTCAGCACCGCCGGGCCGCGCGACCTCCCGGCGCGGCAGCGCACTATGGGCGCGACGCTGGACTGGAGCTACCAGCTGCTCACCGGTGCCGAACAGACGCTGCTGCGGGGCCTGTCGGTCTTCCGCGGCGGATTCGACCTCGAAGCCGTCGAGTTGATCCTGGGCGCCGACGGCACCGACGTGTTCGCCGCCCTGGACGGCCTGGTCGAGCAGTCGCTGGTGGCCCACAGCGACCCCGTCGGGCGGCGCGCTCCGGCCCGCTACCGGCTGCTGGAGCCGATCCGGCTCTACGCCGCGGCGCTGGTGGATTCCGGCGAGACGGCCCACCTGGCCGAGCGGCACGCCCGGTATCACGGGGCGCTCGGCCGGGACGCCAGGGCGGGGCTGCGTGGGCCCGACCAGGGCGCGTGGCTGGACCGGTTGGAGGGGGCGCACGCGAACCTCCGCACGGCGCTGCGCTTCCTGATCGGGTCCGGCGAACTCGGCGCGGCGGCACGACTCGGCGGCGACACCTGGCTGTACTGGGCGCTGCGCGGGCACGCCGGCGAGGGGATCACGTGGTGGGAGCGGATCCTCGCCCTGGGCGGCGAGGATCGGCTCGACCGGCGCGGGCGCGCCGCGGCGCGGGTCGCCCTGGCGGGGCTGCGGCTCGCGACGGGCGATGTCGGCGGGGTACCGGCCCTGGCGGAGGCGGCCATCACCGACGCGCGCGCGGCCGGGGACCGGGAACTGCTGGCCGACGCGCTCATCCTGGGGTCCACGGGATCGGTCTTCGCCGACGACCAGGCCGAGGCCGGCGCCCGGGTGGAGGAGCTGCTCACGCTGGTCGGAGCGATGGACGACCCGTGGGTGACGGCGCACGCGGGCATCGCCCGGGCTCAGCTCCTCCTCCTGCGCGGCGACCGCGACGCGAGTGCCGCCGCGCTGGACGCGGCCGAGGCGGTCGCGCGCGGCGCCGGGGCGTCGTTCACGCTGGCCACCGCTCTCAACATGCAGGCCACGCTGGCCCTGCAGGCCGGCGACGACGCAGCGGCCCTGCGGCACCTGACGGAGTCCACCCGGCTGGCCGCCGAGGTCGGAACGACGTGGACCCTGGTCTACTCGCTGTCCGCCCTCGCCGGCGTGGCCGCGCGCCACGGGGACCCGTCGCTCGCGGCCTCCCTCTTCGCGGCGGCTTCGGCGACCGCCGAGGCGACGCTGCTCGCCGTGTCCTACGGCCCCGACGCCGAGGCCGCCGGCGCGCAATTGGACGCCGTGCGCCGGCGGCTGCCGGAGGAGGAGTTCCGCCGCGCGTGGGAGCACGGCAGGACCCTCCGCGTCGACCAGGTGCTCGACCTGATCTCCCGGGTCAGCCCCGGACCCGGCTGACGTACCGCCGGTAGGAGCGGGCGCCCCACGTCCGTAGCAGCAGCCGCACCGGCAGGGGCAGGACGCCGAGCATCTCCTTGCGCTCGTCGGGCGTCGCGTCCTCCAGGACCATGCCGAACATGATCGGCAGCTCGGCCTTGGTCATCTTGGCGACCCCGGCCTGCCCGACCGCCGCCCATTCCTCCTGGCTCATGCAGCGCGCGGCGAGCGGCAGGACCGCCCGCTCCTCCTCGTCGAGGTGTTCCAGCACCGCCGTGTCCAGCCGGTGCAGGAGGGCGGCGACCTCCTCGCCGACCGCGGGACGGGCCTCGGCCTCCCACCGCGCGAGCGGCGGCTCGATCCGGGTGACCAGGGCCTCGACCGCCCCGTGCTGCGCCTCCATCCGGGCGATCAGCTCCGCGGACGGCGCGGCCCGCTCCCGGAGCAGCGGCCACAGGAGGTCGTCCTCGCTGGTGTGGTGCAGGGTCAGGCCGGTGAGCACGAGCCGGACGTGGGCGCCGAGAACGGCGGCACGGTCCAGGTCACCGGCCGGAGCGGCGCGCAGGAGCTCCGCCGCGAGCCGCAGCTCGCGCCGGAACGCGCGGTGGACCACGACCATGTCGTGGACGTCGATGAGAGCCGATCCGGAAGTCACTGTGGTGTCCATGCCGCAAGCCTGCGCGCGCCGGCCCGCCCCGGGAACCCACAGCACCACCCCATCACACCCACAGCTCGTGGGTTCGTCGTCGCCGGTCGACGGGCCATGATCAGGGGTCCGTCGACCGGGTATTGACGCCCGCCCTGCTGGCACGGTCCAATGAGCCGCCACAGCTACGGGAGAAATAGTAACTAACTGGTACTATTTTCTCCTGGTCAGGGCGAGAAGCGGGGTCCGGTGGGCGTAGGGAACGGGGGGCTCACCAGAGATGGCGCCACCTGGCTGTTGTATCTGCAGGTCGGCGTCTACGCGACGATGCTGTACGGGTTGAGCGCGGCGCTGCCCATGCTGCGCGCCGAGCAGGAGACGTCCCAGGCCGTCGCCGGGCTGCACGGCACCGCGCTCGCGGTCGGGACGATCCTGTGCGGGGCGTCCCTCGGCCGGCTCACCCGGCGGTTCGGGCGGCGCAGGGTCGTGTGGGCGGGCCTCGCGGGCATGAACGCGGCGGTCCTGATGATCGCCGCGCTGCCGCTGCTCCCGGTCACCCTCGCGGGATACTGCCTCGCCAACGCCGCGGGCTCCTTCGTCCTGTATGCGGGCATGGCCGCGCTCACCGAGCACCACGGACCGGGCCGCGGCGCGGCGGCCATCAGCGAGGCCAACGCCGTCGCCGTCACCATCGGGATCGGCTCGACCTTCCTGCTCAGCATGCTCGCCCAGTCGGCCTTCGGCTGGCGGGCCGGACTGCTCGTGCCGCCGATCGCCTCCGTGGCGCTGGCGCTCGCGCTCGGCCGGCACTGGGCGCACGAGCGGCCCGCCGCGAAGACCGCGGCACGGACGGGCGGAACCGCGCTCGGCGCGCGCTTCCAGATCATGGGCATGGTGCTGCTCTGCATCGCCGCCGTCGAGTTCTGCTTCAACCTGTGGGGCGCGGAACTGTTCGCGCGGCGCACCGGACTCACCCTGGAAGCCGCCGCCACCGGGCTGACCGCGTTCACCGCGGGCCTCGCCGTCGGGAGGTTCGCCGGCGCGCGGCTCGCGCTGCGGTACTCCCCCGCCGTCCTGCTGGTCGCCGCGCTGGGCGTCACCGGGGCGGGCTGGCTGGTCTTCTGGCTGGCGACCGATCCCGTCGCCGGATACGCCGGGCTGGCGCTGTCCGGGCTGGGCGTCTCGGTGCACTTCCCGATGTGCGTGGCCATGCTCGTCGAGGCGTCCGGCGGGCGGACCGACCTCGCCAACGCGAGGGCGTCGCTCTTCGCGGGCGTCGGCGTGGGCGCGGGCCCCTTCGTCCTCGGCGCCCTCTCCGACGGCTTCGGGCCCCACCCCGCCTTCCTCATCGTCCCCTTCCTCCTGGCGCTGGCCATCGCAGGCGTCGTCTGGCAGCACCGCGTGCACGCCGCCTCCGCGACGAGCCCCGCGATGCCCTGAACGCTCAGTTCTCCAGGGCTCTGCGGGCGTAGGCCCTGACGTCGGCGTCGGAGTCGGCGAGGGCGCCGGTGAGGGCCGCGTCGCGGGCTTCGGCGGCCGGATGGGCGGCGAGCGCGATCACCGCGGCCTTGCGAACGTCCAGGTGCGGGTCCGCGAGCGCGCCGGCCAGATCCCCGCCTCGGGCGGGGGCCGCGGCGAGCGCCGCGGCGGCTCCGGCCCTGACCTCCCACGACGGATCGGCGAGCGCGTCGACGGAGATCTCGGGCGCCCCGTCATAGGCGGCGAACGCCTTCAGAGCCGCCGCGCGCACGAGCGGATCGGCGTCCGCGGCCAGGGTGCGCAGGGCCTCGCGCGCGGCGGGAGCGGCGAGCTGGCCCAGCCCGGCCGCCACAGTGATCCGCACCTCCCTTGACGGGTCCGCGGCGGCCTGCGCGACGCCCCCTGCCGCGTCCAGTGACACAAGACCGCGCACCGCCTGGAGACGGACCCGCTGGTCCTGGTCGGTGAGTGCGTCCTGGAACAGGCCGGGGTCGCCCAGGCGCAGCGCGCGCAGCACGTCCAGGCACGCGGCGCGGGCCACCGGGTCGGCGTGCGGGGCGCACAGCGCGGCGGCGAGATCCGGGCCGGGCGGGACCACCTCGACGAGCTCGCGCAGCGCGGCGGCGGCCGCGTGCCGGACCGAGGCGTGCGCGTCGTCGAGCGCCCCGGCGAGGACGGGCGCGAACCCCTCCGGGACGGTCTCGGTGAGGGTCGCGACGGCGGCGCGCCGGACCTTCGGGTCGGGGTCGGCCAGGTAGGGCGTGAAGGACGCGACGCCCGGTGCGGTCTCGGCGAGGGCGAGGAGTTCGAGGATGCGGGGCGAGCGCGCCGCCGCCGGCGCGCCCCCGCCCGCCGGGATGCGGGAGGACGGGGCGAACTCCATGGGTGCGAAGCTCTCCAGGACGGTCCGGTCGCCCTGGCTCGGCACGGTGAAGCCGTCGACCTCGACGAGGTAGTCGGCCACCGGGACGCGGACGAACTCCATCCGTCCGTCGGCAGCCCGTCGCACGTTCAGATGGGCGAACCAGGCGGCGTCGTCGCGACCGGGCAGGTCGGCGCGGTCGTTCGATGTAGACGGCCGGCCCGCCTTCGGGCAGGCCGAGGCGGGCGCTGATCGCGGCGGGCGGCGTGATGACGCCGCCCGCCCGCAGCTCGTTGACGATCTCGCCGTGTTCGCGCAGGGTCTCGTTGAGGCCGAGCAGCCGGTGCAGCCCGTGCGGGACCTTGACCGCGGTCACGAGCGTGCCGACGCCGGGCAGGCGCTCCACGAGCCCTTCGGCACGCAGGAGGTCGAGGGCGTCGCGGACGGCGTTGCGGGTCGTGCCGAACTCGGCGACGATCCGCTCCTCCTTGGGCAGCACGCCGCTCTCGAAGGCGCCGCGCTGGATCTGGCACCGAAGCAGATCCGCCACCTGCCGGGCCCGGTCCGCCCGCAACCGCCGTGCGTCATTGAGATCAAGTGCGCTGGTCACGCCGTTAACCTACCGACCAAGTAGGGAAACTTGTATAACGGCGAAGTCACGCCACCCCCGCCCCAGCGCACCCCTGCGCAAACCCCAGAAACCCGCCCACTTCCGCCACCCCGCGCACCTCGTACTCGTCCGAGCAGTTCAACCAGACGCCTTCCGGGCTGAACTCCCAGAAGTAGACCCGGAAGTCCGACGCCTTGAGCACCGGCCCCTCCGGCACGGGCGCCACCTCGAAACGCACCACCTGCCCAGTCCCGTCATCTACGGCAGGTCTCCGCTCGCCCGCGCCGACCGTAGCGTCCGCTTACGACCCTCCCACCCGAATATGCGCGCCGACTTCCGATCACGGAGGCGCCGCCGCGGGGAAGATCGCGCGCGGCCGGGCACAGGCCCGTCAGCCGCCCTCGCGACGGGGCGCGCCGTCCGCGCGCTCGTGGACGCGGGGCTCAAGACGGTCAGGGTGTGGTGAGGGCGGTGTGGAGGGCTGCGGCCTCCTTGGCGGTGCGGGAGGTGCGGGAGGGCGGGGTCCAGGTGGCGAGGGCGGGGAGGGCGGCGCGGACGCGGTGGGTCTCGGCGGTGCGGGTGGCGAGGGCGAGGAGGTCGTTGAGGCCGCGGACGGGTGGGTCGCCGGGGGACGGCAGGAGGGCCGGGACCGCCTCGGCGAACAGGGGCCACAGGGGGACCCCCGCGCGGAATGCTTCGGTGAGGGCTCCGACGATCCGGGGGAGCACGACCTGGTCGGACGCGGCGAACATCCCCAGGAGGACGCCGATGTCGGCGGCCGGAAGGGCGTCCTGGGCGGCGAAGGAGACGACGGCGTCAAGGGCTCCGGCGCGCTCCGCCGCATGCCTGGACGACAGGGCGAACAGCAGGACCGCCGCCGTCGCCCGGCCGGTGGGGCCCGTCGCGTCGGCCAGGCCGAGGGCGACGGCGCCCTGGCCGTGGCGTTCGTCGGGCCAGCGCCCGATCTGCCCGATGAGGTGCGCGGCCGTCAGCTCGCGGTGCGAGGGCAGCATCGACGGCCACCAGGAGGTCGTGGCCTGATCGCCGAACAGCCAGGGCCTGGCCTCCAGCAGCACGGACGCCTCGGGCAGCGGCTCGGGCGCTGCGGGATGCCGGACGGCCTCGGCGAAGCGCCCGCCGGGCCGCGCCGTCAAACCCGCGACACGGCGGGCGATCGCGGCGCAGAACGCGGCGTCCGGCTCCGGTGGGCCGCCGGAGGCGAGCCAGGAGCGGGCCTTCTTCGCGGCGGGTGAGCCGAGGCCGGCGAGGGCGGGCAGCGGGCCGGTGCCGTGCGGGAGCCGCAGCAGCGCCTGTGCCAGGTCCGTCGGGCCGGGCTCGGTGCCCGCCTCTTCCAAGGTGCGCAGCCGGGCGGCGAACACCTCAGGATCGAGGTGGCCCGTGGAACTCGTCGGGGTGGCGAGCAGGAGAGGGTCGCCCAGGTGCAAGGCGGCTTCCACGAAGCGCCCGCGCAGGAACGCCGCGGGCGCGGGCCGGGAGGACGGGCGCGCGGCGTTCGCGCGACGGGTCGTGAGCTCCTCGTCGAGTGAGCCGCGCGGTCTGTCCCGGACGAGCGCGTTGAAGACGATCTCGACGCCCTCCATGTGGCCGTAAGGGTCCCCGCGCAGGAGCCAGGGATGCTTCTCGGCGTGTGCGCGCGCTTCACGGAAGACTCCCCTGCCGTGCGCGACGAGCCCGGCGACCAGGCGCTCGACCTCGGCCCAGGGGGCGGCGTCGGGCTCGCGCAGGTGGGCGAGCACCTCGGGCAGGAGCGCGGCCGGTGAGGCGATCGGAGGGTCGAGCTCCCGTGGCGCCACCGGGTGCGGCGCCGGGAGAGCGTCGCGGACGGGCCCGGCCGCCCCGCCGTACGCGGCGGCGACCTTGGCGCGCAGGGCGCCGGGCAGGTGGCGAGCGGCCTCCCGGACCGCTTCTGCGGTGCGGGGATCGACCGCGCCGCGGTGGCGCACGGCGAGCCGCACGGCGCGTTCGCGCGTGTCGGCGTGGTCGATCGCGAAGGCGTCCGCGGCGGCGGAGACCGCGGCGCTCTCCCGTCCCGAGGCGGTCCTGTCGAGCCAGCCGAGGACCGATCTGAGCAGTTTGCGCTCGGGACGGAACAGCAGTGCGCCCGCGGCCTCGGCGAAAGCCTCCTCGGTGAGGCCTACCGCGGCGTCGACCGCCTTGACCTGGGCGAACGCTGCCTCGACGACGGGCGGCGCGGCGTTCGGCAGCAGCCTGAGGTAGTCGCGCAGGCGGGCTGCCGACTCCGCAGCGGTGGGCGCGAGGCGGGCGTGCAGCGTGACGTACCAGGCGATGCGCATCCCGTCGCCGCCGCGCAGCAGCCTGCGCACGCATCCTTCGAGGAGGTCCTCCCGCGGCGTGTGCGCGACGATCTGCTCGGCGAAGGCCGACGACGCGGAGGCCTCCGGGACCCGCGGGCGTGCGAACGGCGCCTGCTCGAAGAGGATCCGGCCCAGGCCGTCCTCGGCGAAGAGGACCGGCGCCAGGGTGGGGAAGAACGGGTCCGCCGAGGCGGGCTCGTCCGGCCGGAAGAGCACCCAGCCCGCGGCGAAGGCCGCCGTCGCCGGCGGTGGCTCGCCCTCCGCGCGCAGGAGGCCGGCCGCGACGTCCCACAGGATCCGGTCGGCGTCGTGGTCCTCCATCTCGGACAGGCGCAGGCGTGCCGCCAGCCGCCCGGCCAGGTCGAGCCGCCAAGGACGCGGCCGGTCTTCCAGCACGGAAAGGATCGCGTGCGCGGTGTCCTCATCGGCGTCGCGCCAGGACGGCATCCGCAGTTCCCTGCGGTTCAGCCACGCGGCCACGGCCGCCGCCCCGCCCAGGCATCCCGCCCCCGCCACCCGGAACGCCCCGGACCTGCGGTCGCCGCCCCAGGAGTCGAGGCCGAGTTCCCGCACCAGGACCGGCAGCCTCGCCCCGGCCTCTTTGCGCGCCCCCGCGTCGAGCCCGCCCACGATCGCGACCACGTCCGCCGTCCTACCCGCCCTGACCGTTCGCGCGACCCGCTCCCACACGTGGTCCACCCCCGCTCCGTCTCGGAACCGCACGCTAGTGCGCGGCACCGACAGAACCGCGGGACCCGGCGGCTCCGTGTCCGACCCGCACCGGCGCGATGCTCACCCGCCCTGGATCAGCCGGGTGAGCGTGGCGGCGAAGGCGTCGGGGGCCGCCTGGTGGGCGGTGTGGCCCTGGCCGTCGAGGAGCGTCGTGGTGAGGCGCGGGACACGGGTGAGGACGGCCTCGGCCGTGCGGGCGGTCGGCGGGCTCTCGGCGCCCACGAGGAGGTCGACGGGCATCGCCAGGTGCCGGTACCGGGCCGGGTCCGGCGGGATCTCGTGCACGGCGGCGGCCTCCTCGATGACGTGGCGGGCCATCCCGACGAGACGTCCCCAGACGCGCAGGTCGTCGCGGGTGCGCTGCGGGACGGCGACGCCGGGCATCGAGGCGAGCAGGAGGGTGAGCGCCTGTTCCAGGCGGCCTTCCTCTTCCAGCGCGGACGCCCGGGCGAGGACCTGCCGGGGAATCGAGGAGAACGCGGGCTCGTACAGCATCAGGCGGCCGATCGCGCCGGGTCGGGCGCGGACCGCCGCCTCCAAGGCGACGCGCCCGCCGTAGGAGTGCCCGAGGAGGGCGACGGGGCCGTCGAGATGGTCGATGACCGCGAGGAGGTCGGCCGCCTCGCACTCCAGATCGCGGACCCGACCGGAGTCGGAACGGCCGTAGCCCCGCCTGTCGGGCAGCACGACGCGGAAGCGGTCCCGGAGCAGGGCGGCGACCGCGCCCCATTCCAGCCCGTCGCTCATCGTGCCGTGCACCACCACCAGCGTCGCCCCAGCCCCCACGGCCAGATACGCCACCCCGATCCCGCCGGCCCCGGCGACCCGCCCGCCCTCGATCACGCCCCTGCCCGTCCCCTCTCAGCCTTGCGCATTCGGCCTGGCTGACCCTGCCCGCGACATGCCGTCGCGCGCCCCGGACACCGGCGGTCCGCCCGCGTCGCCGCGCAGAACCCGGTGGCGACCACCGGGAAGGCCGGCGGCCCCATCCTCCGAACCACCGGGGACCCTGTCAATGCGCTTCCGGGGCGAGGTGCGGGTTCTGCGGTGAGGATCATGGAATTGGGGGATGTCGGCACGGATGCGCGGGCGGGATCGTCGTGGGATGGGACGGGATGCGCGAGCGGGAAGAGGGCGGGTCCTGGGCCCTTGGCGGCGGCCCCGGCCCGGGCGGCCGCCGGGGGTTCGTCCGGGGTCGGTGCGGCCCGGGAACGCGTGACGGGCGGACGCTGGTCCGGAAGGTGCGCGATGAGGCGAGATCGGCGAGGGAGGAGGCCGGTCTGCGCCGCGTTCGGGTCCTTCATGAAGAATGGGATGATCCGCGCCGAGGGTGCCGAGTTCGGCGAGGTCGAGTGCGTCACGATGGGGACGGCATGGTCGGCTGGTGCGGAGCGAGCGCTAGGCGAGGAGTGGGCGTGGGGGCGATCGGTACGGGTGAGGGCGCGGTGGAGTTCACCAGCGCGGCGGAGATGTTCGAGGCGGCGGTGCGGCGGGGGCCGGAGGAGCCGATCGTGCGGTACTTCGACGGGGTGCTGACGCGGCGCGGGCTCGACGAGCTGTCCGACGCGTTCGCCTGCGGGCTCCTCGACGCGGGAGTGCGGCGCGGCGACCGGGTCGCGCTCCACCTCCAGAACGTGCCGCAGTTCGTGGTCGCGCTGCTCGGCGTGTGGAAGGCCGGGGCCATCGCCGTGGCGGTGAACCCGATGTGCAAGCCGCGGGAGGTGGACGGGCTGCTGCGCGACAGCGGCGCGAAGGCGGTCGTCTGCCTGGAGGGCCTGTACGCGGGCGTCAGGGAGGTCTTCGACGGGACGGTCTTCACCACCTCGGAGCTGCGGTACCAGAGCCGGGACGACCCGCGTGCCTTCGCCGGTTCGGAGCGCCTCGCCTGTCCCGGCGCGCTCGACCTGGAAGAGGTGATCGAGCGGTGCGCGGGCCGACGGCCGCCGAAGGCGCGGCTCGTGCCTGACGACGTCGCGGTGCTCACCTACACCTCCGGGACGACCGGCCCGCCCAAGGGCGCGCTGAACACCCACGGCAACATCGTCTTCACCGCCGCGGTCTACCGCGACTGGACGGGGACCGGCTCGGCCGACGTGATCCTGGGGGTGGCCCCGCTCTTCCACGTCACGGGGCTGATCGGGCACATCGCGCTCTCCCTGCTGACCGGCGCGCCCCTGGTGCTCTTCCACCGGTTCGAGCCCTCCCTGGCCGTCGACGTGATCCGCGCGTCGGGCGCGACGTTCACGGTCGGCTCGATCACCGTCTTCCGGGCGCTGATGGGCGCCGCGAACGCCGACGGCGAGGCGCTGCGCACGCTAAGGACCGTCTACTCCGGCGGGGCCCCGATCCCGCCCTCCGTCGTCGAGGAGTTCGCCGACAGGTTCGGGGCGTACATCCACAACATCTACGGCCTCACCGAGACCACGTCGCCGGCGCTGGCCGTCCCGCTGGGGTCGGCCGCGCCCGTCGACGCGGCGAGCGGGGCGCTGTCGGTCGGCGTCCCGGTCCACGGCACCGTCGTCCGGGTCGTCGGCGACGACGGCGCGGCGCTGCCCGCCGGGGAGGTCGGCGAGATCGTCGTCTCCGGGCCGCAGGTGGTGCCGGGGTACTGGGAGAAGCCCGAGGCGACCGCCGCGACCTTCCGCGACGGCGCGCTGCACACCGGCGACGTCGGCTACCGGGACGCCGAAGGCTGGTTCTACATCGTCGACCGCAAGAAGGACCAGATCAACGCGGGCGGCTACAAGGTCTGGCCCAGGGAGGTCGAGGACGTCCTCTACGAGCACGCCGCCGTGCACGAGGCCGCCGTCGTAGGCGTCCCCGACCCTTACCGGGGCGAGACGGTGCAGGCCTTCGTCAGCCTCCGCCCGGGCCGCCATGTGACGGAGGGCGAACTCATCGCCTTCTGCAAGGAGCGCCTCGCCGCCTACAAGTACCCGAGGCAGATCGCCTTCCTTCCCGAGCTGCCCAAGACCGGCAGCGGCAAGCTGCTGCGCCGCGAACTGCGGGGAATCCGACCTTCGTGATCTAGATCGCCCTAGAATTGCAGACCATGACCGACTGGGGCTCGTATTCTCGGGCGTTGAGTGAATATCTGCGGACCATGCCGCAGGACGCCGTTCTCATCCTGTACGCGCCCGGCGACCGGCATGTCAACCTCGGCCTGATCGACGGGAAGCTGATCGCGACGCTGACCGACCAGCACTGCCGGGACGAGCGGCTCAAGCTCGACGAGGCGGGCCGGAACGCGCTCCGGGAGATCGGCTGGTTCGACACGAATCCCTCCTGGGGGATGTCGATCGCGCATCCGTCGCCGGAACAGATCGCCGACATCGCCGACCGCGTCGTCCGGTCGCTGACCGACGCGTTCCGGCTGGGCGCGCCGCACGAGGTGAACGCGCGCTGCCGGATGGGCGGAGGCGGGTCCGAGGGCTGGGACGTCGACGCGTCGGCGCTGCTGTTCCCCGCGCCGGAGCCAAGCTTCGCGCAGCCGCAGGGGCACGGCGGCTACCAGGCGCCGCTCCAGCAGCCCCCCTCGCCCTTCCAGCAGCAGCCTCCGGTCCTTCCCTACCAGCAGGCAGCGCCGCCTTACGGCGCACCCCAGCAGCACACTCCCCCGCCCTATCCCCAGCCGTACCCTCCGGCCCCCGCCTATGGCACCCCGCAGTACCCGCCGCCCTACCAGGCCGCGCCGCCGCCGCAGTACCCCGCGCAGTATCCGCCGGCTCCGTCCTACCAGGGGGTGCAGCCGCCGTACCTGACGCCTCCGTACCCCGCCGCCCCCTACCCCGCCGGGCCGCCGCAGCAGGCCGCTCCCCAGTACCCGGCGGCCCCGCCGCAGTACCCGAGCACGCCGCCGCAGTACCCGAGCCCTCCCGGCCCGCCCCAGTACGCGGCCCCGCCCCCGCAGTACCCCGGCGCGCCCGCGCCGTCCCCGCAGTACTCCGGCGCGCCCGCGCCGTCCGCGCAGCCCTACCCCGCGCCGCCCGCGGCCGCCGCGCAGCAGTACCCCGCGGCTCCCGCGCCGTCCGGGGACGCCGCGACGCTCAGCACAGCAGGGCTCCAGGACGGCGGCGGCGGGATGTGGATCGATCCCGCGACGGGCGCGAAGTCGGGGCTGAAGCTCCAGGACTTCCCGCTCACCGAGCCCCACTGGCTCGACGCGCTGGACCAGGCGCGCCGCAAGCTCGCCGAGGACTACGGCCAGACCGGGTGCCTCATCGAGGCGAACGAGGCCCGGGTCGGCGGGAACCGCGGCATGGCGCAGGTCTTCAAGGTGCCCCACCCTGCGGGCAGGGGCCTCATCTTCGCCGTCTCGGTGTTCTTCGCGAAGGCGACGCAGACCGTCGTCGTCACGTACATGCAGGACGAGGGCCCGGTGACGGGCATGCGCGAGGCCATGGTGATGGCCCAGACGGGCATGTCGTTCGAGCCGCACCCGTACGCCCCCGACCTCAACGGCAAGCTCCCCGCCAACCGCGCGGACTCGCCCCAGTACGACGCCCAGTTCCCCGACCACCCCTTGACGCAGGCCCGCGCCTGGCTCCGCACCCTGGACCAGCGCCTCACCTTCAGCCCCGCCTTCACCGCCCTGCCCGACTACCGGCCCGGAACGTAGCGCGAGCGGCTCCCCGGCACGGAAGCCGGGGAGCCGCTCGGGTCAGGCCATCACACGGGTCAGGCCGGTACGCGGATCAGACCATGTACTGGTCGTGCCGCCGGCACAGGTCGGTCCATTCCTCGGCGGTGAGGTTCCGGCCGGTCTCGGCTATCTCGGCAAGTTCCTCGAAATAGCCTTCGCGGGGTGCGCCGGGCGCGAAGAGCAGAAGCATGCTGGCCGGGCCGTCGGGGTTGCGGAACGCGTGGACGCCGCCGGGCGGGACGAACAGGAACTCGCCCGGTGACGCGGTGTGCCAGGTCTCTCCGTTGTAGAGGGCGACGGTCCCGTCGAGGACGTAGAAGGCCTCGGAGATCGTCTTGTGGAAGTGGGCTCCGGGCCCTGAGGGCGCCTCGCCCATCTCCCACCGGTAGAGCCCGTACTGGCCTCCGGTGCTCGCCCCGGTGGCCAGGTAGTGGACGCCGGTCGTGCCGGCGATCGACAGGTCCGCCGCCGCGTCGGCGGCCCTGAGCACCGCGCTGACCTCACCCGTGTCCGCCGGGTACAGGGTCTCTGGATAGGACATCTCGCATCCCCTCGTCGGAGCCGGGCCGATGTCAAGGCCCGGCTTTCACCCACCTACGATCATCACGGCACCGGGAAGGTTCGGCCCGCGCCCCGGGAAGATGATCAGAGGTCGGGGATGCCCATGTCGAGCGGGGGCGCGCCGATGCCTCCGTCGACCTCGAGGACCTTGCCGGTGAGGTAGGAGCCCGC
The DNA here is from genome assembly GCF_054783995.1 of Actinocorallia aurea. NCBI lineage: Bacteria > Bacillati > Actinomycetota > Actinomycetes > Streptosporangiales > Thermomonosporaceae > Actinocorallia > Actinocorallia aurea. Next base: position 27,372 of record NZ_BAAGPQ010000018.1, read on the forward strand.
GGGCGAGGCGAGGTAGAGGACCGCCGCGGCGATGTCCTCGGGGTCGGCGATCCGGCCGAGCGGGGTGCCGGCCTCCATCGCGGTGCGCAGTTCGTCGCTGGACATGACGATGTCGAGCGCGGAGGTGGCGACGGAGCCCGCGGCGACGGCGTTGATCCGGATCTTCGGCGCCAGGTCGAGGGCGGCGAGCCGGGTGTAGTGGGCGAGCGCGGCCTTGGCGGTGCCGTAGGCGAGGTAGCCGCGCCCGGCGATCCTGCCGACGGCCGAGGAGATGTTGATGACGCTCCCCCGGGTCTCCAGCAGGTGCGGCACCGCGGCGCGGGTGAGCGCGTGCGCGGTCGACACGTTGAAGTGGAACGCGTTCTTGAGCGCCCGGTCGCTGGTGGCCGTGAAGGCGTTCGGCATGGCGCCGCCGACGTTGTTGACGACGATGTCGATCCGGCCGAACTCGGCGGCGGCGGCCTCGGCCAGCCCCGCGGCGGCGGCGAGGTCGCTGAGGTCGGCCGGGACGACGAGGGCGCGCCTGCCCAGCGCCTCGATTTCGGCCGCCACCTTGCGCAACTGCTCTTCGGTCCGGGCGGACAGGACCACGTCCGCCCCGGCCTGCGCCAGCCCCAGGGCGCTCGCCGCCCCGATGCCCCGTCCCGCTCCGGTCACCACCGCGACCTTGCCCGCCACCGAAAACCGCTCAAGGATCATGCCGCCAACCTAGGCCAAACTAGAACACGTTTCAATCGAAGGTTTCAGCGCGGCAGGCCGAGGACGCGCTGGGCGACGATGGTGCGCTGGATCTGCTGGGTGCCGCCGAAGAGGGACTGGGCGCGGGACCAGAGGTAGGCGTCCAGGACGGGGTCCTCCTCGACGAGTGCCGACGCGCCCCGGACGTTCACGATCACGTGCCCCAGGAGCTGGTCGGCCTCGGTGAGCAGGAGCTTGTCGATGGAGCCTTCGGGGCCGGGCGGGGAGCCGTCCAGGCGGGCGGACAGGGTGCGCCGAACGTGCAGTTCGAGCGTGCGCAGGGACACCCAGGCGCGCGCCACCGCGATCCGCGCGGGCCGGTCGGCCGCGACGGCGCCGGTGCGGATGTCGCGCTCCAGGAGGGTGAGCATGCGCCCGAGCCTGGCGACCCAGCCGATGTCGGCGGGGCCGCGCTCGTAGCCGAGCAGCCGCATGGCGATGGCCCAGCCCTGGCCGGGCTCCCCCAGCACGTTCTCGGCGGGGACCCGCGCGCCGTCGAAGACGACCTCGGCGAACTCCCGGGTGCCCGACGCGGTGGTGATCGCGTCGCGCGAGACGCCCGGGGCGTCGAAGGGCACGAGCAGCATCGACAGGCCGCCGTGGCCCGCGCCGCCGGTCCGGCACAGCAGCAGGCACCAGTCGGACCACATCGCCTCGCTCGTCCAGATCTTCCGCCCGGTCACCCGGTAGTCGGCGCCGTCGAGGACCGCCCTGGTGCGCACGGAGGCGAGGTCGCTGCCCGCGTCGGGCTCGCTGAAGCCCTGGCACCACCGCTCGGTGCAGGCGAGCATCCCGGGCAGGTGCCGAGCGCGCTGGGCGTCGGTGCCGAAGATCCGCAGCGCGTGGGTGAGATGGCCGATGGCGGGCGGCGGGAGGTGCCCGCCCGCGCCCAGTTCGTCGTTGAGGATCGCCTCGTGGGTGGGCGGCAGGCCGCGGCCTCCGTAGCCCTCGGGGAAGGAGAGGCCGACGTATCCGGCGGCGGCCAGTTCCCGGTGCCAGCGGTGCAGGGCGGCGGCCCGCTCGTCGGGATCGCGGGGCAGGTCGGCAGGCTCGCGCGCGGCCAGCCAGGCGCGCAGTTCGGCGCGGAACGCGGCTTCGCCCGGGGTGTCGTGGAAGTCCATCAGCCCGCCAGGCGGTGGTCGGCGATGGCGGCGTACTGGGCGTTCTCGTCGCCGAGCAGGGCCCGCGAGAGCAGGACCCGGCGCAACCGGACGTGGCCGGGGTGCTCGCGGGTGAGGGCGATGCCTCCGAGCATCTGCACGGCGGTCTCCGCGACCTCAAGGGCCGCCTCCGAGCAGTAGGCCTTGGCCTGGCGGGCGGCCAGGAGCGCCTCGGCGGGCGGCAGGCGCGTCGCGGCCCAGGCGGCGTGCCACATCGCGGCGCGCGAGCCCTCGGTGCGGGTCGCGGCGTGCGCGGCCATGTGCTGGACCGCCTGGAACGACCCGACGGGCACCCCGAACTGCTCCCTCCTCGCGACGTGCGCGACCGCCTCGTCGAGGGCCTGCCGCATCGTCCCGAGCAGATCGGCGGACAGGACGGCCAGGGCCGTCGCCTGGACGCGCACCGCGTCCGCCTCGGTGATCGGACGGCCCAGCGGCAGGCCGAGGTCGATCTCGGCGGCGTCCGGGGCGACCGGGCGCAGGGTCCGGGTGAGGTCGGCTCCGCGCGTCGGCGGGCCGAGGGCCACCGCGCGCAGGTCGCCGTCCGCTCCGCTCAGCAGCCCGGCGACCGCGCCCCGGGCGTCGACGGCGATCCCGGCTTCCCCGGCGACGGCGGGCGCCGACAGGTCGGGCCGCAGCACCGGCGCGAGCCGCAGCCCGCCCCGGTTGACGGCCAGGAGCGCCGCGTCGGCGCCCGCCGCGGTGAGCAGGGCGGCGCTCCACGAGGCCGCCAGGTACGGCGCGGGCGACAGCGCGGCGGCGAGCTGTTCGGCGACCAGGGCGGTCTCGACGGCTCCGGCCCCGCCTCCCCCGCACGCCTCGGGCGTGTGCAGGCCGAGGAGGCCGGTCTCGGCGAGGTCCGCCCAGGCCCGCGCGTCGTCGTCCGGGCCCGGCTCCCGGGTGTGCCCGGCCGCCAGCCGTCCGGCGACCTCGCGCAGCATCCGCTGCTCCTCGGTGAGGCGCACGTCCACGGGTCTAGGTCGCCTGGAACGGGCCGCGGCCCATCTGGTCGCGGACGGGCACGACGGGCGGATTGGTGAGGCTGCGCCGCTGCCAGTTCGCGCCGTCCACCACGAGGGTGTGACCGGAGACGAACCGCGCGTACGGGGAGGCGAGGAAGGTCGCGGCCCAGCCGAGTTCGCGCAGCCGGCCGACGCGCAGCGCGGGCTGGCAGGCGTCCTTGGCGCTCGTCCTGTCGAGGTTGCCCCTGATGTCGGCGGTCATGTCCTCGTGCGGGAACATGCCCGGCACCAGGCCGTTGACCTGGATGCCGTACGGGCCCCATTCGACGGCGAGGGTCTCCACGAGGTTCTTCACGCCGGCCTTGGCGGCGGCGCTGTGCGCGAACCCGGGGCCGCCGGTCCAGGCGTAGGACGCGCCCACGTTGACGATCGAGCCGGGCGTCCCGGCCTCCAGATGGCGGCGGGCGAACTCGCGGGCGCAGAAGAACGTCCCGTTCAGGGTGATGTCCACGACCGTGCGCCACGCGTTGGGCGACATGTCCTCGGCGGGGACGGGGAAGTTGGCCGCCGCGTTGTTGACGAGCACGCCCGCGAGCCCGAACGCCTCGGTCGCCGCGTCGAAGGCCGCCGCGATCCGCTCGGGGTCGCGGATGTCGCAGGGGACAGCGAGCACCCGCCCGCCGAGGGCGCGGAGCGCCTCCGCGCCCTGGTCCAGGTGCTCCTGCTTGCGGCTGGCGATGACGAGGTCGGCGCCCAGCCGCGCGAACTCGGCGGCGATCGCGCGGCCCAGCCCGGTGCCGCCGCCGGTGACGAACACGCTCGTGCCCTCGAAGGTGCCCGGCGGCAGCGCGCTGGCTCCGGCGGGAGGGGGCTCGGGCAGGCCCTGCGGGGTCTCGGTCATGGTCAGCTCCCGGTGTAGTGCGGCGGACGGTTCTCGGCACGGGCCCTGCGCATCTCGGCCAGGTCGTGGGACGTGCTGAGGAACGTCTGGGCGATGAGCTCCTCGGCCATCGACGCCCTGACCTGCGGCTCGGCCAGGTGGGCGAGGGTGCGGCGGGCCATGTTCACCGTCGCCTTGGGCGCGGCGGCGATCTTCTCGGCCATCTCGCGCACGACGGCGTCGAGTTCGGCCTCGGGGACGACCCGGGAGACGACGCCGTGGCCGAGCGCCTCGGCGGCGGGCATGACGCGTCCGGTGAGCACCATGTCGGCGGCCACCCCGTGCCCGCAGATCTGGAACAGCCGGGCCGTCCCGCCGGTGTCGGGGACGACCCCGTGGCCGACTTCGGGCAGCATCATCCGCGCGCCCTCGGCCGCCACGCGGAGGTCGCAGAGCAGCGCCCGTTGGAACGAAGCGCCGATCGACCAGCCCTTCATCGCGACGATGACCGGTGCCTCCAGCTCGAAGAGCCGCTGGATGCCGCGGTGGCCGCGTTTCATCAGCTCGTGGTGGGTCAGGGCGACCCCGCCGCCGCCGATCGCCGCGACGTCCCGGCCCGAGGAGAAGGACTTGCCTTCGCCCCGCCAGATGACGGCCCGGATTCCGGGGTCGCCGCCGAGTTCCGCCAGGATCGCGAAGAGCCTCGCGTCCATCTCGTCGTCGAACGCGTTGTGCTTGGCCGGGTTGTCATTGGTGATCGTGGCGATGGGTCCGTCGACGTCCAGCCGCACCCGCTCGGTCACAGCGACCTCCTATTGAATACTTTATACAAATAGGAGTTCTAACATCACGTGCCGCGTCCCGCAACCGCACCGTCAGGGGGCGTCGGGGGCGAGGACGACGGTCGTGGGGATGCCGTGCTCCGCGAGCTTCGCGTAGGGGCAGCGCGCGACCGCCCGGGCGAGGAGGCGGGCCGCCGCGTCGCGGGCGACACCCGGCCAGGCGACCTCGACGGACGCCCGGAGGACGTGGCCGGGGGCGGACGGGTCCGGGCCCACGGCGACGGTCGCCTCGACCGTGATCGGGGCGGGGTCGAGCAGGTGGCCGCGGGCGAGCAGGGCGAGTTCGGCGTGCAGGGAGGCGGCGAAAGCCGCCGCGAGGAGCTGCTCGGGGTTCGGGCCCGCGGCGTCGCCGCCCAGTTCGGCGGGCATGCGCAGGTCGAAGGCGAGCGTCCCGTCGGCGGAGCGTGCTTCGCCGCTCGCGCGGCCGTGCGCGAGATCGCCGCCGCCCACCGCGACGCGGGCCGTGTGCAGCGTCCGGAACCCGGCGTCCCCTGGCGGATCGCTCAAGTCCCCGTCTCCTCTCGCGGGACGGCGCGCTGCCAGTGCCGCAGCTTGTCCGGGTTCAGCATGATCCATACGGCGATGACGGTGTCGCCCGCGACGCTGGCGCTGACCACCGCCACGGTCCGGTCCGCCGCGCGCAGCACCACGCCCGCCCGGCCGTTGACGGAACCGACGGAGGCCGCGGGCCTCGGTTCCCCGGCCAGCAGTTCGGTGACGAACCCCGCCACCGCCGCCGCTCCCCGGACCGGTTCGACCGCCGCACGCACCTTGCCGCCGCCGTCGGTCACCGCGATCGCGTCCTCGGCGAGGAGCCTGCGCACAGCCGCCGCGTCCCCCACGGCGCAGGCCCCGGCGAACCTGCGCACGGCGGCGTCGTGCCCGGCGAGCAGGCGCGGGTCGGTGTGCTCCCGCTGGGGGTTGCACCGCAGCCACTCGGCGACGGGATCGGGGCCGGGCGGGCGCGGCGGCGCCGGATCGTCGGGGAGGACCGGCGGCACGCCGCCCGGGGCGGTCGCGGCGAGCAGGTCGAGGCAGATGCCTCCGGCGGTCCTGGCGAGCCAGGCCCGGGGCGCCGCGATGCCCGCGCGGTCCCGTGCGGCGAGCGCGTACCAGCGCCGGTAGGTCGCCTGGACGATCTCGTCGGCCGCCGCCGGGTCGAACATCCAGGTGGCGATCTCCAGCAGGTGCCGCCGCTCGTCGAGCATCTCCGCGAGCGAGAGCGTTCCTGCCGTCGGACTCGTGGGCACGTCGTTCTCCTTCGTTCGCCCACTATGACCGGGCACCCTGTCGCGGTGTGACCCACCGCAGGTGAGCGGGCTCATACGGCGGCCGAGGCCGCGCTGATCTTGGCAGGGTCGACCATCCACAGGATTCGGTCGATGCCTTGGGCCGAGGCGCCGACGGCCAGGACCGTCACCACCGCGCCGTCGTGCCGCAGCAGCGCGGCGAGTTCCCCGTTCACCTCACCCCAGCCGACGTCGAGATTCTGCCACTTGCGCCGGGCGACCACCTCGGTGAACCTGGCCACGCGGGCCGCGCCGATGACGGGCACCCGGGCCGCGTGGAAGCCGCCGCCTCCGTCGGAGTAGCTGACGACGTCGGCGGCGAGCAGCTTCTCCAGGCCCGCGAGGTCCCCGGCCCGCGCGGCGGCGACGAAGGCGGTGAGCAGGGCCCGGTGTTCGGCGTCGGGCACCGGGGCCCTGCGCTCGGACCACAGGTGCCTGCGGGCCCTGCTGACGAGCTTTCTGGCCGTGGCCGGGTTCACCCGGACGATCTCGGCGATCTGTGGATACGGGTACTCGAAGGCCTCCCGCAGGACGAACGCGGCCCGCTCGGTGGGCGTCAGGCGCTCCAGGACCAGCAGGACCGCCAGGCTGAGCGCCTCGCCGCGCTCCGCGCCGAGGAACGGATCGGCGGCGGTGTCGACGGGTTCGGGCAGCCAGGGCCCGACATAGGACTCCCGGCGGACCCGCGCCGACTGCAGGACGTTGATCGCGAGCCTGGTCGTCGCCGTGGTCAGGAAGGCGGCGGGGCTGGCCACGGACCCGCGGTCGTAGGCCTGCCAGCGCAGCCACACGTCCTGGATCACGTCCTCGGCCTCGCCTGCGCTGCCGAGCATCCGGTAGGCGATGCCGAACAGGCGCGGCCGTGCGGCGGTGAAGACCGCCGCGGCCTCGTCGAGATCCTCCGGTCCGCCGCTCCCGCGCGGCCGTCCGGCCTCCGCCATGTGATCGTCTCCCTCGTCGCGTCGGTCAAGGAATGACCGGACAGCACCGCGATCTGTGACGGGGTCGCCGGCTCAGGCCGTCCAGGGCTCCCGCGGGCTGGTGCGCAGGAACCTGTCGATCTTCGGCCCCACGTACCACAGGAGCTGGTGGACGCCCAGGTGTGAGGCCTCGAAGGTGAAGAGCACAAGGTCGCGCCCGGGCCGGTCGATGAGCGCGCCCGCGCGGCCGTTGACCTCGACCAGCTCGATCTTCGAGCGCTTCAGGATCGGGCCCTCCATGCCGGCGACGAACCTGGCCACCCGGTCGGCGCCCAGCAGCGGGAAGCGGGCCGCGCCCCTGCGCCCGTCGCCGTCGGTGCGGCTGGCGATGTCGGCGGCGAACAGGCTCTTGAGCGCGCCGACGTCGCCGTCGTGGGCCGCCGCGAGGAAGGCCAGGGTGAGGCGGCGGTGCGCGCCGGCGTCGATCGCCGCGTGCCGCTCGGCGGCCAGACGGGTGCGGGCGCGCCGGACGAGTTGGCGGGCGTTCTCCGGCGTCAGCTCCAGGATCTCGGCGATCTGCTCGTAGGGGTGGTCGAACGCCTCGCGGAGGATGTAGGCGGCGCGCTGGGTCGGGGTCAGCCTCTCCAGCAGCAGGAGCAGGGCGAGTTCGAGCGCCTCGCCGCGCTCGGCGCCGAGGGCCGGGTCGGCGCTGGTGTCGACGGGTTCGGGCAGCCACGGGCCGACGTAGGTCTCGCGGCGCGCTTTGGCGGCCCGCAGGGCGTTGAGGGACAGCCGGGTGGCGATCATCGCGAGGAACGCGGGCGGGTTGTCGACGGCGGACCGCTCGCAGTCCTGCCAGCGCAGCCAGACCTCCTGGACGACGTCGTCGGCTTCCGCGGCGCCGCCGAGCACCCGGTAGGCGATGCCGAAGAGGCGCGGTCGTAGCTCGACGAACGTGGAGGCCGCTTCGTCGAGGGAGCCGTCGGGCTCCGCGCCTTCTGTCCGCTTGCTCACCAGGGGCACCTTCGCTGTGGGGGATCGGTCCGCGAACCGATGCGCGCCGCGCGGATCGGATCCGCGCGGCGCCCGCCTTCTTCTGCCTACTCGGACTTTGTCCGATATGACGGCTTCGTCAGGCTATCGGCTTTCGCCCGCCGCCTCCAAGATCATGGCGACGATCGCGTCCGGCTGGGACGTGCCGACCGCGTGGGAGGCCCCCGCGACCTCGCGGACGCCCTTGGCGGAGGCCCGCTCGGCCATGAAGCGCAGCACCGCGGCCGGGATGTTGAGATCCTTCTCACCGTGCACGAACCACGACGGGATCGTGCGCCACGCCGGCTCGGTGGTGCTCAGGCCGTCGGTCAGGGCCCGCTCGGTCACCGGACGCTGGGTGGCGGACATCAGCCCGGCCTCCTCGGCGCCCAGGTCGGCGCAGAACTGGTGGTGGAACTTGGCCGGGTCGATGCGGAACTCGTCGCCGCCGACGGAGAGCGGGTAGGCGACCAGCGCCCCGCCGAGGGTGCTGCCGGGGAACTTGTCGGACAGCGCGAACGCGCTCTCCCCGGTCTCGGGCGCGAACGCGCCGACGTACACCAGCGACCGGACGGGGGCGAGACCCGCCGCGGCCTCGGTGATCACCACGCCGCCGTAGGAGTGGCCGACGAGGACGACCGGACGGCCGAGCCCGTTGATCACGTCGCGCACGTAGGCGGCGTCGCCGGCCAGGTCGCGCAGCGGGTTCGCCACCGCGACCGACTGGTATCCGCGCTCGTGCAGGAGCCGGATGACGCCGTTCCAGCTCGCCGACTCGGCGAAGGCGCCGTGGACGAGGACGATGACGGGCTTGTCTTCGGGGGTGCTCACGCGTGGTCCTTTCCGGAGTGCAGGGCGCTCTTCAGGACGTCGATCGCCTGGGCGACCGCGCCGCGCACGGCCTGGGTGCCGCTGAGCGGGTTGAGCATCATGAAGTCGTGCAGCGTGCCGTTGTAGCGAACGCTCGTGGTCGGGACCCCGGCCTCGGTGAGGCGGCGGGCGTAGGCCTCGCCCTCGTCGCGCAGCACGTCGTTCTCGTCGACGATGAGGAACGCCGGCGGCAGCCCCTCCAGCTCGTCGAGGGTGGCGCGCAGCGGGGACGCGGTGATCTCGGCCCGCTGGGCGGGGTCGGTGGTGTAGGCGTCCCAGAACCAGGCCATGGCCTTGGCGGTCAGGTAGGGGCCGTCGGCGAACTCGCGGTAGCTGTCGGTGTCCTGCCCCGCGTCGGTCACGGGGTAGTACATCGACTGGTGCACGAACTTCACGTCGCCGCGCCGCTTGGCCATCAGGGTGAGGGCCGCGGTCATGGCGCCGCCGACGGAGTCGCCCGCGATCGCCATCCGGGAGACGTCGAGGTTGCCCTTGGCGCCGTTGGCGGTGAGGAACCGCGCGGCGGCGTAGGCCTGCTCGATCGCGACCGGGTACTTGGCCTCGGGCGAGCGGTCGTACTCCACGAACGCGACGGCGGTGTGCGCGCCGACGGCCAGCTCGCGGACGAGCCGGTCGTGGGTGCCGGCATTGCCGATGACCCAGCCGCCGCCGTGCACGTACAGCACGACCGGCAGGACCTCGTCGGCCGTCCCCTTCGGCTTGACGATGCGGACCTTCACCTCGCCGACCTCGGCCGGGACGGTGAGCCACTTGTCGTCGACGTCGAGCAGGGTGACGCCGGCGTTCGCCTGGAGGTCGTCCAGGACCTTGCGGGCGCCCTCCGCGCCCAGCTCGTAGAGGAACGGGGGCTTGGAGGTCGCGTCGGCGAGCTCCTGCGCCGCCGGCTCCAAGATGTGCTTGCCCATTGCGGTGTTTCCTTCCGTCATGGCCGGGACTCCGATGGCCCGGCCCGATACGCCGACCGGCTACTCGTGGAAGCCGATCATCCGGTGGGTTCCGTCGCAGAGAGGTTTGTTGGAGGAGTGGCCGCACCGGCACAGGGTCATCCGGTTGCGGGTCTCCAGGGGCTGTCCGTCCGACCGCCGCACCTGTACGCCTCCGGTGACCCAGAGCGCGCTGCCCAGGCCGTCCTCTTCTTCGAGGACGGAGATGGCCTCTGGGGCGTCGACCTCGACGGTCTCGCCGCCGCGTTCCAGGGCGAAGGTGTAGGAGCCGGACGGGCAGTGGTCGACGCGGCTCATGATGTTCGCGCGCATGTCCGGGTCGTCGGTGTCGTCGAGCATCTTGGCGATCGGCCGGGTGTGCCCGATGCAGAAGGCCGCGTGGATGCAGAGTTCGCCGACGCGCTGGAGGGAGACGCCGATCCCGTCGTGGACGTGCTGCAGGTCCTTGTACGGGGTGGTGATCGCGTTCTCGGAGCCGTCGAAGGCGACGACGGCGTGGGTGCCGTCGCAGAAGGGCTTGGACGAGGAGCGGCCGCAGCGGCAGAGCGCGTAGGTCTCCTCGGTCTCCAGGTCCTCGCCCGTCCTCCAGGTGAGGGCGTCCTTGTTCTCCGGACTGACGATCTTGGTCTTGCGGCGGAGCGGGACCTTGCCGTAGACGAGGTAGGGCCCGTCGGGCAGGACCGTGATCCTGCGGTGGTCGGTCTGGCTCCAGCCGCGCTGCTCCGGCGGGACGTAGTCGAACGTCGGGCCCGCCGTCAGGCCGTCGCCGTCGGGCATCCGCATCAGCGCCTCGGCCTGCTCCTGGAGCCCGTACATGGTGCCGGTCGCGACGGCCAGGAGCCTGGGGCTGCCGTTGAAGGCCTGCTCCAGCAGGTGCAGGAGGCCCGAGTACGCGTGGTTGAACTCCTCCTGGGCGTCCCGGATCGGGTGGCCGGGCTCGTGGTCGTCCAGGCGCGGGTCGCGCCGCATCCGGTGCACGCCCGCGGGATCCACCCGGATCGGATCGCCGGTCGGGCCGGACGCGGGGGTGTCGCCGCGCCGGTAGCGGCGGCCGACCTTGAGCTCGTGGAAGCGGTAGTAGTGCGCGACCTCGTCCCGCTCGGGGTGGTGGACGTCGCGGTCGCCGTCCCAGACCTCGTCGCGGAGCAGGCCCTCGCCCTGCTCGACGATCTCGGCGAGGGCGGTCAGCGCCGACGCGAGATCCGTGACCGCGACGATCCGTCCCGCGGTGTGCCGGAAGTGGCGGTTCTGCACCTGGCGTTCCGGATCGCCGGCGAAGACCGCCTCCTCGCCGAGTCCGGCGCACAGGTCCTTCAGGCCGTCCTCGATCGCGGCGTAGAACTGGCCGATCGTCGTGTAGCCCTCGGGCTGGGCCGGGGAGTCGACGGGCGCGGGCTGCTCCAGGCGGAGGAACATGTCGAGCGCGTCCGGGCCGAACGGGAGCAGCGACAGCTCCAGCGACGGGTCGCCGTGCGGCAGCCGGCGGGGGTGCCGCGGCAGCATCCGGGGCGTGTCCAGCAGCGGGCTGCCGCCGACCGCGTTCAGCAGGTTCGCGGCGAGGGCCAGGTGGAGCATCTCCTCGACGAAGACGCCCGCGACGAGCTGGGCGGCCTCGGGGTTGCGCTCGGGGTCCAGCGAGTAGAGCGCGCACAGGTACGGCGGCAGCGTCGCGTGTTCCAGCTCGATCGCCCACTGGAGGTGCTCGCGCAGGTCGTCGAGACCGTTGATGCGCCTGGCCTGCGCGGGCGCGGAGAGCTGCTGTACGGGGACGTTCACGGGAGTCTCGTTTCACCGGTCGAAGGGTCGGGGTGCGCCGGGGGGTCCGCCGGCTCGGGCGCGTGCTTCAGCTCCCGGACCGCGCCGAGGAGGCTGCGCAGCTCGACCTCGTAGGCCTGCTCCTCGGCCGGGTCGAACAGCCACCGCTCGGGCGGCTGCGTCACGGCCTCCTGCGCGTGGCTCGCCCGCGCCTCGCGCAGTTCCACCTCGACCTCGATCTCGAGATCGAACCCGACCTCGTCGTCGCCGGGCTGCGTGCTCATCTGTCCTCCTCGGGGGGTCGGGTCGGGCGCCGCCCGGCGCCGGACCGCGTGGATCAGCTGCATAGAGGCCTGTCCGGACGCGAACAGGCGGGTGAAGCTCGCGCTCTGGTCGGCCGCCAGCGCGTAGGCGCGCTCGGCCCGGTGCCGGAGCGCGACCACCGCGGCGACCCGCTCGGCGCGCCGCGACCACGACAGCGGCACGTCGCCCGGCCGCTCGGTCTGCTCGACGAGCTCGAAGCCCGTCCGGCCGAGCACCGCGGCGAGTTCGGCTTGCGTGGGGAAGTGGTTGCCTTCGGGCACCGGGGAGATCCACGGGTCCCGGGCGACCACCACCAGCAGCCCCAGCGAGGCGCCGGGCTTCAGCACCCGGTGGATCTCGCGGAGCAGCGCGGTCTTGTCCTGGACGGTGTCCAGCACGCCCAGGCACCAGGCCGCGTCGATCGACTCCGGCGGCAGCGGCATGTCGCGGCCGTCGGCGTTGATGACGGGCAGCCCGAACAGGCGGGAGGCGGCCCGGCACGCGGCGGGCATCGGCTCCACCAGGATCGGCCGGACGCCGAACCGGCGGGCGGCCCAGGCCGCGGGGCCGCCCGCGCCCGCGCCCACGTCGAGCAGCACGGTGCCGGGCGACAGCTCGCAGGCCTCGGCGAGCCAGGCGAGCGCGGCGGGGTTCGCGCTGCCGCGGCAGGCCGCCGGGATCGCGTAGTGCTCCCCCAGCTGCGCGACCGCGTCGGCGGTCCAGCCCGCCACGTCGTCGAACTCGGCTTCCATCGCCATCGCGGTCATGCGGGCCTTCCTCCGGTCTCCGGCGCCGCTTCGTCTGCGGGCCGCGGGGTTGCGGTAGAGGTGGGTCTCAGGAGGGGTAGGGGACGCGGCGGCGTTGATGCGCGCCAGGCATTCCGCCGCGTCCCCTGCTCAAAGGGGCACCGGGGTGCCCTGGGTCAGGCGGTCTTGAGCCAGTCCTTGTAGGTGATCTGACCGAGGATCGCGCCGTCGCCGGGGACGAGATCCAGCTCGGTGAGCTCGGCGCCGAAGTAGGGCGCGTGCGGGTCGGCGACGACCTCGCGCGGGTCGCCCCAGGCGCCGAGCGCCTTACGGAAGAACTCGTCCATCTGGTAGCGCGTCGGGCCGGCGATCTCGATCGCGCCGTTCAGCGGAGTGCCGACCGCGGTACGGCCGACGGTCTGAGCCACCTCGTCGCCCGCGATGGGCTGGAACGCCACCGGGGCGATGTGCACTTCGTTGCCCGTCGTGGCGCCGTCGGCGATCCGCTGGCCGAACTCGAAGAACTGGGTGGCGTGCACGATCGAGAAGGGGATCCCCGACTCCTTGATCAGGTTCTCCTGGGCGATCTTCGCCGCGAAGTAGCCGATGTCGGGACGCCGTGAGGTGCCCACGACCGAGAGCGCGACGTGGTGGCCGACCCCCGCCTCCTTCTCCGCGGCCAGCAGGTTGCGGGTGGAGGTGGTGAAGAACTCCAGCACGGCCGCGTCCTCGAACGACGGCGAGTTGGAGACGTCGATGACGGTGTCGGTGCCCTTCAGGACCTCGGCGAGGCCCTCACCGGTGAGCGTGTTCACGCCGGTGTTCGGAGCCGCGGCGACGGCCTCGTGTCCGTGTTCGCCGAGCTTCTTGACCAGCTTCGAGCCGATCAGGCCGGTGCCGCCGATGATCACGATCCTCATGTGAGGCCCTTCTGTCCGCCGGGGCTTCTTCGTCGCCCGGTCGACAGCTATGACCGGGCACTGCGCACGGCTGTGACAGGTCGGCCGAAAATCCGCGTCCCGTTCGTGCGCATCCCTGCGAATCCATGCGGATCCGCGGCGGATGTCACAGGAGCGAGCGCCGCCTTGTCTTCACGGCATACGGGGTCCGCCGGGACCCCGCGGACAGAAGGAGCGACCATGCCCCCGGCAGGCGCCGAGTACCGGATCCGGGTGCGGATGACCGCGCGCGCCATCGACGAGCCGCACCGCACCTCAAGCCAGCTGGAACTCCTCTTCGACCTCACGTTCGTGGTCGCGGTGGCGGCGGTCACCGTCCAGTTGGCCCACCAAGTGGCCGAAGGCCATGCCCTGAGCGGGATCGTCCCGTTCCTGCAGGTTTTCTTCGCCGTGTGGTGGGCGTGGATGAACTTCACCTGGTTCGCCTCGTCGTACGACACCGACGACGCCGCCTACCGGCTGCTGACGATGGTGCAGATGGGCGGCGTGCTGGTCCTCGCCGCGGGCGTGCCCGCCGCGTCCGACCGCGGCGACTACCTGCTCATCACGGTCGGGTACCTCATCATGCGCCTCGCCCTCTTCGCGCAGTGGCTGCGGGCCGCCGCCGAGCATCCGGCGAGCCGCCGCACCGCGCTGCGCTACGCCGCGGGCATCGGGCTGCTGGAGGTCGGCTGGCTCCTGCGGCTCCTGCTGGCCGAGACCGGCCTCCTGCCGTCGGGGGCGCAGCTCCCGGCGTTCGCGCTGCTCGCCGCCCTGGAACTCGCCGTGCCCTGGTGGGCCGAGCGGACGAAGGCGACGACCTGGCATCCGCACCACATCGCCGAGCGCTACGGGCTGTTCACCATGATCCTCTTCGGGGAGAGCGTGCTGGCCGCGTCCAACGGCGTCCGGTCGGCGCTCGAAGCCGCCCACGTCAGCGGGACGCTCGTGGTCATGGGGGTGTCCGGGCTCATCCTGCTGTTCGCGCTGTGGTGGCTGTACTCGCTGCTGCCTTCCGGACACGGGCTGAGCACGCACAGGCAGGGCTCCTACCTGTGGGGCTACGGGCACTACGGGGTCTTCGCGGCCCTCGCGGCGCTCGGCGCGGGCCTGGAGGTCGCGGTCGAGCAGACCGGGCACGACCTCGCGGCCTCGCCCCTCGCGATCGGGTACGCCGTGGCCGTCCCGACCGCCGTGTTCGTCGCGCTGCTGTGGCTGGCCCACCTGCCGATCCTGGCCGACCGGGTCCTGCACCCCGCCGTCGTGCTGGGCGGCGTCGCGGCGGTCCTGCTGCTGCCGCTGGCTGCGCCGGGCGCGGGGCTCGCGTTCGTCGTCGCGGGACTCGCGGCCGTCGCGGTCCTGATGGTCCTGCTCACCATGCCCGCCGTGTCCCGGTTCTGCTTCGGCGACGGACCGGTCGGCCGCGGCACGGACGGACGTTCGTGAGCGCTTCCGTGCCGAGTCGTCGGCGGGGCGAAAGGGCGGGGCGGCACGGGGCCGTCCCGGCGGAGGGAAGAAGGGAAGGCCGCATGCGGTCGGTGGAGGAAGGGTCTCCGTGGGAGCCTGCGTTCCGAGGGCGCGACGCCGAGGTCGCCGACCTCGACGGGCTGATCTCGCGGCTGTGCGAAGGGCACGGAGGCGTCGTCGTGGTCGAGGGCGCGCCGGGCGTCGGCAAGAGCCGCCTCGCCCGGGAGGCACGGACGCTCGCCGAGGCCTCCGGAGCGCGCGTCCTCAGCGGGGCGGGCGAACGCGACCACCAGATCGTCCCGTTCGGAGCGCTGCTCCAGGCGCTGGTGTCCGACGGGCGGCCGGTGGTCGACGCGGGCGTCCTGCGCACCCTGTCCGAGGCGGCCGACCAGCGATTCTGGCTGTTCCGGGCGGTGCAGGACCAGATCGGGCGCGCGGCGCTGGACCTGCCGCTGCTCATCGTCGTCGACGACCTCCAGTGGTGCGACGCCGGCACGCTCCTCGCGCTGCGCACCCTTCCCGAACGGCTGTCCGCGCAGCCGATCCTCTGGCTCGTCACCGTCCGGACCGGCTCGGCGGACCCCGACCTGCGGGCCACCCTCACCCGGCTCACCGGCGGAGGCGCCCGCACGGTGCGCCTCATGCCGCTGCCCGACGACGCGATCGCGCTGATCGCCCGCGACCTGCTCGGCGCCGAACCCGACGCGGACCTGCTCGCCCTGCTCCGGCAGGCCGGAGGCCGCCCGCTCCAGGTCACCGAGACCGTGCGGGGGCTCGTCGGCGAAGGCGCCGTCACCCGGACGGACGCCGTCGCGCACCTCAGCGGACGGCACTCGCCCATCCATTCCTACGGCTCCGCGCAGCGGTTCCTCGGGCATCTCTCGCCGCTCGCCCGCGAGGTGCTCCAGCTCGCCGCGGTGCTCGGCCGCGAACTGGAGGCCGACCGGCTCGCCGACCTCAGCGGGCGCGGCATCGCCGAGGTGGTCGCGGCGCTCCAGGAGGCGGTCGACGCCGACGTCGTCCGGCCCACGGACCCGCTCTCCTTCCGCGACGACATGGTCCGCGAGGCCGTCCGGGAGACCGTGCCCGTCTCGCTGCGCAGGGCGCTGCGCAAGCAGGCCGCCGAACTCGGCCTCGCGCGGGGAGCGTCCCTCGGGCAGGTGGCCATGGCCATGGCCCGCACCGCCGAGCCCGGCGACGCCGACGCCGCCGCGCTGCTCCGCCGAGCACTCGGCGAACTCGCCGAAGGGGACCCCGAGGCCGCCGTGCCGATCGCCTTGCAGGCCGTGGCGCTCGCGTGCGAGGGGTCGGCGGAAC
This sequence comes from Actinocorallia aurea, assembly GCF_054783995.1. NCBI lineage: Bacteria > Bacillati > Actinomycetota > Actinomycetes > Streptosporangiales > Thermomonosporaceae > Actinocorallia > Actinocorallia aurea. Next base: position 43,556 of record NZ_BAAGPQ010000018.1, read on the forward strand.
GCGCCGAGGCCGTCGCGGACGCCCTTCCCCTGCTCGCCCGGACCGGACGCGGCGGCGAGGGCCTCGCCCTGGCGGATTCCGTGCTGGGAGAGACCGGTTTGGACGGGAACGGCTTGGAAGAGGTGGTTTTGGGCGGGGCGCTGCCTGCGGAGGTCGAGGCGCGGGTCCGGCTCGGCGCGGCGAGCGCGGCGCTGCGGGGCTCGCCCTGCGCGGCGCTGCGGCACAGCCGGGCGGGCGCCGCGCTCGCCGGCGCGCCGCAGGAGCTGCGGTCGCCGCTCGCCGCGCTCCACTGCCTCGCGACGGTGCTGACCGGCGACCTCGCCGCCGCCGAACGCCTCCTCGCCGCGTCCGCTGACGACGCCACCGTGCCGGGATCCGGGCGGCCCGACGCGCCCGCGCCGCGGCTGCGGGTGGTGCGGGCTCGGGACGACGGCGCGGAGTCGGCGCTGCTGCGGACCGCCGCCTCGCTCGTCCGGGCGTCGCAGGGGGACTTCCGGACCGCCGAAGGGCTCGCCGCGGAGGCCGTCGAGGCGGCGGCCGGGGCTGCGGACGGGACCGCGCTGTTCGTCGCGCCGGTCTGGAGCGCGGCGCTGAACGGGGCCATGGGCGCGGTCGAGGACGGGCTGCGGGAAGCCGAGGAGGGCGTCGCGGCCGGCCGGCGGCCGGGGCACGCGCACGGGCTCGGGCTGTGGCTCGCCGTGCGGGCGCGGCTGCTCCTCGCCGCAGGACGGCCCACTGAGGCGCGGGAGGCCGCCGAATCCGCGCTCGCGGAGGCCGAAGGGTCAGGCGCTGGCGAAGCCGTCGTCTTGGAGAGCCTCGCCGTGCTCGGGCGGGTCGCGGTGCTGATGGGCGACCGCGCGGAGGTGAAGCGCGCGGTCGCCCCGCTGCGCGCGAACGAGGGGCCCCTGCGCCGGGCGGCGCTGCGGGCCGCCGCGTGCCTCTCCGACGCCGACGCGGCCTGCGCGCTCCTCGACGAGGCCGACGCTGCGGCAGGGCCCCCGACCGCGCTGGGCTTCCCGGCGTACCCCGCGGACGACCCGGCTCTCGTGCGGACCGCGCTGGCCGGAGGCCGGACCGATCGGGCCGCCGCCGTCACGGCCGAGGCCGAGCGCAGGGCCGGACTCAACCCCGGCGTCCCCTTCTTCGCGGCGATCGCCGCGCACGCGCGCGGGCTCCTCGACGGGGACGCCGCGGCCGTGCTGCGGGCCGTCGCCGTCTTCGACACGACCGGTTGCCCGCCCTCCCTCGCCGCCGCCCTGGAGGACGCCGGAGGGCTGCTCCTCGAATCCGACCGGGCCGAGGCGGTCCAGCAGCTCACCCGTGCCGAGGCCTGCTACGCCGGGGCGGGCGCCGAAGCCGAGGCCGCGCGGGTCCGGCGGCGGCTCAGCGCCGCGGGGCACCGGCGGCGCAAACGCCGCCGCGCGGAACGGGGCTGGGCCGCGCTCACCCCGGCCGAGCGGCGGGTCCTCGCCCTCGTCGCCGAAGGCGCCACCAACCGGCAGGCCGCCGAACGGCTGTTCCTGTCCCCCGCGACCGTCGGCACCCATGTCATGCACATCTTCCACAAAATCGGCGTGAATTCCCGGGTCGAACTCGCCCGCGCCTATCTGGAGCGTGACGAGACCATCGACTGACCACTGAAGTCTGACGCCTGACGCATAAGGACCGGGACCATTCCGTCGGATGGTCCCGGCCTTTCGCATGCCCGCCGACCGCCGTTCCCGCAGGCCGCACAGGCTCTTCGAACCCCGCCGCGATATCTCATTCGTTCACGTCATGCCCTTTTCCGGAAGGCACGGGAAGGTGAGATCACAAGCCCGGGAGGTCCGGGTGGCGAACCCGGTCCCAAGGAGGCGGAAATGCCACATGTGAAAGTCGGCGAAGAGAACGGGAAGGCGATTCACCTCTTCTATGAGGACCACGGATCGGGGACCCCGGTGGTCCTCGTCCACGGATTCCCGCTGAGCGGGGTCGCCTGGGAGAAGCAGACGACGGCGCTGCTGGCCGAAGGACACCGCGTCATCACCTATGACCGGCGCGGATTCGGCAAGTCCGACCAGCCCTCCACCGGCTACGACTACGACACGTTCGCCGCCGACCTCAACGTCCTCATGGAGGCGCTCGATCTGCGCGGCAGCGTCCTGGTCGGGAACTGCATGGGCACCGGCGAAGTCGCCCGCTACATCGGCTTCTACAGCTCGGAGCGGGTCGCCAAGGCCGTCATGATCGCGCCGCTGCCGCCCTGCCTCGGCTGGGACGACGACAACCCCGAAGGCATCGACTGGTCGATCTTCGCCGACATGCGCAAGGAGATCCGGGCCGACCGGTTCGCGTTCCTCAAGGGCTTCCTCGAAGAGTCCTTCAACGCCGACGTCCTCGGCGGCACCCGCATCGGCTTCGACGCGCTGCGGGCGTTCTTCGCCATCGCCGCCACGGCCGGCGCCACCGCCACCCACGACAGCGTCGCCGCCTGGACCGCCGACTTCCGCGACGACCTCGCGAAGTTCGACATCCCCGTCCTGGTCGTCCAAGGCGACGAGGACCGCATCCTGCCGATCGCGGTCACCGGCGACCGGCTCAAGGGCCACCTCCGCGACCTGCGCTACGAGGTCGTCGAAGGCGGGCCGCACGCCATCTGCTGGACCCACGCCGAGGAGGTCAACGCCACCCTCCTCGACTTCCTGCGCTGACCGCACCCACACGAGAAAAGGAAACCTCATGAGCTCCTCCCGCCACTCCGCGCGGCGCTTCGCCGGGATCATCACCGGCCTCGCGCTGACCGCGACGTCCCTGACGTTCTCGGGCGCGCCCGCCACCGCCGGCCCCAAGGCCGCCAAGCCGACCATCCTGCTCGTGCACGGCTCCTTCGCCGACTCCTCCGGCTGGAGCGGCGTCATCGAACGCCTCCAGAAGGACGGCTACACCGCCCTCGCCGTCGCCAACCCGCTGCGCGGGCTCGCCTCCGACGCCGCCTACCTCGACTCCGTCATCGACGGGATCGACGGCCCCGTGGTCCTCGTCGGCCACTCCTACGCGGGCTCCGTCATCACCGAGACCGCGCCCGACCCCGACGTGAAGTCGCTCGTCTACGTCTCGGCCTTCCTCCCGGAAGAGGGCGAGACCGCCTTCGGCATCGCCGGGCTCTTCCCCGGCAGCAAGATCACCCCCGAGGCCATCCGGACCGTCCCGCTGCCCACGGGCGGCGACGACGTCTACCTCCGCACCGACTCCTTCGGCTCGGTCTTCGGGCCCGGCGTCTCCGGCTCGACCCTCCGGGTCCTCGCCGCCACCCAGCGCCCCATCGCCTACGGCGCGCTGACCGAGCCCGCCACCGCCGATCCCGCCTGGCGGCGGGTGCCGTCCTGGGTCGTCGTCTCCAAGACCGACCAGGCGATCCCGGCGGCGGCCCAGCGCTTCATGGCCGCCCGCGCCGGAGCCCGCCCGGTCGAGCTCGACGCCTCGCACTCGGCGTTTCTGACCCGTCCGGGCGCCGTCGCCGACGTCATCGAGAAGGCCGCGCGCTGATCCGTGCCCGATGACGCGCCCGCTCGTCCCCGGCTCGGGGGCGGGGACGAGCGGGCTCCCCGCGGCCGGGACGGCCGCCACCTCAGCGAGAGACCTCCAGAAAGGGCAGTGACCGTGGCGAACGCCGAACCGCGTAAGGAAGCCGCCGGACCCGACGATCTCCACGACGCCGTGCGGATCTTCGACGACCTCCGTCCGCGCCTCTTCGGCATCGCCTACCGGATGCTGGGCAGCGTCCACGAGGCCGAGGACATCGTGCAGGACGCCTGGCTGCGCTGGCAGACCTGCGACCGGGCCGCCGTCGCCAACCCGGCGGCCTTCCTCGCGACGGCCACGACCCGGCTGGCCATCAACACCGCCCAGTCGGCCCGGCTCCGCCGCGAGACCTACATCGGCCCCTGGCTGCCGGAGCCCGTCGACACCTCGGCCGACCCCCACCTGGGCGCCGAGCGCGCCGAGGCCCTGGAGACCGCCGTCCTCCTCATCCTGGAGCGCCTGTCCCCCAACGAACGCGCCGCCTACCTCCTGCGCGAAGCCTTCGACTACCCCTACGCCGACATCGCCGCCATCCTCCACCTCTCCGAACCCGCCACCCGCCAGCTCGTCAGCCGCGCCCGCAAGCGCCTGACGGCCCCGCCCCGCACCCCTCGCGCGACCCCCGACCCCCGCCCCCTCCTCTCGGCCTTCCGCACCGCCACCCGAACCGGCGACCTCACCCCCCTCGAATGCCTCCTCACCCCAGCCGCCCCCGTCACCGCCCTGCGCCCCGCGGCCCCCGGCAAACCCCCCGTCTCCGCCAAGGCGGCCTGACCCCGGCTGCACCGGACCCTCACAGCAGAATCCCGGATTCTTCGGGTCGGCTGACCGTCATGGACCCGTCCCCGTGGAACCGCCTGCCGCCGAAGGCACACGCCCGGATCGACCGGCACGTCCAGGCCGAGCAGCGATCCCAGGCGATCGCCGAGGTGCGGAACGCGCTCTCCCCCAACCCCGCCCCGCACGAGTGCCTCGCGCTCGTGGCGCCGACCACCTGCGGTGCGACCGCGTCAGCGGGCCGCGACCGTTGTGGCGGCAGACGTCGCGCCCGCGGCCGTGGTGCGCCACCAGGGGCGGGAGGCCAGGGCGGCGAAAGCGGCGCCGGAGGCGTTGAGGAGGATGTCGTCGATCGACGAGACACGGCCCAGCCCCAGGACGTACTGGGCGGTCTCGACCAGCAGTGACGACGCGGCGGCGAGGGCGAGGACGCGCGGGACGGAGGCCAGGGCGGGGAACCGGAGCGGGGCCAGCGCGCCCAGGGCGGCGAAGACCAGCAGGTTGCCGACGATCTGGACCGTCGCCGTGGCGGGCGCGGCGGCGAGGACGTCGAGGAGATCGCGCAGCGGGACCGGGCTCACCTGGCGCGGGACGTCGCCGCCGCCCGGCAACAGGATCATCCACACCCACGGCACGGTTCCGTAGACGACGCCGACCTCCGCGAGCGACCGCCGCCACACCGCCGGGACGCCCGCGGCGCGCCGGCGGCGGGCCAGGCCCCAGACCGCGAGCACCGCGACCGGCAGCCCGGCCGCCGTCAGCAGCACCACCCCGGTGATCGTGCCCGACCAGAAGTGCCACCCGTCGATCCGCATCCGCCCAGTGTCCCGGCCTCAGCCGTCAGCCGTCCATGCCCGGCCTTCGGGGACGGAGTCAGCGGGGATCGGCGGCCGTCGGGAGCAGGTGCGCGAGGATCTCCTCGGACCGGCCGACGATGGAGTGGGCGACGCCGGGGAGGAGGCGGACGTCGGCGTCGGGGAGGGTGTCGGCCAGGCGGCGGGCGGTCTCCCGGGAGTCGAGCATGGCGTCCCGCTCGCCCGCGATGACGAGGAGGGGGGCCTTCAGGGAGCGGAGGGATTCGTCGGGGAAGGTCGGGAGGGGGCCTTTGCGGGGAAGGAAGTGGGTGAAGGTGAGGGCCATGCCTTCGAGGAAGTCCTCCGCGCCGGCCATGTCGAGGCCCGCGACGACCTCGACGGTCTTGCGCTGACCCCACGCGCCGAAGGGCTTCAGCATGAGGGCCTTGAGGATCCATCCCCACTTCTGGCGGCCGATGCCGCCGGGGCACAGGAGGGCCAGGCGGGTGACGCGGCCGGGACGGCGGAGCGCGTAGTCGAGGGCCAGCCAGCCGCCCAGGGAGGCGCCGACGAGGGACGCCTGGGCGACTCCGAGGCCGTCGAGGACGTCGTCGAGCCAGCGGGCGTAGGCGTCGGAGTCCAGAGGCGGGCGGGCCGGGGCGCTCAGGCCGGGTTCGCCGATCATGTCTATCGCGTGGACGCGGAAGTGGTCGGCGAAGGCGGCGACGTCGCCGCTCCACATCGCGGTGTTCGTGCCGGAGCCGTGCAGGAGCAGGAGGGCTGGGGCGTCCGCGGGGCCTGAGGCCACCACGAAGGTCTCACCCGCGCGGGTCGGCACCCGCAGGTGCTCGCACGGGACGGGCCAGGCGCGCAGATCCGCGAGGTAGCGCCCGCGGACGGCCTCGCCGCCAGCCTCCGTCTTGTAGATACGCGTCGATCGATAGCACTCATCTTCCATAAACACACCTTAACGCACCTATTTGAGGGAACGATACGTATGTTTAGGTAATCTTGACGAGCATCAGGAGTGCCGGACGTAGCGTCCCTTCCCTGGGTGAGTGCGGATGAGGCCGGTGCCCTCCAGCGTCGCGAGGGCCTGCCGGGCCGTGCTGCGCGAGACGCGGTGCGCGGCCATCAGGGCGGATTCGCTGGGCAGCAGCGCCCCTGGTGGCAGCGTCCCGTCGAGGATCTGACGGTGCAGCGCGTCGGCTATGCGGCGGTAGGCCGGGGCAGGTGGCGCGGCGGGGTCGTCCGGGTGCCGGACGGTCCGGCCGGTCCCGGGCGTCACCACGACGAGCCCCGCCCGCTCCAGCAGGGAGAGCGCGCGCCGGACGGTGCCCCGGGTGACGCCGAACTCCGCGCGGAGCGCGGACTCGGAGGGGAGCTTCGCGCCGGGGGCGTAGACGCCGTCGGCGATGCGGAGGTTGAGTGCGTCGGCGATCTGGGAGTGGGAACCGGATGCGGGCGACGTCATGCGTCCTCCTGCGCGGATCGTGCGTCAGTGGTTCGTCAGGCGGGACGGCTCGGGGGCCTCGTCGTCGGAGAGGACGGACAGGAGGGCCAGGCGGCTTTCGGTGTCGGGCGAGGCCGGGGTGAAGACGGTGAGGAGGTGGGCGTGCGCCGGGTCGAGGAGGCTCTGGCCGTACAGCTCCATGGGCCCGACGACCGGGTGGTCGATCCGCTTGGCCGGGCAGTACGGCCCGACGACGGGCCGGTCCTCCCAGAGGGCGGCGAACTCCGGGCTCGCCGCGAGCAGCGCGTCGACGAGGGCCGCCGTCCGGGTGTCCTTGGGGTCGCGGGTCCTGGCGTCCAGGAGGTGGGCGACGAGGGTGCGACTGTGTCCGTCGCGCTCGGCGGCCGGGGTGAGGAGGCGTTCGGCGGGGTCGGTGAACCAGCGGTAGGCGAACGAGCGGGCGAGGCCGGTGTACCGGGTCTGGTCGCCCAGCAGCAGCCGGGACAGCCGGTTCTGCGCGAGGACCTCGCCGCGCTGGTCGGTGATCTGCGCGGGCGAGCCCTCCAGTTTCTCGAAGATGGAGAGGATGCCCGCGTCGACGGGCTCGGCCGCGCCGCGCACCGGCACGGCATGCCCGGCGAGCCGGAACATGTGGTCCTGCTCCTGCGGGGTGAGCCGCAGCGCTCGGGCGATCGACGCCAGCACCCCCTCCGACGGACGGGGCCCGCGCTGCTGCTCGATCCGGCTGTAGTAGTCGGTGGAGATGGCGGCGAGTTCGGCGACCTCTTCGCGGCGCAGCCCGCTCGCCCGGCGCTGCCTGCGGCGCGGCAGCCCTACGTCCTCGGGCTGCAGGGCCTCGCGCCTACTGCGCAGGAAGCCGGCGAGTTCGCCGCGGTCCATGCCGTATCCCTCCGAAGTGCCGTCCGGATCACGGACAACACCGACGATACGGCGTCTGTTCCGCGCCCGCCGGTCGTTCTCCGAATCGGCGGGCGCGCGGGGGTCAGCGGCTGATGGCCTTGGTCTCCAGGAACTCCGAGAGTCCCTCGTGGCCCAGTTCCCTGCCGTTGCCGGACTGCTTGTAGCCGCCGAACGGGGCGAGGAAGTTGATCGCGCCGTCGTTGACGTCGACCTGGCCGACCCGCAGCCGCCTGGCGACGGCCATGGCCTGCTCCTCTCCCCCGGTGACCGCCGCGTTCAGCCCGTAGATCGTGCTGTTGGCGATCTCGACCGCCTCGTCCTCGTCGGTGTAGGGGATGAGCATGAGGACCGGGCCGAAGATCTCCTCCTGGGCGATCACCGAGTACGGGTCGACGTTCGCGAAGATCGTCGGCTTGACGTAGGCGCCGGTGTCCAGCCCGTCGGGCCTGCCGGTTCCGCCGACGACGAGGGTCGCGCCGTCCGCGATGCCCTTCGCGATGTAGCCCTCGACGCGCTCGCGCTGGGTCTCCGACGCCAGGGGGCCGATGACCGTCGCCGGGTCGGTCGGGGCGCCGACCGTGTAGCCCTTGGCGGCCTCGCGGAGGATCTCCACCGCCTCGTCGTGCAGGTCGGCCGGGACGAGCATCCGCGACCACGCGCCGCAGGCCTGGCCGCCGTTGATCCAGGCGTAGGACAGGCCCCGCACGGCGGCCTCTGCGAGGTCGGCGTCCGGCAGGATGATGTGGGCCGCCTTGCCGCCGAGCTCCAGCGCGACGCGCTTGACGTTCCCGGCCGCCGCTGCCGTGATCCGCTTGCCGGCCGCGGTGGAGCCGGTGAAGGAGATCATGTCGATCTTCGGGTGCGCCGAGATCGCCTCGCCGACGACCGGGCCCGTCCCGTTGACGAGGTTGAGGACGCCGTCCGGCAGCCCCGCCTCGGTGGTGATCTCGGCGAAGACCCGGGCGCTCAGCGGCGCGACCTCCGACGGCTTCAGCACCACGGTGTTCCCGGCGAGCAGGGCCGGCACGACCTTCGTCACGAGCTGCTGGAGCGGGAAGTTCCACGGGGTGATCGCGCCGACGACCCCGATGGCCTCGCGCACGATCAGCGAGTTGGCTCGCTGCTCGGTCCACGGGAAGTCGGCGGCCGCGGTGATGCTCGCCTCGGTGGCGAGGACGGGCAGCGCCGCCTGGGCGTTGCGGGCGAGAGAGATGGGCGCGCCCATCTCGGCGCTGATGGTGGTGGCGATCTCCTCGGCGTGCGCCTTCATCCCGTCGGCGACCCGCTGGAGGACCGCGGCGCGCTCCTCGGGGGCGGTGGCCGACCAGGCGGGGAACGCGGCGCGCGCGGCCTCGACGGCGGCGTCGACGTCCGCGGCGGTGCCCTCGGGAATCTGCGCGACGACCTCACCGGTGGCCGGGTCGGTGACGTCGATCAGCGCGCCGGAGGCGGGGACCGCCTTGCCGTCGATCCAGTGGGACGGGGCGGGGAACCCCTTGGTCTTCGTGTCTGCGATCTTCGTGTCTGCGGTCTTTGTCTCTGTCATGAGTACATGTCACCTCGCGCGCACACCCTCTACCAGGGACGACATGTCCCGTGATCGCCGCCACACACCGAACCGCCCCGTTCAGGCTGATCGGTCACAAACCGCCCGGTCCACCGGTCTGAGTGGGTGACTCCGAGACGAACCGGGATGTGGGGGCGGAATGCAGACGATCGTGGTGGTGGGGGGCGGCTACGCGGGGTTCACCGCGGCCCGCAGGCTGGAGCGGCGCCTGCGCCCGGACGAGGCCCGGATCGTCCTCGTCGACTCCCGGCCCTACATGACGTACCAGCCGTTCCTGCCCGAGGTGATCGCCGGTTCGGTCGAGGCCCGGCACGCCGCGGTCTCGCACCGCGCCCATCTGCGCCGCACCGCGCTGGTCGCCGGGAGCGTCACCGCGATCGACCACGCGCGCAAGGCGGTCTCCGTGCGTCCCGCGCTGGGCCCCGAGTTCGACCTGTCCTATGACGTCGTCGTCGTCACCGCGGGCGCCGTGACGCGCACCCTTCCCGTGCCGGGGATCGCCGAGCAGGCGATCGGCCTCAAGCACGTCGAGGAGGCCGTGGCGATCCGGGACCGGCTGCTCACCGCGTTCGACGAGGCCGCGCGGCTCCCGCAGGGCTCGCCCCTGCGGGAGCGGCTGCTCACCGTGACGTTCGTGGGCGGCGGCTTCACCGGCGTCGAGGGCTTCGGCGAGCTGCTGTCGCTGGCGGCGTCACTGGTCCGGCGCTACCCCGAACTCGACGCGACCGAGCCGAGCTTCCGGCTCATCGAGGCGAGCGACCGGATCCTGCCCGAGGTGACCGACGGGCCCGGCGCATGGGTGGTGCGCGAGCTGGAGCGGCGGGGCGGGTGTGTCCACCTCGGCACCCGGGTCGTCTCGGCGGAGGACGGCCATGTGGTCCTTTCGACGGGCGAGCAGTTCGACTCCGAGCTGATCGTCTGGACGGCGGGCAACGCCGCGACCCCGCTCGTGCACCGGCACACCGATCTGCCGATCGACTCGCGCGGGCTGCTCACCGTGCGGGCCGACCTGCGCGTGGGCACCGGCCTCGCGCCCGTGCCCGACGCCTGGGCCGCCGGGGACGACGCCGCGATCCCCGACCTCGCCCGCCCGGGGGCGAGCACCGTGCCCAACGCCCAGCACGCGGTCCGGCAGGGCAGGCTGCTCGCCGACAACCTCGTCGCCCACCTGCGCGGCCTCCAGACCCGGCCCTACCTGCACCGCAGCCTCGGCGCGATCGCGACGCTGGGCCTCGGCCGGGGCGTCTTCCAGTACCGGCGTCTCCTGATCCGGGGCCTGCTCGCCTGGCTCATGCACCGCGGCTACCACGTCCTGGCGATCCCTACCTGGGAGCGCAAGGTCCGCGTCGCCGTCGTCTGGCTGACGGCCGCCTTGTTCGGCCGCGACATCGTCTCGCTTGCCTCGGTCCAGCATCCGCGCGCCGCGTTCGTCTCCGAGGCCGAACGCACCCCAGAGCGCACCACGTCCTGATCCGCCGCATCCCGCCGCATCTCTCCGAAGGGAACCCACCATGACCGAACCGAACGCCCGACCGCGGTCGGAAGCCTGGAAGACGGCGCTGACCGTGCTCCAGGAGGCACGACCCCCCGCAGTCCCCGACGCGCCCGACGTGATGACGGTGCTCATCGAGTACCCGCCCGGCGACCCCGGGACGCCCCCGCACCGCCACCCGGGACCTGCCTTCGGGTACGTGCTGGAAGGCGAGATGCGGCTCGAACTGCAAGGGGAGCCGGTCCGCGTCGTCAAGGCGGGGGAGGCGTTCTGGGAGCCCGGCGGCCCCGTCATCCACTTCCAGGACGGCAACAACCGCGAGGACGTCCCGCTGCGCTTCCTGGTCACCATGCTGTGCGCGCCGGGCCGGCCGATGCTCACGCTGGTCGAGGAGTCCGAGCTGGCCGAGCTGGCCTGGTCGGCCGCGTCGGCGCCTCCGTCCGCGCGCGGCGAAGGGCGGGACGCATGAGGGTCGCGGTCATCGGGGGCACCGGGATCATCGGCGCCAAGGTGGTGGACCGGCTGCGCGCGCACGGGCACGAGACGGTGACCGTCTCCCCCGGGCCCGGCGTGGACCCGATCACCGGGAAGGGGCTGCCCGACGCGCTCGCGGGGGCGCGCGTCGTCGTCGACGTCATCGGCTTCCCCTGCACCGAGGACGACGAGGTGCTGGACCTCCTCAGCGCCTCCACGCGGAACGTCCTCGCGGCGGAGGAGGCCGCGGGGGTGGGCCACCACGTCGCCCTGTCGATGGTCGGCGTCGGGCGGCTGCCCGGCGGCGGCTGGTTCCGGGCCAAGGTGGCGCAGGAGGACCTCGTCCGCCGCAGTGCCGTGCCGCACTCGATCGTGCGGGCCACCCAGTTCTTCGAGTCCGCGCCGGACGTCGCCGACGCCGCCACCGAGGGCCGCACCGTGCGGGTCGCGCCCGTGCCGTGCCAGCCGGTGGCGGCCGACGACGTCGCGGCGGAGCTGTGCCGGACCGTCGAAGGCGACCCGCTGGACGAGCCCGTCGAGGTGGCCGGGCCCGAGCGGTTCCGGCTCGACCAGCTCGTCGCCCGGGCGCTGAACGCGCGCGACGATCCCCGGCTCGTCGTCACCGACCCGTACGCCACCTACCTGGGCGCGGCGGCGCGCGGCCGGGGCCTCATCCCCGACGCCGCACGCGCCCGCATCGCCCCGACCCGGTTCGAGAGCTGGCTCCGGCTTCCGCGCTGAAACCCCCTGACCGAAGGAGAGAGACCATGAACGTTTCCGAGCGGCGGCTGTCCACCCCCGTCCTGGTGATCGGCACCGGCGGCGCGGGCCTGCGCGCGTCGATCGAGCTGGCCGAGCGCGGCATCGGCGTGCTCGCCGTCGGCAAACGGCCCAGAACCGACGCGCACACGACGCTCGCCGCGGGCGGCATCAACGCGGCGCTCGGCACGATGGACCCTGAGGACAGCTGGCTTCAGCACGCGGCCGACACGATCAAGGAGAGCTACCTGCTGGCCCATCCCGACGTCGTGCGGATCGTCACCGAGAACGCCGCGCGCGGCATCGACGACCTCGTCCGATACGGGATGCCGTTCGCGCGCGAGGCCGACGGACGGCTCTCGCAGCGGTTCTTCGGCGCGCACACCTGGCGGCGCACCGCGTTCAGCGGCGACTACACCGGTCTGGAGATCCAGCGGACCCTGATCCACCGGGCCACCGAACTCGCCGTCCCGATCCTCGACACCGTCTACATCACCCGGCTGCTCGTGCGCGACGACGTCGTGTTCGGCGCGTACGGCTTCGACCTGAACGACGGCACCCGCTACGTCATCCACGCCGACGCGGTGATCCTCGCGACCGGCGGGCACACCCGGATCTGGCGGCGGACCTCCTCACGGCGGGACGAGAACACCGGCGACACGTTCCGGCTCGCCGTCCTCGCCGGGGCCCGCGTCCGCGACGCCGAACTCGTCCAGTTCCACCCGTCCGGGCTGATCGAGCCGGAGGAGGCGGCGGGCACGCTCGTCTCGGAGGCCGCGCGCGGCGAGGGCGGGCACCTGCTCAACGCCCGGGGCGAGCGGTTCATGCGGCGGTACGACCCCGAGCGCATGGAGCTGTCCACGCGGGACCGGGTGGCGCTGGCCGCCTTCACCGAGATCCGGGAGGGGCGCGGGACGGCGAAGGGCGGGGTCTGGCTCGACGTGTCCCACCTGCCCCGCGAGACGATCATGGAGCGGCTGCCGCGCGTCCACCAGACGCTGCTGGAGCTGCAGATGCTCGACATCACCGAGAAGCCGATCGAGATCGCGCCGACCGCGCACTACTCGATGGGCGGCGTCTGGGTCCGTCCGGAGGACCACGGCACGGGTGTCGAGGGCCTCTACGCGATCGGTGAGGCGGCCAGCGGCCTGCACGGCGCGAACCGGCTGGGCGGCAACTCCCTCATCGAACTGCTCGTGTACGGGCGGATCACGGGTCAGGCGGCGGCCGAGTACTCGGCCTCCCTGCCGGCGCAGCAGCGGTCGGCGTGGGCGGTCGAGGAGGCGCGGCGCGAGGTCGACGAGCTCCTGGCCAGCGACGGGCGGGAGAACGTCCGGGTCCTCCAGCGCGGGATCCGCGACATCATGACCGAGCACGCGGGCGTCGTCCGCGACGAGACCGGCCTGCTGAAGGGCCTCGCCGAACTCGACGCCGTCGAGGACCGGTTCGGCTCCCTCGGCGTCCACCCCGACATCGCCGGCTACCAGGACCTCGCGCACGCCTTCGACCTCAAGGGCACCGCCTTGGCCGCCCGCGCCACCTTGGAGGCCGCCCTGGAGCGCCGCGAGACCCGCGGCTGCCACAACCGCGCCGATCATCCGGCACTCGACCCGTCACTGCGCGTGAACCTGGTGTGGGCGGGCCCCGGCAAGATCGAACACGAGGCGATCCCCCCGGTCCCCGCCGAGATCGCCGCCCTCATGCGCGACGTCGACCCCAGCGCCGACCACCTCGTCGAGTAGCGCTTCCGGACTCCGGAGGCGTGCGGCCGCCCGTGCCCCGGCCGCACGCCTCCGGGAACTCAAGCGATCTTCAGCGTGTATCTCTCGGTGGCGCAGGCGGTGAGACGGTAGCCGCCTTCGATCTCGGTGAGGTGGAGGTCGGTGATGTTCTCGGCGGCGGTGATCTCGGGACGGGCCGGGTACCAGGCCTCCAGGAGGCAGGAGCCGGTCTTGTGGAGGCCGGAGAGCTCGGTGGGGGTGGTCTTCAGGGCGGTGCCGGGGAGGGCGCGGGCGTAGGCGCGCGCCAGGGAGGCGGCGCGGTCGGGGGCGACGCCCAGGGGGGCGCCGGAGGGGCAGTCGATGCGGAAGAGGTTGTTCTGTGGGCGGTGGGTGTTGCCGTCGCGGACGGCGTGGGGATCGCCGCAGGCCTGCTTCCACGACCACCAGGCGCCCCCGATGTGGCGGGAGTCCAGGGCGGTCATGAAGCGCTCGACCTTCGGGGCCTCCGTCGCCGGGTCGCCGAACCAGCCCCACTCGCCCGTCCAGAGGGCCGCGCCGAGGAACGCGGCCGAGAGGTCGGCGAGGGCGAAGCCCGTCTCGATCGACGGGAAGGACGGCGCGACGGTGATGGACTCGGCGTACAGGTGCGGGGAGAACACCGCTAGCGGGTCGGCGACGGACGCGCGGGGAGGCAGCGCGTCCAGGCCGAAGCCCGACCAGACGACGGACGGCTCGAAGATGACCAGGTGGGGGAAGCCGCCCGCTTCGGCGGCGCGGATCTCGTCGATGGTGCGCCGGTAGTAGGCGCCGATCTGGCGGGCCGCGGCGACCGGGGTGCGCAGGCCCGGGTTCGGCTCGTTCATGAGGTCGTAGCCCGCGACGGCCGGGTCGTCGCGGAACTCGGCGGCCAGCCTGCCCCAGGTGCGCACGAGATGGGTCTGGACGCCGTCGGTGTCGTTCCAGAAGTGCTGGAACGCCCTGGCGACGGCCGGTGACACCTCCCGGACGAGCACCGTGCACGTCGACCAGCCGTCGGTGCGGGTCGCCCACTGCGGGGCCCCGTCCCAGCCGATGCCCCGGGTGGTCCCGGACGGGCACGTCTCGCCCTGCGGCGTCCCGACCGTCTTGCCCCAGGCGTCCTGATGCATGTCGAGCACGGTGTAGAGGCCGTGGTCGGCGGCGTCGGCGACGGCCTGCCTGATCCGGGCCACATAGGCCTGGTCGAACGCGCCCGGGGTAGGCTCCAGCGCCGACCAGGCGAGGTTCAGCCGCACCACGTCGAAGCCCAGCGCGGCGATGCCCGCGAAGTCCGTCCGGTCGAGCGGCGCGACCGTGGGCAGGTCCTGGCCGTTGGCCGCGTAGTCGTTCAACTGGTTGACGTTGACGCCGCGCAGCAGCACGGTCCGTCCCGTCACGTCCTTGATGACACGGTTCTCGACGGTCAGCCTCGGCAGCGTCCAGCCGCCGTCGGCCTCCGCAGGCGCGGACACAGCCGCGTCCGCGGGCGCGGACGTCCACAGGGCCGACAGGACCATCACACCCGTCGCGAACAGAGCCCGCAGTGCCATGTCACCTCTACCGTCGCAGGGCCGGGGGCCGCTCATTGTGCCGCGCGTCACAGCGTGCGGGAAGGGCCCTGTCCCCTGTCGGCCGGTGCCCGCGGACCCGTCAGGGCACGTCGGCGAGCTGGTGGCGGGAGGTGACACCGAGCTTCGCGAACACCTTGCGCAGGTGGTACTCGACCGTGCGCGGGCTGACGTACAGGCGCGCGGCGATCTCCTTGTTGGTCAGGCCGGTGCGGGCGAGGCGCGCGATCTGGGACTCCTGCGGGGTGAGCTCGGCGGTCGTCTCGGCGTCGCGCTTGCGGGCCGTCTCGCCGGTGGCGAGCAGCTCGCGCTCGGTCCGCGCCGCGAAGGCCCGCATGCCGATCTCGGTGAACATCTCGAAGGCGGTGCGGAGCTGGTCGCGCGCCTCGATCCGGCGGCGCTCGCGGCGCAGCCACTCGCCGTACAGCAGGTGCGCGCGGGCGAGGTCGGGCCGCATCCCGGTACGGCCCAGCCGCTCGACCGCCTCGCGGTAGAGCCGGTCGGCCTCGTCGCCCTCGGCAAGCAGCGCCCGGCAGCGCGCCTCAAGGCCGAGTCCCCAGTCCGCGTCGCCCGCCCGCGCGGCGCCGGCGAACCGCTCCAGCACCTCGGCCGCCAGTTCGGTGCGGCCGGTGCGCACGGCGGCCTCGATGACCTCCAGCGGCGCCCAGAGGACCCCGCTGCCGCCGGGCGCCCGTTCGTGCAGGGTGGGGAGCACGGACTCCAGCGCCTCGTCGTACCGGCCGAGGCCGTTGTAGAGGACGGAGCGCACCCAGCGGCAGATGTCCAGCGTCCGGCCCCCGCCGCGGACCGCGCTCTCCTTGGCGATGGCCTCCGCGATGCGCTCGGTCTCGATCTCGTCGCCCCGCCACGCGGCGAGGCCGAGGTCCCCTCCGGTCTGCACCATGGCGCCCGAGGTGGTCCACACGTCGGCGGCGATCGCGAGCGCCTTCGCCTCCTCGTTCAGCGCCTCGGCGTCGGCGAGGTCGCCCTCGAACAGGCGCTGCATCGTGGTGATGCTGAGGATGAGCGGCAGCAGCGCGAACGCGCCCGCGCCGCGGACCAGCCGCAGGTAGTACTCCGGCAGGTCGTGGCACCGCTCGGAGTCCCACAGCGCCATGGCGAAGAAGTTGATCGGCCAGGCCCACCTGAGCCGCTCACCGGTGCCGGTGCCGTCGCCCATGAGGACCGCCATGCCGCTGCGCAGCGCGGGTCCGGCGGCCTCCACGCCCTTGGCGTACACCAGGGAGAGCCCGTCGAGGATCAGGTCCGTCGCGCGGGGTTCCCCGCGCGCGGGGGGCGCGGCGTGAGCTGCCTCGGCGACGGCGGCGATGTCCGGCCACGCGGGCAGGACGCCGATCGCCGCGAGCAGCGCCTGGAGGTAGGCGTCGCGGGCCGGCTCGACGTCGAGCGCCTCCAGTTGCTCGGCGGCCTTCAGCAGGATCGCCGAGGCCGAGCTGCCCCGGTTGGACGTCATGGCGATCTCGGCGCGCAGGATGTCGACCTTGGCGCGGCGCAGCGGGTCCGGAGGGCCTGCCTCGGCCGCCGCCAGCAGGGCCAGTGCGGGCTCCGGGGCGCCGGCCATGAGCTTGGCCCGGGCCGCGTCCAGCGCGCGGTCGGCGCGGTCGCCCGGATCGGGGGTGAGCCCCACCGCCCGCTCGCGGAACGCCGCGGCGGCGACCAGCCCGCCACGGGACATGGCGCGCCCGGCCGAGCGCTCCAGCTCCGCGGCGATGTCCTCGTCGGGGTGCGCGGCGCTCTGCGCCCGGTGCCAGGCCCGCCGGTCGGGGTCGGTCCCGGCGTCGGTCGCCTCCGCCAGCGCCCGGTGCGCCTCCCGGCGCTCCATCGGAGCCGCCGCGTTGTAGACCGCGGAGCGGACGAGGGGGTGGCGGAACCGCACCCGGTCGCCGAAGTCGATGAGCTCGTCGGCCGCGTCGACGGCCGCGGTGTCGACGCCGAGCACCGCCGCGGCGCGCCACAGCAGGATCGGGTCGCCGAGCGGCTCGGCGGCGGCCAGCAGCAGCGTCTTGCGGGTGTCGGCGGGCAGGTCCATCAGCCGCCGCTGGAACCCGTCCTCCAGGCGGCCGGACAGGGACCGGCCGGTCGAGGCGGCCACGAACCCGCCCGCGGGCGCGGCTTTCGGCAGCTCCAGCAGGGCGAGGGGGTTGCCGCGCGACTCGAAGACGATCCTGTCGCGGACCTCCTCGTCCAGCGGTCCGGGGACCACCCGGCGCACGAGCGCGCGGGCCTCGGCGTCCTTGAGCCCGCCGACCTCCAGCACGGGCAGGCCGGGCAGCGCGTGGTCGTCGCCGGACTCGCGGACGGCGAAGACGCAGGCGACGCTCTCGGCCATGAGGCGGCGGGCGACGAACATCAGGACCTGCGCCGAGGCCCGGTCGAGCCACTGGGCGTCGTCGATCACGCAGACGAGGGGGCGCTCCTCGGCCGCGGCGGCCAGCAGGTTGAGCACGGCGAGGCTGATGAGGAACGGATCGGGCGCGGGCCCGGAACGCATCCCGAACGCGGTGCCGAGCGCGTCGTGCTGCGGCTCCGGCAGGGTGTCGAGGAGGCCGAGCATCGACACGCAGAGCTGGTGGACGGCGGAGAAGGCCAGCTCCATCTCGGACTGGACGCCGGTGGCCGTGACGACCCGGCAGCCCTCCGCCCGGGCGACGAGATGGTCGAGCAGCGCCGACTTGCCGACGCCTGCCTCGCCGCGCAGCACCAGGACCCGGCTCTCACCGCCGCGGACGTCCGCCAGCAGGACGTCCAGCGCCTCGCATTCGACCGCCCGCCCCAGCAGCTCCCCCGACCGCCCCGCACCGGACATCGCAGATCCCCCGCCACTTCACCCGTCGTCGATCACACCGTGACCGCTTTCATCCAATGCAATATCTCATCCGAACCCCCAGCTCAGCGACCCTGCGCTCAAAGTTCATGCGTTCCGCCGCGAACCACCCGGCACCGCCGCGAACCGCCCGAAGGCGGTCCCGCAGCTCAGCGCGTCGGAAGATCAGCATGTGAGAAGACGGGGCGGCAGAGCGGATCAGAGGTCGTCGACGATCGAGCGGGCGGGAGCAGCCCATTGAGGATCTCCGCCTGCTGGAGCGGAAGGCCGCCCAGGAGCCTGGCGCGTGTCCGCGCGGGCGTCATGCCGACGATGGAGCGGTTCGGAGAAGGTGCGGGCCGCCGCCACGGGGCAGAAGGCGGCGCGGCCCCGCTCAGGTCGGCGGCGGGACGGGAGGTCGCCTTGAGGGTGCGGGTGTCGGGGATCGGCGCATGTCGCGGGCGGTGCTCGACTGGCCGCGACCGTCCCATGCGCGTTCGCCGGCCCGGCAGGCGGCCTGCGGCGGCTCCGCGCGGTGCCCGGCGTGCGCGGCTTCGGGGTGGGGCGCGTGCTCGTCTACCGGGAAGGGATCCTCACGCGATGATGTCCACGGGCGTCACCCAGCGGGGCGTCCGTCGTCGTGCGCTCTCTGCTCGTCGCAGGCCCGCATGGCGTCTTCCACGGGACGTCCGGTGGGAGGCGGGCCTCTTCAAGTGGCGGTGCTCGTCGCCGCCCTCACGCTGCCGGTCGGGAGACGCCGACCCGGTCCGCGCGCCCCGGGCGCCGTTGCCTCGGGGCACGCGTTCCTCGACCGGGGCGCGGTCCTCGCGCGGGGTTCCCCGGTGCCGCGGGGGGACCGCGCCCGCAGGAACCATGGTGGCCTCGGGAGCGGAAGCCGGCATCGCGTGAAGGGATGAGCTTTCACGCGGCCTCGTGCCCCAGGACGTGGCGGGCCAGGTCGACGCGCGAGGTGATGTTCCACTTGGTGAAGATGTGGCGGAGGTGCGAGCCGACGGTGTGCGGCGAGAGGAAGAGCCGCTCGGCCACCTGCCGGTTGGTGGCCCCCTGCGCGACGAGGAGAGCCACCTTGAGTTCGGCGGGGGTGAGGCCCCAGCGGGTCTCGTCCGCGGTGTCCCGCGCGGCCCGGCGGACGCCCAGCGCGCGCAGGCGGCGGCGCACGCGGGCGGCGTCCCGGCCCGCCCCGCACTCCTCGTAGAGGTCGAGCGCGGTGTCCAGCAGCTCCCGCGCGCCGGGGTCGCCCTGCGCGCCGAGGACGCGGCCCGCGTCTTCGGCGGCCGAGGCCCGGACGAGGGGGCGTTCGGCGTCGCCGAGCAGCGCGGCGGCGCGCCGGAGCAGGTCGGGATCGTCGGTGAGGAGGCCCCGCGCGTGATCGGCGACACCGCGCAGGAAGGGGATCTCGGCGTCGAGGTCCGCGGCCCGGGCGGCGGCCTCGGCGGCGAGACCGGGCAGCCCGGCGCGCAGCGCGAGGCGGGTCAGCACGACGAGATCGGCGGGATCGGGTGTCATGCCGGGGGCGCCGCAGCCCTCCCATGCGCGCTGGATCAGCTCGGCCACGCGCGCGGTGTCGCCCGCGGCGTCGGCGGCGAGGGCGGCGAGCCAGGCGCCGGTGCGGCGGACCGCGGGGGCCTCGGCGGCCGCCATCCGCGCGCCGTCGGCGGCGCAGCGGCGGACGCCCTCCTCGTCTCCCGCGTGGACCGCGGCCCTGTCGAGCGCGTACCGGGCGGTGGTGTCGGCGAAGTCGCCCGAGCCCAGGTCCCCGGCGGCGGCGAGGGCCGCGTCGGCCTCGGCGCGCGCGGTGTCGAGCCGGCCCGCGTCCAGCAGGACCCGAGCCCGGCTCATCGACCACAGGGCCTCGGCGGCGCGGTGCCCCGCCTCGCGGGCCGCGCGGACGCCTCCGTCGGCCTCCCGCAGGGCCTCCTCGATCCGTCCGGAGGCGGTGAGGGTGAAGGCCCGTCCGCAGTCCTCAAGGGCCCGGGGCGTGCGCGCGCGGGCGACACGGGCTTCGGCCTCGTCCTGGAACGCGAGGGCGCGGCCCGGGTTCAGCCGGGAGAGCTCGGCTCTGGCGCGAGCGGCGAGCGCCGTCGCCCCGGCGGTGTCATCGGCGTCCTGCGCGACCCGGCCCGCCGCGGCGATGGACCGGGCGGCGTCCCCGGCCCGGGACAGGTGCAGCGCCTCGGCGGCCACGAGGCGGGCGCGCAGCTCTGCGGGGACGCCCGGCAGCCCGAGCCCGAGCCGGCACTGGCGGACCGCCTCGGCGGAGGAGGCGTGGCCCACCAGGCGTGCCATCACCCACCGCAGGCGGGCTTCGGCCTCGGGCGCGAGGAAGCCCCCGAGCGCGTCCTCGGCCTTGGCCCTCGCCTCGGCGTACTGCCCGTCGCGCCAAAGCAGCTCGACGGTCTCGGCGATGATCTCGGCCGTGTCCGTTCCGTCCTGCGGGGCCAGCTCCCACGCCCTGCGGCTCAACGCCGCCGCCCGCGCGGGCTCGGTCGCGGCGAGATCCGCCGCGGCCTCGCGCAGCAGCGCCACGGCCCGGTGGTCGCCGCGCGCCGCGGTCTCGGCCAGCTCCCCGGCGACGTCGACGGCCCGGCCGCCGTGCGCCAGCCTGACGTCCACGGCCTGCCGCCGCAGGCACCGGCGCAGCGCGGCGGGCAGAGTCGCGGCGATCGCCTGCCGGACGAGGTCGTGCCGGAAGCCGAGCAGGCCGCCCGCCCCGACGAGGAACCCCGCGCCGACCGCCTCGCCGGCGACCGCCGCGGCCTCCTCTGCGGGCACCCCGGTGAGCCCGGCCAGCTCCGCGACGGTCACGGGCCGGTCGAGCACCGCGACCACCTGGAGGCACTGGCGGGCCGACGCCGACATCTGGTCGAGGCGGCCGCGGACGAGGACGCGGAGCCTGCGCGGGACCGCGTCCCCGCCGGTCGCGGCGACCCCGTCCCGCACGGTGATCCGGCCCTCCTCCGCGAGGCCCGCGAGCAGTTCGACGATCAGGCGCGGCGCACCCTGGGCCCGTCCCGCCGCGCGCAGCACCGCGGGGCCCGGCTCGGCCCGGAGCACGTCGCCGGCCAGCGCCGCGACCGCCGCGTCGGCCAGCGGCCCAAGGACGATCCGGTGCCCGCCCGTCGCCGGGCAGCCGCCGGGGTGCGCCGACAGGATCCACAGGATCGGCGCGTCGGCCAGGTCGGCGAGGAGCGCGGGCAAAGCGGCCCGCGTGGCGGGATCGCACCACTGCACGTCGTCGAGGCAGATCGCCAGGGGCCCCCGCGCCGCGCCGCGCGCGAGCCGGGCGCGGACCTCCCGCAGCGTCCAGGACCGCAACTCGTCCGCGGGCACGTCGCGGGGCGCCGAGGCGTCCAGGAGCGGGGCCGGGCCCGAGCACAGGGCCTCCAGCAGCGGGCCGAACGGCACGGGAAGCCTGCCGAGCGCGGCCGATCCGCGCAGGCAGGGCAGCCCCGCCGCGTCGGCGAGCGCCTGGACCTCGGTGAGCAGCCGCGTCCTGCCCGCGCCGGGCGGGCCCTCGACCACGACGACCCCGCCCCGCCCCTGGGCGAGGGCGGTGAGCCGCTCGGCCAGCAGCGCCGCCTCGGCCTCCCGGCCGCGCAGCGGCAGCCCGGTCCCGCCGCCGGACACCGCCTGGACGCGCCTTCTGCCGACCTGCCGCTTGCGCGTCATCTCCTTGACCGGCATGGCCCCTCCGTTCGTCCCGCCGGCGAACGTCCCGCCGGTCACCGCTCACTGTGGCCGTGCGGGTGCTCCCGTCGCATCAGGGAAGGACCGGGTCGGTGTCCCTAGGGACGGGCCGCAGAAGGCGACCGGGGATGCCCGGTGCACTGGGCATCCGGCGGGCGTCACTCGCGGGCGCGGCGGACGTTCCGGGCCGGGAGCGGCTCGATCAGGTCGTCCATGGCGCACCCGAGGACGTGCAGCAGGGCCATCAGGGTGCGCAGGCTCAGCCGCTCGGGCTTGTCCACGACCAGGCGGTACACCTGGCTGGGCGACAGCTCGACCCCGCGTTCGGCCAGCAGGGGGCGCAGTTCCGTCGTGGAGTGCATGCCGCGGTCGGCCATGACCTCCCGTAGGTGCCACGCGTAATCCAACTCGACCATGCCCGTCCGTCCCCTTCCGTCTCCGCCCGCCCGGGCAGACGTCCGAAGACCCGGGGGTGGGCGTGCCCGGACCAGGGTGCTGCCCTGGGCGCCGCGTTCGCATCCGTGACGTCCCTAGCCGAGTGCCCATGACATGCGGAAACGACCGGTGGTCCCGGCCCGCGTGACCGCCTCCGGCCGGGTGCGGGCGCCCCCTCGCCGTTGACCGGAGACGGGCGGGGCCGGAGGATGACCTTGCCCGATCCGTACACGTACGGGAAGGGGCCGCCGGATGGCAGCTCGGACAGGTGCGCAGGCCTTCGCCGTCACGATCGGGTGCTCGCTGATGCCGCTGGGCTTCGGCGGCGCGGCCGTCCTGGTGCTCCTGCTGGAGTGGCTGGCGCCCGACGTCATCCCGTTCACGCTGACGGCCTTCTGGACCGTCCCCGAGGATCCGGTGGCCGCGTTCGGCGCCGCGGTGGAGTCGGCGTGGCCTATCCTGCTGGCCGGGATCGCGCTGTCCCTGCTGGGCATACCGGGGTCGATCCCGCTCCAGCGGCGGCTCGCGCGGATGCCGCCGGACGACAGGGTCCTCGTGCTGACACCGGGCCGGGTCCTGGCGCACAGCGCGTTCGAGGAGGTCTTCAACCGCTGGCTGCTGTTCTTCGCCGCCATCGCGGGCGCCGCCTTCCTCGACTTCGTGGTGCTCGGCTTCGCCGACGCGCACCCGGTGCAGTGGCTCTTCCGGGACGTCCTCATCCCGGTGGCCGACTTCGCCACCTGGCACCAGGCCCACGAGATCCTCACCGGCTCCTCGTGGACGGTCGGGGCCGCGCTGCTGTCCAGCAACGCCAGGTTCCGCAACGGCCACGCCTACCAGGGCTGCTTCGGCTTCGTCTGGTCGTGGTACCTCGGCGTCGCCCTCTTCGTCATCACCTTCGCGCACGGGCTGCCCGTCGCGATCGCCGTCCACGTCGCCTACAACCTGTTCCTGATGTGCGTCCACCTCCTGGTGGTCGGCACCTACCCGCGCATCGTCGCCGTCCAGGACCCTCCCCCGCTGGACCCCCCGCACCACGATCCGTTCTTCCCCGACCCTCCTCGCCTCTGACCGCGACCGGCCGCTCAGGGGGCTCCGGGACGGGTGAGCGCCTCCAGCGCGGGCCGCAGGGCCTCGGCGATCCGGTCCTCGGACGCTTCACGCAGCACCGGCAGCCCCAGGAACCGGTGCCCGATGGTGATGCCGACGAGGGCCATCGTGAGCAGGGCCGCGCGCAGTTCCGCGTCGTCGTCGCGGGGCAGGGCCGCGGCCAGGCCGGCGATCTGCCGATGCAGGGCGGCGCGGGCCTGGTCGGCGGCGCCGGGGTCGGTGAGCATCGACCGGAGCGTCGCGGCGGCCCCCTCGGGCAGACCGCCCAGCTTCAGGCCGAGGCTGGTGAGCAGTTCCTCGGTGACGGCCTCGGGATCTCCCGCGCCCTGCGCGGCCGGCGGGGCCTGGACGGCCCGGGTGAACAGCTCGCGCTTGGACCCGAAGTACTGGATGACCAGCGACGGGTCGACCCCTGCCGCGGCGGCGATGGCACGCACCGTGGCGCGCTGGTAGCCGTGCTCGGCGAACAGGCCGCGCGCCCGGTCCAGGATGCGGGCCTCGGTGGCGCGGCGGCGCTCGGCACGTGAGACGGGCCCGGGGCCCGCGGTGGTCGCCACCCGCTCACTCTACAAGCGTTGACCGGCGGCTCGCCCGCGGCGTAATCTCACTCAACAAGTGTTGAGCGAAGGAGGGTTCATGACCGGGGCCGTGGACGTGCTGGAGCGCTACTACCAGGCGATGCTCGACAAGTCGGCGGACGCGCTGGCCGACCTCTACGCGGTGGACGCGGTGCACGAGTTCCCGTTCTCGGTGCCGTTCCCGCCCCGGCTCGAAGGGCGCGAGGCCGTCCGGGCGCTGTACCGCGCGGTGTGGGGCGCGAGTCCGCTGCGCATCCGGGAGATCCGCCGGACCGGCCTGCACCCGGCGGCCGACCCCGAGGTGGTCGTCGCCGAGCAGGTGGTCACGGGCGCACTGCCGACGGGCGAGACCGTGGAGGTCCCGGGGCTGCTCGTCCTGCGCGTGCGCGACGGGCTGCTGGTCCACGTCCGGGACTACATGGACACGGCGGGACTCGCGGGCGCACGGGCGGGAGGCGAGGCATGAGGGCCGCCGGTCCCGGTCTGGGCCGCAGGTTCCGCTTGAACGCGCATTGCCCGGAAAGGACGATTAGTCTTGGCCCATAAGGGGCGCAGCGGGCGCCCGAGAAGGGGGCGGTGTGGAGTACAGGTCTCTGGGACGGTCCGGGCTGAAGGTGTCGGTGCTGTCGATGGGCGCGATGACGTTCGGCGGGCAGGACGAGATCTTCCGCAGATTCGGCAGCACCGACATCGCGGGTGCGCGCCGGCAGATCGACCTGTGCCTCGACGCGGGCGTGAACCTCGTCGACACCGCGAACGTGTACTCGTTCGGGCTCTCGGAGGAGATCGTCGGCCGGGCCGTCGCGGGGCGGCGCGACAGGGTGCTGCTGTCGACGAAGGCGCGGGTCGGGTTCGGCGGGCCCAACGCCGAGGGCCTGTCCCGCCACCACCTCCTGACCGAGGTCGAGGAGAGCCTCCGCCGCCTCGGCACCGATTACATCGACGTCTATCACGTGCACGGATGGGACGGGCAGACACCGCTCGAGGAGACGATGGGCACCCTCGACGGGCTCGTCCGCTCGGGCAAGGTCCGCTACCTGGGCGTGTCGAACTTCGCGGGCTGGCAGCTCATGAAGGCGCTCGCCGCCGCCGACTCCCGCGGCTACGAGCGGTTCGTGGCGAACCAGGTCTACTACTCCCTCGAATGCCGCGACGCCGAGTACGAACTCATCCCCGCCTCGATCGACCAGGGCCTCGGCGTCGTCGCGTTCAGCCCGCTCGCCCGGGGCCTGCTGTCGGGCAAGCACCGCCGCGGCGACCTGTCCGAGGAGGAGATCGCCGCCTGGCCCGAGCTGTCCGTGCGCGACCCCGCCAAGCTCCTGGACACGATCGACAGAACGGTCGAGATCGCCGAGGCGCACGGCGCGACCCCCGCCCAGGTCGCCCTCGCCTACCTGCTGGCCAAACCGGGCGTCACCTCCCTCATCGTCGGCGCCCGCACCGACGCCCAGCTCACCGAGAACCTCGCCGCGGCGCACCTGGCGCTGACGCCCGACGACATCGCCGCCCTCGACCGCGTCAGCGCCCCCGACCTCCTCTACCCGCACTGGCACCAGCACCGCCTGGCCGCCGCCCGCTTCAGCACCCCCGACCTGGCCCTCCACCGCCCCGCCCGCTGACCCGGAGCCTGATGCGCGCGGGCGAGCGGAGGCCGTGGACGCCGCCCGCCGCGTCGCCTCCTCCTGACGCCGCCGTTCAGTCCCGTCTGACGAGACCGACGACGAGCAGGACCGCCGCCCACGGGACGCAGAGCGCGAGAAACCACGGGACGGGTTCGCCGCCGCGCAGGAAGGCGACGAACCACATCAGCCCCAGCACCGCGGTGACGGCGGCGCAGGCGCTCCAGGAGGAGCGCAGCAGACTCCCCTCCGGCAGGTCGGCCGTGAGGTCCTCGAGTTCGCCCAGGGTGCGGGCCGTCTCGGCCGTGGCCAGCCGCACGCTCAGCTCGTCGGCGTCGAAGCGGGACCTGGCGTGGGCGTGCCGCAGGATCTCGACGCAGCGCTCCCGGTCGGCGTCCGTGGCGTTCCTCTCCGGGTCGGACGGCATTCCGCTCCTCCAGACGACGGCGCAACCGCGCGGGTGCGCCCAACCTACCCGGGCCTTCCCGGATCAAGGTCGCGAAAGGCGCGAAGCCGTCAGGCGCAGTGGGTGAGGGCGAGGGCGGTGAGGGTCTGGGCGGCGGTCACCACCTCGGCGAGGGGCACCGACTCGTCGGGGGCGTGGGCGTCCTCGATGTCGCCGGGGCCGTACTGGACGGCGGGGATGCCGCCCAGGCCGGTGAGGAGGCGGAGGTCGCTGCCGAAGGGCGCGCCCCAGGCCTTCGGGGTGCTTCCGGTGACCGCGGTGTGCGCCTCGGTGAGGTGGTGGAGCAGACCGCCGTCGTCGGCGGGGAGCCGGCCGGAGGCGAACTGGCCGCCCCACCACTCGACGCGGACGGGATGTCCGGCCAGCCACGGGTCGGCGGCGCAGGCCGCGGCGACCGCCTCCTCCAACGCGCGGCGCGCCTCATCCGGGGACTCGCCGAGGGCGACGCCGACGCGTCCTTCGGCGACGAGATCACCCGGCACCGAGGACGACCAGTCCCCCGCGCGCACCGTGCCGACCTCGATCGCGTAGGGCAGCGGCCAGCGTCGCATCAGCGGATCCACGTCCGCGTTGCGGTGGGCCTCAAGCGCGCGCAGAGCCGCGAACACAGGCCAGAACTTCTCTACCGCGCTCACCCCGGTCTCCCGGCGCGCGGCGTGGGCGGCCCGGCCCGTCACGTGCAGCCGGAAGGTGAGCGCGCCCGCGTTCGCGGGCACCACGTCGAGGCCGGTCGGCTCGCCGATGACGCACGCGTCGGCGCGCCAGCCCCGCTCCAGCAGCCCGTACGCGCCGACTCCCCCGTCCTCCTCACCGGCGACGCAGGCGAGGAGGACGTCGCCGCGCAGGCCCGCCCCGCGCAGCGCGCCGAGCGCGAAGAGCTGGGCGACGAGGCCGCCCTTCATGTCGCAGGAGCCGCGCCCGTACAGGCGCCCGTCGCGGACGCGGGCGCTGAACGGCGGATCCGTCCAGGCCGCGAGGTCGCCGGGCGGCACGACGTCCACGTGCGCGTTGAACATGAGCGAGCGCCCGCCGCCCGTGCCGGGCAGCCGCGCGACGAGGCCCCACGCCCGCTCGCGCGGGGCCTCCATGCCGGGGAAGTCCGGCGCGGCGCGCAGCGCGTCCAGGGGCAGCGGCCAGTGGTCGACCTCCAGCCCCAGGCCGCGCAGCCGCTCGGCGAGGAATCCCTGGATCGCCCCCTCCGCCGCGGACCCGCCGACGCTGGGGATGCGCACGAGGTCGGCCAGCAGGGCCGCCATGGCGTCCGCCCGGCCGGCGAGGGCCGCCACGGCAGCGGGTGGTGCGCTCACGGCTGCCTGGTGAGGTAGCCGCCCATCTTCTGGAACAGGGCGTCGGCGGGCAGGTCGGTGCCGTCCTCGGTGCGGACCCGCTCGATCACGAGACCGCGGCTGCGCCCCCGGCGGGCCTCGGCGCCCGCGACGATGACGATGCCGTCGCCCTCCTTGATGAAGACCCGGCCCGGCGTGCCGCCGTAGACGCCCTCGGAGACGGAGGCCTTCAGGACGCGGACGCGTTCGCCCTTGTAGTAGGTGAAGGCGTTCGGGTACGGGTCGGACTGGGCCCGGATGAGACGTTCGATCTCCTCGGCCGTCCAGGTCCAGTCGATGTTGCCGTCCTCGATCGAGCGCTTGTGGAAGAAGCTCGCCTGGGAGCGGTCCTGGGGCGTCCAGTCGGTGCGGCCGGACGCGATGAGCGCCAGCGCCTCCTGGACGATGGGCGTGATGAGGTCGACGGTGCGGTGGAAGAGGTCGGTGACGGTGTCGGCGGGCCCGACGGGGATCGCGCGCTGGACGACGATGTCGCCCGCGTCGAGCTCGGCGTCCATCATGTGCGCGGTGACGCCCACCTCGTCCTCGCCGTTGATGAGGGCCCAGATGAGCGGGGAGAAGCCGGCGTACTTCGGCAGGAGCGAGTCGTGCACGTTGAGGATGCCGTGGGTGGGCAGCTCGATGATCTCCGGCGGGATCCAGGTGCGCCAGTTGTTGGCGACGATGAGGTCGGGCCCCGCCTCCTTGAGCGCCCGCAGGACGTCGTCGTCGGGCCTGCCCCGGAGCAGGACCGGAACGCCGTGCTCGGCCGCGAGGTCGGCGACGGAGTCGCTCCAGATCTTCTCGTAGGCGTGGTCGCTCTGTGGGTGCGTCACCACGAGGACCACTTCGTGCCCGGAGTCCAGCAGGGCCTGGAGGGTCCGGTGGCCCCAGGTCTGGTAACCGAACATCACGACCCGCATCGGCGCTCTCCTTGTAGGGGGTGGGAGAAAAGACTAGGCTCCATACTTAGGTGAGCCTAACCTAAGCGCTTTGCGGTCTCCACCCCTGACCCGCACGACCGAACCTCAGAAAGGCCCCGGATGCCTCCCACCGAGCAGCGTGCTCCGTCCGCCCGCGTGAGGCCGCGCGCATGAAGCACACCTTCGGCGACTTCGGCCTTCCCGCGGAGCCCGGCACCGAAGCCTTCTGGGCGGCGTTCTCCGGCCCCGTCTCACTGCCCGCCGACGATGGCTGGGCGACCCTCTTCCTGTGGCGCGGCTCCCCCGCGGTCCTCGCGTTCGAGAGCGGGTCCGACCCGGTGCCGCTCACCCGCTGGGGCGACACCGACTGCTGGTACGCCGAACTCGCGATGCCGGCCCGCCTCCGCCTCACCTACCAGTTCCGGGCCGACGACGGCGCCTACGCCGACCCGTTCAATCCGGCCGGCGCGGGCCCCGACCGCTCCGTCACCGCCACCCCGGACGTCCTGCCCTCCCCGTACTGGCCCGTCCTCGGCCCCGACGACGTCCTGCCCCTGCCCCGCACCCGCATCCGCTGGACCAGCCCGCTGCTGGGCGCCCGCCGCACCGTCCGCGTCCACCCCGTGGGCGGCGGCGGCCCTGTGGTGCTGCTGCTCGACGGCGACGACTGGCTCCACCTCCACCCCGCGATGGCCGCGTTCGACGCGGCAGGCACCGCGGGCGCCCTGCCCCCCGCCACGCTCGTCTTCGTCCCCGCGAAAGACCGCGCCGCCGAGTTCTGCGCCAACCGCGTCTTCTGGCAGGCCGTCCGCGACGAGTTGCTCCCCCTCGTCGCCGCGGGCGACACCCCGGCCGACCTCGGCCGCCTGGTGGTCGCGGGCCAGAGCCTGGGCGGCCTCAGCGCGCTGTACGCCGCCCTGGAGTTCCCCGGCCTCATCTCCGGCATCGCCTGCCAGTCCGGCGCCTTCTGGTGGACCCCCGAAGCGGTCTCCTCCCCCGACCCCCTCTCCGGTCCCGCGGGCGGCGCCATCGCCGCCCGGCTCCGCGCCGAACGCCCCGACCTCACCGGCCTGCGCATCGGCTTCGACGTGGGCGAACACGAGCAACCGATGCACCGCCACTGCGCGGAGGTCGAGTCCCTCGCCGCCCAGGCCGGGGCCGTCGTCCGCAGCACCCGGTCCCCCGGGGGCCACGACCGCGCCGCCTGGCGCACTCCCCTGCTCGACCACACGGCCTGGCTCCTGGGCTGAGCGCGCGATCCGGACGCCCGCGTTCCGCCCTGCCGAGCCGCCGCAAAATGATCACGATCGGGGTGGAATGTCGACGCGCGGGAGTTGCGCGTGGTCGGATGCGTCCCGTGGGCGAAGATCTTCTGGCGGGCCGCTACCGATGGGCGGAGCCCGCCGAGGCCACGGGGACGGGCCGGCGGGCCTGGGACGAGCGGGCCTACTGCGAGGTGGTCGTCGACAGGGCGGTGCCGCCGCCCGGACAGGACCGGACCGACGCGTCGGGCTGGAAGGCGCGGGCGGTGCACGGGGTCGGCGTCGTCGCGGGGCTGCGGCATCCCGGCATCGCGCCGATCCGCGAGTGCTTCTCCGACGGGGACGGCGTGTGGATCGTCCGCGAGGCCGTCTCCGGACGGACCCTCGCCCAGGTCGTCGCGGACGCGGGAGGGCTCCCGGTCGACGCGGCCGGGCGGCTCGGCGCCGAGATCGCCGACGTCCTCGCGGCGGTCCATGAGGCGGGCGTCGTCCACGGTTCGCTCGGGCCGGCGAGCGTCCTGCTGACCGAGGACCGCGCCGTGCTGACCGGCTTCGGCACCGCCGCGGCCTCGCCCGGATCGGACGCCGCCGAAGATCTGCGCGCGCTGGGCGCGACCCTGGCTTACGCGCTCGGTGGAGACTCCTACCTTCCGGGGGCGGAAGCGGGTCCGCTGTTCGCCGTGGTGCACGACCTCCTGTCCGGCGACCCCGAACGCCGCCCCGCGGCCACGCGGGCCGCGGCGCTCTTCCGCGGCGACACCGCCCCGCCCCCTCCTTCCTCCTGGGCCGCCCCGTCCGAGCCCCTCTCACCTCCCGCGCAGGCGGCGCCGCCGCCCGGCCCGCCGATGCCCCCGCAGCCCGTCGGCGCGCCCGTCCCCGCGCGGCAGGGCCGCGGCATCACCCGGCGCGCGCTCCTCACCGGCACGGGCATCGGGGTCGGCGTCGGGGTCCTGGGGCTGACCGGGCTGGTCACGGTCCGGCAGGGGCTGACCTCGCTCGGCCAGGCGGTCACCGCGCTCCGCGCCCCCAAACCGGCCAGGACGCTCACCTACCCCGGCGTCGAATGGCTCGAAGGCTTCGGCTTCAGCCCCGACTCCGCCCACCTGGTGATCGGCGTGGACGACGAGCTGCGGATCTGGGACGTCCGGCAGGACAAGGAGTTCGCGGTCATCCCCCTCGACGCGGCCTGCCTCGACGCGGCCTTCACCCCCGACGGCGGGTCCCTGGCCTGGGTCGAGACGGACGGCGTCGTCCGCCTCTGGGATCTCGCGGCCAGGACCACGAAGACCGTGCCGCTCGCCGGTCGCCGCGCTGTCTTCCAGGCCGAGTTCAGCGCCGACGGAGGCGTCCTGGTGACGGTCTCGGAGGAGAACGACGTCGAGGTGTGGGAGATGCCCGGCGGGCGGGCCGTGGGATCGTTCACCGCCGAGCACGGCGTCGTCGTCGAGGCCGCGCCGAGCGCCGACGGACGCCTCCTGGCCATCGGCGGCGACGACAGGACCATCCGGCTGTGGGACGTCGCCGGAGGGGCCCTCCTGGGGACCCAGGCCTCCGGGCACAAGCTCAACATCTCGTCCCTGACCTTCAGTCCCACGGCGCCGATCCTCGTCTCGGGCGGATACGACGGCTACGTCCGGATGTGGAGCACCGCCGATCTCACCCCTCTCGGCGAGCCCGTGCCCTCGCGCACCGGCGGCGTCTACTCCGCCGCGTTCAGCCCCGATGGACAGATTCTCGCCTGCGCCGGGATCTTCTCCACCGTCGCGCTGTGGAACGTCGAACGCCGCGTCCTGGCCCATCCCCCGCTGGCGACCGAGAACACCGACATCTACCAGTTGGCCTTGAGCCCCGACGGCTCCTTCCTCGCCAGCGCCGGCCTGTCCTACGACTTCAGTCCGAACAGCAGCAAGGCCTTCGTCAACCTGTGGCGGCTGTGACCCCCGTCCCGGGCGGCTCCGGGGAGCCGCCCGTGGCGGGTCAGCGGGCCACGGAGAGGCGGTAGGACTCGTCGGTGGTGAGGAGGTTGCGGTGGGTGTCGTCGGCGGTGACGACGCCGTCGTCGAGGATGAGGACGCGGTCTGCGGCGTCCAGGAGGGACGGGCTGCTGGTGAGGACGAGGGTGGTGCGGCCTCGGCGGAAGTCGGCGAGGTTGCGGGCGATGAGCTGCTCGGTCACCGCGTCGACGGCGGTCGTCGGATCGTGCAGCACCAGGACCTCGGTGTCGGCGGCGAGGGCGCGGGCCAGGGACAGGCGCTGGCGCTGGCCGCCGGAGAGGTTCGCGCCCCTGTCCCGGACCGCGTAGTCGAGGCCGTCCCGGTGGAGTTCGACGACATCGGTCAGCAGGGACGCCTCGACCGCCTCGGCGATCCGCCGCCCGGTGCCCGAAGGGTCGATGTTCGTGCCGAGTGTTCCGGCGAAGATCTCCGCGTCGTACGGGTTCACCAGCAGGTGCTCGCGCAGCGCCGTCACGTCCAGGTCGGCGGCCTCCGCGCCGCCGACCCGCACGACGCCCTCGTAGGCGTCGGGCGGGACGCGTCCGGCGAGCACCGCCGCGAGGTCGGCCGCCGCGTTTCCCTGGTAGGAGGCGATGGCGACGAACTCGCCCGCCGCCACCGCGAACTTCACCCCGTTCAGCGCTCCGTACCGCACCCCGTCGACCTCGACGCCCCCGGCGGACGACGGCGCGCCGTCGCCCCAGGCCGTGACGGGCGGCGCGGCCAGGACCAGCGCCATCCGGTCGGCCGAGGCGCGCGCCATCATCACGTACTTGGGCATCTCGGAGAACAGCTTCAGCGGCTCCATGATGAACTGGGCGAGCCCGACGGCCATGACGAGTTCGCCGATGGTGATCCGCCCGTCGAAGGCCAGCCAGCCCGCCGTCAGCGTGACGGCGGCGGCGAGCACCGCGTTCAGCGCCATCGCCATGCCCGCGTAGGCGCCGTTGACGCGGGCAACGGTGATCGCCTGCTGCTTCGCCTCGGTGCTGACCTTCCGGTAGGAGAGGTAGGCCGCCTGGTTGCCGCCGAAGCCGTGCAGGGGCCGCAGGCCGGAGATGAGGTCGGCGACCTTCGCGCCGGCCCGCGCGACCCGGGCCTGCTGCTCCCGGGTGCTCTCGCCGATCCGCCGGGACATCACGCTGAGGATCGACAGGATCGCGACGGTCCCGGCGATCACCAGCAGGCCGAGCCGCAGGTCGGCGATGCCGAGCGCGATCGCCGCGACGGCCACCGCGACCATCGAGCTGACGAGCATCGGCACGACCTCGACGATGTCGGCGGTCGAGTCGGCGTCCTCGGTGGCGATGGTGAGGACCTCGCCGGACTTGAGGTCGCTGCCCCGGTCGACGGGCTGGAGGCCGACGGCCGCGACCCGCACCCGCCAGCGGTGCGCCTCGGTCGTGTTGGCCTTCTGGAGGATCCGCATGCCGAACCGCCAGGAGTACGACACCGTCGTGATGATGACGGCCAGCGCGGCGATCGACACCGCGAGCGCGCCCAGGCTCCGGTCACGCATGGTGTGCTCGACGATGAGCCCGAGCGCGATCGGGAAGGCGGTCTCGCCCGCCTGGTACATCCCCATGAGCAGGGTGCCCCAGGTCATCGCGCCGACGTTGCGGCGCACGGCGATGCGCAGGATCTGCGAGCCCGTGCGGGCCTCCGCCTCAGGCGCGGTCATCGAGGTGCCGCGCGATCGCTTCGGGGGTGCGCAGGGCGACGAGATCACGGACGGTGATCGCGGGGCCGAACTCGCGGCGGAGCAGCCCGACGAGCCGCACCGCCAGCATGGAATGGCCCCCCAGGGCCGTGAAGTCGCTCACCGCGCTCACCTCGTCTTCCTCCAGGTCCAGTGCTTCGGCGAAGTACTCGCACACGATCGCCTCGGTCTCGGTTTCCGGGCCGCGCTCCCCCGCCGTCGTCAGCGCGCCCAGCGGACGCGCCTCGGGCAGGGCCTTGGTGTCGGCCTTGCCGTTGACGGTGAGGGGGATGGCGCCGACCTCGGCGTAATGCGACGGCCGCAGGTAGTCGGGCAGTCCCGCGCCCACTTCGGCGGCGACGGACGCGAGGTCGGCGCCGTCGAGCACGAGATAGGCGGCGAGCCGGTGGCCGCCCTGCGGGTCGGGCTGGGCGACGGCGGCGGCGAACCGGACGGCCGGGTGCGCCGCGAACGCCGCCTCGACCTCGCCCGGCTCGACCCGGTGCCCGCGGATCTTCACCTGCTGGTCGGTGCGGCCGAGGTACACGAGGTTCCCGTCGGGCCGCCGCACCACGAGGTCGCCGGTGCGGTACATCCGCTCTCCGGGCGCGCCGAACGGGCAGGCGACGAACCGGTGCGCGGTCTGCGCGGCCTGCCCGAGGTAGCCGCGCGCGATGCCGACGCCCGCGACGTACAGCTCGCCGGGCACCCCGTCGGGGACGGGCCGCAGCCACGGGTCGAGCGCGTACACGTCGGTGTTGTCGATGGCGACGCCGACCACCGGGTCGGTGCAGTCGAAGGTCCCGACGCCGAGGGTGTTGATGGTGTATTCGGTGGGTCCGTACAGGTTGTATCCGACGGTGCCCTCGGTGGTCGCGAGCCGCTGCCACAGCGCCGGGGTGACCGCCTCGCCGCCGAGCAGCACCAGCGCGGGCCGCCGCGCGGGATCGTCCAGCAGGCCCTCGGCGACGAGCTGGTGGGCGTACGTCGGCGTCACGTTGATGACGTCGATGCCGTGCTCCAGGCAGTAGGCGACGAGCCGGGGCGCGTCGCGGCGCAGTTCCTCGTCGCAGATGTGCACCTCGTGGCCGTCGGCGAGCCAGAGCAGTTCCTCCCACGACATGTCGAACGCGAACGACACGGTGTGCGCGATCTTGAAGACGCGGTGCCCGCGCTCGGCCAGCACCGGCTCGAAGATCCGGTGCCGGTGGTTGACGAGCATGTTCGTGAGCCCGGCGTACTCGGTGACGACGCCCTTGGGCCTGCCGGTCGAGCCCGACGTGTAGATCGTGTAGGCGGGGTGCCGGAGCCGGTCCGGATCGTCCGGGTCGAACGTGCCGAACGGCGCGGCTTCGGGCAGCGGCCGGTCCAGCTCGATCAGCTCCCCGGTGAGCCGCGGGGCGACCGCGCCGACGGTCAGCACGACCTCCGGGCGGGCGTCCTCGACGATCGCCGCGATCCGCTCGTCGGGATGGTCGAGCTCCAGCGGCACGTAGGCGGCGCCCACGCGGAGCACCGCGAACAGCGCGACGATCGAGTCGAGCGAGCGCGGGATCGCCAGGCCCACGGTCGTCTCCGGGCCGAGGCCGCGCGCGGCGAGCACGCCCGCGACGGCCCGGCTGCGGTCGCGCAACTCGGCGAACGTCATGGCCGCGCCGTCCGCGACGAGCGCGGTTCTCTCCGGGGTGCGGTCGGCCGCCCGGTCGAAGCGGTCGACGACGGTGTCCGTGCCGAAATCGGTCCGCTCGCCCGGGACGGGCTCGGGCCCGAAGCCCCGCAGCGTCCCGACCGGCCCGGTGGCCGTCGCGATCTCGTCGAGGAGGTCGAGGTAGTCGTCGAGGAGGCTCGCGGCGCGGACGCCGTCGCCGTCCCGGTACTCCAGCTTCACGGTGAGCCGCTCGCCCGGCGTGACCACCCAGGTGTAGGGGTAGTGCGTCGAGTCGTCGGCCCGCACCGAGGTGATCCCGTGCCTGGCGTTCATCGCGGCGAACGCGTCGAGGTCGAGGAAGTTCTGGAGGACGAAGAGGGTGTCGAACAGCGTGTCGTGGCCGCCGGCGCGCTGGATCTCGCCGAGCCCGAGGTGTTCGTGCTCCATCGCCGCGACCCTGGCCTCCTGCACGCCCGCGAGGTACTCCCCTACGGTGGCATCGGCGCGCGCCCGTGTCCACTGGGGGACGGTGTTGAGCAGGACGCCGACGATGCCGTCGAGTCCGGGGCCCTCACGGCCGGAGACGGTGACGCCGAAGACCGCGTCGGCGCGGCCGGTGTGCCCGCCGAGCAGCAGCCCGAAAGCGCCGGTGAGCAGCGCGTTGAGGGTGACGCCGTGCGTCTTGGCCGCCTCCCGCAGCAGCACCGAGCGCTCGTCCGACAGCTCCCGGACGAGGGCGCGCGGCAGCCCCTCGACGAGCTTCGGCGCGGGACCGGCCAGGAGCGTCGGGCCTGGCAGTCCGGCCAGGTGCTCCGCCCAGAACCGCGCCGACGCCGCGGCGTCCCTGGCCGCCAGCGCCCGCGCGTGCTCCTCGAAGCCCGGCACGGCCGGGGACGCGTCGGGCACACCCCCGGCGAGGATCGTCTCGTAGGCGGCGAAGAGGTCGCGCAGCACGATCTCGCGGGACCAGCCGTCCCACAGGATCAGGTGGTAGCTGAGCAGGAGGCCGTCGCGGCCGCCGGGCCTGCGGACGACGGTGAGCCGGATCAGCGGCGGGTCCTCGGCGTCGAAGCCCGTGTCGCGGTCCCGGACGCGGCGCGCCTCCACCTCGGCGTCCGTCGCCGCCTCGACGGTGGTGACGGGGACGCGGCGGCCCGCCTTCAGCACCTGGACGGGGATGCCGTCGTCGTCGGTCGTGAAGCCCGCGCCGACGACCGGGTGCTTCGCGATCACGTGGGCCATCGCCTCGGCGAGGGCTTCGGTGTCCAGGCGGCGGTCGAACTCGAAGTGGCTCTGCGCGACATAGTGGCCGGCCGTGCCCGCCAGCTGGGCCTGGAAGTAGAGGCCCTGCTGGAGCGGGGTCGTGGGGGCCGTCCGCTCGGCTGTCGCGGCGGCCTCGGCGAGTTCCCCCAGCGCGCTCAGCCAGTGGTCGGTGAGCACGTCCGGGACGCCCTCGGCGAGGGTGAAGGCCGCCCGGAGGCTTCCGGTGCCCTCGTCGATCCAGGCGTTGACCTCGACGGCGTACGGGCTGCCCTGGTCG
This sequence comes from Actinocorallia aurea, assembly GCF_054783995.1. NCBI lineage: Bacteria > Bacillati > Actinomycetota > Actinomycetes > Streptosporangiales > Thermomonosporaceae > Actinocorallia > Actinocorallia aurea. The sequence continues at coordinate 79,792 of NZ_BAAGPQ010000018.1, forward strand.
CCGCCGGTGATCGCCAGGGCCTGCGCCTCGCTGCCCCGGCCGAGGTAGTTGAACAGGACCTGCGGCCGGGCCGTCAGCAGCGGGGCGGTCTGCGGGTTGAGGTACCGCAGCCTGCCGTAGGCGGTGTGCCCCGCCTCGTCGGGCTGGCGTTCGGCGAGTTCCCGGGCCGCCGCGAGGGGATCGGTGCGCGGGGTGAGCCGGACCGGCGCGATCGCGGTGAACCAGCCGACCGTCCGGGTGTAGTCGTGGTGCGGCAGCACCGGGACGCGGCCGTGCCGCTCGATCTCGATCGCGAGGTCCGTCGGGGAAGGCTGGATCCGGGTCAGCGCGCTGCGGAGCGCGCCGCCCAGCAGCTCGGTGAGGCCGACGCCCAGGGCCGCCGGCGCGGTGTGCACGAGGTGCCCTGTGGTCTCGGGCGCGAGATCGACGGTGGTCCCGCGCAGGCCGGCGAGCGCGGCGGTCAGCGGGGGTGCGGCGAGGGTCTCGGTCCAGTGGCCGAGGCCTTCGACGTCCTGGGCCGCCTGGACCGTCAGCGCTTCGGCGTACTCGGCGTAGGACGTCGTCGGCGGCGCCAGGGGTTCGCCGCGCAGGGCGGTGGCCAGATCCTCCAGCAGGATGAGCCAGGACACCGCGTCCACGGCCAGGTGGTGTGCGGTGACGACCAGGGTCCGCGCGTCCTCCAGCCACGAGAACGCGACGACGTCACCGGATTCCGGATCGAGCCGTCCTGCCGCCTCGTTCGCGGCCGCGTCGGCCGACTCCGCGCGCCGGACCGCGACGGGGCGGGCCGGCTCGGTGCGCGGCGTCCAGATCCCGTGCGCGACGGAGAGCCTGAGCCGCAAGGCGGGATGCGCGGCCACCACGGCGTCGGCGGCGCGCTGGACGTCGGCGAACCCGGCCCCCTCGGGCACGTCCAGCGCCCTGGCCTGGGCGAACCGGGCGAGCGAGCCGCCGAGTTCGCGCTGGCGCAGCATGATCGGCGTCGGCGGCAGCGGACCGTCGGCGCGGCGCGCCGGGGCGGCGACGGCCGGTGCGCCCGCGCCTGGCTGCGCGGACAGGTGCGCGGCCAGCGTGCGGGGCGTCCGGTGCAGGAACACGTCCTTCGGCGTGACGTTCACCCCGCGGGTCCGCGCCCGGTTGACCAGGGTGATCGCGACGATGCTGTCGCCCCCGGCCCGGAAGAAGTCGGTGTCCGCGTCGATCGCGCCGCCCGGCAGGGTCTCGGCGAAGAGGTCCACCAGCGCGCTGAGCGAGGCACCGCCTTCGACGGACGCCGGGGCGTCGTCCTCGGCGGCGGCCCGCGCGCTCAGCGCCTTGCGGTCCAGCTTGCCGTTCACGGTCAGCGGTAGCGCCTCCAGGTGAAGCACCCGGCCCGGCACCATGTGCGCGGGCAGCTTCGCCGCCAGGAGTCCGGCCAGGTCGCCGGGCGCCCGGCCCGCGATGTGCGCGACGAGGTGGTCCCCGCTGCCCGCGACGGTCACCGCCGCGTCCACCACACCGGGAAGGTCCCGGATCGCCGTCTCGACCTCGCCGAGTTCGATCCGGAAGCCCTTGAGCTGCACCTGGTCGTCGGCGCGCCCGACGAACTCCAGTTCGCCGTCGAGGGTCCGGCGGGCGAGGTCGCCCGTGTGGTACATCCGGGAGCCGTCCCCCGCGAACGGGTCGGCGACGAAGCGGCCCGCGGTCAGCCCCGGCCTGCCCAGGTAGCCGAGCGACACCTGGTCGCCCGCGACGTAGATCGCGCCGACCCGGCCCGGCGGCACCGGCCGCAGCGCGTCGTCCAGCAGATGGGCGGTGAGGCCCGGGATCGGGCCGCCGATCGGGCTGCGGTCGCGGGCGAGGTCGGCCTCGGTCAGCACCCGGTGCGTGACGTGCACGGTCGTCTCGGTGATCCCGTACATGTTGACCAGCTCGGGCGCGCCCGTGCCGTACCGCTCGACCCAGCCGCGCAGCCTGGCCGGGTCGAGGGCCTCGCCGCCGAAGATGATGCGGCGCAGCGCGGTGACGGGCTCGGCGGCGGCCTTGTCGGCCTCCGCGAACTGGTAGAAGGCCGAGGGGGTCTGGTTCAGCACGGTGACGCCGCGCTCGCGCACGAGCCTGTGGAAGTCGACGGGCGAGCGCGTCAGCCCGTACTCCGGCACGAGCAGCTCACCGCCGTGCGCGAGCGCGCCCCACAGCTCCCAGACGGCGAAGTCGAACGAGTAGGAGTGGAACTGCACCCACACGTCGTCGGGGCCGAAGCCCATGTCGGCGCGGGTGTTCGCGAGCAGGGCGACCACGCTGGAATGCGGGACCGCGACACCCTTGGGCCGCCCCGTCGACCCGGACGTGTAGATGACGTAGGCGGCGTCGTGCCAGCCGGGTTCGGGCCCCTGCGCGGTCTCCTGCGGCAGTTCGCCGAGCACGAGCACGCGAGCAGCGACCCCCGCCTCGGCCAGCAGCCGGGTGAACCGCTCCCGCTCGCCCCCCTCCACCAGAACGGCCTGGGGGGCGGCGTCGGCGAGCACGTAGGCGAGCCGCTCGTCCGGATAGGCGAGGTCGAGCGGCACGTACGCGCCGCCGGCCGAGACGATCCCGACGAGCGCGACGACCTGCTCCAGCGAGCGCGGGACGGCCACGGCGACCCGCTTCCCCGGTCCGACGCCCGCGGCCCGCAGCGCACCGGCGAGGGCGTTCTTCGCCTCGGCCAGCTCGCCGTAGGTCAGCGACCGCGTCGCGCCGTCGAGGCCGCACCGGGTGACCGCCGTCGCCGCCGGATCCCGCTCGGCGGCCGCGTCGAACAGGGCGCCCAGGGTGGTCCGCGCGACCGGTTCCAGGACCGGATCCGGCGCGCCGACCGGGGCGTCCGGCCGGGTGAGCAGCCCGGACAGGGTGGCGGTGAACGCGTCGAGGATCTTCCGGGCGCCCCGCTCGCCCAGCAGGACCCCGTCGTAGATGAGGTTGAAGCGCGGGCCGCCGTCGAGGCCGCGCTCGACCACGAGGGTCAGCGGGTAGTGCGGGGCGCCCTCGTTGGTGATCGCGGTGATGGCCACCTCGTCGCCCCGCAGGTCGGCGACGTCGGTGGCGACGTCGAAGACCACGAGGGTGTCGAAGAGGGTGCCGTGCCCGGCGCGGCGGCCGATCCTGGCGAGGGAGACGTGCTGGTGCGGCAGCGTCGCGCTCTGGTGGTCGCGCACGGCGGCGAGCAGTTCGCGCGCCGTCGTCGTCCGGGTCCAGCGGGCGCGGACCGGGATCGTGTTGATGAAGAGGCCGACCATGTCCGCGATGCCGGGCACGTCGGCGTCGCGGCCGGAGACCGTCGAGCCGAACACGACGTCTTCGGCATGCAGGATGCCGCCCAGCGTCACCGCCCAGGCCGCGTGCACGGCGACGCTCAGCGGCACCCCTGCCGCGCGGGACTCCGCGGCGATGTCGAGAGCCGGCGCGGCGGCGACGTCGGCGAACTCCTCGGACGGGACGTGTCCCTCGGCGACCAGCGACGGACCGGGCAGCCCCGCGAGCTGCTCCGCCCAGACCCGATCGCCTTCGGCCTCATCGCGCCCGGCGAGCCAGCGCGCGTAGTCGGCGAAGCCGCCGCGCGGATAGACGCTCCCGGGCGCGTGGTACTCGGCCATGAGCGCGCGCAGCATCGGCGGCACGGACCAGCCGTCGGCGATGATGTGGTGCACGGTCTGCACGAGAACGTGCCTTGCGCCGTCCCGGACCAGCGTGTACCGCATGAGCGGGCCGGTCGCGAGATCGAACCCGGCGCGGCGGTCCCGCTCGGCGAGGTCGCGCAGTTCGGCGTCGGTGATGCCGGGTCGCTCCAGCACCGTGAACGGCGCCGCGACGCCGCTCTCCAGCACCGAGACGACCCTGCCGTCTTCCAGCGAGGTGAAGCGGGCGGCGAGGTTCGGGAAGAGGGCGAGGAGCCGGGTCGCGGCAGCGGCGAGCCGGTCGGGGTCCACGGGCCCGGACAGCTCCAGCAGCTGCTGCTCGACGTAGGAGCCCGAGGCATCGTCGTCGAACACCGAGTGGAAGTACAGGCCTTCCTGCAGCGGGGTCAGCGGCAGGACGTCGCGTACCCATGGGCCCGGTGACCGGCTCTTGGAGATCCCGGCTGCGCCGGGGAGCCGGCCACCGGGCCGGAGCGCGGGCCCGTCGAGGGCGTCCACGTCGGCCTGGGTGAGGGAGACCAGCGGGAAGTCGCTCGGCGAGTGGCCACCGGCGTCGAGCGCGGCGAGGCCTTCGAGCGCGGCCTTGAAGTAGCCTCCTAGCGCGCTGATGTCGGCGTCGGTGAACACGCCGGCGGGCCAGGAGATCGTGGTGACCAGCTCGGGCGCGCCCGTCGGGCCTGGCTCGGCGATCGCGTTGAACTCCAGCGCGCGCGGCAGCCGCATCCGCGGGTCGCGCTTCTCGCCGAGCTGCCCGGCGGCCCCGGCGAACTGCCACTCCCGCGACGAGCCCGCCTCGAACCTGCCCAGGTAGTTGAACAGCACCTGCGGGGCGGGCGCGGTGAACTCCACGCCGCCGAGATAGCGCAGCACGCCGTAGCCGAGGCCATTGCCCGGCACCCGGGCGAGGTCCTCCTTGACGGACTTCAGCGCGGCTGCCAGATACCCGGGGTCGGCGGGGTCGACCGCCGCGCCGGGATCCACGACGACCGGGAACAGCGTCGTGAACCAGCCGACGGTCCGCGACAGCTCGGGCTCGAAGCCGACGGCGCCGGCCACGAACCTGGCCTCGCGGCCGTGTCCTTCGAGTTCGAGATGCAGGAACGTCTGGTCCTGCCCGAGGTCGCGCCGCCACCGGGCGAGGGCGACGGCCAGGGCCGTCACCAGGACGTCGTTGACGCCCGCGTGGAAGCGCGCGGGCACGTCGCCGAGGAGGGCGGCGGTCACGCCGGGGTCGACGGAGACGTTCCGGGTCAGCTCCCGCGCCACGGTGTCGGCGCCGGTCGGCGAGCGCCTGCCGAGGAGTCCGTCCGGGCCGGGAAGGGGGCGCTCGAAGTGGGCGCGGTCGGCCTCGAATCCGGCGCGTTCCAGCAGCTGCGTCCAGCGCCGGAAGGAGGTGCCCGCCTTGGGCAGCTCGATGGGCGCGCCCTCGGTGTGCTGCCGCCACGCCGTCGCGAGGTCGTCCATGAGGACGCGCCAGGACACGCCGTCGATGACCACGTGGTGGACGACCAGGACGAGCTGGCGCGCGGTCCGCCGCCAGACGGCGCGGACCATCACCCCGGCGTCCGGGTCCAGGCCGTCGGTGGCGATCCCGACGCACGCCTCCAGCGGGAGGTCGCTCGCCTGCCATCCGACGGAGGACCCGTCGGCCTCGGGGATCTCGAAGCTCCAGCGGTCGCCGCGCACCAGCCGCGCGCGCAGCATCGGATGCCGGGCGACGAGCGCGGCGAGCAGCGCGTCGAGGGCGTCGGCGGTGAGCTGCGCGGGCACGTTGAGGACGACGGACTGTACGAATCCGTCGATCGCGCCGGTCGTCTCGCCGAGCCATCGCACGATCGGCGAGCCCGCGACGGGACCCGTCGCGACGTCGTCGCGGTCCACGGGCGCGGCGGCCTCGCGGCTCGCCACCGCGGCGAGCGCGCCGACGGTCTCGCTCGTGAAGATCTGTGTCGCGGTGACGTACAGGCCCGCCTCGCGCAGCGCGCTGAGCAGCGAGATCGCCAGGATGCTGTCGCCGCCGAGGGTGAAGAAGTTCTGGTCCACGCCGACCGCGTCCAGCCGCAGCACCGCGGCGACTGCCGCGCACACCGCGCGCTCGGCCTCGGTGGCGGGCTCCCGCAGCGGACCCGCGTCGAGGACGGGTTCGGGCAGCGCCCGCCGGTCCAGCTTGCCGTTCGCGGTGAGCGGGAACGCGTCCATGACGACGATGTGCGCGGGCACCATGTACTCGACGAGGTTCTCCGCGGCCCAAGCCTTCACTTCGGCGGCCCGCAGGTCAGCGCCGCCCGCCGGGATCACGTACCCGACGAGATAGGTGCCGCCCGCGGAGTTCTTCTTGGCGACGACGCAGGTGTGCCGGACGCGCGGATGCTCGGCGAGGCCCGCCTCGACGTCCTCCAGCTCCAGCCGCATGCCGCGGATCTTGATCTGGTTGTCGGCGCGGCCGAGGAAGTCCAGGGAGCCGTCGGGCTGGTACCGGGCGAGGTCGCCGGTGCGGTAGAGCCGGGAGCCGTCCGAGGCGAACGGGTCGGCGACGAAGCGGGAGGCCGTCAGACCTGGCGCATTGACGTAGCCGCGGCCGAGGAGGAACCCGCCCACGTACAGTTCGCCGCCGACGCCGACGGGGACGGGCCGCAGCTCGTCGTCCAGCACGTACAGCCGGGTGTTCGGGTTGGCCTTCCCGATCGACGTGGACAGCCGTTCCGCCTCGCCCCGGTAGACGACGTGGGAGACGCCGATCGTCGTCTCGGCAGGGCCGTAGCCGTGGTACATCGGAATGTCGAGCCTGGTGCGGAACCGCTCGTACAGCTCGGGCGTGAGCACCTCGCCGCCGCACCACACGTGCCGGAGGCTGTCCAGGCGGCCTGAGTCGCCGGCCATCTCCAGCAGCACGTCGAGCATCGACGACACCAGGTAGACGAAGGTGACGCGCTGGGCGTCGATGACGTCGAGGAGGTGGTGCGGGTCGCGTTCGCCGCCGGGCCGCAGGACCACCAGCCTGCCGCCGCAGACCAGCGGCAGGAAGATCTCGTTGATGGAGATGTCGAACGACAGCGGGGCCTTGAAGAGCGAGGCGTCGTCCGGGCCGAAGCCGAGGATCTGGTGGACCTGCCACAGCAGGCGCTCGCTGATGGCCTCGTGCCGGATCATCGCGCCCTTGGGGCGTCCGGTCGAGCCGGAGGTGAAGATGACGTACGCGAGCGCGGAGCCGGGCAGGACGACGTCGGTCGGCTCGGCCGGGTATCCGCCGAACCGCCAGTCGTCGAGGTCGACCGCGACGGCGGGGGGCTCGGCCGGGTGGTCCTCGCCGGACGCGCTGAGCTGCAGGACGACCCGGGCGTCCTCGATCACGACGGCGCGGCGCGCGGCGGGCCACTGCGGGTCGAGCGGCACGAACGCGCCCCCGGCCTGGAGCACCGCGAGCAGCCCGATCACCATCTCGGCGGAGCGCCCGAGCGAGATGCCGACGACCTCCTCGGCCGCCAGCCCGCGCTCCCGGAGGTGCCGGGCGAGCTGGTTGGACAGCGCGGCGGCCTCTCCGTAGGTGAGCGACCGCCTCTCGTCGACGATGGCGACGGCGTCCGGGCGGGTCCGCGCCTGCTCGCGGAACAGCTCCACGAGGCTCGGCCGGTCCCGCTCGACGGCGTTGTCGTGCCATCCGGCGAGGGCTTCGAGGCGGGCCGCGACGCTGGACGGGCCTACGGTGCCGAGCGGCCGGTCGGGGAAGTCCGCGAGGTCGTCCAAGGCGAGCCGGGCGTCGGCGAGTGCGACTCCCTCGGGAAGAGGGACGCGCCCGCCTTCCGCGCCCGCTCCCTCTCCGTCGTCGGCTCTGCCGTTGTCGACCCAGCCGAGGACGTCGGCGAAGAGGGTGTCGGGCGTGAGCGCGAGGCCTTCGGGGCTCTGCCCGGTCGCCCAGAACGCCAGGGCGATGGCGCTCGCTTCGGTGATGGTCCTGTCGGAGTACGCGCCGATCCTTGCGCGCACTCCGTTCAGGCGAGCGGGAGAAAGCAGGGCATGACGAGGGGTGGGGAGTTCCGTCATCGAGGACACAGCCGTCCCTTCCTGAGACTTAGGTTAGCCTAACCTAAATACGGATCAGCTAACCAGTCTCGACCGGGGGTCGCCTAACCGGCCTCCCGCCAAGCGCTCCACAACCGTGCGTACCTACCGTCAAGGGCGACGAGTTGCTCGTGGGTGCCCTCTTCGACGACGCGTCCGGCGTCCAGGACGGCGATCCTGTCGGCGGCCATGGCCTGGGTGAGCCGGTGCGCGACGAACAGCGTCGTGCGGCCCCGGCACGCGGCCAGCACGGCCCGCTCCAGCTCCGCGGCGCCCTGGCTGCCCGCCTCGGCGGTGGACTCGTCCAGCACCACCACCGGCGCCCTGCCCAGCACCAGGCGGGCCAGCGCGACCTGGGCGACCTTCGTGCCGTCCAGGCGCTCGCCGCCCTCGCCGACCGCCGTCGCCAGGCCCTCGGGCAGCGCCTCGACCCATGCGGCGGCCCCCACGGTGCGCAGCGCCTCCATCAGCTCGGCGTCGGTCGCGGTCGGCGCGGCGAGCCGCAGGTCGTCGGCGAGCGGGCCGGAGAACACGTGCGTCTCCTGCGTCAGGATGCTCACCAGCGCGCGGGTGCCCGCCTCGTCGAGTCCGGCGAGATCGGTCTCCCCGATCCGGACCGTCCCGGACTGCGGCGTCCCGATGCCCGCGATCAGCGCCGCGAGGGTCGTCTTGCCCGCGCCCGTCGCTCCGACGAGCGCGAGCGAACCGCCCGCGGGGATCGCCAGATCGACGTCCGTCAGCACGGGCCCCTCGGAATCGGGGTAGGCGAAGGTCAGTCCCCGCACCTCCACCGGGTAGTGCCCGACGGCGGCGGGCTTCACCTCCGCGTCGCCGACCAGGCGCTCCTCGGCGGACTCGCCCAGCACGCCGACGAGCCGGGTCAGGCTCGCGCCCGACTTCTGCGCCTCGTCGAAGGTGAACATGATGGCGCCGAGCGGGGCGAACAGCCGGTGGAACAGCAGCGGCGCCGCCGACACCTCGCCCAGCGACGCCGCGTCGTTCTCCAGCAGGGCGTAGCCGACGAGCAGGATCAGGACGAGCCCGATGAACTCGGCCCGGTTCTCCCGGCCGACGAACCTGCCGAAGAACCGGAACACCTCGATGCCGAGGTTGCGCACCCGCCACGACTCCGCGTCGACCTTCTCCCGGAAGGACTCCTCGAGCCGGTAGGCGCGGACCGTCTCGATCCCGTCCAGGCCGCTGATGAAGGCCTGCGCGCGGTCGGCCTGCGCCACCGCGCGCTTCTGGTAGAGCGGCGCGGACCGCGGCAGATACCAGCGCAGCGCCAGCGCGTACGCCGGCAGCGCGCCCGCGCCCGCGAGACCGAGCCGCCAGTCGAGCCCGAACATGCCGAGCGTGGCGACGACGACGAGGACGCCCGCGGAGAACACCGTCGGCACGGCCGTGCGGATGCCCTTGGACACCACGGCCACGTCGTCGCCGACCCGGGACAGCACGTCGCCGCGGCCCACCTCCTCGATCCGGGCGCTCGGCATCCCCAGCACCGTCCGGACCGCGCCCTCGCGCAGCCGGGCGAGCAGATCGGCGCCGAGCCGTCCGATGAGATAGGCGGACGCGGCAGTGGCCGCCGTGCCCAGGAGCGCGGCGGCCACGAGAAGCGTGCCGATGGTGAGGAGGATGGAGCGCGGCTCTCCCGCGTCGACCCCGTCGACCACCCGGCCGAGCAGGAGCACCGGAAGCACCTGGAGCGCCGCCCCGGCCACCGTCGTGAGCACGGCGGAGACCGTCAGCCAAGGCACCGCGCGGCAATGCGCCACGACCCATCGGGTGGCCTCACGTCCGGTCGCCGTACGCAGAATGGCGGGCGCGACCCGCGCCTCGACGGCACTCATCCCCGGACCCTGCCCATCGGGTCCGAGGACAGGACGCTTCGAGAACCCGGCCCCCGGACCGGGGAGGTCCGGGGGCGGGACACGTGCGGAGCCTTCGTCACTTGACCGACTTGACGATCTCGTCGACCGCGTACGGCATCGACGGCAGGGTGCCCTGCGAGACCGCCGCGCCGACCGCCGGGCCCTCGCTGTCGAGCAGGTACGAGACGTTGCCGGCCTTGACGGCGGGCAGGTTCGCGAACAGCTCGAACTTCTTGATGGCGTCGATGTCGGCCTGGTCGTTGATGACGAAGATGTGGTCGACGTCGATCAGGTCGATGCGCTCAGGGGACAGCGTGGTGTAGAAGCTGCCGTCGGCGAGTTCGTCGATCTCGGTGGTGCCCTTGAAGCCGATGCCGGTCACGATGCGGCCGCGGACGTCGGTGGTGGTGAAGGGCGCGACGGCGTCCTTGTACCAGGACAGCGCGACGGCGGTCTTGTCGGCCCACTCGGGGTGCGCCTGCTTGGCGGCGTCGATCTGGCCCTGGATCGCGGCGATCTTCTCCTTCGCGGCGGCCTCCTGGCCGACGGCCTTGGAGATCTGGAGGACGTTGTCCTGCCACGGGGCGCTGAACGGCTCGGTCTCGGTCTTGGTGCGGCCGACCGTCGGGGCGATCTTCGACAGCTTGTCGTAGGCGGCCTGGTCGATCTCGGAGTACACCGCGATGATCAGGTCGGGGCGCAGCGAGGCGATCTTCTCGTAGTTCGGGCCCGCGTCGCCGTTGGCCATGATGACCTCGGGCTTGGTGTCGCCCCACAGGTCCTTCACCCACGGCCACTGGGTGTTGATGTCCGGCGACTGCCCGGCCGGGTTCGGGTACTGGTCGACCATGCCGACCGGCTTGATGCCCCAGGCGAGCACCGTCTGGTCATCGGTGTAGCCCACGGTGACGACGCGCTCGGGCGCCTTGGCGACCTCGGTCGAGCCGAAGAAGTGCTCCACGGTGACCGGGAAGGCACCGCCGGCGGCGGACGACGAGGGGGCCGTGCCGGGCTCCTCCTTCTCGTCGGAGCCGCAGGCCGCGAGCAGGCCCAGGCTGAGGACGGCGGCGGACAGGGCCGCGGCGACCCTGCGCAAGCTGAAGGTCGGAGGACGCATGCAAGTTCCTTTGCCTGAAAGGGGGATGAGGCAGGGATGACCTTAACACGCCTACTTAGGATAGGCTAACCTTACTCATTGTCGAGGTCGGCGTGGACGTGCGTGCGGCCTATCGGAACGATGAGCGGACGGTCGCTCACCGGATCGTCGATCACCCGCGCACGCAGGCCGAACGCCTCGTGCAGCAGCTCAGCGGTGACGACGTCCCGGGGATGGCCCTGCGCGAGGATCGCCCCCGCCTTCATGACGACGAGGTTGTCGCTGTAGCGGATCGCCAGGTTGAGATCGTGCAGCACCATGACGACCGTGCAACCCGACTCGTGCAGGTCGTCCACCAGGTCGATGACGTCGAGCGCGTGGGCGAGGTCCAGGTAGGTCGTCGGCTCGTCGAGCAGAAGCAGGTCGGTCCCCTGCGCCAGCGTCATCGAGATCCACACCCGCTGGCGCTGCCCACCGGACAGCGAGTCCACCGGACGGTCGGCCAGATCGGCCACGCCCGTCAGCTCCAGCGCGCGCTCCACCACCTCGGCGTCGTCCGACGACCACTGGCGCATCCAGCTCTGATGCGGATGGCGGCCGCGCGCGACGAGATCCGACACCGTCAGCCCCTCCGGGGCGACCGGCGTCTGCGGAAGGAGGCCGAGTTTCTTCGCGACCTCCTTCGTCTTCAACCTGACGATGTCCTCGCCGTCCAGTACGACCGTGCCCTTGGACGGCTTCAGCAGCCGCGCGAGGGTCCGCAGCAGGGTGGACTTCCCGCAGCCGTTCGGGCCGATGATGGTGGTGATGACCCCGGGCGGGATCGCGACGTCCAGGCCGTCGATGACGGCCCGTCCGCCGTAGCCGACGGTGACGCGTTCGGCGGAGAGCCGCACGGCGTCCGGGGAGGCTGTTTCGGGGGCGTACTGAGCGGTCACAGGACCACTCTATTTAGGTAAGGCTATCCTTTTTAAGCCCTCTTCTTGAGATTTGCTCGAACCAGCAGGTAGACGAGGAACGGCCCGCCGATCATCGCGGTGACCACGCCCACCGGAAGCGTCATGGGCAGGGCGGTGCGCGCGACGAGGTCCGCGCCGATCAGCAGCAGCGCGCCGACCAGCCCGGAGGCGACGAGCGGCGGCGTCGGGAACCGCGACAGGCGCATCGCGACCTGCGGCGCGACCAGTGCCACGAACGGCACCGGGCCCGCCGCGCTCACCGCGAACCCGGCCAGCAGCACCGCGCACAGCATCAGCACGGCGCGCACAGCTGAGAACCGAACGCCGAGGCCCGCCGCGACGTCGTCGCCGAAGTGCATCGGCTTCAGATGGAACGCCGCGTAAGCCACCACGAGCAGGATCGCGAGCGTGCCCCACAGCGCTATCCACACCTCGCTCCACGACCGCGCCTCCAGCGAGCCGACCCGCCACGCCTGCGACAGCGCCACGTCGCGGATGTCGGCCTTCACCAGGAGCCACGTGGTGATCGCGTCCATGACGGCGCTCACCGAGATGCCGATGAGGATGAGGCGGAAGCCGTTGACGCCCCGCCGCCACGCCATGAAGTACACGAGCAGGCCGGTGCCGAGACCGCCCGCGAGCGCCGCCGTGGACAGGCCGACCGTGCCGAGGATCGCCGAGGCGGCCCCGCCGGAGACCGTGATGAGGAAGACCGCCGCCGCGCTCGCGCCCGCGGTGACGCCGAGGATGTCCGGGCTGGCCAGGGGGTTGCGCGCGATCGACTGGGTGAGCGCCCCCGAGACGCCGAGCGCGATCCCCACGACGAGGCCGACGAGGGCGCGCGGCATCCGCAGGTCCATGATGATGAACTCGTCGACCGGCTCGCCCCGCCCGAAGATCGTCGCGATCACTTGCGGCAGGGCGATGGGGAAGTCGCCGACGCCGATCGACACGCAGAACACCAGGAACGTCGCGCCCGCCAGGACCAGCGCGACGAGCAGCACCCATGGGCGCCACACGAAGGACACCGGGCCCAGGCGCACACCCGGCGTCATCGGCCGCTTCACCGCTGTCTCGCTCATGCGTTCTTCAACTTCCCTCGCCAGACCAGAACCGCGAAGAAGGGCGCGCCGACCAGCGCGACCACGATGCCCGCCGCCAACTCGCCGGGCCGCGCCACCACCCGTCCGACGACATCGCAGACCAGCAGGACGACCGCGCCGAGCAGGCCCGCGTACGGCACCAGCCAGCGGTAGTCCGGGCCGGTCAGGTAGCGGGCGACGTGCGCGACCATGAGCCCGAGGAACGCGATGGGGCCGCACGCCGCGGTCGCCGCGCCCGCGAGCAGGGTGATGGACAGGATGCCGACGGTCCGGCTGAACGCGATGTTCACGCCGAGGCCGCGGGCCACGTCGTCACCGAGATTGAGCAGGTTGATCGCGGGCAGCGTCGTCAGCGCGAGGACCAGGCCGACCACGATGAATCCGGTCACCGGCCAGATGACGCCGAAGCCGACCCCGGCGACCGAACCCGCCTCCCAGAAGCGCTGCGCGTTGAGGGCCGCCTGGTCCGAGAGGGCGACCGCGGTCGTCATCGCCAGGAGGAACACCGTGACGCCCTGGCCCGCCAGCGCGAGCGTCAGCGGATTGCCCGCCCCCCTGCCGATGCTCGACAGCCCGAAGACGACGACGCCCGCGAGCCCCGCCCCCGCGAAGGCGAACCAGACGTACTGGAACGGACTGGTGAGGCCGAAGAACATGACGGCCGACACCACCGCGAACGACGCCCCCGTGTTCAGCCCGAGCAGCCCGGTGTCGGCGATGGGGTTGCGCGTGTGCCCCTGGATCAGCGCACCGCTCACCCCCAGCGCGATCCCCGCGACGACCGCGAGCACCGTCCGCGGCACCCGCACCGTCTGCACGATGAGCCTGATCTCCGAAAGCCGCTGATCGGCCTCCGGCGCCGCCCATAGCCCGTACCAGACCTCCGAAAGACTCAGCGCCCGAGCCCCCACCACCAGCGAGGCGACCCCCGCCACCACCAGCAGACCGGCGAGCGCCCCCAGCCCCGCCACCCGTCGGCGCCGGGCCCCGGCGACCCCGACCACCCGGCCCTTCGCCTCAATCACCCTCATGCCGCCGTACGCTATCCCCAATCCCCCATTTCCCTAGTACCCCCGCCCCTGCCGACCGACCGGCGCAGACGACTCGAGCCGCCCTTCGAACTGGTCGGTGCGGGGCCGGTCGCCCCGGGAGGATCAGCCGGGTCGTGTCCCGTCGGCGGTGACGTTGAGCGGCAGGTACTCGAAGGTGACGGCGCCGAAGCCCGTGGTGATGCGCGGCTCTCCGGCGAGCTCGACGTGCTTCCAGCGGCGGGTGAGCACTTCGAGGAAAGCGCCCAGTTCCATGCGGGCGAGCGCCGCGCCGACGCACAGGTGTGCTCCGCTGCCGTAGTTGAGGTTGTGCGCGGCGGGGAAGGCACGGCCGGGGTCGAAGCGCAGCGGATCGGGGAAGGCCGCCGGGTCGCGCAGCGCGCTGGGCACGGCCACGTGCACCTCGGTCCCGGCGGGCAGGCTCAGACCGCGCCACTCGACGTCGACCTGCGCCGTCCGCGAGGTGTGCACGATCCGCGGCCAGACCCGCCCGACCTCCTCGACGAACGCGGGGATCCGGCTCGGATCCTCGCGCAGGTCGCGCCAGCTCTCGGGGTGCAGCGCCGCCGCGTACAGGAGCGCCGACATGGCGCTCGCGGTGCTGTCGGCGCTCGCCTTGAGCACCTCGACGACGACGGCGCGCAGTTCCTCCGGCGACAGCCGGTCCCCGGCCTCCTCCGCCGCGAGCAGCGCGGACACCATGTCCTCCCCGCCCGGGGCGGCCCTGCGCGCCTCGACGAACGCGTCCACGTAGCCGCCGAGTTCGCGCTCGGCCGCCTCGATCTCCCCCGCGAGGGCGGGATCTCGGGCGAAGACCCGCACGATCGTCGCGGACCAGCGGGCGATCCTGCCCGCGTCCTTCTCAGGGGCGCCGATCAGCCGTGCGAAGACCACGGGCGGGATCCTCTCGGTGAGCTCCGCCACGACGTCCACCGCGCCCGCCCCGGGGAGCGGCTCCGCGAGCCGCTCGATGAGTTCCACGACGTACTCGCGCAGGTACGTCACCACCCGCCGGCTGAAGTAGGGCGCGACGAGTCTGCGCAGCCTGTCGTGCACGTCGGGCGGCGACGACAGCAGCGCCGAAAGCCACCCGGCGCGCACCGCCGGATCGGTGATCTCCGCCGCGTCGAGCACACTCGTGACGTCGATCTCGAACCTGCGGTCCCGCAGCAGCTCGACGGCCGCGTCCAGGGTCAGCACGTGCAACCCGAACGGGCTCCTGCCGACCCAGCCCTTCTCCCGCTCGGGGCCGAGCGCCGCCCACGGCTCGGCGGCCCCGAGCACCCTCCCGAGATCGAGTTCGAACGGCACCGTCATGTCCAGCACCCTAGGTTGCGCCTTTTACAGCATGATGAACGCGACCTCCGCCGAATCGACCGATCCCGGCCTGCCACAGCCCTTGCCCTCCCCCACCGAAGCCTGCCGAGCGGGCGTGCGAATACTGGCACAGCGGAGAACCCGGGCACGCCGGGCGGCCGATGGACCGGGTGGTCACCTCGATGCACGTCTACCTGTCCCTGGCGGTCTTCCTTGAGCTGGCCGGCGCGAAGGCGAAGAACAGGTCGGACATCCCTGAGGATGTTCCCGGCCCTGAGCGTCAACGCGGATAGGCGACCCTCTCGCACCCGAAACCCGCAGGTCGGCAGCCCGCCCGCAACGCCAGAGAGCGGCCCCGAACCTTCCGGGGCCGCTCCGGCCTACCTCGTTGACGCTCGGGTGACCGGTTCCAGTAGGGGCGGGGCGTTTCCGGGCACGGGAATCTCCTTTCACCGATGGTGACGGTGGCGGTTCTCGGAGGGACCTAGTGCTGTTCGTCGCCGCCGTCGGCGAACAGTTCGCTGCCTGTGACGAAGCTGCTCTGGTCGGAGGCGAGGAAGAGCACCGCGCTGGCGACTTCCTCCGGCCGTCCCGGGCGGCCGAGCGGCACGGAGTCGCCGAGCTGGCGGACGAGGGCGTCGGCCGAGGCCTTGTCCGGAGCCAGCCCGCGCAGGCCCTCGGTCTCGATCGGGCCCGGCACGATCGTGTTCACCCGGATGCCCCGGTCGGCCAGTTCCACCGCCCAGGTGCGGGCGAACGACCGAATGGCTGCCTTGCTCGCGGCGTAGACGCCGAACGCCGCCGTGCCGCTGGTGGCCGCGGTCGAACCGGCCAGGATGACCGACGCTCCCGGGTTGAGCAGCTCAAGGGACTTCTGCACGGTGAACAGCGTGCCGCGCACGTTGATCGAGAAGGTCACGTCGAAGTGTTCGGGGGTGACGTCGGCCAGAGTGGCGAACGACCCGCCGCCCGCGTTGGCGAACAGCACGTCGAGGCCGCGTCCGTGCTCGCGGATCCGTGCGAAGATCTCCGCGAGGTCCTCGGGGCGGGAGATGTCCCCGCGCACTCCCCGGCCGTTGTCACCCAGCGTCTCGACGGTCGCGTCGAGTTCGGCCTGGCGGCGGCCGGTGACGAAGACGAACGCGCCCTCTTCGGCGAAACGCTGTGCCGTCGCCCGGCCGATCCCCGAGGTGCCACCGGTGACCAGGGCGACCTTGTTGTCCAGCTGACCCATGATGATGCTCCTGTCGATTGTCTCAGCCCTGCGTGGACAGCAGGACTTTGGTCCGCAGCCCGCCCGTCTCCAGTTCGCGGTGGACCCGTGCGGCGTCGGCCAGCGGGGCGACGGTCCGGGACCGCAGCGTGAGCCCGCCCGCGACCAGGGCCGTCATGACGACGCGCAGCCGTGCGTTGACGCGCGGGCCGTCCGGGCCCGACAGCCGGACGCCGAAGTCGGCGGCGCGCGGGTCGGACAGCGTGACCACCCGTCCGGGTCCGCCGGCCAGCTCGACCGCGGCGGCCAACACGCCGGCGCCGGATGTGTCGATGACCGCGTCCACCGACCCGGCGGCCGCGCGGGCGTTCACCGCCAGGCCGGAGCCGTAGGCGACCGGGGTGGCCCCTGCCCGTTCCAGGAGGGCGAAGTCCTCCTCGCGGACCGCGGCCAGCACCCGGGCGCCGCGGGCGACCGCGAGCCGGGTGGCGATCAGCCCGACCGAACCCGCCGCCCCGACGATCAGCACCGTCTCGCCGGAGGCGACGCCGACCGCATCGACCACACGCGCCGCCGCCTCTCCCGAGGCCGGTAGAGCCGCGGCGTCCCGCATGTCGACCTGCTCCGGCACGCGCACCCAGTGACGGGCCAGGACCTGTGCGGCGTAGCCGCCCAGGTCGGGCAGGAAGACCGCGACCGGGTCTCCCGGCCGTACGTCGACGACCGACGCGCCGACCGCATCGACCGTGCCGGCCGCCTCAAAACCGAGAACCGATCCCGGCTGCGCGCCGAACGCGCCCTTCAGCCGGCCCGACCTGATCGCCAGATCCGTCGGGCCCACCCCGGCGAACGCGACGTCCACCCGGATCTGCCCCGGCCCCGGCGAGCCGACCTCGATCTCTCCTGGAACCAGCACCTCCGGGGCTCCGTAGTCGCTGAGCAGGACCGCGTTCGTCATCGCCGCCTCCATCCGCCGTTCTCCCCCACCCTGTCCATTGCATGATGTTTCACGCTTCGTCTAACGTGATGTGTCATGTAAATAATTCCGTTGCACCTCGGCGCTCCTGGTCGACCGGGAGCACGGCGCCGGTGAACTCATGGAGGGGCGGGCAGGTCGCATGACGAAGTCGAAGGGCCGGCGGGACCGCGCGGAGGAGCAGACAGCCCGCCAGGCCGACGGCGGGCTGACGGCCGAGCAGGAAGCGACCTGGTTCGCCTACATGAGGGTGACGCTACGACTCAACTACGAGATCAACCGCGCGCTGCAAGCCGACGGCAGCCTCTCCCACCAGGACTTTCACGTCCTCAACGCGCTGGCCGACTCCCCCGGCCGACGGCTGCAGCTCACCGACCTGGCGATCCGGATCGGCTGGGAGCGCAGCCGGGTCTCTCACCAGATGCTGCGCATGGAGGCGCGCGGACTGGTCGAACGCCGCCCATCGAGGGACGACGCACGGGCGACGGACGCCGTGCTGACCCCGCTCGGCGTCGCAGCGCTGCGCAAGGCCTCCCCCGGGCACGCCGCCCTGGTGAAGCAGATGTTCTTCGACGGGCTCGACCCCGACCTGCTGGCGCCCCTGCACACCGCCCTGGACCAGATACACGAGCAGATCCTCGCCCACGGCACCCTCCCCCGCCCCTCCGGCCGCCAGACACGCTGGACCACCACCGACGAGAACTGAAAGGCGAAAGCCGCATCGGAGCACCACGGGACGTGGCCGGGCGAAGGGTTTCGAGCGGAGTGGGAGATCCAGAGGGTGCGCAGGCCGGCGACGCGCCGACCGCCGTCAGCAGCCCGATCGGCGACCGCTCGGCGGTCACCACGAGGAACATGCCGAACCGGATCAGCTCTCTGCGGAGTGTCCGAATCGTCCCCGCCGTCGGCCGCACCACCCCACCCGACGTCCACGACCGCCGCTGCGCCGAGTCCCTCGCCTCCCTCCTCCACGACCCTGTAGAACGCCCCTGTCCCGACACGCTCGGCCCTGCCCGATCAAAGCCCAGCACCCCTTATGCACGCCGGAGAAGGCCACCCCGCTCCGGGTGAGTGGCCGAGGACTTCACCGGGAGGCCAACACCGCCGACGAAATGCCCGCCTCAGCACTGGCACCCGCCGAACTCGCCCCGGGGAGCACGCGAGTCCGACCAGACGATCCATCCTTCCGCGGGCTGAACAACCAGGCCGTAATGTCAGTGCCCGCCCGTTACCTCTCGGCGGGCGATGCAGTCGGTGGCCCCGCCCTCCTCTGGATCGCGGACGACGAGTGCTGACACGTGCCGGCCACGGTCGCGGATACGGGTGCACCGTGGAGGACGACAAGCCGACTCGGTACCTGTTCAGGATGCGGGCGGCTGCCGCGCCCGCATCCGGAGCTGGGGAACGAGGACCGGGTGGTGGCGCGGTCATTGCTAGCTTCGGGAGTCATGCGGTACTCGCGGCGGCGCCCACGCGGTCAGAAGCTTCGTCGGCGCAGACCTGATTTCCTGACGGTCTTCGATCCAAGGGAAGTGATCGACGGGAGCGGCGTGGTCATCGCCGGGCTGTTCTCCGCGAAGCGGAAGGACCATCACGAGGTCATGGACTCGCTTGCCGCCGAGGTGGCGCGGCTAGGTGGGCGCACCGTGGGGCGGTTCGTGCAGCGGCGCGGGATCTCGGGGCACCGCAAAGACGGTTCTTCGGGAGGGCGGGCGAACATGGACCGCCCTTATTCCGCGCGGACCCTCATGACCACCGGCAAGGTGCGAGAGATAGCCACCTGCCTAGCCGACGCGGACGCCGACACAGTGGTCTTCGCCAACGAGTTGACCGGCCGTCAGCGCCGAGCCCTGTCAGAGGCACTCGGCTGCCCTGTCTTCAGCAGAACAGACCTCCCTGTTCAGCGCATGCCGGGCCCGGACGAGACGAACCCTCGACGACCTGCACGACCCGGTCCGGACAAGTGACCAAGGGGGCGGCGGCCCCGGGGATGGAGGCGGACCGCTGGGGACGGGCAAAGAAGCTGGGTAGGGGCGGATCAGGCGCGGGTGGTCCAAGCGGTAGGCCGCCCAGAGTGTCGACGAAGAAGAGTTCCTTGGGGGTACGTCCGTGGCCTGAGCGCGAGCCGGACGTGTCGGTCGGTCATGGCTTCGTCAGGCGGGTGAGGAGGGTGGGGAGGTAGTCGGGGTGGGGGGTGGGGAGGGGGGTCGGGAAGTCGGAGGCC
>NZ_BAAGPQ010000019.1:0-172395 GCF_054783995.1 Actinocorallia aurea
GGCCTTCAAGTACTGGATCAAGCAGGGCACCTACGGCTACGACCCCCGCAAGGTCAAGTAGCGGGACATCCCCTGGTCAGGAGGTCTGGTGGGGGATGAGGAGGCCGGTGGAGTCGAGCAGCGCCCGGGTGCCCAAGGGCGCCTTGAGGGGGACGTCGACGTAGGCGGTGGGCGAGTCGCCTTCGGCGGGCGGGACGGCGGTCTTGGGGAAGCAGAGGGTGACGGTCACCTTGACCTCGTCCTGCTTCTCGGCGGCCTTGAGGCCGCAGGATGCGGTGTCGTCGGTGGGGAGGGCGACCCACATGCGGACGGTCCTGCCGTCCGGCTGGACCTCGTAGTCGAGGACCTCGGCGGGGAGCTTCCGCAGCTTGCCCGAGAGCTTGGCGGCGGGCAGGGCGCGGGTGCGGTCGAGCGTGTTGGCGGGGGCCCCGGTCGGCTTGCGCGCGGGCTTCTCGGGCTTCGCCGCCTCATCGTCGCCGCCGGAGCACCCCGCGGCCAGCAGCACCGGGAGCAGGAGCGCGACGGGGATCAGCCGTGAACGCGTGAGAGAAGCCGAGAACGCCACTGGGAAACCGCACCCCTTGATACCTGTGCACCTCCGCCGACCCCCGGCGGCCCCAGAATTCTAGATCATCTCGCCGCTCCGGCCGTCCGCGCGAACGCGGGCGGGTCCCTCCCCTGCGTCGAACGCCGGGAAGGAACCCGCCCCGCGGTCAGGCGAGGGAGGCGAGGACCTCGCGGAGGTGGGCCGTGCTGTCGGTGACGAACGCCAGGCGCTCCTCCACCGGGACGGGCCGGGACAGCTCCTCGTACCCCGGGCGGAGGCCGTCGGCGACCGCCCTGCCGTAGCCGTCCGAGAGGCGGACGAGTTCGGCGAGGTCCCGGGTCGTGAGGTCCGGGTGGCCCTCGTGCCACTCGGGGTCGTAGATGGACAGGGGCAGGGGGAAGCGCCGCCCCATGACGCCCTCGATGGAGAGGGTCAGCCGGGGCGCGTGTTCGACCAGCGGACGCAGGAGGGCCGGCCAGTCGATGACGCCGCGGCCGCACGGCATCAGGAAGCGGCGGATGCCGTCGGGGGTGAGCAGCAGGGCGGCGTCGCGGACGTGCGTCTGGCGGACGTACGGGGCGACGCGGTGTGCGGCGGCGACGGGGTCCTCGCACCGCAGCAGGACGTTCGCGGTGTCGAAGGTGATGCCGAAGGCGTCCGGGCCCGCCTCCTCGATGAGCCGGACGAGTTCGAAGGTGGTGATCTCCTCGTGCGTCTCCAGGTTGAGGTGGGCGCCGACATCGCGCAGCAGCGGGCCGAGCCGGGCGAGGACCTTCGCCGTGGCCTCCAGCTGCTCGGTCCAGGTGACGTCGGTGCGGAACCTGTCGCAGCCGAGGCGGCCGGGCAGTGCGAACTTGTAGTTCGCGGTCGCCGACCACAGCTCTCGCACGCCCGCTTCCGCGCAGGCGACGATAAGCCTTTCCAGTCCCCGCAGGTAGTCGCCCTCGCCGAGTTCCCTCACCTCGGGCGCTTCCGGTGCGGCGAAGGGGTTCACCTTCGCCGTCCCGACCTCGACGTACAGGCCGAGCTCGTCGGCGAGCTGCACCACGGCGCGCAGCTCCCCGGGGTCGAGGGTCGGGCTCAGCTCCAGCGCCGACCGGAAGAACACCCCTTCGAGCCCCGCCTTGTGGACCTCCCTGAGGGTCCACTCGGCCCCGTTCTCCGGCGCTCCGGGGAACTTGCTGCTGTCCGTCCCGACGGGGACGGTCCGGGCGTCAGGCATCCGTGCCGCCCGACAGGTCCACGAGCCCGCGCCGGAACACGTTGTGCGGGTCGTACTCCCGCTTGATCCCGACGAGCCGCTCGTACTTCTCGCCGTAGATGTCCTTGGCCTCCATGGCGCTCACGACCTCGCTGGTGAAGTTCACGTACGAGCCCGCCTTGAACTCGTCCATGGCCGCGTCGAAGTCCCGCGTCCACTGGATCAGCTCGGGTCCCTCGGACGGGAACACCCACTCGGCGCCGGCGCTGGACATGAACTTCGCCTCCACCCGGTCGCCGACGGCGGTCGTCCACGGGTCGACGCGGGCCGCCTGGCCGCCGCGCGGGAACAGCTGGAACGGGCACGCGAAGTGCGGCGCGATGGTGGAGCCGGCCTGCAGGGGGCGCCCCGGGTAGCGGTCGGACCAGTGCAGGATCGTGTCGATGGCCTTGTCGGGCAGCTCGCGGAGGTTGCCGTTGCGCCAGTAGTGCCGGACCCCGTACCGGAAGTCGTCGTCGCAGGCGCGCTGGAGTTCCACGTGCGGGACGCTGTAGGAGGTGTCCCACACGGCCTTGGCCTGCGCGAACATCGGGTCGGTGACGGTGGGGTCGTCCGCGCCCCACTGGATCGTCGCGACGCTGACGATCTGGGTGCCGCGGTGCTCGGTCGGCACGACCGTCCAGTAGTCGGGCACCTCGACGGTCCGGGCGTAGGTGACGACGTTGTCGGGCGCGTCGTACGACCAGTCGCGGAAGAACCGCAGGACGGCGTGCCGGTCGTCGGTCGCGAAGAACGCCTGCCGGACGTTGGCGAGCTTCGTGAAAGGCACGTACTTGTACGTGAAGGACACCGCGACGCCGAAGTTGTGCCCGGCTCCGCGCAGCGCCCAGAACAGTTCGGGGTGCTCCTCGTCGGAGGCGGTGATGATCCGCCCGTCGGCGAGGACGAGTTCGACCGACAGCAGGTGGTCGACGGTCAGCCCGTACATGCGCGACAGGTAGCCGTTGCCGCCGCCGAGGGTGAGGCCCGCGACGCCGGTGTGCGAGACGGTCCCGGCCGGGACGACGACGCGCTCGTCGGCGCACGCCCGGTCGAGGTTGCCGAGGCGGCAGCCCGCGCCGACCTTGACGGTCCCGGCGGCCCGGTCGAAGGCGACCTCGCGCATGCCGCTCGTGTCGATCATGACGGCGCCGTCGGCGACGGAGCTGCCGGCCAGGTTGTGCCCGCCGCCCCGGACGGTGATGTCGAAGCCCTGGTCGAGGCACCAGGTGAGGGCGCGCGACACGTCGGCGGCGTCCCGGCAGGAGACGATCGCGGCGGGTTCGCGTTCGATGTCGGCGTTCCACACGTGCTTGGCCTGGTCGTAGCCGTGGTCGCCGGGGAGGATGACGGGGCAGGCCACGACGTCGCGCAGCCGTGCCGCGGCGGAGAGGGTCGAGGTGCTCAAGGGGGTTCCTTTCGGGGTCAGGCGGAGTACTGGCCGGGGGCGAAGCCGCCGAGGCGGGCCGCGCCGTCCGGCTGGGGCAGGCCGAGCACGTCGCGCAGGTGGCGGGCGCTCAGCGCGGTGAAGTCGTCGCGGGTGTAGGGGCTGCCGTCGCGCCACGCGTCCCGGTCGGGCGCCGCTCCGGCGGAGACGAGCGCGGCGTAGGCGGCGACCTGCCTGTCGATCTCGGCGAGTTCCGCCGCGGACAGGTCGGGGTGCGCCTCGCGCCAGACGGGCAGGGCGCTGTGCACGGTCATGTCGCGCTGGCCGTCGCCCGCGGGCTCGATCGTCAGCCGCTCGACGCCCGACAGCACGTCGAGCAGTGCCGTCCAGTCGATGACGCCGGTGCCGCAGGGCACGAGGTAGCGGCTGAGCCCGTCCGGGCAGCGGAACAGCGCGACGTCCCGCAGATGCGTGGCCCGTGTGTAAGGCGCGACCCGCCGGGCCGCCGCCAAGGGGTCCTCGCCGTGCACGTAGACGTTCGCGGAGTCGAAGGTGACGCCCAGGACGTCGGGTCCGACGCTCTCGACGAGCCGGACGACCTCCCACGAGGTGATCTCCTCGTGCGTCTCCAGCAGGAGCCGCGCCCCGTTCGCGCGCAGGCACGGCGCGAGCCTGCGCAGGAACCGCTCGGTGGCGGCGAGCTGGTCCGCCCAGGGCGCCTCGCCGCGGTACCGGTCGGTGGCGTGCACGCCGGGCAGGTGGGCCTTGTAGTTGCCGGTGGCGGTCCACAGGTCGGTGCAGCCGATCGCGGCGGCCGCCTCGATCATCGCCTCCATGCCGGCGAGGTAGCTGCCGCCGCCGAGGTCGCGCACCTCGGGCAGCTCGGCGATCATGTACGGGTTGACCTTGCCGACGCCGAGGTCGAGGTACAGGCCGAGGGAGTCGGCGTGCGCCCGCAGCTCCCGCAGGAACCCGCGGTCCAGCGAGGGCGACAGCTCGGCGAGGGTGCGGAACAGGACGCCGTCCAGCCCCGCCGCGCGCACCTCGTCGAGGATCTCCAGCGGGGGAGTGGCGACGGCGCCCTTCACGGGCCGCAGCGCCGAAGGCAGCTTGACGTCGAGGCCGATGCGCTTCATCGGGTGAGCTCCTTGTTGCGGAGGCGGCGCGCCCGGTCGGCCGCCGGGTCGGGGATGGGCACGGCGGCGAGCAGATCGCGGGTGTAGGGGTGGCGGGGGGAGCCGTAGACGGCGTCGCGGTCACCCTCCTCGACGACCCTGCCGTCCTTCAGCACGGTGATCCGGTCGCAGAGCTGGCGGACCACGGCGAGGTCGTGCGCGACGAACAGGATCGTCAGCCCGAGGTCGCGCCGCATGCCGCGCAGCAGGTTCACGACCTGCGCCTGCACCGAGACGTCGAGGGCGGAGACCGGCTCGTCGCACACCAGCACCTCGGGCCGCGAGACGAGCGCGCGGGCGATGGCGATGCGCTGGCGCTGACCGCCGGAGAATTGCGCGGGGCGACGCGGCAGCGCCGACCCGGTCAGCCCGACCCGCTCCAGCACCTCCACGACCCGGTCCCTGCGCTCGGCGCGGGACGCCTTCGGCTCGTGGACGCGCAGCGGCTCGGCGACGATCTCCTCGACCGTCATCCGGGGGTCGAGACTCGCGTACGGGTTCTGGAAGACCATCTGCACCTCGCGCCGGAACCTCCGCAGGTGCGCCCGGTCGGCGCGCAGCGCGTCGAACCCGGCGTAGGAGACGGTCCCCGCGTCGGGCCGCTCCAGCCCGACGAGGCAGCGCAGAATCGTCGACTTGCCCGACCCCGACTCACCGACGAGGCCGAGGGACTCGCCCTTCGCCAGCGCCAGCGACACGTCGTCCACCGCCTTGTGCTCCCCGAACGTCTTGCTCAGCCCGGAGATCTCCAGGAGCGCGCTCACGCGACCGCCCCTTCCGTGCCCGTCACGTGGCAGGCCACGGACCGGTTCCCGGCCAGCAGGGTCAGCGGGGGGTGGTCGGCGATGCAGCGCTCGTCCCAGCGGTCGCAGCGCGGGTGGAACGCGCAGCCTCCGGGCGGTTCCGCCGGGTTGGGCGGGACGCCGGGGATGAGGTCGAGGTCGGCGTCGACGTCCCGGTCGACGCGCGGCACCGACCGCAGCAGGCCCTGGGCGTAGGGGTGGCGCGGTCCGGCGAAGAACGCGTCGACGGCGCAGTCCTCGACCTTGCGGCCGGCGTACATGACGGCGACGCGGTCGGTGTACCCGGCGACGACGCCGAGGTCGTGCGTGATGAGCAGGACGGCCATGCCGCGCTCCGCGGCGAGTTCGTCGATGAGGTCGAGCACGGCCTGCTGGACGCGGACGTCCAGCGCGGTCGTCGGCTCGTCGGCGATGAGCACCTGCGGGTCGCCGATGATCGCCATCGCCAGGCAGACGCGCTGGCGCATCCCGCCGGAGAACTCGTGCGGGTAGGCCCGCATCCGCTCCTCGGCGCGAGCGACGCCGAGCCGGTCGAGGGCGTCGCGCGCCTTCGCCCGGGCCGTCGCGCGCGGCACACCGCGCAAGGTGAGGGCCTCGGTGAGCTGGTCGCCGATGGTGAGGACGGGGTTGAGCGTCGTCTGCGGGTCCTGCATCACCATGGCGATGCCCGCGCCGCGCACCGCGCGCAGTTCGCGTTCGCGCAGCGCCAGCAGGTCGCGCCCGCCGAAGCGGACCTCCCCGCCGAGGGCGGCGTGCCGGTCGAGCCGCAGGAGCGCGCGGGCCGTCACCGACTTGCCGGAGCCCGACTCGCCGACGAGCGCGACCCGCTCGCCGCGGCCGACCGCGAGGTCGAGATCGCGGACGATCCGCACGGACCTGTGCTTGGCGGCGGGGAAGTCGACGGTCAGCCCTCGGATGTCGAGGAGCGGCGCGGTGTCCGCCGGGTCGGCGGTGTCCGCCGGTCTGGTCTTGCTCTTCATCGGTCCTCCTGGCCGGTGCGGGCGCGCAGGGCGTCGCCGGCGAGGGCGAACGCGAGGGCGGTGAGCGCGATGACGGTGCCGGGGACCACGGCGGTCCACCAGGCGTTGGTGAGGAAGCGGGACCCGGTCTCGACCATCGCGCCCCACTCGGCGCTCGGCGGCTGGGCGCCCGCGCCGATGAACGACAGGCCCGCCATGATGAGGGTCGCGCCGCCGATCTCCAGCGTGACCTGGACGTACACGCTGTCGAGCGAGTTGGGCAGGACGTGCCGGGTCATCAGCCGCCACTTCGAGACCCCGGTGATGCGGGCCGCCTCCACATAGGTGGAGGCCATGGCGGTGCGCATCTCGGCGCGGGCGAGCCGGGCGAAGCTCGGCCACCACGACAGCAGCATCGCGATGATCGCCGAGCGCAGGCTCGGGCCGAGCGCGACGGAGATGCCGAGCGCCATCACCATGATCGGCAGGGACAGGGCGATGTCGCAGAGCCGCATGAGCGCCTCGTCGAGCCAGCGGGGCGCGAGCGCCGCGACCGCCGCGACGGCGACGCCGACGAGCGCCGACAGCGTGACCGCGGTGAGTGAGCCGAGGATCGTCGGCCGCGCGCCGACGAGGACGCGGCTGAGCACGTCCCGGCCGGAGCCGTCGGTGCCGAACCAGTGCTCGCCCGACGGCGGCAGCAGCGCCTTGGCGAGATCGACCTGGTAGGGGTCGTGCGGCGCGAGCAGCGGCCCGAACGCGACGACGAGCAGCAGCAGCCCGACGGTGGCGAACGCGGCCCGGTCGAGGGGTGGGAAGCGGCGCAGCCGCAGGAGGCCGGGCAGCCGCAGCACGCCGCGGCGCGGAAGGGCGGGGGCGGTCATGCCTTCGCTCCGAGCGGGGAGGCGCCGAACCGGTCGGCGCGGACCCTGGGGTCGCTGACGAGGTGGAGGAGGTCGACCAGCAGGTTGACCAGGGTGATCGTGACGCCGGTGAACAGCACCACGCCGAGGACCGCGAACGTGTCCTTCTGCTGGACGGCCTCGGTCAGGTAGGCGCCGACGCCGGGCCGTCCGAAGACGCCCTCGACGAGGACGGCGGCGCCGACCATCCAGCCGGCCTGCATCCCGAAGAGGGTGACGACCGGGCCGAGGCAGGTGCGCAGCCCGTGCCGGGTCATCACCCGCCACGGGGGCGTGCCCTTGGCGCGGGCCATGACGACGTGGTCGGCGTCCAACGCGGTGATCATGCTGCTGCGCACCAGCCGGACCGCGAACGCCACGAACGGCACCGAGAGCGTCGCCGCCGGGAGCACGAGGTGCTGGACGGCGTCCCACCAGGCGAACAGGTCGCCGGCGAGCAGCGCGTCGAGGGTGGTGAGGCCGGTGACGCGCGGCACGTCCACGCCGAGGGAGTGCGTGCCGGAGATCGGCAGCAGCCCCCACCGCGCGCCCAGCACGTGCTGGAGGATCAGCCCGAGCCAGAACAGCGGCAGTGCGCCACCGGCGATCGCGCCGAGCCGGATCGCCGCGTCGGTCCTGCCCCGCTCGTGGGCCGCCGCGAGCACGCCGATCGGGATGCTGAGGGTGACGAGCAGGACCAGGGCCGTCGCGACGAGTTCGACCGTGGCGGGCAGGGCGGTGCCGAGGTCGGCGGTGACCGGCCGGAACGTGAAGATCGAGCTGCCCAGGTCGCCGTGCAGGAGGCGGCCGAGGTAGGCGAGGTACTGGCCGAGGACCGGACGGTCCAGGCCCAGCCGCTCCCGGACCGCCTCGACCTGCTCGGGGGTGGCGGTGATGCCGGCGGCGCTCTGCGCCTCGTCGCCGGGGATGGCCTTGATCATGAAGAAGACGAGCGTGGCCAGCCCCCAGACCGACAGGGCGGCGAGGCCGAGCCGCTGGAGCAGATACCGTGTCAGGCGCCGTTCCATGGTCAGCCGACCTTGTAGGCCTGGGGCACGTAGCCGACGTGCGCCGGGTGGAACTCGATGCCGGTGACGCCCTTGGGCGCGACGACGACCGTCTCGTGGTCGGCGATGTTCATCGTGGCGGCGTCGGCGTCGATCAGGGTCTGCGCCTCCTTGTAGGCGTCGCACTGCGTCGCCGCGTCGCCGCTGCCGACGGCCTTGTCGAGCAGCGCGTCCACCGCGGGGTTGCTGTACTGGCCGTAGTTGGTGCCGGAGCCGACGAACTTGGAGCTGTAGGTGCGGTAGAGCAGCGAGCCGGCGTCGGGGGTGGGCGGGTTGTCCCACAGCAGCGACATTTGCGGGGTCGTCTCGACCTTCTTCAGCGAGGCGATGAAGTTCGGGTAGGTGACCGGCTTCAGCTCCAGCGTCACCCCGATCTCCTTGAGCGAGGACTGGAGCGCGGTCGCGGCCTCGGCGTGCTCGCTGAACATCGACTGGTAGGCCATCGTCAGCTTGACGCCCTTGTTGCCGGACTCCTCGACGAGCGCCTTCGCGGCGGCGAGGTCCTGCTCGGCGGGCGCGATGTCGGCGCGGCAGCCCATCGTGTCGGGCAGCGGGCCGGAGGCGACGCCGCCGAAGCCGCGCAGGATCGTGTCGGCGTGGCCCTGGTAGTCGTAGGACAGCCGGATCGCTTCGCGCAGCTTCTTGTCGGTGGTCGGGCCCTCCTGGGTGTTGAAGAAGACGTAGAGGCCCTGCGGCTTCTTCAGCCGGACGACCTGGCGGTTCGGGTCGGCCTCGAACTCGCCGACGTCGATCGGGTCGATCGCGTCGGACACGTCGATGTTGCCGGCGGCCAGTTCGTCGCGCTGGGTCGCGCTCTCCGGGATGAGCCGGTAGATGACGGTCTCGGCGATCTTCGGGTCGGCGCCCTCGACGCGGTGGTACTCGATCTGCTGGTTGGGCGCGTAGGAGGCGAGTTCGTACGGGCCGCTGCCCGCGGCGTGCGTGGCGAGCCAGGCCTGGCCGTGGTCGTCGCCCTCCTCCACCGCGTCGCCGTTCAGGATGTAGACCTTGCTGAGCGCGCCGACGAACAGCGACGACGGGGAGCTCAGCCGGATCGTGAAGGACGTGTCGTCGGTGATCTCGGTCTTGTCGTAGGCGGCGATCGAGTCCGCGACGCCCACGCCGAGAGCCTTGACGCGGTCGAGCGTGTAGGCGACGTCGGCGGAGGTGACCGGGCTGCCGTCGTGGAACCTCGCGCCCTCGCGGAGCTTGAAGGAGATCGAGCGGGCGTCGTCGGCGACGGTCCACTCGGCGGCGAGCACGCCGGTGATCTCGTTGTCCGGGCTGTAGTCCAGCAGCGCCTCGTACATCGGGACGACGGCCTGGTCGACGGTGGAGTTGACGGCCTGGACCGGGTCGAGGTTGGGCAGGGTGCCGTCCACGCCGAAGACGAGCGTGTCGCGCGCCCCGGCGGGTTCGGCCGCGCCGCCGCCGCCGGCGGTGCAGGCGGTGAGGGCCGCCGCGGCGAGGACGGCGAGGGGGACGGCGCGTCTGAAGTGCTTGCCCGGCAGAGCGGGACGGCGAGTGTTCACGGGTGGTCCTCCGGGAGGAGCAGGGGGTGTTTGGTATACCTTCTTCTAAGTCTTGGGGCTAAGACAAGGGCCCTGTGTAAACAAAACGAGCGAACCCTGTTTCGCCGCTGTTACTTGACCAGGCAAAACGTGAAAGTCTCTGGCGTGGGCCTGGTCTGGTCGCCCTGGTGGGCCCTAAGATCTGGCATACCAACTCCCCCCGAAGGAAGGTGGAAAGTCGTGGCGGACACGGACTTCCCGACCCTCACGCTCGCCGAGCGCGATCGCCGCTACCGCGCCCTGCGCGCCCTCATGGACGAACTCGGCCTCGCCGCCCTGCTCGTCGCCGGCACCGGCCGCGACCAGCTCGACCGCTACCTCACCAACGAGGGCACCCGCGGCCTGTGCCTGCTGCCGCGCGACGGCGAGCCGGTCACCATGGTCCCGAGCGGCAACACCACGCTCGGCCGCTACGACGTGCCCGGCCGCGCCTACGAGCGGTGGGTCGCCGACCAGCGCCTCACCGGCCGCGCCTACGGTCCCGCCGACGTCATCAGGGAGAAGGGCCTCGCCGGCGCGCGCATCGGCGTCGTCGGCCTCAGCAGCCGCGCGCCCGCGAGCATCGCCGGGACCATCCCCTACAACACCTGGAAGCGCATCCTCGACGCGCTGCCCGACGGCGAGTTCACCGACGTCTCAGGCCGCTTCGAGAGGGTGATGGTCGTGCACTCCGCGGAGGAGGTCGCGATGCTCCGCAAGTCCGCCGAGATCGGCGAGCACGCGACCGCCGCGATGCTCGCCGCGGCAGGGCCCGGCGTGCGCGAGAGCGAGATCGTCGCCGCCGGGATGCACGAGGTCACCCGGCGCGGCGGCATGTGGCTCACCGGGCCCCAGCGCAGCGGACCCGAGCGGCTCGGCTGGTCCGGCGCCGACTGGATCTGGATGGGTGGCGGCGGTCGCGTCCTGGACAAGGGCGACGCGTTCGGCGCCGAGCTCTTCACCTTCTACGGCGGCTTCGAGACCCAGCAGCAGGTCGACCTCTTCATCGGCGAGCCCGACGACGACCACCTCTTCCTGCACGAGGTCGCCGAGGCGTCCTACCGGGCGGGCGTCGCGGCCCTGCGCCCCGGCCTCACCTTCGCCGAGCTGTGCGCGGTGATGGAGGCGCCGCTGCGGGAGGCGGGCTGCTGGAACATGGGCCCGCTGGTCCAGACGGTCTCGCCCGTCATCTACAACAGCGCCACCCATGTCGGCCTCGACACCCAGCCTGGCCTCGCCGGCCTGCCGCTGCCCCCGACGACGCCCCGCGACGGCGACTTCGTCATCGAGCCGGGGGTGGCGTTCGCCTTCGAGCCGAACGCCTGCCGCGACCGCAAGCGCGTCTGCCTCGGCGGCACCGTTCTGGTCACCGACGACGGGTCCGAGGAACTGAACGCGCTCTGCAACCGCCTGAACGTAGTGTGATCCACATGGAGACCACCGCGGCCGCCGGGGTGCGGACCGGAGAGCTGAAGTCGCTGCCGGAGCAGATCTGCGACCACATCCGCGAGCTCATCATCGCCGACGAGCTGGAGCCTGGAAGCTGGCTGCGCGAACGCGACCTCGCCCAGCGCCTCGACGTCTCGCGCATCCCCGTCCGGGAGGCGCTGCTGATGCTGGAGACCGAGGGGTTCGTCCGGCTCGTGCCCCGGCGCGGCGCGATGGTGAGCACGCTGACCCTGGCCGAGGCCGAGAACCTCTTCGACGTCCGCGAGGCGCTGGAGGTGCAGGCCGCGCGGCTCGCCGCGCGGCGGCTCGGCGCGGGCGCGCAGACGCCGCTGCTCGACCTCATGGCGCGGGCGGAGGCCGCGGCCGAGGCGGGCGACCGGATGGCGCTGGAGGCCGCCAACGCGGCCTTCCACCACGAGGTGCTGGCCCTGTCGGGCAACCCCATCCTGGAGAGCCTGATGAGGTCCATCGCGGGCCGCGTCCGCTGGCTCTTCCGCAAGCTCCCCTCGCGCGACCCGGCCTCCCAGCTCGCCAAGCACCGCGAGTTGTGCGACGCCATCGCCAGCGGCAACCCCGACCTGGCCGCCGCCGTGGCGTTCGCCCAGATCAGCCGGTCCCGCATCAACGCGATGAAGGTCCTGCGGCCTCTGCTGCAAGGAGAGTGAACGGCGGCGGGCCGGTGCGCCGGCGCCGGGCCCGTCGCGGTCAGGCTTCGCCGGGGTTCGTCCAGGCGTCCATGACGGACTGGCGGAGGCGGGCCAGCACGTCGGGGTGGAGGGCGGCGAGGTCGGTCAGCTCGGCGGGGTCGGCGGCCAGGTCGTACAGCTCCCACTCCCAGCCGGGGCCCGGCCTGCGGTACTCCTCGGTGCGGCCGAAGCCGACGGCCTTCCAGCGGCCCTGCCGGGTGGCCGCGGCAGTCCGGTCGCCGCGCCCGTGGTCCTCCTTGACCTGCGACGGCGTCGTGCCGAAGTGGTTGCGGAACCAGAACAGCGGCCGGTCCTCGGGGACGTCGCCCTGGCCGGTGAGCAGGGGGCGCAGGGAGATCCCGTCGAGGCCCACCGGAACCGGCGCGCCCGCGAGGTCGGCGAGGGTCGGCAGCAGGTCGTAGTGGACGGCGGGCCGCGCCGTCGTCCGCCCGGCCGACCCGGCGAGCAGCCGCGGCGCCCAGATGATGAAGGGCACCCGGATGCCGCCCTCGTACAGGTTGCGCTTGTATCCGCGGAACTGCCCCGCGGCCTGGAAGAAGTCGGGGTTCACCCCGCCCTCCTCGTGCGGCCCGTTGTCGCTGGTGAACAGCACGATGGTGTTCTCGTGGAGGCCGCGCGCCCGCAGCCTGTCGAGGATCCGGCCCATACCGGAGTCCAGGAGGGTCACCTGGGCGGCGTGCCCCTTGGCGGCGTCGGTCCAGTCCTGTGCCGCGTACTGCCCGAGGTCGGGGACGACGGCGGGCGCGTGCGGGAGGTTGGGCGTGAGGAACATCAGGAACGGGTCCTCGGCCCGGACGTCGAGGAACGCCTCGGCGTGCTGGAGGATCAGCTCGGGTCCGTAGTCGGCGCCCGCCTCCCCGGTGTTGCCCGGGTAGCGCACCGCCTCCTTGTTGTGCCACAGGCGGGTGGGGTAGTAGTCGTGCGCCGCGTGGTGGGTGAGGTAGCCGTAGAACTCCGAGAAGCCGTGCTCGTTCGGGTGGTCGGGGCCCGGCTTGTCCAGGGAGAACCCCCACTTGCCGAACAGGCCCGTGCGGTAGCCGGCGTCGCGCAGCAGCGTCGCGATCGTGGGCAGCGGCCCGAGCGGCAGGTCGCCGCCCCGGCTCGGCGGGTTGCGCCGGACGGGGCTGTGCCCGGTGTGCAGACCGGTGAACAGGCAGGCCCGCGCGGGCGCGCAGACGGGCGCGGAGGTGTAGGCGTCGGTGAACCTGAGGCCTTCGGCGGCGAGCCTGTCGAGGTTCGGCGTCGCGATCTTGAGCTGGCCGTAGGAGCCGAGTTCGCCGTAGCCGAGATCGTCGGTGAGGACGACGATGATGTTCGGCCTACGCACCGGCGCGCGCGTGGGCGTCGCCGCCTTACCGGTCCCGGTCGAGCATCCTGCCGCGGTGAGCGCGAGCGCGCCCAGCCCGGCGAGCACCTTCCGCCGAGCCCATTCGCTCTCACCCACGCCGTGAAACCCACGGGACGGACGACGGGGGGACATGCACCACGAACTCCTCACAGACCAAGACGAATCACGGCACCCTACCGCCATGATCGGGTGCGTCGCAGGGCGAAGGCGGAGGGATGCGCCACAGGCCGGATACCCCGCGGAGGTGATCGCCAGCGCCGCCGGAGCCTTCCGCATCCGGCCGGATCCTCTTCGCCGGGAGTTCGCCTATCCTTCGTGATCGCGTTCCCCCCGACCCCTAGGAAGGCCCGGTCCATGACGGTTCTCGCGATCGACATCGGCGGCACCAAGTTCGCCGCGGCCCTCGCCGAACCGGACGGGACGCTGCGCGCCCGGTGCGAGATCCCCCTCGGCGGCGGCGACCCGACCGCGGTGCTCCACGCGCTCCTCGACCGCTTCGAGGCGGCCGGGGCCGAGGCCGTCGGGATCGGCTCGGCCGGCCCGCTCGACCTCGCGGCGGGCACGGTCAGCCCCGTCAACATCGGGGCCTGGCGGGACTTCCCGCTCGTCGCGGAGGTCGCGTCGAGGCTGCCCGGCCGTCCCGTCCGGCTCGCCGGGGACGCCCAGTGCATGGCGCTCGGCGAGTGGTCGCGCGGCGGGACGGGGGAGGCCTCCCTGCTCGGCGTCGTCGTCTCGACGGGTGTCGGCGGCGGACTCGTCCTGGACGGCCGCCCTTACCTCGGGGCGGCGGGCAACGCGGGGTTCCTCGGCCACGTCGTCGTCGACCCCGTCGGAGACCCGTGCGCCTGCGGCGCGAACGGCTGCCTGGAGACCCTCGCGAGCGGCCCGAGCATGGTGCGCCGCGCGTTGGCCGGCGGCTGGAGCCCCGGCACCGACCGCCCCGACGCCCGCGACCTCGCCGACGCGGCCCGCGCGGGCTCGGCTCCGGCCCTGGCCGCCTTCGCCGACGCGGGCGCCGCCCTCGGCGCCGTCATCGCCACCACCGCGACCGTCCTCGACCTCCGCCGCACCGTCATCGGCGGCGGCCTGGCCGCCGCCGCGGACCTCCTTCTGCCTCCGACGCGCCGCGCCGCCTCGGCCCTCCACCCCGTCGCCATCACCCCCACCGCCCTCGCCCGCGACGCCGGCCTCCACGGCGCCGCCGCCCTCGCCTCCCTTCCCGCCTGACCGCCCGGCCTGCGAGAATTGCAGTAGCGTCCCGCGGAATGGCGAGATCTGCGCAACTCCGGCGACCAAGGTGAACGGGTCCGCGGCGCGGATCGCCCTCGGAGCGGGGGCCGCCGCCGCCCCGCTCTCCTTCTGGGCCCGGCACGCAGGGCTCGACCAGGGAATGGCGCACAGGTAGATGAAATGCGCATTTCGGTCATTGGTCGACCGACTATTTTCGGTCCTGCTGGTGCTACTTGTCGGTAGGAATCCGGCCATTCATTAATGCGAAAGTGCTGCTAGGTTCTGACGAGTCAGAGACCACCCCTCGGCGGAAGCGACCCGGCACCCCGCGTGCCGCCATGCGCGGACGTTCCCGCGCGAGGCGGGCACGATGGAGTGACATGGCGATCGGCGAGAGCAGGGGGCCCTTCGGCGAGGGCAGGACGGCGAACGGCCGGCACGTGCGCGGAGGGCTCGCGACGGCCTCGGTCGAGGAGCTGATGACGCCCGAGTTCACCGCCCGTCCGGACGTCGTCCTCGACCGGCTGCGCGAGCGGTACGGACCCGTCGCCCCCGTCGGCCTGTTCGGGGTGCCCGTCTGGATCGTCCTCGGCTACCGCGAGGTCCTCGAGGTGCTGCACAACCGGAACCGGGCGTACAGCAAGGAGGTCAGGCACTGGAGGGCGCGCGCCGAAGGCAGGGTGCCCGCCGACTGGCCGATGCTCACCTCCCACGAGGCCGACAGCGTCCTGTTCCTCGAAGGCGCCCGGCACACCGAGCGCCGCGGCGCGTGGCTCGCCGCGCTGCCCCCGTTCACCGACCAGACCCACCCCCAGGCGCGCGACCTCCAGGATCGCTGCCGCGCCTACGCCGACCAGCTCGTCGACCTGTTCGCCGACGGCTCCGCGACGGGCTCGGCCGACCTCGCCGCGCAGTACGCCCGCCCGCTGATGCTGATGATCTGCCAGGAGATGATCGGCATCGAGGAGGCCACCGACGACCTCCTCCTCGACGTGTGGCGGGCCATGGACATGGGTCCGGACTCCCGGGCCGCGCTCGCCCGGGTGGCCGCGGTGATCACCGGGACGGTCAAGGAGAAGCGGGCGAAGCCGGGCGACGACCTGCCGTCCCTGATGGTCGCCGAGGCGGGCCCCGAACTCACCGACGAGGAGATCGCGGTCGACATGATCGCGCTGATCATCCACCTCGGCGACATGGCGGCCTCCCTCATCTGCACCACGGTGCTGGAGGTCGTCACCGGCGACTCCGGAGCCCGCGCCAGCCTCGCGGGCGGGCTCGTGCGCGAAAGCATCAACCGGACGATCCTCACCGAATCCCCCAACTCCCAGCTCAGCCTCCGGTTCGCCACCACCGACAGCGTGCTCGGCGGCGTCGCCATCGCGGCGGGCGATCCGGTGTTCCTGTCGGTGACCGGCGCGCACCGCGACCCGTCCTTCGCCGGGGCGCGCCAGCCGTCGGGCATCTTCAGCTCCCGCGCCCACCTCGCGTGGGGCGCGGGCGCGCACCGCTGCCCCGGCGCCGACCTCGCGATGACCCTCATGACGATCGCCGTCGAGCGGCTCTTCGACCGCCTCGCCGCCCTGGAACTCGCGATCCCCCCGGAGGAGCTGCCCTGGCGGCCCTCCCCCGCGGTGCGGGCGCTGCGCGCGCTCCCCGTCCACTTCCGCCTGCACGTGCAGACGGGGGCGCAGCCCGCCGTCGTGATCGAGGCGCCCGAGCCCCCGCAGGTGGCGGCCCGCCCGAGGCGGTCCGCGGGACGCGCCCTGCTGGGACGGATCATCCGGACGATCCGCACGGAGATGCGCCGAGAGATCTCGGACTAGGGGCCGAACGCGTTTTACCGGCGGCTTGCCTCCCGCCGACCGGAGCACCGGACGGTCCTGCCCGGCGACGGGTAGGGACAGCGCATGCGATCTTCGCCGGCCGCACCCGGCCCGGCGGCCTGAATGCTCGGGCTCGAACTCGTCGTCGCGCTCGGCGTCGCCGTCCTGGCCTGCTCGCTGGCGGCGCGCAGGCTCGGGATCGCGCCGCCGATCGCGCTGCTGCTCGGCGGGCTTCTCCTCGGGTTCGTGCCGGCCCTGCGCGCGGTGCGGCTGCCGCCCGAGGCCGTCTTGCTGCTGTTCCTCCCGGCCCTGTTGTACTGGGAGAGCTTGACGACGTCGCCGCGCGAGATCCGCCGGAACCTTCGAGGCATCGTGCTCTTGAGCACCGTCCTGGTCATCGTCACCGCCGCCGCGGTCGCCGCCGTCGCGCACGCGTTCGGCCTGCCGTGGGGGCCCGCCTGGGTGCTCGGCGCGGCCGTCGCCCCGACCGACGCGACCGCCGTCGGCGCGCTCGCCAAGATGCTCCCGCGCAGGCACATGACCGTGCTGCGGGCCGAGAGCCTCATCAACGACGGCACCGCCCTCGTCATCTACGGGCTCGCCGTGGGCGTCACCGTCGGGGAGGAGGCGCTCGGCGTCGCGCACGTCGCCTGGCTGTTCCTCGTCTCCTACGTCGGCGGCGCGCTCGTCGGCCTGGTGATCGCGCGGGTCGGGGTCGAGGTCCGCCGCGGCATCGCCGACCCGCTGCTCGGGAGCGTGGCGATGCTGCTCATCCCGTTCACGGCGTTCCTGGGGGCCGAGCTGCTCGACGCCTCGGGCGTGTTCGCCGTGGTGGTCTGCGGTCTCTTCATGAGCCAGGCGGGACCACACGTAGGCCGGGCCGCGACCCGGCTCCAGACGACGGAGTTCTACTCGCTCGCGGCCTTCGTGCTGAACGCGGCGCTGTTCGTGCTCATCGGACTGGAGGCCCAGACCGTCACCCGCGCGCTGGACGCGGCGGGCGTCGTGCGCGGGACCGTGCTCGTCGCGGTCGTCTGCGCCGTGCTCATCGCGGTCCGGATCGCCTTCCAGTTCGTCTCGGCCTATACGATCCGGCTGGTCGACCGGCGGCCGAAGCAGCGGGAGCTGCGGGTGAGCGACCGGTCCCGGATCGTCAGCGGGGTCGCCGGGTTCCGGGGCGCGGTGTCGCTCGCGGCGGCGCTGGGCGTGCCGATGACGCTGGCCTCGGGCGAACCGTTCCCCGACCGCGGCATGATCATCTTCGTGACGTTCGGGGTCATCGTCGTCACCGTCCTGGTGCAGGGGCTGCTGCTGCCCGCGGTCGTCCGGTGGGCGCGGTTCCCGGAGGACCTGTCGGTGGGGGAGGAGCGCAAGCTCGCCGAGACGCTGTCGGTCGAGGAGGCGCTGGAGGCGCTGCCCCGGCTCGTGGAGGACCTGCGGACCAGCCCGGAGATCGCCGAGCGGCTCAGGCTCGAATACGAGACGCACCTGGCCGTCCTCAACGCCGACGGGGAGGAGGCCGACACCGCGCTGCGCCGCAAGCGCGACGACACGGCCCTGCGGCTCGCCCTCGTCTCGTGCAAGCGGGCGACCGTCCTGCGGCTGCGCGACGACCGCCGGATCGACGACACGGTGCTCCGCCAGATCCAGGCGATCCTCGACATCGAGGAGGTCCGGCTGACCCGGCATCCGATCGCGGAATGAGGGCCCGACTCTCCGGAACTCCTGAAATCTCCGGAACTGGCGGAACCTGTGGTGCTGACCTGCGATTTCTCCCGGTACCGTTGACCGCCGCAGTCCCGTGGTGTCAGAGAAAGAGCCTCCCATGATCGATGAGTTCGCCGAGTTCGACATCCTGGGCGCCTGCGTCGCCCTGCTGTTCATGGCGATCGGGCTCGTGATCGTGTACCTCGGAGTGCGCGGCGTCTTCCAGGCGCGGGCCTTCGCCCGCAGGGCCCAGCGCGTCCCGGGCGTCGTCACCGACGTGAAGACCCGCCTCTCCGGAGTCGGCGACACGATGCGGGCCAGGACGCGGCCCGTGCTCGTGTTCACCACGCTGGAAGGGCGCGAGATCACCGTCGAGTCGCGTGAGGGGTCCGACCACGGCGTGGGCGCCGAGGTCGAGGTGTACTACGACCCGGCGAACCCGACCGCCGCGACCGCGGGCATGCCCACCTT
Organism: Actinocorallia aurea; assembly: GCF_054783995.1. Lineage (NCBI taxonomy): Bacteria > Bacillati > Actinomycetota > Actinomycetes > Streptosporangiales > Thermomonosporaceae > Actinocorallia > Actinocorallia aurea. The sequence goes on from NZ_BAAGPQ010000019.1 coordinate 18,366, forward strand.
CGCGGGGTTCGGGCAGGTCGCCGTGGGGCTGGCTCTCGCCGTCATGGCCTTCGGCCTGTTCTCGTTCACCGGCGGGCCGGACACGGTGCGGTCGTGGTTCGGCGACGGCGACGGCGGCTACGCCGACGAGTGCTTCATCAACGACCGGCCCGTCGACTGCTCCGACTTCGGCGGGTAGGGCTCAGCCCGCCTTCGCCGCGGTGATCGAGCGGCAGAGGAGACCGAGTTCGTCGACGACCGCGTCGAGCGGGGCGGAGGAGCGGCGGGCCTGGGCCATCACGAGGGCGCCTTCGAGGGCGCCGATGACCAGCACCGCGACGGACTCGGCCCGCTCCCGCTCGGCCCCGTCGGCGACGAGTTTGGCCGAGACCAGGCCGGTCAGCGAGCCGAACGCCTCGCCTGAGACGTCCCGGGCGGTCCGCTCGGTGCCGAGGGCCGCGGCCACGATCGGGCAGCCGATCTCGTAGTCGCCCGCCTCCAGGCCGCGCTGCCAGATGTCCGCCAGCGCGCGCAGGGCCGAGGGGGTGTCGGAGGCGTCGAGGATGCGGCCGACTGCCTTCTCCAGGTACGCGGCGGCGCTGCGCGTCGCGTCCTCCATCAGCTGGGACCTGCCCCCGGGGAAGTGGTGGTAGACCGAGCCCCGGGGCGCGCCGCTGTCGGCGAGCACGTCGGCGAACGACGTCGCGGCGACGCCCTGCCGGCGGATCATCCCGATCGCGCTCTGGATCATCGCGGCCCGCGGTCCGTCCGGGTCCTTGCGTCGCGGCACGGCCACCCTCCTCTTCGGCGCGTCCTCGTTCCTATGTATGGTTGCATACATAGGAAAACTTGTCTTCCCGCGAGGAGCCTCCGTGACCACGACCGACGCCCTGCACCCGTTCGACGAGGCGGTAGCGCTCAGCCCCGAGGCCGACGGCCGCTTCCAGGGCAAGACGGCCCCCGCCTACGCGAACATGGTCGGCCCGTTCGGCGGCATCACGGCCGCGACCCTCCTGCGCGCCGTCCAGCAGCACCCCGAGTGCCTCGGCGACCCGCTGTCCCTCACCGTGAACTTCGCGGGCCCCGTCGCCGACGGCGACTTCACGGTCACCGCGCGGCCCGTCCGGACCAACCGCACGACCCAGCACTGGGTGATCGAGCTGACCCAGGGCGGCACCGTCGCGACCACCGCCACCGCGGTCTTCGGCATCCGCCGCGACTCCTGGGCCGACGACGAGGCGGTCATGCCCGCCGTGCCCGCGCCCGAGGACGTCGAGCGCTCCGGGTTCCCCGAGTTCATCGTCTGGGCCGGGAACTACGAGATGCGCTTCGTCACGGGCGCCATCCCGGAGACGGAGGGCGAGAACCCGGACTCCACCACCACCCTGTGGATCCGCGACACCCCCGCTCGCCCCCTCGACTTCGCCGCCCTGACCTCCCTGTGTGACGTCTTCTACCCGCGCGTCTTCCTGCGCATGGGCACCTACCTGCCTGCGGGCACCGTCTCCCTCACCACCTACTTCCACGCCGACGCCGCCGAACTGGCCGCCCAAGGCACCGACTTCGTCCTCGGCACCGCCTCCGCCGCCCGCTTCTCCCGCGGCTACTTCGACCAGTCCGCCCAGATCTGGTCCCGCACCGGCACCCTCCTCGCCACCACCCACCAAATCGTCTACTTCAAGGGCTGAACCCCACCGACGTCCAAGAGACGAAGCCCCGCCCTCCCTACGAAAGGACGGGGCTTCGTCGTCTCCCTCAGCCCGTGACGGGCAGGCCCCGCCTCTCATTCCGCGGAGAGGCGGGGCCCTGCCCGTGTCCGTCTAGCGCGCGGTGCGGGCGGCTGTCATGAGGCGGCCTTGCGGGCCTCGTTGGCGCGCTGGTCTTCGACGCGCCGCCGGGCCTCGTCCCAGCCGACGGGCAGGTCGTCGGTCGGCGCCGTCCAGAAGACGAAGGTGGACTCCCGCATGACCGAGCGCTTGGCGCGCATGGCCGACCTGTGCGGTTCGGCCGAGGCGTAGGCGCGGACGGCCGCCTCGTCCTTCCAGGCCGAAAGCGTCCAGAAGGTGCGGCGGAGGAGATCGGCCTTGAGCGCGACGCCGTGCGCGCCGGGGGCGCGGCGGGCCTGGCGCCACAGGGCGAGTGAGCTGAGCAGGAATCCGGGGACGTTGCGGAAGGACCGGACTTCGAGCCGGGACGCCATGACGAGCACGGACGGGGCGGCGGGTGGCTCAAGGGAGGTCCAGGGAAGCGTGGGCACGGAAACGCCTTTCGTCGACTGCCGCGATCTAGTCACTGTCTAGATCAGCTGAAAGGCGTAACGCGGGACTCGTTATAGTCATTCCCGAGAGGAGGCGCACATCAGCGAACGCGGCTATCACCATGGCGACCTCCGCCGCGCCGTCCTCGACGCGGCGGTCGCGGCCATCGCCCAGTCGGGCACCTCCGGCTGGAGCATGCGGGAACTCGCCCGCCGCGCGGGCGTCTCGCACGCCGCCCCCGCCCACCACTTCGGCGACAAACGCGGCCTCTTCACCGCCCTCGCCGCGGAAGGTTTCGTGCTGTTCGCCGAGGCCCTGCGCGCCGCCGGAAACGACCTCGTCGACCTGGGCGTCGCCTACGTCCGCTTCGCCGTGGCCCACCGCGCCCACTTCGAGGTCATGTTCCGTCCCGACCTCTTCGACGGGGCGTCCCCCGACGTCCGTACCCCCGCCCTCGCCGCCCGCGCCATCCTCGACGAGGCCGCCACCCGCACCCTCCCCACGCCGGACGCCCCCGCCGCGTCCGGCGCCGCCTGGTCGATCGTCCACGGCTTCACCGAACTCTGGCTCCGCGGCGCCCTCCCCGAGTCCCTGGGCCCCGACCCCGAATCCGCCGCCCGCCGCACCCTCACCCTCCTCACCCGCCCCTGATCCTGCGCGAACTGGGCGCTGCCGGGCTCATCGACTTCGCCGCCGCGGTCCGCGACGTGAACGTCGTCTTCGCCTCGGGCTCCGACGACTACGGATTCCGCTCCGCTCCCTGGACGTCCCGGTCCCGTACGGCATCCATCTCGTCGAGTTCGGTTTCACCCCGCCCGGCGCGGACCTGGCCGATGCCGGCGCCCTCGCGGGGTCCGGCGCCGCCCGTGTCTCGGTCGAGGAGGTTCTCCCTCTGGCGGACGCGGCCAAGGCCGACGAGCTGAGCGAGACCGGCCGTCCTCAGGGCAAGATCGTGCTCCTGGTCGCCGAGGCCGGACTCAGGCGTCGGCGAAGAGGGATGCCGCATAGGCGTCGGCGGTGAGGGCCGCGCGGGGGAGGAGGGAGGCCAGGTCGGGGGTCTGGCGTTCCAAGGCGCCGGAGGCGGCGAGGGTTTCGAGGAAGGGGGCGGGGGAGGACCGGGGGACCGCTTTGACCGGGGTGCCGGAGGCGCGGGAGAGAGCCGCGGCGAGGGCGCGGAAGGTCCAGAGGGGGCCGGTGAGGTCGTAGGCGCGGTTCGTGTGGCCGTCGGTGGTGAGGACCCGGACTGCGGCCTCGGCCAGGTCGGCGCGGAACGCGGTGTTGAGGCCCCGGCCGCCGGTCCCGTCGGGCAGCTCGCCGGACGCGACCGCCTCCAGGAGCGACGGGTTGAGGAACGCCTCGCTGTAGAAGGGATTGCGGAGGAAGGTGTAAGGCAGGCCGCTGTCCTCGATCAGCCGTTCTGTCGCGTAGTGCGCGTCGGGAGGACCCGGCCGCTGGGTGCCCGCCCCGAGAAAACTCGTGTAGACGACGCTCCCGACGCCCGCGGACCTGGCCGCCTCCACCGCCGCACTGTGCTGGCCGATGCGCAGCGCGGGGTCGATTTCCGGGGAGGAGATGAGGAGAAGCCGATCGGCCCCGGTGAAGGCCGCGCGCAGGGACGCGGGATCGTCGTAGTCGCCCTGCCTGACGGCGAACCCGCGCGCGGCGAGATCGGAGGCCTTGCCCGCATCCCGCACCGCGGCGGTGATCTCCTCTTGCGGCAGGGCCCTGCGCAGGCCGTCCAGGACGAGCCGGCCGAGCGAACCCCCGGCCGCGGACACGACGATCATGTGTGCACCTCTCCAGCGTTGGAAGATCATCACCATGTCCGGGAGGGTGCCGGGCCGTCAACGGATTTTCGTCAGGTCCCCTCGGGGACGGCCAGGACGGGCAGCGGGGCCGAGGGCTTGATCTCCTCGAGGTGGAGCAGGGTGGTGATGCGCTGGGCGCCCTGGAGGGAGAGCTTCAGGAGGATGCGCTGGAGGTCGGGGACATCGCGGGCCATGATCACGATGATCATGTCGGTCTCGCCCGCGATGATGTCTGCGGTGATCACCTCGGGGATGCCCCGGAGCGTGTCATGGAACGCGCGTTCGAATTTCGGGGTGTGGCGGGCCAGGGAGATCGTCACGTAGACCTTCAGGGGGAACCCGATGAGGGCCGGGTCGAGATCTGCCCGGACCCGGCGGATCACACCCGATTCCTTGAGCTTCCGAATACGGTGCAGGGTCGCCGTGGGGGACAGGCCGACGAGCCGGGCGAGCTCCGCGTTGGTCCGATCGGCGTCGTGCTGGAGCTCGTCCAGCAGTCTGCGGTCGATTTCATCCAGTCCAGCGGCCATATCGCGCAATTTAGTAGCGTTCCGGCCTCGGACATGCCGATTTTGCGCTAGGACTTCCGATCCTTGAGGCATGCGAAACCTACGTTCCGGTCCTCTGATCGCCCTGATCGCCTCTGGCGTGCTGTGGGGGATCACCGTGCCCCTGACGAAGGTCGCCCTTGACGGGCTGGGGCCGATGTGGCTCACCGTCTTGCGCTTCGGGCTCGCCGCCCTGCCGCTCCTGGTGATGGCGGGCCGCACCGAACTCCGCAAGGCGTGGAAACCCAAGATCCTCGCGTGGGGCGCGGTCGGCTACGGAGCGGTGATCGTCCTGCAGAGTGTCGGGATCGCCCGGACCTCGGTCGCGCACGCGTCACTGATCGTCGGTCTGGTCCCCGTGCTGGGCGCGATCGCCGCGGTGATCCTCGGCCGAGGAGGTACCGGCCGGACCGGCTGGATCGGGTTCGGCGTCGCGTTCCTCGGTATCGCGCTCGTCGCCGGCGCGGGCGGCGGCGGCGCCACCCTGTCCGGTGACCTCCTGGTCTTCCTGAGCGCCGCGCTGTCCGCCGCGTTCCTCATGGTCCAGCCCGGCCTGCTCGCCGGACGCCGCCCGCTCGCCGTCACCGCCGTGCAGTTCACCGGCGCGGCGATCGCCGCGGCCCCGTTCGCCTACCTCACCGAAGGCGCCCCTGCCGTCCCCGAGGCCCAGGGCCCGCTGCTCGCGCTGATCGGCCTGGTCATCGCCGGCACCCTGATCCCGTACTGGCTGTTCGCCTACGCCCAGGCGTGGGTGGCCCCCGACCTCGCGGGCTCGTTCCTCAACATCGAGCCGGTGATCGGGTTCGGCATCGGCGTCGTCCTGTTCAGCGACCCGTTCGGCCCCCTGCAGATCGCCGGCGGCGTGGCGGTCATCCTCGGCCTCGTCCTCACCGCCCTCCCGCAGGGAGGCGACGACGCCCCGCCGCCCCCGCCGGAGGGCGCGGTCCCCGCACCGAGGACCGAACGCGTTCTCGCCACCACGGCGAGCGTCTAGATCGACCGCCTTCACCGCGCCCGGAACGGCCCCGGGCGTTGTGCGTTCCGCGGTCGGCTGGTGGAATGGGCTGGTGGACGCGGAGAAGGGCGCGCCCGTCGGACGGCGGGTCGTGCTCGGGATGCTGGGGCTGGGCGCGCTGGGCGTCGCGCTCGGCTCGCGCGCGCAGGAAGGCGTCGGCGAGGTGCTCGCGCCGATCTCGGGGATCATCCCCGCGGCGGGCGGATTCCGGTACTACACGGTCGTCTCGTCGGTCCCGGAGAAGACCGCGCAGACGTACCGGCTGGAGGTCTCCGGCCGGGTCGCCGCGAAGCGGAGCCTCACGCTCGCCGATCTCGCCGACCTTCCGCAGACGGCGCTGACCCGCGACTTCCAGTGCGTCACCGGGTGGCGCGTGAAGGACGTCGCCTGGAGCGGGGTCGCGCTCCCCGACCTCCTGGACGCCTGCGGGGCCGACCCGAAGGCCGCCGCGATCACGTTCACGTCGTTCGACGGCGTGTACACCGAGTCCCTGACGATGGAGCAGGCACGCCGCCGCGACATCCTCGTGGCCACCTCGATGCTCGGCGCGCCGGTCACCCACGACCACGGCGGGCCCGTCCGCCTGTTCGCCGCCCCGATGTACGGCTACAAGTCCCTGAAGTGGCTCGGCGGGATCGAGGTGGTCGACGAGGTGGAGCCCGGGTACTGGGAACTGCGCGGCTACGACGTGGACGCCTGGGTGGGCCGCTCGAACGGGAGGTCCGATGCGCCGACTTCCTAGGTTCGCCCGCGCCGAACGCGCCGTTCACCACGTCACGGCCCTGCTGATGATCGTCTGCCTGGCCACCGCGGCGCTGCTGTACTTCCCGGCGCTGGCCGAACGGGTCGGCCGCCGCGGCCTGCTCAAGCCGATCCACCTGTGGGCGGGGTTCCTGCTGCCGGTCCCGGTCCTGCTCGGCCTGCTGGCGAAGGCGTTCCGCGCGGACGTCCGGCGGCTCAACCGCTTCGCCCCCGCCGACTGGCAGTGGCTGCGCAGCCGCGAGCGCAGGGCCGTCCACGACGGAGTGGGCGTGGTCCCGATCGGCAAGTTCAACCCGGGGCAGAAGCTGAACGCGGCGTTCACCGCGGGCGCGATCCTGGTGATGCTCGGCACCGGCGCGATCATGGCGTTCCCCGACCCCTGGCCGGACGGCTGGCGCACCGGCGCGACGTTCGTCCATGACTGGCTGTTCCTCGCCGTCGCCGTCATGGTCGCGGGGCACCTCTGGTACGCCCTGCGGGACCGCGACGCCCTGGTGGGCATGGCCGTCGGAACGGTCCCGCCCTCCTGGGCCGCCGAACACCATCCCGCCTGGTACCGCGAGGTCACCGCCGACGACGAGACCCCTTCCCAGGCCCGGCCCGAGGCTTGACGCGATCTCGGCGCCAGGGCCCGCGCTCCCCTGGAAGCCGCCGGAGATCGAGCGGTTCGGCGATTCCCGCCGACCGTGTACGACGCGGCGGCCGCTGAACGCGTTTCCGCCGCGTTCGCCGCCCATGTCGACGACGGCGCGATCGCGACCTCGCGGAGCGCCGCCGGCTACGTGGACTCCGCGGCGGCGGGGTGGGGCCCGGGATGGGAGAGGGCGGCGTAGGCGAGGGCGGCGGCCAGTTGGGTGGCGGCGGCGGTGAGCAGGGTGAGGGGGAGGGAGAAGGTGGCCAGGGGCCCGGCCAGGGCGGCGCCGGCGGCGAAGCCGGTGATCTTGAGGCTGGCACCGGTGGTGAAGATCTGGCTGAGGAGGTGGGCGGGGGCCTCGCGGTGGCGGACGGCGAAGAGGGCGGTGAGCTGCGGGCCCTCGCCCAGACCCGCGATGACGGCGGCGGCGACGAGCGCGGCGGGGTGCGCGGTGGCGGCGAGGAGCAGGGCGGCCGCCAGGACCAGGGTGCTGGTCCAGATGACGGTGTCCGGGCGCATCAGGCCGGGGCGGCGGGAGAGCACGAAGTTGGCGGCGAGGGCGGAGGCGGCGACGACGGACAGGTGGAACGCGCCGTTGTCGGCGGCACCGAACGCGCGGGCGCCGAGAAGGGGGACCGAGGCGATCAGCATGCCCTGTCCCGTGCAGGAGACGACCGTCGTCGCCGTCGCGCGGGCCAGGGGGCGGGTGCGGGTGATGGCGCGGAAGCCCGCGGAGACGTCGGCGCGGAGCGGGGACGAGGTCCTCGGGCGTGGCGGCGGCGCGGGCAGCGCCAGCGCCGACGGGACGGCGAGGCAGATCAGCACGAGGGCCACGACCACCCCCGTCGACGCGCCGGCCCATCCCGCGACCGCGCCGGCCAGCGCAGGTCCCGCCAGGCTGGCCACGTTGAACGTCATCGCGTCGAGCGCGGTGGCGCGCGGCAGCCCTTCGGGGGGCACCGCGTGCGGCAGCTGGGAGGTCCAGCCGCCCGACAGCGCGGGCCCCAGCAGCCCGGCGTCGACCGCGATCGCGACGGTGAGGGCGATCGGGGCGCGGCCCAGCGTCAGCAGGATGACGGCGAGTCCCGCCGCGTAGACGGAGAACGCGGCGGCCAGCAGCCGTCCGGGCCGCGCCGCCCGGTCGAGCAGCGCCCCGAAGACCGGCCCGCCGACCGCCGCCGACACCGTGATGCCCGCCAGCAGCGACGACGCGGTCGCGGCGGAACCCGTCGCGGCGAACCCCGCCAGCAGCAGCGCGGGCCCGGACATCGCGTCCCCGGTGCGCGCCGTGACCGCTCCAGGGACATACGACCACAAGGCATACCGCTTCATCACTTGTGGGACGTTACTGTGCGACAACCCCGAACCTCGACCCCTCTGTCGGTTCCGGACCCGACGGTCTTTCTGGGATCTTTTCCGCGTTCGCCGTTGCACGGAGGCCGTCGTGCGGAAGAACAACGTTCAGAAGAACAAGGCTCAGAAGAACAAGGTTCAGAAGACCGAGACGACGCGCCCGCTGCCCCGGAAAGGTCGAAGGACATGGATCTCAATGCGCCCGCCGTGCGCGTCGCCGACCTGCCGACGATCGACACCGAGGTGCTGGTCGTGGGCGCCGGCCCGACCGGGCTCATGGCCGGGCTCGTGTGCGCCGCGCGCGGCCTGCCCGCCCTGGTCGTCGACAAGAAGACCGGCCCCACCCGGGAGTCCCGGGCGCTGGCGGTGCAGGCGAGGACGATGGAGCTCTACGACCAGCTCGACGTGGCCCAGCCCGTCCTCGACGGCGCGAACCCGGTGGTGCGCCTGCGGATCGGGGCGGGCGGCGGTCCCCTCGGGTTCGGTTTCGCGGAGCTCCAGCAGGACGCGACCCGGTTCCCCGGGGTCAAGATCTTCGAGCAGAGCCGCAACGAGCGGCTGCTGGTCGACGCGCTGGCCGAGCGCGGAGGAGAGGTCGCCTGGGGCCACCGGCTCGTGGACCTCGTCGACCGCACGCGCGAGGACGGCCCGGACGGCAGGGTCGAGGCGCTCCTGGAAGGCCCGGACGGGCTGGTCGTGGTGCGCGCCCGCTGGTGCGTCGGCGCCGACGGCGCGGCGTCGACGGTCCGCAGGGAGATCGACCTGCCCTTCGAGGGGGTGACCGACGACGCGACCTTCTGGGTCGCCGACCTCCACGACATCTCCGGAATTCCCGACGACGCCATTTCGGGCCGGTTCGGCGCGGAGACGTTCGCGATCACCTTCCCCCTCGGGCCGGGCGGCCACGCGAGGCTCATCGCCCTGGCCCCGCACGACTCCATCACCCAGGAGGCCGCGCTCCAGGCCGCTCGGGAGGACCTGGGCCTGGCCTTCGGCAGGGTCGACTGGTTCTCCACCTACCGCGTCCACCACAGGGTCGCCTCGCGCTTCCGGCTCGGCTCGGTGTTCCTCGCCGGCGACGCCGCCCACGTCCACTCGCCCATCGGCGGACAGGGCATGAACACCGGGCTGCAGGACGCCCACAACCTCGCCCTCCTCCTGGCCGACGTCGCCCAAGGCCACCTTGACCCATCGGCCCTCGACCGGTACGAGCGCGAACGTCGGCCCGTCGCGGAGAAGCTCATCAACGTCACCGACCGGGCGTTCGGCGTCATCGGGCGTCGCGGCAAGGGCGTCTCCCTGTTCCGCAACCGCTTCGGCTTCCTCGCGGCGCGGCTCCTGCCGCGGATCACCCGCTCCCGCCTCGGCCCCCGCCTGGGCGGCTACCTCGGCCAGTACCGCATCCGCTACCACTATCTGCCCGGCGGCCCGGCCCCCGCGTGGGCGCTGGACCCTGCCGTCGGCCGCCGCCTGCCCCCTTCGGACGCCAATGATGAACCGCTCCGCTCCCTGACCTGGCAGCTCCACACCTACGGCGGCGCGCCCGTCGCCCGCCCCGCACGGCCGCCCTGGATCGAGGGACCGCACGCCTTCGCCGCCGACCCGCACCAAGGGCTCCGCGCCGACCGCCTCTACCTCATCCGCCCCGACGGATTCGTCGCGGCGGCCCTTCCCGTCATCGCCGGCGCCGTCGACCAGCACGCCCTCGACGCCGCGGTGGCGGCCCACCGGCTCCTGGTCTGACCGCCGAGGAAGCGCCCGGCCTTCCGTCCTCGCGGCGGGCGGCTTTCCTTTCCGCGAATGACGTATACATTATTCTTTCCATTGGCGGGTGGGCAGGCGGGAGCGCGGCGAATGTTCATGATGCGGTTCGACATGCGGGCGCCGGAGACCGGGGCGGACGCGGCGGAACTGTACGCGGCCGCCCTCGACATGGCCGAGTGGGGCGAGCGGCACGGCTGTGTCACCGCGATGGTGTCGGAGCACCACGGAGCCGAAGACGGGTTCCTGCCTTCACCCGTCGTCCTTGCGAGTGCGATGGCGGCCCGGACGAAGACGCTGCCCATCACCGTCGCCGTCGTGATTCTGCCGTTGTGCGACCCCGTCCGGCTCGCCGAGGAGATGGCGGTCCTCGACGTCATCAGCCGGGGCCGCGTCATGTACGTCGCGGCCCTCGGCTACCGTCCGGAGGAGTACGCCATGTTCGGCGTCGACTTCCGCGCCCGCGGCGCGCTCGCCGAAGAGAAGCTCGGCGTCCTCCTCAAGGCCAAGACCGGCGACCCGTTCGAGTACGAGGGGCGGCGCGTGCACGTCACGCCCGCGCCGTTCACCGCTGGCGGGCCCATGGTCTCCTGGGGCGGCAGCAGCCGCGCGGCGGCCCGGCGGGCCGGAAGGCACGGCATCGGGTTCTTCGCCCAAGGCGGCGAGCCGGGGCTGGCGGACGTCTATCGCGAGGCGGCCATCGCCGCAGGGCACCGGCCGGGCATGTGCTTCGTACCGACGGTCGAGACGCCGACGACGGTATTCGTCGCCGAGGACGTCGACAAGGCATGGGGGGAGCTCGGCCCCTACCTGATGCACGACGTGCGCTCCTACGCCGCCTGGAACGAGGGTGCGTCCACGACCGCGAGCCTGTCGTTCGCGCGGACCGCGGCGGAGCTGCGCGCGGAGAACCGCAGCCACCGGATCCTGTCGGTCGAGGAGGCCGTCGCGCTCGTCCGCGGAGGCACGATGCTCGCCCTGCACCCGCTGCTCGGCGGACTGCCTCCGGAGATCGCCTGGCGCTACCTGCGCACGGTCTCCGACCAGGTGCTCCCCGCGCTCTCCTGAGAAGGACCTCCGTTCGTCTGCCTGCTGTTCATCTTCCGGTCGTATGCTCGGGCGCCGGACGATGTGGGGCGCCAGAGCAGGGGGATGCCGCTGTGATCAGTGTGGTGGGCGAGGCGCTCATCGACGTGCTCGTGACCGAGGACGACGAGGCGATCGCACGGCCGGGCGGCAGCCCGCTGAACGTCGCGGTGGGCCTCGGCAGACGGGGCGTGCCGGTGGCGCTGCTGACGCGGTTCGGCGCCGACGCCGACGGCGACGCCCTCGCGCGACACCTCCGGGACAGCGCGGTCGAACCGGTCGGTGATCCGCGCGACGCCCTGCCGACGAGCAAGGCCACGGCGCGGCTCGATCCGTCCGGCCGCACGGAGTACACGTTCCAGCTCGACTGGAGCATTCCGGACGTTCCGCTGCCGGAGGCGACGACCTGCCTGCACACCGGATCCCTTGCCGCGCACCTCGCGCCGGGCGCCGACCGCGTCCTCGACCTGCTCCGGGAATGGCACGGCAGGGCCGTCATCTCCTACGATCCGAACTGCAGGCCGTCGCTCATGGGAGATCCGGCCGAGGCCCGGTTGCGCGTCGACGAGTGCGCGGCGCTCGCCGACATCGTCAAGGCCAGCGCCGAGGACCTCGCCTGGCTGCACCCGCAGCTTCCCGCCGAGCAGGTCGCGGCAGGCTGGCTGACCCTGGGGCCGTCCCTCGTCGTGGTGACCCGCGGCGAGAAGGGCGCCACCGCCTACCTCGCCGACGGCACCGTGCCGCAACCGGCCGTCCGCGTGGACGTCGTCGACACGGTGGGCGCGGGGGACGCCTTCACCTCGGGCCTCCTCGCCGGCCTGCACACCCGCGGCCTCCTCACCCGCGAGGCGCTCCGCACCCTCTCCCCGTCGGCCCTCGCCCCCGCCCTGGCCGAGGCGGCCGCCCTCGCCGCCGACACCTGCACCCGCCCCGGCGCCGACCCGCCCCGCTGACCCGCGGATCCGCCTCAAGCGAGGCATCCCGCCCACTGAGCCCTGAGCCGCCGAGTCGCCGTGCGCGGGTCAGGAACGGTGCCAGCGGCCGCCGAGAGACTCGATCCAGGCGAGGGCTTCGTCGGGGTCCGCGGTGAAGGCGGTGAGGGGCACGGTCACCTCGGTGGCGCCCGCCTCGGCGAAGGCGGCCGCCCCGTCCAAGGTCCGGTCGAGGTCCGGAGAGCCGTCCGTCCGGACGACGGGCAAGGTGTGCCGGACCCTGGGGACCTCTCCTGCCCGGCCCGCCTTCGCCCAGGCGTCGCGGATGCGTGCGACGCCGTCGGCCACGCCTTGCGCGGTCTCGCCCATGATCGGGATCCAGCCGTCGCCGAGTTCGGTGGTGCGGCGGAGGTTCCGCGCCGTCAGCGGGCCGCCGAACAGGATCGCGGGACCACCGGGCTGCGCGGGCTTGGGGTCGCACCACAGGCCGGTGAAGGAGACGGTCGGGAGGTCCACGCTCGCCGGGCCGCCCGGCGCCCACAGCGCCTTGGCGGCGGTGACGGTGTCGTCGAGGAGCTGGGCGCGCTCTCCGAAGTCCAGGCCCATCGCGTCGTACTCTTCGCGCTGCCAGCCCGTTCCCACGCCCAGTTCGAGCCGTCCGCCCGACAGGGCGTCGAGCGTCGCGGCGGTCTTGGCGAGCAGCGGCGCGCGGCGCAGGCCGGCGATGAGGACGCCCGTGGACAGGCGGACCCGCGAGGTGGCGCCGGCGATGACCGCGAGCGTCGTCAGGGGCTCCAGCCAGGGCGATCCGTCGGGGAACGCGAAGGTCCCGAAGGGGTAGCGGTCGGTGCGGCCGCCCATCACCACGTGGTCGCTGTGCACGAGCGTGTCGATCCCCGCCGCGTCGGCGGCCTTCGCGAGATCGACGATCCTGTGCTGTTCGTCCGCCCTGTACAGGGTCGTCGCCACCGGCAGGCCCAACGCCAGCCGGGGCCGTCCGCCCGCGACGTCCATTCCGTGCCTCCTGCCCCGGTGCGGCCACTTCGCCTCCGGCATTCTGCGCAGGGAAGATCCACCACATCAAGCGCGCGGTGGGTGCGCCGAGGGGCACCGCGCGCCAGAGCGGGATATTTCCGGATCGACTGGCCGGATCGGGTCGATCGCGCTCAGTTCTGGAGGGACAGGACCGAGCGGATCGCGGAGAGCTCGGTGCGCCAGTCGGCGGGCGAGTGCAGCGGGGCCAGCACGAACTTGGAGAAACCGGCGTCGATGTAGCGGCGGAGTGCGCCTTCGAGGCCGTCGAGGGACGGGACCAGGTCGTCGAGGTCGGCGTCGCTCAGGTCCTTGCGGGGCACGCGGAGAGCGGGCGGGGCGGCGCCGTGGCGGTAGGCGAGGGTGACGCCGAAGTGCTCGGGGTCGATGGCGCGGCCGTGCTCGGCGGCCGTGCGCTCGATGAGGAGGCGGCCGCGTTCGGCTTCGGCGGGCATCAGGAAGGCGGCCAGCCAGCCGTCGGCGAGGCGGCCCGCGCGCCGCAGCTCGGCGTCGGCGGTGCCGCCCATCCACACGTCGAACGCGCCCTTGACGGGCCGAGGCCGCACCGACACCCCCTCGAAGGCGAACCGGGGCCCGTGATGGGTGACGGTCTCCCCGCTCCAGAACCTCCGCAGCAGCGGCAGCAGCTCCTCGAACAGCGCGACCCGCTCGCCGCGCGCGACACCGAACGCCTGGTGCTCGGCGTCGAGGCGCTGGCCGAGCCCGAAGGCGGGCAGCAGCCGCCCTCCCGAAAGCCGGTCCACCGTCGCGAGCTGCTGGGCGAGCAGCGCGGGCTGCCTTCCGGGCAGCGTCATCACCGCGGTGCCGAGCTTGATCCGCTCGGTCACCGCGCTCGCGTGCGCCAGCAGCGCGACGGGATCGCCGCCGGGCCCGGTCGCCCGCTCCGTCACCCAGAGCGAGTCGAAGCCCAACTCCTCAAGGCTCCGGCACAGCCCGGTGAAGTCGTCCCGCGCGGGGCCCCGGGCCCCCGGTGCGTACCCGATACGGATTTTCACCCCTCGATGCTAACCCGCACCTTTTGTCCCTTCCAGGCCTGTTCAGCTCCGGTTCGCGGGGAACAGCGCGGCGAGGGCCGCCGTGAAGGCGCGGGTGAGGGCGGCGGCGTCGACGGCATCGGGGTCGGCCAGGTGCTCGTGGGCGAGGCCGTTGGTGAGCGTGTGGAGGATCAGGGCGGCCGACTCGGTCGGGACCGTCGGGCGCGCGCCCGTGCGGTCCGCGACCTCGGCGATGGTGCGCGCGGCGGCCTCGCGCTGCGCGCGGCGCAGCGGGGCGAGCACCGCGCCGGTCCGCGGGTCGCGGGCGGCGCGCGCGGCGAACTCCAGGCCGAGTCGGGTCCGCTCGGTGTCCTCGACGACGCGGCGGGCCATGAGATGGGCGACGCGGTCGAAGAGTGCGGCCGGATCGTCGATGTCGCGGACGTCGGCGAGGACGTCGGAGAGCTCCGTCGAGGCCGCCTCGGCGAGGACCGCCGCGAAGAGTTCGGGCTTGCCTCCGAAGTTGGAGTAGACGGCGCCCTTGGTGAAGCCGGCGGCCGCCGCGATGTCCTCGATCCTGCTCTCGGTGTAGCCGTGCGCGGTGAAGGCGCGCGCGGCCTCGTCGAGCAGCCGCCGCCGCACCTCGGCGCGGGGGGTGCGCTTCACGGGAACGGGTGGTCCTGGCTCGGTCATGGCGTTAGCATACTCGGAGTATTCGATACTTTGAGTATTGAAATGTCGGAAAGCAACCCCGGGGGTCGTCTTGTCCACCTCTCGTTTCGACCGTGTCCTGCGTGCGGGCGGCGGAGCCGTGCTCCTGCTCGCCGCCCTCTCGGCGTGCGGCTCCTCCGCCGACGAAGCCGTGCCCGAAGACCGCGTCTTCGCCTACGACGGGACCGCGCTCACCATCGCCAAGGACCGCGGCGACCTCGAAGTCGCTCCGGCCGACGTGTCGGGGATCGAGGTGACCCGCTGGTTCACGAAATGGGCCTTCATCGGCTCCGACCCGCGCGCCACCTGGGACCTGCGCGACGGCACCCTCCGCCTCGCCACCGACTGCGACGCCCTCGTCGGCGGCTGCTCCGTCCGCTACCGGATCCTCGTGCCGCGCGGCACCGTCCTGACCGTCGAGGGGGAGAACGGCAGGATCGCCGCCAAGGGCTTCGCGACCGCCCTGACGATCCGCACCCAGAACGGCGCCGTCGCCGTCTCGGACTCCTCGGGACCACTCGACCTGCGCACCGAGAACGGCGAGATCCGCGGCACCGGCCTCGGCTCCGGCCGCGTCAAGGCCCGCACCCAGAACGGATCCGTCCGCCTCACGCACACCGCGGCACCCGCCTCGGTCGACGTCACCACCGAGAACGGAGCCGCCACCCTCGAACTCCCCGACGCCCCTTACCGGCAGTCGCTCAACTCCGAGAACGGCAAAGTCCGCAGCACGCTCCCGAACTCCCCGACAGGCCCCGCCGTCACCGTCCGGACCGAGAACGGCGCCATCACCCTCACCTCCTGAGCCGCCTCGGGAGGGTTCAGGCTCGGTGCGCCGCCGTCCCGCCGTCGGTGACCGGAGACGGCGCGCGTCAGGGACGCCGCCCGAGGGCGCGCGACCACTGAGCACGGCGGCTCGCCGCGTCTGTCAGGGCGCAGTCGCCGCATTTGCCTCCGCCGGGGATCCGGTAGTACAGGCAGCAGGTCGTACGCGTGAAGAACGCGACCCGCGGAGCGGCCTCGGTGAACGAGCCCGTTCCGCGCAGCCTCCCCATGCCGAGAAGCGCGTTCCCCAAGGCGAGCGCTTCGTCGGCCAGGTGGGGGCGGGCCGCCGCCAGCGCGCGCACGGCGCCGCCCAGAGCGGACGCGCTGTTGCCCCACAGCAGGCGGGGCGCCAGTTTCACCTCGCCGAGGACGAGCGCGTTGAGCCGCTCCTGCAACGCCTCGACCGCGCGGTAAAGCTCCCCGGCCGCTTCCACGGGATCGTCCACCGCCCGTCCGGAGATCACGGGCATCCGCATCGGAAGCGGGCCGCCGAGCGCGTCCTTCCACTCAAGGGCGTCCGCACGCCAGTCGAGCAGGACCCGATGCGCCACGAGCGCCCCCAGAACCGGCGACCACACCCTCGCCGCGATCCCCAGATGCACGACGGACGCCGCGACCCGCGCCTCGTCGGTCCCCATGTGCCCCGCGGCCGCCGCGACGCGCGCCGCGAAGCTCGCCTCGTCACCGAACAGCTCATCGAGCGGCCTCCACGGGCCCCCAGGAGCATCCCCGCCATAAAGATGGAAATACCCACTGATCTCCGACACGTCAGAGACCACCGCTTCCAGCGCCATCCGGCCCTTCCATCCCGCCCAGCCCCGAACCCCGCACCAGACGCTCTGCCGCTCCCGACCCCTGGCCGAATCCTCCGCCGAGTCTACTTCGGCCTCCCCGCCTTTCACTGTCCGAGCCTCGCGCCCCACGCTTCCAGCCGAGTCGCGCCCTCGCGGCGGGAAGGGCCGCAGGCAGGGGGCCGTCCTGCCTTGGCGGGAGCGGGGTCAGGCGCTGTGGGCGGTGATCCAGGTGGCGAGGGCTTCGGTGTCGGCGCGGGTGAGGCCGTGGCCGCCGGGGGAGCGGAGGGCGGTGACGGCGGCGCCCGACCCCTCGTGGAGGTACTTCCAGGTCCGGGCCTGGAGGTCGACGGGGATCACCGTGTCGGCGTCACCCTGCGCGACCAGGACGGGGACTCCGGCGAGGCGTCCAGGGTCCGTCGGGATTCCGGCGTCGAAAGGCAGCGTCGCGTACAGGGTGGCGAGGCCGGTGAAGCGGTCCGGCGCGTCCAGGAGGACACCGCCCGCGAAGGTCGCGCCGCCGCTGAAGCCGACGAGGATGACGGGGCGGCCTGCCTTCGCGACTTCGTCGAGCCATTCGCGGAACCAGGCGATGCCTTCACTGAGGGACGCGGCGAGCGGGCGGCCGATGCCGCGGTTGGCGAACCACGCGTAGCCGCCGCCTTCGCTGATGGGGCCCCGTACCGCCGCGTAGGCGACGTCTTCGGGGAGGAGGTCGGCGAGCCCGATGATGTCCCGCTCGTTCGAGCCTCGCCCGTGCAGGAGCACGACGAGCGGCTTAGTCGTCTTGTCTTCGCCGTGCCAGAGCACGGTCGGCCGCACTCGCGTGCTCACGCGCCCACCCCCTCGCTTTTCGTCCGAAATACTTCAACCTTGAAGGAAGGTAGCCGGGTTTAGTTCAAGCGTCAACTAAGCTTGGCGGGTGACCGAACACGTGCGCCCCGGAACGGACGAAGAGGGCGTCCGGTGGCTCACCCCGGAGCAGCGCCTTGCGTGGCTCGACATGGTCCGCGTCATCACGACGCTGCCCGCCTCCCTCGACGCGCAGCTGGAACGCGACGCGGGGCTGAGCTTCTTCGAGTACCACGTGCTATCGATGCTCTCGGAGCTCCCCGACCGGACGCTCCGGATGAGCCGCCTCGCCCAGCTCACCAGCTCCTCGCTCTCGCGGCTGTCGAACGTCGCCAAACGGCTGGAGGGGCGCGGCCTGCTGTGCCGCCGGCCCGACCCCGACGACCGCAGGGCCACCCTCGCCGTCATCACGGACGAGGGCGCGCGCCTCGTCGAGGAGGCCGCGCCGGTCCACGTGGCGCACGTCCGCGCGCTCGTCATCGACGCCCTCGCACCCGAGCAGCTGGCGCAGCTCCGCACCGCACAGCAGGCCGTGCTGGCCAGGCTCGACCCGACGGCCGCCACCCGCCCGGAGTGGCTCGACGGCTGAATCCCGCGACCCCGGATCCGCATCGACGGGGGTGGCTTCTGCGTTCGCCAGGTCGGCTGTCCAGCGCGGCCGGAGGCGGCGCTGAGATTTTTCGCTTTTTATTTTTCGGGCGAAGCGTGATGTGGTGGGATTTCGGGCGGAATGTATTTTGCTAATGTCGGGATCGCCGTCGGAATTTCCCGCCGGGTGGTGTGTTCTTGCTCCTGTGTTGAGGTGAATTCATGCGCGGTTCCGAGTTTGTCCGCTCTGGTCTTGTGATACTGGCCGTCGCCTCTCTGATCTGCGGCGTCTTCGCCGCTCCGGCGCAGGCCGTCCGCCTGCGGAAATATGTGGCGCTCGGGGATTCGTTCGCCGCGGGTCCCGGAATTCCACGGGAAGTCAATGAGAAGTGCGAAAGGTCGAGCCGCAATTACGCGCAGGTGCTCGCCCAGGGCCGCCTGGCGCTGACGGACGTCACCTGCAAAGGCGCCACCACCGACGCGCTCTTCTACCGGCAGAAGGCGGGCGTCGCCGCGCAGCTCGACGCGCTCACCGCCGACACCGAACTCGTCACGCTCACCGTGGGCGGCAACGACATCGGGTTCGGCGGCATCCTCCGGACCTGCGTCTTCGCCTCGTTCCTGCGCGGCTGCGAGCGGATCTTCACCGCCAACGGCAAGGACCGCATCGAGACGAAGATCGCCGCGACGGCCCCGAAGATCGACAAGGCGATCGAGCGGATCCGGGCCAAGGCCCCACGCGCCGTGATCGTCCTCGTCGGCTACCTGCGGCTGCTGCCCGACACCGCGCGCTGCGGCAAGTCCGTCGCCGTCAAACCCGAGGACATCCCCTACCTGGCCGCCAAGGAGCGCAGCCTGAACACGATGCTGGCCCGCCGCGCCGCCGCGGCAGGCATCCTCAGCGTCGACCCCTACGCCGCCAGCACAGGCCACGACGCCTGCCGCTCGCGCACCACCCGCTGGACCGAGCCCATGCGCGACCCATCCGGGGCGATCGCGATGCACCCCAACGCCCGAGGCATGGACGCGGTCGCCCGACTCATCTACCTGACCCTCGACCGCTGACCCACCCGAGCGCCCGAACGCGAACCGGCGAGGCGAGACTTCGCCCCCGCCGTGGGCCGACGTCGCCCCCGGCGGCCGCCGCCAGCACCATCCCGCGTCGGCCTCATCCACGACGGCCCGACAGCGGCCCGACTGTGTTGGGCCGGCAGGGGTGGTCTGGCCTTGGGGCGGGAATGCGGTGGTTCGACGGTGGTGAGCCGCCCATTGTCGGGGCTTCGCTGAGGAGGCGTAGGGAAGGGGGCCGGTTTCAGGAGAGCGGCCTCGGCCGTGCCGCGAGGCGGGTGAGGTTCCAGAGCCATCGGGCGGGTCGGATCTGAGTGGGAGCGCTCATGCGCGGGAGCCTTCACGCATCGACCCTGGGGCCGTGCGCATCAGACTTCGCTTCCGTTTCGGCCTCCGAGCCTTCGTCGCCTCCGCCTACACGCTCGTTGTCCTCGCTGCCTCCCTCGTCACGTACCTCTCCGCACGCGACGGTCCGGGCAGCATCCCGGTGTTCCTCCTCGTAGATCTCCCTCTCAGGGCCGTCCTCCCCGTGCCGGACCTGCCGAAGTGGGGATCCTCGGCGACCTCGTGATGCCCACGACCGCGGGACTCCTCCAAGCGTCCGCCCTCTGGGCGCTCTCCCTCCTCCCCGCACCCGAGTCCCACCGGAACGCCCAGGCCACCGGAACGCCCAGGCCACCGGCCACACGGGGAGGAGGGGAGGTCACCGGCGGGGGAGGGCGGGGATGAGGACGGCGGCGACGGCCACGTGGGCGAGGAGGAGGGTCAGGCGGGAGGCGGTGTCCGCCGCGCCGAGGGGGCCGAGGAGGGAGAGCGCCGAGACGGCGAGGGCGATCAGCGTCCAGGCGAAGCGGGGACGGGCGGCGCGGCGCTCCAGGACCGCAAGGAGGGCCCAGCCGGCGAGGCCCGCGACCGCGGCCGCGGCGGCGAACGACCCGGGGCCGACGGACCTGGTGCCGCCGCCCGATATGACGTCCAGCGACACGTCAAGGCACGGCACCGCGACGATCCAGACGAGGAGCGCGGCGGCAGGACCTGCGACGACAGAAAGGAGGAATCTCCGCACAGTGGTGTTCATGCCGCAAGGGTCGCCCGGGGAGCGTCGAGCCCACATCGGGCTTCCGGCCGCGCATCCCCCCACGAAAGTAGGGGTCACCACCTACTTTCGGGGCCAAGCGCTGCCCGATCAGGTCGCCCGGCCTGCGTGAGAGCTCGGCGACCTGCCGACGCCGCCCTGGGCACCGCGAGCGTCGTCGACGGCGCTGACGAGCCCATTTCTCGGCCGGCGCCGCGTCACGGAAGGTGCTCGCGGACGCGGCTCGTGTGGGGCCGCAGCCCCTACTTTGGTAGGTGACGGCGAGGCCGCGCAGCTCGTTAGCCTGGCGCGATGAGCGAGATGCGGAACCCTTCGTCCGTGGTCGTGGCCCGTGTCTCGGGTGCGGCCGGCACCACCGATGCGGGCTGCGTCGGCGGTGCGGGCGGCGTGGCTTGGACGGCCCATGTGGCAAGCGTGGTCGTCGGGATCGGGGGGCTGGCGGCCCTCACCGTGTGGGGGCGGTCGGGTGGCGCGCTGATCGCCGTCGACGTCGTCGCCGCGGTGGCGGGCACCGCTGCTGCGATCGTGCAGTTGCGGCGGCCGCTGCCGGGGGCGCTCGCCGCCGTGCTGCTGGCGGCGGTGTCCCCGGCGGCCACGCCGGCCGCGACGCTCGGCGCACTCCAGACGGCGCGGTGCGGACCGTTCGGCCGAGCGGCGGCCGTCGCGGCGCTGGGTGTCGCGGCCCACGTCGTCCAGGGCTTGGCGAGGCCCAATCCGGGCATCTCGCTCGGCTGGTGGCTGCTCCTCGTCTGCACCGCCTACGCGGCGCTGCTCGGCTGGGGCGCGCTGGCCCGATCCCGGCACGCGCTGCTCGTCTCGCTGCGCGAGCGCGCCGAGCGGGCGGAGGCCGAGCAGGGGAGGAGGGTCACCGAAGCGCGCATGGCCGAGCGCCGCGCGCTGGCCCGCGAGATGCACGATGTGCTCGCCCACCGGCTGACATTGATCGCCACCCACGCGGGGGCGCTCGAATACCGCCCGGACGCGGCTCCCGAGCAGGTCGCCCAGGCGGCGGGCGTGGTCCGCGAGGGGGTGCGCTCGGCGCTGGAGGAATTGCGTCAGGTGATCGGCCTGCTGCGCGAGGCGGACGAGCACGACGATCTCGTCCCCCCGCCGACGCTGGCCGACCTCCCGCGACTCGCCGACGAAGCCCGCCAAGCCGGGCAAAGGGTGCGGTTGCTGGACGAGACAGAAGGCGCCCTTCTGCCTTCGGGCGTCTCTCGGGCGGGCTACCGGGTCGTCCAGGAGGCGCTGACGAACGCCCGCAAGCACGCGCCAGGGCAGCCCGTGGAAGTCCACGTCCACGGCGCCCCCGGCGCATCCCTCCTCGTCGACATCCGAAATCCGCTGCCCGTCCCCCTCCGCGAAGCCCGGCCCTCGGGCCGAGGCAGGGCGCGGGACCAGACTGGGCAGGTCGGAGGTCTTCGTTCCTCCGCGCAGGGCAGGGCGCGCGACTCGCTGCCCGGCCAGGTCGGCGATCCTCCTGGCCCCGACAGGGTGCCGGACCCGCAGGCCGGGCAGGGCGGCGAAGCCCGTCCTGCTGGCCGGGGCAGGCTGGGGGATCCACAGAGCGGGCAGGTCGGCGGTGCTCGTCCGTCTGGGCCGGAAGCCGTACGGGATCCGCAGGCGGGGCAGGGCGGCCGTCCGCCTGGTCAAGGTGGTGTGCAGGAGACGCCGGGAGACCTCGACGCGGCGGCCGTGTCCGGTGGAGGCACCGGACTCGTCGGACTCACCGAGCGCGTGCGGCTGGCCGGCGGCGGGCTCGACCACCGTGCCGTAGACGGGGATTTCGTCCTGAATGCCCGGCTACCATGGCCCGCGTGATCAAGGTCCTGCTGGTCGACGACGACGCCCTCGTGCGGGCAGGCCTGCTGATGATGCTCGACGGCGCCGCCGGCATCACGGTCGTGGCCGAGGCCGCGGACGGCGCGGAGGCGGTCGCCGCGGTCGACGCGTACGCGCCCGACGTCGTCCTCATGGACCTGCGGATGCCGCGCGTCGACGGCATCACCGGCACCCGGAGGCTGCGCGCGCGGCCGCGCCCTCCCGAGGTGATCGTGCTGACCACGTTCGACACCGACGAGAACATCGTGCGCGCGCTGCGCGCCGGGGCGAGCGGCTTCCTGCTCAAGGACACTCCGCCGGCCCGGATCGTCGAGGCCGTCATCCGCGTGGCCGCGGGCGACCCGATCCTCTCTCCGGCGGTCACCCGCCGCCTCATGGACCGCACCGTCGCCCAGACCGGCGCCTACGAACGGGCCCGCGCCGCCCTCGCCGCCCTCACGCCCCGCGAACGCGACGTGGCCCTCGCGATCTCGCGCGGCGCCGCCAACGCCGACATCGCCGCGGCCCTCACCATGAGCCTCACCACGGTGAAGGCCCACGTCTCCAGCATCCTCACCAAACTCGACCTCGACAACCGCACCCAGATAGCCCTCCTCGCCCACGACGCCGGTCTCGTCTGACGCTGGTGCCGCAGCGAACGCGGCCACGCGATCCCACGTCCGGGAAACGTCAGAGGCGGGGGTTAGCGTGGGGGTCGTTCGGTGCGGGCGGGTGCGGGGCGGTCGAGGGACCGCCGCGGGGGAGGAGGGGGCATGCCTTTCGCGGAGGAACTGCTGGGACGGGAGGCCGTCGCCGGGCTGGCGGCGGTGCTCGACGGGATCGGGCGGCGGCCCGCGGCCGCAGCGGTTCGCGCGGTCGGCCCGGCGCTGGAAGGGATGGCCCTGCGCCCAAGGAGCGACGCGCTCTGCGCGGCGCTGCTCGGAGGGCTCCCTTCGGGCCACGTCGGCATGCGCGAGACCGTGCGGGCCGCGCTGCGGGATCCGGCGTTCACCGGGTGGATGACATGGCCCGTCACCGAGGCCGTGGTGTCGCGGGCGCTGGAGGAGGGGACCTCCGAGGCCTTCGACGAGGGGCTCGGCCTCCTCGCCGAACTCACCCCGAGGCTGACGGCCGAACTCGCCATCCGGCGGATGCTGATCGCCGACCTCGACCGCGCCCTCGCCGTCATCACGCCGTGGACGGCCCATCCGGACGAGCACGTGCGCAGGCTGGCGTCCGAGGGCACCCGGCCGCGGCTGCCCTGGGCGGTGCGGGTGCCGGGCATCCTGCGCGATCCGCGGGCGGCCCGCCCGATCCTCGACGTGCTCCACCGGGACACCTCGGAGTACGTGCGCAGATCGGTCGCCAACCACGTCAACGACATCAGCCATGCGGATCCGGCGCTGGCCGTCGAGATCGCCGAGGGGTGGGCGCAGGCGCCCGGTCCGAGCACAGTCCGGGTGACGCGGCACGCGCTGCGCACCGCGGTGAAACGCGGTGACCCGGGCGCGCTCGCCCTGCTGGGTTTCACTCCGGGGGCTCCGGTCACCGTCACCGGTCCCCGTATCACCTCCGGCGACATCGCCGTCGGAGGCTCCCTCGACTTCACGTTCGAGGTCGCCAACACCGGAGACCGCACGGCCCACCTGGTGATCGACTACATCGTCCACTACCGCAAGGCCGCGGGCCGCACCGCCCCGAAGGTCTTCAAGCTCACGACCCGCTCCCTGGCCCCCGGCGAGCGTGCCGCCCTGACCCGCCGCCACCCCCTCAAACCCCTCAGCACCCGCCCCCTCCACCCAGGCCTCCACACCCTCGAAATCCAAGTGAACGGCACCCCGCACAACCCCACCCCCTTCACCCTCAACCCACCCTGATCCCCGAACCCAACGGCCGACCCACCCCAGCCGCCCCCGCCCCCGGTCCGGAGGACCCCCCTGGACGCGGCAGCCGACAGGGAACCTGGCGGCTGTCGCTGTCGGTGGGCAGGTGCGCCGGGGTCGTCCGGGGCGGTGGGGGAGGCGGTCAGGGGGAGGCTATGGAGAGGGTGGTGCGGTGGTGGGTGGGGGTGTCGATCTGGTCTAGGAGGGCGAGGGCGAAGTCGGGGTAGGTGATGAGGTTGGCGGGGTCGGAGTGGGGGGTCGTCGTGTAGTGGCCGGTGGGGGTGCCGGTGTGGTCGAAGTCGCCGGTAGGGGCGGCGTAGAGCCAGTCGAAGGTGGCGGAGCGGAGTTCGGCGAGGCCCGCGGCGTGGCCCAGGATGAAGGGGAGGTGCTCGGGCGGGTAGTCCGCCTCGTCCACGAGGGGGACGCCGGACGGGCCCGGGAGGACGGGCGAGAGGCCGACGGCCACGAGACGGCCCACGCCCGCGGAGACGAGCCCGGCGGACAGGGCGCGGGAAGCGGACGTGAAGAACGCGTGCGGGTCCGCGTTGAGTTCGGCCGCGGCGTTGACGGCGGCGTCGTGTCCCGCCGCGGCGCGGTCCACGTCGGACGGGTCGGTGACGTCGCCCGCCACGATCCGGGCGCCTTCGGGGACGTCAGGGTGACGGGCGGGGTCCCGGACGACCGCCGTGACGCGGTGGCCGCGCCGCAGCCCCTCCGCGACGGCCCGCCGTCCCGCCCTGCCGCCCGCGCCGAAGACCACGAGATCCATGTCGATCCGCCTTTCCGAGGGGCCGGCGCCCGTGCGCCGACCGGTCCCCGGACGCTAACCGGAGCCCCGGTATCCGTTCGGATACCGGTTATCGTGGCGGCCATGAGAGAGCCACTGTCCGCGGACCTCTTCGACGAGCTCTGCCCCTCGTCCGTCAACCCGATCCGGGTCGGCGACAAGTGGGCGGCCCTCGTCCTGCGCTGCCTCGAAGACGGCCCGCGCCGCTTCTCCGAACTGCGCGTCCCGCTCCACCGCGTCACCCCCAAGGCCCTCACCAGCTCGCTGCGCTCCCTGGAGCGCGACGGCCTGGTGGCCCGCACCGTCCACCCGGCCGGCGCCACCCCGCACGTCGAGTACGCACTCACCGCCCTGGGCCGCTCCCTCCTCGTCCCCCTGGCCGCCGCCTGCGACTGGGCCACGGACCACTTCGACGCCCTCCTGGACGCCCGCGAGTCCTACGACGCCACCCACCCCCGCTGAGCCTCCCGCCCAGCCCCCCGAGGACCCCCACCGACCAAGCCCTGCAACGAAGCCCACCCCCGTTGGCCCGCCCGCTCAGGAGCACCCCCGCCGACCCTGCAACGAAGCCCAGCGCCCGCGCCGAGCCGTCTGCGGGTCTGCGCGAGCCGACGGGAACGAAGCACACCGCCGAGCCAAGAGGTCTGCGGGCCTACGCGAGCCGACGGGTGTGAAAGGCGCCAGCGGAGCGGTGTCGCCGATCTTCGGTGAACCTTTCGTCGGCGGAGGGCGTCGGACTGGGGGATCGAGCTCCCCCGCCCTGTCTTGCGGGCCGGTGCGCCCGCGGAGGAAGCCGATGAACGGAACAGCGCGTCCGGGGTTCGACGTGCGCGGCCGGCGGCCGGTGCGGGCGCGGAAGGCGGGCACGGTCGTGGCCGCGATGGTCTTCATGCTCCTGCACGCCGTCGTGGTGGGCTTCCTCGGCCTGGTGGCGGGGAGCCTGGCCGCCGGGGACTTCTCCGGGCTGCTCGGACTCGCGCCCGCCGGCCTTCTCGTCGTGCTCGCCTTCCTGCTCGCGTCGGGCCGCCGGGGGATCAGGACCGCCGCGCTGGTCGCGCTCGCGGCGGCGCTGTTCGGCCAGTGCGCCCTGTACTACACGGTGTTCTTCGCCGGCATCGGCGGCGACGACGGTGAGATGTTCCGGGATCCCGCCTTCTTCCTGATCTGGCTGCTGCCCACGCTCCTGCCGGGGATCGCCGCCTTCCTCTTCCTGTGCACCCGGTCCGCGCGTGCGTCGCTGAGGCCGGGCACCCGCTGACGGCACGGCCGGGACCGTCATGCGGGGCCCGGTCCGGCGGAGATCTCTGGCGATGATCGAAGGCGCCCGCCCAAGAGCGCGCGAGATTCCAGCAAGTAGTCGTGAATGTCCGTTTGATTACGCAGCGTAACGAGCAGGTTTCCTCGTGATCGCCCGTCCGTCCTCGCCCGCGCACAACGCCGTGCGCATCGGGGGCGGGCACCGGCCACCGTAAGGAGACCCGTGACATGGCCCAGCAGCTTCCTCCTCCGCTGACCCCGTTCCTGGAGCCCGCCGCCAAAGCGCTCGCCGAGGCGACGGACCCACACCCGCGCATCTATGAGGTGCCGCCGGAGAAGGGCCGGGACATCCTCGCGGGTCTGCAGAGCGGTGAGGGCGTCTCCCGCCCCGACGTGGACGAGCAGTGGGTCGAGGTCGACGCGGGCGAGTGGGGCAGGGTCCGCACCCGGATCATCCGGCCCAAGGGAGTGTCCGGGAACCTGCCCGTCGTGCTCTACATCCACGGCGCGGGCTGGGTCTTCGGCGACGACAAGACCCACGACCGGCTCTTCCGCGAGCTCGTCGTCGGCGCGAACGCGGTAGGCGTCTTCCCCGTCTACGACCGGGCGCCCGAGGCGAAGTACCCGACGCAGGTCGAGCAGAACTACGCCGTCGGCAAGTGGATCGCCGAGAACGGCGCCCAGTACGGCGCCGACCCTTCCCGCATGGCGGTGACGGGCGAGTCGGTCGGCGGCTGCATGTCGGCGGTGTTCGCGCTGATGGCCAAGGACCGGGGCGGTCCCGCGCTCAAGGCGCAGGTGCTGCTCTACCCGGTGACGAACGCCGACTTCAACACCCCGTCCTACCTCCAGTTCGCCGAGGGCTACTATCTGACCCGCGACGGCATGAAGTGGTTCTGGGACGCCTACACGAGCGAAGACTCCCAGCGCAAGGAGACCTACGCGTCGCCGCTCCAGGCGAGCCTTGAGGAGCTGAAGGGCCTCCCGCCGACCCTGGTGATCACCGACGAGGCCGACGTGCTGCGCGACGAGGGCGAGCAGTACGCGGCGAGGCTCCGCGAGGCGGGCGTCGACGTGACCGCGGTCCGCGTCGCGGGCATGGTCCACGACTTCCTGCTCCTGGACAGCCTCCGCGACACCCGCGCCGCGAACGTCGCCCGCCACCTGGCGATCGACGCCCTGAACAAGGCCCTGAACTAGACGCCGCAGGCCGCGGGTCCTCAGCGCCCGGGGTGCCGGGCTCGGTGAGCACGACAAGGCCCCCGCACGGAGCACCGTGCGGGGGCCGGGTCGCGCCTACGGCTCCTGGCCGTCGATCAGCGCGGTGAGGACGGTGAACGAGTCGTGCGCGGCGACGGCGGCGACGGCGCGGGCGACGCCGGTGCGCGAGACGTCGCGCGGCTGCATCCGCTCGCCGGCCTCGGCGGTGCAGACCGCCGCGAGGTAGGCCTCGGTGATCGCCGCCCGGTAGAGCGTCCACAGCCGGTCGGTGTCGGCGGCGACGCCCGCGTCCCGCAGCCGCTCCGCGTACCTTTCGACGAGTGGCCGCTCGATCTTGCGAAGCAGGTCGGGTTCGACGGACGTGGTCGCGAAGTAGGCGATGTCCCGGATGCCGGGTCCGGACATGGCGACCTGCCAGTCGAGGAAGCCCGGCGCGGCTCCTTCGAAGAAGAGGTTGCCGAGGTGGGTGTCGCCGTGGATCAGCGTCTGGGGCTGCGCCGCCCAGAAGGCGTCGATGTCGGCGCTGCGCTGGTAGAAGACGCGGCACTGGAGTTTCATCGGCTCGGGGATGAGGTCGGCGGCGTGCCCGTCGATCTTCTCCAGGAACCGGCGGCGGATCATGTCGCCGAGGCGGATGGCGCCGGGGGAGCGGTCGGCGAGGGGCGCGAGGTCGGTCTTGAAGCGGTCGGTGTCCCAGAACGCGGCGTGCAGCCCGGCGAGGGCGTCGGTGACGGCCTCGGCCTCCTCGCGGCTCACGGAGTCGACGACGGTCCGGAAGGTGGCGGTCTCCGAGAGGTCTTCCAGGACGAGGACGGAGCGGCGCCGGACCTCGTCGGCTTTGGCGGCATGGCAGCGCGGCACCCGCAAGGGCGGCGTCTCGCCTAGCGCACGGTAGGCGTGGATCTCCCTGACGCCCAGGTCGAACAGGTTCATCAGCACGTGCTGGAGGTAGTTGGTCGGCGGCAGCTTGAGGAACAGGTGCCCGGGGAGCTCTTCCGCGTCGGTCTCCACGGCCAGGCGGACGCGGGCGGCGGTGCCGGAGTGCTCGTCGGCGACGCGCACCGAGGTGATCGCGCCGGGGGCGAGGCCGAGGGCGTCGCTCAGCCACCGCTCGGTGATGCCGCCGACGCGCAGCGGCACGGAGCCGCCGGGCAGCGCCCGGTCGAGTCCGGCGCGGACGGCTTCCTTGACGGCCATGCCGAGGCCGGACGCGGTGACGAGGAACTGTGCGGTCATGGGGAGGCCCTCCTTCGGAGCTTCCGGATCCAACCACGTCGAAGATCCCGAATGTTGATCTTCGACGTGGTTGTCCGATGTAGGCCGTTCCGCTATCTGGCCTCCAGGCCCCGCAGGGTCGCCGTGACGAACTCCGCGACGAGCCCGGCCCGGACGGCCCTGGATCCGCGCATGGTGGCGAGCAGCGCGTACAGGCCCAGGAAGAAGAAGTAGCCGCTGTGCGCCGGATCGGCCTCCTCCCGGACTTCACCGCGTGCTCTGGCCTGCGCGATCTCCTCGATGATCATGACCATCACCGGGTGGTCGTCCCATTCGTCGATGTCGGGGCGCGAGGGGGAGAAGTAGAGGGCGAGGACGTCCTTGAACAGGGTCTTGCCGATCCGGCGCTCCGTCGCCAGAACGAGCCGGACGACCTCGCCGAGGGCCGTGCCGAGGTCGTGCGGAGCGGCGAGGGCGCGGCTGAGGCCGTCGGCGACGCGCCGCTCCTCGCGCCGGATGACCTCGGCGAGGACGTGCTCCTTGGTGGGGAAGTGGAAGTAGAACGTGCCGCGCGCGACCCCCGCCGCCGCGGTGATCGCGGCGATGTCCGCGGCCGCCGCGCCGTCCCTGCGGAACTCCGCGACGGCGGCCTCGAACACCCGCTGACGTGTCTCGATGCGCTGCGCGTCCCGCCGGGACGGTCCCTCCCGGAGTTCGGGCATCGCCTCCCCTTCCGTCCAGATCCGTCGATGAAAGTCAATGACGATCGTCAGTGACACATGTCGATCATAACGGCAGGGGCCCTTGACCGCCTCGAAAATCCGGTGGTAGACAGCTGGGGCGGGCATGCTGAGCGATCGCACAGCATGGGACTGGGCCGTGCGCCCGCGCTGCGGCGAGCCATGGAGGGAATGACGGTGGGCACTGAGGAACCGATCCGCTGGGACCCCTACGATCCGGTCATCGGCAAGGACCCCTACCCGGTGTACCGGCGGCTGCGGGAAGAGGCGCCGCTCTACTACGACGAAGCCCACGACTTCTACGCGGTCAGCCGCTACGAGGACCTCGACCGGGGCCTGCCGGACTGGCAGAACTTCTCCTCGGCCCGCGGCAACATCCTCGAGCTGATCAAGGCGGGCATCGAGATCCCGCCCGGCACCCTCATCTTCGAGGACCCCGACGCGCACGGCATCCACCGCCGCCTGCTCACCCGCATGTTCACGCCCCGCCGCATCGGCGCGCTGGAGCCGATGGTCCGCGACTACTGCAGGCGTACCCTCGACCCGCTCGTCGGCGAGAAGGGCTTCGACCTCGTGGCCGCCGTAGGCGCGGAGCTGCCCATGCGCGTCATCAGCGCGCTCCTCGGCATCCCGGAGGAGGACCAGGCGTCCATCCGTGACTCGGCCGACAAGTTCATCACCACCGAGGACGGCGGCCAGATGGACTTCAGCGCCGGCGCGGTGATGGACACCGAGCAGCTCAGCGCCTACATCGACTGGCGGATCAAGAACCCGTCCGACGACCTGGTGACGGAGCTGCTCACCGCCGAGTTCGAGGACGAGCACGGCGTCCGCCGCACCCTCGGCCGCGACGAGGTGGTCACCTACATGACCGTCGTCGCGGGCGCGGGCAACGAGACGACGGGCCGGCTCATCGGCTGGATCGGCTCGCTCCTCGCCCAGAACCCCGACCAGCGCCGCGATCTCGTCGCCGACCCGTCGCTGATCCCGAACGCGGTCGAGGAGGTGCTGCGGTACGAGCCCGCGGGCCACGCGATCGCCCGCGCGGTCATGACCGACCAGGAGTTCCACGGCCAGACCGTCCCGGCGGGCAGCGCGCTGCTGTTCATCGTGGCCGCCGCCAACCGCGACGAGCGCCGCTATCCCGACCCGGACCGCTTCGACGTCCGCCGCAGGATCCGGCACCAGATGACGTTCGGGTACGGCATCCACTACTGCCTGGGCGCGGCCCTCGCCCGCCTCGAAGGCAGGGTCGCGATGGAGGAGATCCTCAAGCGCTTCCCCGAGTGGGACGTCGACTGGGACAAGGCGAACCTCGCCTCGACCTCGACGGTGCGCGGATGGGAGTCGCTGCCCCTCGTCCTGCCGTAGGGTCCCTCAGCGCGCTAGAGCAGCTCTGCGGGCACGTCCACGGTGCGGGCGAGGAGGTATTCGCCGACGGCCTTGCCCACCTGGTCGACCCGCAGGTTGCTGGACCCGCCCGCGCCGAGGAGCCCGCGCAGCACGAAGTGGACCGCGCGCAGCTGCGGGAACTCGTGCCGGACGATCTCCAGGTCCGCTGCCTCGGGAAGGAGGCCGCGGACCGCCTCGGTGCTGAGCGCGGCGCGCAGCAAGGGCCAGGCTTCGGGGTCGGCCGTCCAGACGCCCACGTTGCTGTTGCCGCCCTTGT
The DNA here is from genome assembly GCF_054783995.1 of Actinocorallia aurea. Taxonomy (NCBI): domain Bacteria; kingdom Bacillati; phylum Actinomycetota; class Actinomycetes; order Streptosporangiales; family Thermomonosporaceae; genus Actinocorallia; species Actinocorallia aurea. Next base: position 49,053 of record NZ_BAAGPQ010000019.1, read on the forward strand.
CGCCGCTCCGCGCGAAGGCGATCCGACCGAGCGGCACCCGCTCGGTCCGGCCGGACGGGTAGGGCGCGGGCTCGGGGTGGACGGGCTGCCCCGCGGGCGGCCTGGTGACCTTGGGCGGCGCGATCTCGATCGGCGTCCCGTCGTCGAGGACGGCGCGGTGCCCGACCGCCTCCAGCGGCAGCAGGCCCGGCCAGTACTCGACGCGCGGCTGCGGCGCGAGCGCGGGGGCCGCCGCGGTGTCGATGAAGAACCCGGGGACGCTGCTGAGGAAGAGCGCGTTCACCCGGGACGCGAAGTTCGCGTACTCCAGGGGTGCCCGCTCCTTGGCGGTGGCCATGATCCGAACCGGGACCGTGGCCTCCCACTGGCTGCGCGGATCGGCGGAGGCGGTGCCGAGCAGCGTCACGTCGATCTCCTCGACGCCCGGGGCGGCCATGGCGCGGATCTGCGCGGCGAGCAGCGCGTGCTTCTCCGCGATGCGCAGGCCCGTGAGGTAAGCCGTCATGACGATCTGGTGCCCGGTCGCCGCGAACAGCGCGACCTTCGTCGTGGGCGGCGGCGCCGATCCGGTCGTGCCCGACACCGCGACGCGGTCGGGTCCGTCCTGGCGCAGCCGGACGCCTTCCAGGTGCACGGTCACGTCGGGGTTGAGGTACTCGGGCCCCTGGATCTCGTAGACGATCTGCGCGGTGACGGTGTCGGCGGTGACCGCGCCGGGGTCGCGCCCGTGCTTGGTGATGACGCTGGACCCGTCGGCGGCGATCTCGGCGAGGGGGTAGCCGGGCCGGAGCGCTCCCGCGACGTCGGGCGACGCGCCGGGGATCGCGGTGAATCCGGAGAAGTTCCCGCCGGTCGCGTGCGGCCCGCACTCGATGATGTGCCCGGCGAGGACGGCCCCGGCGAGCGCGTCGAAGTCGTCCTCGGCCCAGCCGTGCCACCAGGCCGCGGGCCCGGAGGTGAGGGAGGCGTCCGTGACGCGTCCGCAGACGACGATGTCGGCCCCGGCCTCCAGCGCGGCGGCGATGCCCCGTCCACCGAGATAGGCGTTCGCGCTGATCGGCTCGGCCTCCCACGACGTGAGCGGCGCGCCGGTGTCCAGATGCGCGAGGTCGTGGCCCGCCTCCCGCAGCTCGGCGAGCCGCGGAAGCAGGTTGTCGCCCTCGACGTGCGCGACCCGCAGCGCGAGGCCCGCCGCTGAGATGACCTCCCGCAAGGCCGCCGCGAGCCCTGCGGGGTGGAACGCGCCGGCGTTCGTCACGACCTTGACACCGCGCTCCGCGATCGTCGGCAGATGCGGCCGGATCTGCCCGAGGAAGTACCCCACGTACCCCTTCGCCGGATCCGCCTGGTACCGCGCCGACAGCGACGCGAGGGTGACCTCGGCCAGGTAGTCCCCGACGAGGACGTCCACCGGATCCCCGCCCATGACCTCGTCGAGCGCGCTGTGGCGGTCGCCGAGATATCCGGAGAAGTTCGCGATCCGCACCGGCCGTCGGGTCATGGGGTTCCTCTCTGCACGCCGTCCGTCCGCGCGGGGGTGGCGCGCGCCGGGCTTGCGATGCTAGCCCCGCCGCGCCGAAAAAGTCAGGCTTGACTGTTTGTTTCGCGCGCGGGCATGATGCCGCGCGTGTCGTCTACCGCAGCGGGCCGGGTGCCGCAGGGCGAGCGGTCGCAGGCCATGCGCCGGCGGCTCCTCGACGCGACGGTCCGGTGCCTCGTCGAGTACGGGTGGAGCGGGACGTCCACGGTGCTGGTGTCGGAGCGCGCGGGGGTCAGCCGGGGCGCGCAGCTCCACCACTTCCCGACCAAGAACCACCTCGTGCTCGCCGCCGTCGAGCACCTGTGGGAGTCGCGGGCCGAGGCGCACCGCGCCGCCTTCGCCGCGCTGCCCGCGACACCCGAGACGCGGACGCCGGGCGACCTCCAGAACGCCCGGCGGCGCACCGACCGGGTCCGGCGGATCGTGCACCTGCTCGGCGAGCACTTCTCCGGCGATCTCTACACCGCGGCACTGGAGCTGTGGGTGGCCGCGCGCAGCGACCCCGCGCTGCACGAGGCGGTGGTCCGGCTGGAGCAGCGGATCGGCCGTGCCGCCCACCGCCGCACGATCGAGGCCCTCGGCGTGGACGAGTCGGTGCCGGGCGTGCGCGAACTCGTCCAGGCCACGCTCGACCTGGTGCGCGGCCTCGGCCTGGCCAACACGCTCACCGACGACTCCGCGCGCCGCGCCCGGATCCTCGACCGGTGGGCGCTGACGCTCGACCGCGCGCTGTGCGACCTGCCCGACACCCCCTGACCTCCGAGGAGCCCCCTTGCGGACCTGGACCCCAGAGCAGGAACTGCTGCGCGAGACCGCGCGCCGCTTCACCGAGCGCGAGATCACGCCGCACCTCGATGCCTGGGAGGACGTGGGCGAGATCCCGCGCGCCCTGCACCGGGAGGCCGCGAAGCACGGGCTCATGGGGCTCGGCTTCGCCGAGGACAAGGGCGGCGAAGGCGGCACCCTGCTCGACAGCATGGCCGCGCAGGAGGCGATGTTCGAGGCGGGCATGTCCAGCGGCCTCGCGGCGGCCCTGTTCACCCACGGCATCGCGCTGCCGCACATCGCCGCGCGCGGCGGCCCCGACCTCGTCGACCGGTACGTCAGGCCGACCCTCGCGGGCGAGCTGATCGGCGCCCTCGCCATCACCGAGCCCGGCGGCGGCTCCGACGTCGGCGCGCTGCGCACGACCGCGGTCCGCGACGGCGACCACTACGTCGTCAACGGGTCCAAGACCTTCATCACCAGCGGGGTGCGGGCCGACTTCCTCACCACCGCGGTCCGGACGGGCGGGCCGGGCTCGGGCGGCGTCAGCCTGCTCGTCATCGACAAGGACACGCCCGGCGTCACCGTCGACCGGGCGCTGCGCAAGATGGGCTGGCACTGTTCCGATACCGCCGAGCTGTCCTTCGTGGACGTGCGCGTCCCCGTCGCGCACCTCGTCGGCGAGGAGAACGCGGGCTTCGCCTACATCGCCGAGCAGTTCGTCGTGGAGCGCCTCGGTCTCGCCGTGCACGCCTACGGCATCGCCGCGCGCTCCCTGGCCCTCACCGCCGCCTACTGCCGCGAGCGGACCACGTTCGGCGCGCCGCTCGTCAGCCGCCAGGTCGTGCGGCACAAGCTCGTCGAGATGCGTCGGCAGGTGGAGGTCGCCCGCGCCTACACCCTGTCCGTCGCCGGCGGGTACGTCGCCGAGGGCCTCGACGCCGCGGTGATCGCCGCGGCCTGCCTCGCCAAGCAGACCGCGGTCGAATGCGCGACGCACGTCTGCGACGAGGCCGTCCAACTGCACGGAGGCGCCGGGTACATGCACGGCACCGAGGTCGAGCGGCACTACCGCGACGCCCGCCTCCTGCCCATCGGCGGCGGCGCCACCGAGGTGCTCACCGACCTCGCGGCCAAGCTCCTCGGCTACACGTCCTGAATGGTCATTCGCGTTCGCGGCGGGCCGCGTAGGAGCCGAGGGCGCGGATGAGGACGGCGTGGCGGGTGTACGGGAGGAGGGGCTGGAGAGGTGCCCAGGCCTCCTCCACCAGGGCGCGGGCCTCTTCCGTGCAGGCCTGGACGGCGCCGTGCGCGTGGAGTTCGGCGGCCGTCTCCCGGATGGCGGCGGTGTCGGCCGCGCCGTCGCGGACGGTGTGCCAGATGGCGCGCATCCGCGCGCGCGGGATCAGCGCGACGGCGTGGGCCAGCGGCATGGTGACCTTGCCCGCGCGCAGGTCCTCGGCGGCGTGCTTGGTGGCGACGCGCGTGCCGTCCCTGCCCGGGGCGGTGAGGCCGCGCAGGTCCATGACGTCGTCGCTGATCTGGTAGGCGAGGCCGACGGCCTCGAAGTAGGCGCCGAGCGCGTGCAGCCGGTCGGCGTCCGCGCCCGCGATCAGCGCGCCGATCTCGGCGAGGCCGCGGACGGGCGTCGCGGTCTTGAGCAGGTGCACGGTGCGGATCCGGCGTAGCAGCGCGGCGGCGTCGCCGGACTCGACCGCCGCGTCCATCGCGGCCCGGTGCCCGGCGATGTCCAGGGCCTGGCCCGCATGCCCGGCCCGCATGACGCGCAGGTACCTCCGGTAGACGCGGCGGTGCAGGCGGTCGTCGTCGGGGAGCACGTCGCGCAGCACACGGTCGAGGACGAAGTAGGCGGCAGTTCCGGAGTTGACGGCCGTCGCGTCGCCGAAGACGGTGTGCACCGAGGGCACCCCGCGCCGGGTGGGGGAGCGGTCCTCCACGTCGTCGACGACGAGGTTGCCGGTGTGCAGGATCTCGATCGCGCCCAGCAGCGGCCGGTAGGGTTCGCCGTCCACGCCGAACAGCTCGATCGCGGCGGTCGCGATGTAGGCGCGCAGGCTCTTGCCGAGACCGTCGGTGGCGTGGCGGAGCGGGCGGACGAGGGCGTCGTGCAGGTCGGCGGCGATCTGCGGGGTGAGGACCTCCGGGCGTTCCTCCAACCCCGCCAGCGCGGCGAGCGCGGCCGGATCGGGCCGGTCGGGGAGCAGGCGGCGGATCTCCCGGCCGGTGACGTCCCGGGCCCGCGCGACATACCGCTCGATGTCCCCGATCCGGGCGGCCGGCACGACCTCGACCAGGCCGCGCCCGCCGACGCGCCGCCCGGCCAGGAATCCGTCGGCCTCGACGTGGGCGACCAGGACGCCGGAGGGGAAGGCGAGCGACCGGACTTCCTGCGGCGGCCATGAGCGCAGGCGCAGCCTCAGGTCGTGGCCGGGGATCTCCAGCTTCCAGGCCGTGTCGTAGGTGGTGAAGGTGGCCAGCGACGTCCATGGCTCAGCACCCTGGAGCGACGCCTTGGCCTCGTGGCGTTCGCCGTCGGGAGAGCCGAGCACCGCATGGCACTCGTGCCGCGCGGTGGTCCCGGTGGCCACGTCGGTGCGTTCGGCGGTGAAGACCGCGACGTCCCAGCCGTTGTCCAGACGCAGCCGCGCGGAGGTCCGGCCCCAGTCCGCGTCCCCCACGATCTCCGTGACGGGCCCGGCGTCGCCGACGCGGTGCTCGTACCAGGCTTCCCCGGTCACCTCGACGGTGCGGCCCTCCCTTCGGACGTCGCCTTCCACCGCGAGACGGGGGACGAAGAAGGTGCGGACCCGGTGCGGGACGTCGTCCTCGGTGGTCTGCGCGGCGGCTCGCGGGGTCAGCCGCAGGGAGAACCCGTCAGGTCCGTCGGCCGCCATCCGGTAGGAGCCTTCGGCGTCCTTGCGCAGCCGGGCGACGCCGTAGTCGAGATCGAGGCCGTCCCCGAACCGGACGGGTCCGGGCAGCAGCCGGTCGGGCAGCGGCGGCCGATCCGCCGGAGCCTCCAGGAAGGCGCGCCGGACGCGCGGGTCGCTGGCCGGGTCCGCGGCCGCGAGCAGGCGGAACAGCTCCACGCTAGGACGGTCCACCCACGACTCGCCGGACGCGGTCGGGCGGTCGGGGCGGCCGTGCCGCCAGTAGACGGTGTGGGCGTCCAGCGGGCTCCCGTCGGGCCGGACGCCGCGGTGCCGCAGGAACCCGACGACGAGGGAGGATGCGCGGTCGCCCTCGCGCAGGCCGAGGGCGCACCACCACGCCTCGGCACCGCTGCCCGAACGGGGTGCGTCCGGATCCACGGGCTCGGGAACGGCTTCCGGTTCAGGTAGTTCGGTCCGCCGCGAATCCGCCGCCATCACGATCACTCCGTCGTTCGCCCCGTGTATGTATGATCACTTTAGGTAATCGGGTGAAGGGGATCGGGGAGGCTCGCGCTGTTGCGAAGCCGAGGCCGGCGGAGGCGGCGACACCTCCGGCCCGGCATGCGCTGGCGCCGCTTCGCCGCGGTGCTCGTCCCGTCGCTCGCCTGCGGCGGCGTCCTCGCCGCGGCCGTCGGGCAGGGCGCGCTCGCCGCGTCCGTCGCCGTGTCCGGCCGCGACATGAAGGTCTCCGCCGATCGGATCGAGGGCACCGGCTACGTCACCTACCCGTCCGTCGCCAGCTCCGCGGACGGCACCGAGCACGCCGTCACCGTCCTCGCCGTGAAGAGCGCGCGAGTGCGGGCCCTGTGCCAGTCGTCGGTCATCGACACGCCGCTCGGCCGCTACGTCGTCAGGCTCCGCTCCGCACCGGACGGCCCGCCCGTCCGGGTCAGCGGCCTCGCCCTGTCGGCGACCTCGGTCGACGCCGACCTCGACTTCACGAGCCTGGAGCTGAACCGCGACGCCGCCACCCTGGACGCGGTGCCGGGATCCACCGGAGTCCCCGGCCAGTACGGAATCCAGGCGCTCGGCTTCGCCGTCACCGACGTCCGGGTCCAGTCGTGGTCGGTGTTCAGCAGCTCGATCCACGTCAAGGGCATGCGCCTGTCCATCGGCCGCGACGAGGAGGAGTGCTTCTGATGGGCTTCCGCGCCTGGCGCGACGGCAGGCCCTTCGCCGCCGGAGTGCTCACCGCGCTCGCCGGAACCGAGATCGCGCTGACGCCCGTCGTGGGCGCAGGACTCCTCGTCCATACCGGGCTCGCCGGACAGCTCAGCCTCCTGCTCGGCCTTCTCCTCGTCGTCTTCGGGCTGCTGTTCTGGACGGCGCCCTCCCTCCGCGCCCTCGTCGGCGCCCTGACGATCGCCGTGGGCCTCGTCTCGTTCGTCACCGCCAACCTCGGCGGCTTCCTCGCCGGACTGCTGCTCGCCCTCGTCGGCGGCGCCGCGGGCCTCGCCTGGACCCCCGCTCCCGAACCCGCCCGTCCGGGCCGCCACCGCGCCGCCGCGCGCTGACCGGCTCCCACGCGATTCCAACGTGGGCCTGGGAAGGTCGGCGGATGAACGAGACGAACGGCCCCCGGGCCTGGCGACTGCCCGACGGCGACGTCCTCATCGAGGGACCGGCGTTCGACCTGCCGCCGCACTTCCACATGCCCGCCGGAGCGGAAGGTCCGGGGCTGTCCGAGACCCGCACCTACTACCGGGTCAGGGGCGGGGAACTGGTCGGCGTTCACGCGCCGATCCCGTGGAACGAGGGCTGGGAGTGCGGCATCGTGGCCCACAGCGTCATAGGGGACGCCCTGGTCGAGCACAGCGTGACCGTCGAGACGGGCCCGCCGAGCCGACGGGTCGGCGTCAAGCTCCGCGGGCTCGCCGCCCTGCCGCCCGAGGAGGCCCCCACCGCGGACCAGGTGCACGCCCTCGCGCGCCGCCACTGGCGGGAATCCGAGGCCAGAGGGCATCGCGTGGAGCACGACCACTGGCCGGGCGACGCCTACCGGAAGGACACCCCGCGCCGCTGACGCCCGCGCCCGGGAAGACGAAAGATCGTAATTCCGGGCACGGAGGGTAGGCACCCCTGTGGAAGATGTGGTCCTTCTCTTGCGTGGGGGTCGCCGTGCGGTCCGAAACCGTCGCCGTCTCCGCCCGTCCGCCCGAGGCGGGCGCCCGGTTCGTCGGGCCGCTCGTCCTCGCGCAGTTCGGGGTCTACCTGGCCTTCATCACACCGCTGGCGATCTCGCTGTCGATCCGGGTGGCCGCGCTCGCGCCCGGCAGGGTCGAGTACCTCGGCTACATCACCGGGACGGGCGCGCTCGTCACCGTCCTGGCCGGGCCGCTGCTGGGGGCGTTCAGCGACCGGACCCGGTGCCGGTACGGGCGGCGGCGGCCGTTCGTCGTCGGCGGGGCCGCGGTCGGCGTCGCGGGGCTCACCGTGATGGCGCTGGCGCCCGGCGTCGTCGTGCTGGGGGCCGGTTGGGTGCTGGCGGCCCTCGGCTGGCAGCAGGCGCTCACCAAACTCGTCGTCGTGCAGGCCGACCTGCTGCCCGCGGACCGGCGCGGGCGGGTCGCCGGGCTCGGCGGCTTCGCCACGATGGCCGCGCCCTTCGCCGGCGTCTCCCTCGCGAACGCGGTGAAGGACGATCCGCTGCTCCTGCTGGTCCTGCCGGGCCTCGTCGGGGCCGCCGCGGTGCTCCTGTTCGCGCTCACGTGCGGCGAGCCCGACAGCCGCGGGCTTCCCGCGCCGCCCCCGCTGACGGTCGGCGCGGTGTTCCGGTCGTACCTGTGGGACGTGCGCGGACACCGCGACTTCTCCCTCGTCTGGCTCGGCCGCTTCGCGTTCTACTTCGGGCTCACCCTCGTCACCACCTTCACCGCCTTCTTCTTCGCCTCCCGGCTCGCCGTGCCCGTTTCGGAGGCCGCCGGGATCCTCGCCGCGCTCGCCGGGGCGGGCGCCGCCGCGACCGCCGCGGGTTCGCTGGGCGGCGGCTTCCTGTCCGACAGGCTCGGCCGGCGACGCGTCTTCGTCCTGCTCTCCGGCGCCCTCTACGCGGCGGGCGCCTCGACGATGGCCCTGTCGCACGGCCTCGTGCCGCTCGCGGCGGGCTCGCTCGTCTGCGCGTTCGGCCTCGGCATGTTCTCGGCCGTCGACCAGGCCCTCGCCCTCGACGTGCTGCCCGACCGCACCACCGACGCGGGCCGCTACACCGCCATCCTCCAGTTCGCCACCTCCATCCCGCACTCCGCGGCCCCGGCCGCCGCCGCCCTGCTCCTGAACCTCGGCGTCGACGGCACGGCCAAGAACTACGCGCTCCTCTACCTGGTCGCCGGCGCCGCCACCCTCACCGGCGGCCTCATCGCCACCGCGGTCCGCTCCACCCGCTGACGGTCCCGTGGCGCAATGGCAGGCCAATCGTTATCGCCGCAGGTCCGGATGATCTCCGTTGGATCCGGAAGATCACTACTATCTCCGGAATGATCACCGCACGACGGTGGGCCGCCGGTCTGCTCGGCGCGCTCATCGCGATGGCGATGGCGGGCGCGGGCCCGGCCGTCGCCGACGAGACCCCCGCCAAAGAACCGCCGCGCGTGGAGCTGGTGCTGGACTCCAGCGGCTCGATGCGCGCCGCCGACATCGAAGGCCGCACCCGCATGGCCGTCGCCAAGCAGGCGTTCAACGACGTCGTGGACGCGCTGCCCGCCGAGACCAACCTCGGCATCCGGCTGCTCGGCGCCCAGCACCGCTTCCCCGGCAGCCCCAAATCCGTCGGGTGCAAGGACACCAACCTGCTGTTCCCCGTCGGCGTCGTCGACAAGGTCGAGGCCAAGACGGCGATCGCGACCCTCGCGCCGACCGGCTGGACCCCGATCGGCCGGGCGCTGCGCGCCGCCGCCAAGGACCTCGGGACCGGCGAGACGACCCGCCGGATCGTCCTCATCACCGACGGCGAGGACTCCTGCGGCCTGCCCGACCCCTGCGACGTCGCCCGGGAACTCGCCGCGCAGGGCACCCACCTGGTCATCGACACCCTCGGCCTCACCCTCGACGCCAAGGTGCGCCGGCAGCTGTCCTGCATCGCCGAGGCGACCGGCGGAACCTACACCGCCATCACCAACCAGGCGCAGCTCACCGATCGGCTCAACCAGCTCATCGACCGGGCCGAGGCCACCTACCAGGAGGCGCCCCTGCTCGTCGCGGGGACCGAGGCCTGCTCGGCCGCGCCCGTCCTCGCGCCCGGCGTCTACAGCGACCGCGAGCAGATCGGCGAGCACCGCTGGTACCGGGTGCGCGTCGCCGCGGGACAGGAACTGCGCGCCTCGGTCAGCCTCTCGCTCGACCGGCCGCTGAACCGCGACTACGGGGTGCTGCTCCGCGCGACCGGCACCGGCGGCCGCGAACTCGTCCGCGGCTCGGACGCGGGCAGCGGCAGGACCGACGTGCAGTCGGCCGGGCTGCGCTGGTTCGACGGGCGCTCCGCCGAAGACGAGGACGCCGAAGTGCGGACCGTCTGCCTCGTGGTGAGTAACTCCTTCGCCGCCGCGAACGGGGTGCGGACGTCGCCGGGCATGCCGCTGGAGCTGACCGTCGACCTCGTCGCGGCCTCCCCGGACCCGGGCGAGCCCGTGCTCGGCAAGGGCTGGGCGCTGCTCGGCGTGCTGGCGCTCGCGGGCCTGGTCGCCGGGCTCGTGCTCGGCTGGCTGGCCCGCTGGCGGATCGCGATCTGGAGGGAGAAGTGATGCGCGCGTTCCTCGCCTTCGCCGTGGGGGCCCTGCTGGCCTCCTCGACGGCGTTCCCGGCCAGGGCGGACGAGCCGGAGACCGCGGTCCCGGACCCGGTCGTCCGGACGGCGGGACCGTCGTTCCTGAGCGCGACGGAGATCCCCGCCGGGTCCGGCGCGGAGGTCTCGGCCACGACGGGCGACTACCTGTACTGGTCGTTCGCCGCCGCCGCGGGGCAGACTCACAAGATCGCGGTGAAGGTCACCCTGCCGCCCGCCGCGCAGCGGCACGGCGCGATGACCTGGACGCTCGACGTGTTCGACGGGCTGCGCCGCCGCCAGTCGTGCGCGTCCGGCGCGCAGAGCGCGACCGCGCAGCCCGCCGAGGCCGAGGCCGCGGTCGGCTGCACGCTGCGCCGGGTGCGCTCCTGGGCTGACCCGTGGTCGGCCGACCCGCTGCCCGGCACCTACTACCTGCGGCTGTCGGCCACCGGGCTGCCCGAACGCGACCTCGGCCGGCCCGTCCAGGCCGCGGTGCGGATGACCGTCGAGGAGGGCGCGGCCCAGCCCGCAGGGGCGCGCATGGAGGCGCCGCTCTCCCCGCCGGTCGACGCGGGCGCGACCCTGACGCCCGACGCCACCCCGACGGCGAGCGCGGTCGACTCCGCGCCCAAGCCCATGGTCCGGGCGGAGGGCTGGCTCACCCGCCTCACCGGCCGCTGGACCTGGACCATCGTCGGCGGCGTCGTGGCCGCCCTGATGGGCGTCCTCGGCTACACCCTCACCCGCCACCCGCGCCGCTGGTTCGCCCGCTGACCCCCGCCCCGCCGGGTGCCCCCCGCCTGGACCGTGTCCCGGCAAGGCTCCCGGCGGGGCGGGGCTCCGGCGGGAGGGGCGCGCGCGAGAGAATGGGCGGGTGAGAGCCGTCGTCATCTCCGACACGCACGCCCCGCGCCGCTGGAAGACGTGCCCGCCCGCCGTGGCGGCGCACCTGCGCGAGGCCGACGTCATCCTGCACGCGGGCGACGTGTGCACCGCCGCGGTGCTGGACGAACTGGCGGCCTTCGCCCCCGTGCACGCGGTGCTCGGCAACAACGACGGCCCCGACGTCGCCGCCTGGGGCGCGCCCGAGCGCCTCGAACTCGACCTCGACGGCCTGCGCGTCGCCATGATCCACGACAGCGGCCCTGCCAAGGGCAGGCACGCAAGGCTCCGGCGCGCCTTTCCCGACGCGGACCTCGTCGTCTTCGGACATTCGCACATCCCCTGGAACGAGTGCGCCGACGGCCTGCGCGTCTTCAACCCGGGCTCGCCCACCGACCGCCGCCGCCAGCCCCACGGCACCCTCGGCCTGCTCACCATCGAGGCGGGCGAACTCCGCGCCGCCGAAATCGTTCCCGTCACCTGAACCGCCTTCGGCGGCCCGGTGAGGCCGGAGGCCTGCTGCCGCCGCTGCCCGTGGCCCAGCTCTAACGCCCGCGACCTCCCCGACCTGCCCCGCCCCGGCAGCACGGCAGGGCCTCCAGGGGGTGGCCGCGCTGGATCCGGGCGACGGTGTCCGTCTCCTCGCGGGTCAGCAGGTTCTCCGTGGTCGGCGCGGCCGGGCCCACACCTTGGTGAGGATCCCGCACCGCAGGTGGGTCTCCGCCAGGGGCGTGATCCGGTACGCGTCGTGGTGCTCGGTGGCGCAGACCGGCCAGGGCTCGTCGGCGGGCCACAGCAGCGGGGCCGCCCACCGAGCTCTCGTGATCAACCGCATCCCATCAGGGGCCACCGACAGGATCGCGCGGCCTCCGCAACCCGCCGAGGAGTCGCGGCGGTCCCGGCCCCGGTCGGACGTCCGTGAGAGCGCCGCGTCAGGCGGCGGGGTCGTTCAGGCGGGCGACGAGGGCGGGGGCCAGCTCGTGGAGGACGTCGACGAGCAGGTCGACGTCGCCGGTCGTGGTGCGCCAGTTGACAATGGCGGGCCGGAAGACCTTGTGGCCCAGGTAGGTCGAGGTGCCGGCGTAGACCCGGCCGTCGGCGAGGAGGGCCTCGCCGAGGAGGCCGTTGAGTTCGTCCAGGCGGTCTTCGGGGACACCCGGCGGACGGTAGCGGAAGCACACGATGGACAGCCGGACGGGCGCGAGGAGTTCCAGGTCGGGCGCCTCCTCGACGCGCCTGCCGAGATGCGCGGCGACGTCGAGGTGTCGCTCCACCATCAGGCGGTGCCCTTCACGGCCGTAGGCGCGCAGCGTGGCCCAGATCGGCAGCGCGCGCGCTCGGCGGGACGACTCAGGGCCCAGCCTGTTGTAGTCGACCTGCCCGTCCGACGCCTCCGGCAGGTACGGGACGCCCCAGCCGCCGAAGGCACGCGACAGGCAGGCCCCGTCGCGAACGAACGAGAACCCGCTCTCGTAGGGCACGTTCAGCCATTTGTGGCCGTCCGCCGTGACGGAGTCGGCCCGCGCCACGCCGTCCGTCATGTGCGCGGTGCGCGGGGAGAGGGCGGCGAACAGGCCGAAGGCCCCGTCGACGTGCAGCCAGCAGCCGTAGCGGTCGCGCAGGTCGGCCAGGGCGGCGATCGGGTCGGAGTCGCCGCTGTGCACCTCCCCGACGTTGCCGACGAGGATCGCGGGCGCACCGTCGAGGTCGGCGAGGGCGGCCTCCAGGGCGGCGAGGTCGAGGGCCCCGGTGGCGTCGCGGGAGAAGGCGCGCAGGGTGTCCCGGCCGTGGCCGAGGATCTGCAGCGCCTTGCGGGTGCTCGGATGCACCAGGCCGCTGCTGAACACGGGCATCGGAGGCAGCCCGGCGAGGCCGTGCGCGGCGACGTCCACGCCGTGCCGCTCGGCCCACCACGTCCGCGCGCACGCCAGGCCGGTCACGTGCGCGAGCGTCGCGCTCGGGGTGAGCACGCCGCCGAACGGCGCGGGCAGGCCGAACAGGTCCTTCAGCCACCGCAGGACCGTCGTCTCCATCCGGGAGGCCAGCGGAGAGGACACCCAGAGCCCGGCGACCTGGTCGAGGAGGGAGGCCGTCCAGTCGGCGGCCATCGCGGCGGGCGTGGAGCCGCCGACGACGAGGTGGAAGAAGCGGGGGCCGGAGGAGTGGGTCGCCGCCCGGGTGCCGACGTCCAGCAGCCGCCCGATGCTCGCGGGCGCGCCTTCGCCGCGTTCGGGGAGCGGGCCTTCGAGATCCGCGAGGAGCCCGTCCGCGGCGGCGTCGTGCACCGCGCGGTCGGCGAGGACGTCGAGATACGGGCCGGCGGCCTGGAGGACGAGCTCCAGAGGGGAGGCGGCGGAGCTGACTTCGGAAAGCGGATCGCCCATGAGGGCAGTGAAGCACCGCCGCGGCCCGCGCGCGAGCGGCGGGCGATCTTCCCTGGCCATGTCGCGGCCACCGGGCGGACACCTCGGGATGGGAGTTTGCCGGGATGAAGAGGATTCTGGCGCTCGGTGCGCTGCTCGTTCCATTCGCCGCAGTGCCCGCGGGCGCGGCGCCGGCGCTCCCGACCGTCCTTCCGCAGGCCGAGACGCGGGCCATGCTCGACGACGAGGCGGGCGGCAACGCCAACGCCGACGACCCCGCCCTCTGGGTCCACCCCTCACAGAGCGGCAGGAGCCTCGTCCTGGGCACCGCCAAGGAAGGCGGCCTGGACGTCTACCGTCTCGACGGCTCGCTCGTGCAGCACTTCGCCGCGCCGCCCGCTCCGGGCGAGGACGACGAGAACGGCAGGTTCAACAACGTCGACGTCGTCTACGGGCTCGGCGGGCGGGACGTCGCCGTGGTCACCGACCGCGGCCGGGACACCCTCCGCTTCTACGCGATCGACCCGGGCCGCCCGGGCGAGCCGCTCTCCGACGTGACCGGCGAGGACGTGCCCTTCCTGTTCAACGCGACGCAGGAGGAGGTGAACGAGCAGCGGACCCCCTACGGCCTCACCACGTGGAAGGACAAGGGGCGCACCTACGCGCTCGTGAGCCGGCGCAGCACCACGACCGTCGCGCTCGTCGAAATCGTGAAGTCGGGACGCGGCCTGTCCTACCGCCTCGTCCGGCAGATCGCCCTGCCGAAGGAGTTCCCGATCCCCGGAGGCACCTGGACGCCTTGCGGTGACCCCGGCGACGACCCCCAGGTCGAGGGCATGGTCGTCGACCAGGAACGCGACGTGCTCTACGCGGCGCAGGAGGACGTCGGCATCTGGCGCATCCCCGCCGACCTGAAGGGCGAGCCCCGCCTCATCGAGCGCGTCCGCGAGTTCGGCACCCCGGCGGCCTACGACGCCGACGAGGACGAGTGCCTGCCCACCGGCCCCAACCCCGGCACCGGGGGGACGCACCTCACGGCCGACGCCGAAGGACTCACGATCTACGAGACCCGCGACGGCGGCGGCTACCTTCTCGCGTCCAGCCAGGGCGACAGCACCTTCGCCGTCTACTCCCGCACTTCCCCGGGCGCCTACCTGGGCGGCTTCACCGTCGGCGGTCCCGACGGCGCCCAGCACAGCGACGGCGCGGCAGTCGTCAACGTGCCCCTCGGCCGCGCCTTCCCCACCGGGCTCCTGGTCGTGCACGACGGTGAGAACACGCCGGTCCGTCTCGACGACGAGGGCGAGGTTCGCGAGAACACGAACTTCAAGTTCGTCCGCTGGGACGCGGTCGCGAACCCGCTGCACCTGAGGATCGACCTCGGCGGTGACCCCCGCCGCTGACCCCACCTGCCGACCCCACCTGCCGACCCCACCTGCCGACCCCGCGTCGCCGACCCGGCGCACCGCCCCCGCCGGGAAATGTCGGTGGGGGCGGCTACCGTCCCGATCATGGCGAGCAGCGTTGACGAAGTGGCGTGGGAGCGGCTGTGCGAGGCGGTGGAGACGGGCGATCCTCGGCGGGTCGCCGCGGTCGTGGGCGGGTTCGATGAGGCCGCCCGCAAGGAGATCGGCAAGCGGATGCCGGAGCTGCGGCGCTCCCTGGCGGAGGAGAACCGCGGCGGGAGCCTGAGGCTCGGGCCGCTGCGCGTCGCCGGGGCCGGATGCCTCGGCGGCGCGGCGGCGGCTTCCGCCTGGGTGGCGCGGCGGGATCTGCAGGGCTGGCGCGACAGGGACGGACTCGCCGAATCCATCGTCGCGGTCGTCGGCGCGCGGCCGAAGGAGTGGCGGATCGACTTCGCGCGGCGCCTCGCCGACAGGCTGCGGCCCGCGGAACTGCTCAGCTGGCGGGCGGACCGGGTCCTGTGGGACGTGGCGGCCGCGATCCTGCGCGCCGAAGGCGAAGCCCCTCCCACGAGCGCCGCCTTCGTCACCGGATGGCTGCTGTGGCGGCCCGCCGAACCCCTCGCGGCCGACCCGTTCTTCCCCGTGCTGCTCCCCGCCCTGTTCGACGCCGACGGGATCGGGCAGGCCCTGAACGAGCGCGCTCCGCTCGGCCCCCCGGCCTTCCGCCCGCCGGGCGGCGTCCCGACCCTCGCCGCCGAGATCCTCGCGCACGCCGACCGCGCCTTCCTGCTGGAAGGGTGCGTGCGCAGGTTCCTGCGCGGGGGAGACGGCAACCGCATCGCCTGGTACGTGGCGCTGCACCGCGAGCTCGCGCCGAGCCCGCAGGACGCCGCGCCCCTGGCGCGCGATTACGTGCGGCTGCTCCCGAGCGCGGCGGCGCCCGTCGCCGAGACGGCCTTCGGCCAGGTCAAGGCGATCGACGCGCTCGAACCCCTCACGCCCGAACTGTTCGCCGACGCCGCGGGCGCGATGCTGTTCCGGCCCGAGCGCAAGCTCCTCAAGGCCGCCCTCATCTGGCTCGACAAGACCGCCAAGGGCCGGGAGGACGCCGCAGTGACGCAGGCCGTGGCGGTGTTCTCCGTCGAGCACGCCGACACCCGCGACCGCGCCGTGCGCCTGGCCGTGCGGCACGCGGCACGGGTGGATCCGCTCACCGCCGAGGCGGTCCGCGAGGCGGCCGCGGCACTGCCGGGGCCGCTGCGGGAGAGGATCGCCGCCGCCTACGGGGGGACCTTCGAGCCGGAGGCGCCCGTCGAGGCGCCCCTGCTGTACGCCGCCGGCCCTCGCGACCTGGATCCGCCGATCGCGTCGGCCGCCGAGCTCCTCGAAGCGGTCATGGCCCATCTGCACGCGCCCGCCGACCGGCGCTGGCCGGAGTCGGAGCGGCTGCTCGCCGGGCTCGTCGCGCACGGCGGCGGCATCGTCGCCGAGCTGCGGGAGTACGGCGAGAAACACCCCTGGATCCTGCACCCCGACATGCGGCACCTGGAAGGCGTCCTGCTCGTGCTGCACCGGCTCGTCCACGGGCGGCCGAAGCGCGGCATGGTCGACTACCTGCGCGAACGCCACGGCCGCACCAAGGACTCCGTCCAGCGGCTCGCCCCCGCCCGGCTGCTCCACCAGCGCCTCTTCGACGCGACCGCGCACTTCGGGGCACCCGTCCTGCTCGCCACCCCGACGCTCTCGACGGGCCACGTCGACCCGGAGGTCTTCGCGGCCCGCCTGCGCGCGCTGGAAGAGGCAGGCCGCGAACCGGGCGCCTACGACCTCGACCAGGCGCTGCTGCGCCTCCCGGCCGACGCCCGCGCCTCGGTCCTGGACGGCCTGTCCTCACCCGCGGCGAAGACCGCCCGCGCCTGGATCGACGGCGGCGGGCTGCCCGGACCGCAGGCCTTCTACGAGATCGTCGGATTCCGCCGGCGCCGCCTCAACCACTGGGAACAGCAGCCCAAGACGTCGCACGGCAAGCGCCTGCGCGCCATCTTCGAGGGGAGCGCGCAGGGCACCGCGGGCCTGCTCACCGAGCTGGACACCGCCGCGGTCGCCGACGGCGCGGCGGTCCGCGCCGACGCCCGGTGGTGGGCGCCGACCCTGCCGTCGCACCGCGAGCTCACCGCGGCCCATCTGCTCCGCCAGGCCGAGCGCTGGCCCCTGGACCGCTACGAGCAGGGCGAAGTCCTCCTCGACCTCGCCGACGCGACCGGCGCCACGGGCCCGGCGACGGCCGCCCTGCTCGTCTACGCCCTGTCCTCCCCGCACGCCGCCGACCGCGCCGGAGCGCTGGACGCCCTCCTCGCCTTCGCCGCCCAGGACGCCCTCCCGGCCGCCGAGATGGGGGAACTCCTGCCCGTCCTGGTCAAGTCCGGCGACGTCTCGCTCTCCCGCACCGTCCAGGGCCTCCTCGAAGCCGCTCGGGCGGGCGCGAACCTCTGGCCGCTCTTCGCCCACGCGATCCCCCCGCTCCTGCCCGCCCCCGCCGAATCCGCCCCCGCGCCCCTCGCCGGCCTCCTCGCGGCAGCCTCCACCACCGCCACCCGCCACCACATCCGCACCCCCCTGCCCGCCCTCACCTCCTGGACCCCGAGATCCCGCACCTCCCGAGCCGCCAAGGAAGCCGAGAACCTCACCTCACTCCTCGCCTCCCCCTGAACACGACGACAGGGCCCGGTCGTGGCCGAGGGCCAGGGCCGGGACCGACCACGTCAACGCCATGACCGTGGCCTCCCAAGCCGGGCGGCACCGCGGCCCGGCCCCCTTCGTCATCCCCGGCGCCGACCTGGCCGCCCGGATCGCCGAGATCAAGGAGCGGGACGGCGGCGACCTCCTCATCCGGAGCGACGGCCGCCACACCGACGACCTCGCCCGGCACGGCGTCCTCGACGAATGCCGGATCTGGCCCGTTCTCAAGGGCGGGCGAGCCGCTGTTCCGCGCGGAGCGCGTCACCGGTGTCGGACTCGCCGACAGCGCCGCCTTCACCTCGGGCGTCACGGTCCTGACCTACCGACCGACCCCCGACTGAGCCTCGCGCGGCTGCTTTCGTGCATCAGTAGGCGACGGTGAAGCGCGATCGGTGGTGGGCGGGATGGTCGATCTCGTCGGCGAAGGCGATGGCGTAGTCGGCGCCGGAGATGTCGGAGCGCCCGGCGGCGTCGGTGATGAGGAGGTCGGTGCCGAGCCGGAACTTGCCCATCCGGGTGCCGGGGTTGACCGAACCGAAGGAGCCGGCGGGGCTGAGGTAGAACCAGTCGACCTCGGTGTCGGCGGCCTTCAGGGCGTCCAGGACGCGGGCGTGGGCCACGGCCTCGGGCTTGTACTCCTCGGGGAAGTCCGTGTCGAGGACACGCGGGCCGCCCTCGCGGATGAGCAGGCTGCCGGCGCCGCCGACCACGCCGAGCCTCGCGCCCTCGGTCTGCGCGGCCTTCAGCAGCGCCGGAACCGCGTCCTCCAGATCCGGCTCGTGCACGCCGTGGGCGCGGACGGCGACGACGACGGCGTCGGCCCCGCGCACGGTCTCGGCGAGGAACGCAGGGTCGTACAGCGAGCCGCTGCGCAGCGTGAGGCGCTCGTGCGGTGCGGCCTTGGCGGTGTCGCGGGCCACGCCGACGACGGTGTGCCCCCGGTCCAGCAGCTCCCGTGCGATGTGGCCGCCCGCGTAACCGGTGACGCCGAAGACGACGACGGTGGACATGGGATCCCCTTCCCTCGGGGGGCCGAGCCGGACGCTTCCCCGGCCACGGACGTGCCCCCGGCTTCAGACCTGCCCGGAGCCCGGAATCCCACGGGACTCGGGACGGTCAAGAACCGACAGGCAGGCCCGGTGCCGAGAAGCCGGCGGGTGGGTGGTCGCCGGCGGCGCCGTCCAGGAGTTCGCGCAGGATGTCCATGTGGCCCGCGTGCCGGGCCGTCTCCTCGATCATGTGGATGAGGACCCAGCGGAGCGTGACGGGACGGCCCCGCCAGGAGGTGCCTTCGGCCTCCAGGGGGAGGGCGGCGATGGTCTGGTCGGCGGCGGTGCGGGCGCGCGCGTAGAACGCGACGAGTTCGGCCGCGCTCTCGGACTCGGCGGCGGCCATGTCCTCGGTGAAGGGGTCGAACCACAGGGGCTCGGCGGGCAGCGCGAAGGCCTCGCGGAACCACGCGTACTCGACGCTCGCGAGGTGCTTCACCAGCCCGAGGAGGCTGGTGCCCGAGGGCGTCATGGGGCGGCGGAGCCGGGCGTCGGTGAGGCCGTCGAGCTTCCACAGGACGACGTCGCGTTGCCGGTCAAGGGCGGCGCGCAGGCTCTCCTTCTCGCCGTCGTCGGACGGCGCGTTCTCGTTCATGCGCCGACCGTAGCCGATCCCTCTGACAGTTCGGCGCGCCTGGAGCCCGCAGGACTGCCGGGGGCGGGCTCCGGGCGCGCTCGTCAGTGTTCGGCGGGCCGCTCCCGGGCGGTCTCGAAGAAGTGGGCGGCCGCGTCGTCGGCGGCGGTGCCGGGCGCGGGCCGGTCGGCGGGTGCGGGGATCGCGGCCGCCAGGGCGGCCTGGCGGAGGCGGTCGGTGTGCGGGCGGACGGGCTTGCCCGCGCCCGTCCGGCAGGGCGCGCCGACGTGGGCGGCGCAGCGGGGGCAGGCGACCTGGTAGGGCTTCACGTCGGTCGGCGGCGGCGCGGGACGCCGGTTCCGCGGCGGTCTGGGGCGTTCGGCGGGCTCGGGCGGGGCGGCTTCGCCGACCGCGGCCTCCACCGCCTCCGCCACCTCGGTCTCGGCGACCACCACGACCTCTTCGACGGGCCGCTCGTCGCTCGTCTCCACGCCGAGCATCCGCTGCAACTCCGCTTCGCGCTCCGCCCACTTGGCCAGGAGCCGCGCCTTCGTCTTCCCCATGAACGGCACCGTAGGGCAGAAAGCGGCCCCGGTGGCGAAGAAATGCCACGTCGTCAGGGTTTCCGGGTCGATTTCTGCCGCCGGACACGTTCCGTCGCCGGGCGAGGCAACGCCCGTGGGCCGGACAGGCGTCTAGAAGGTGTGAATTCTCGTGCCGTGGGGTCTTTGGCGGTGGCGCTCCTCCTCGCCGCAGGTTGCTCCGGCAGGGCACCGGACCCGCTCCCGGAGGAGCCTTCCGAGCGGCCTTCTGGGACGGTGCGGACGCTGCCGTCGGCGCCGATCCCCGCGCGCTCGTGGAGCGGCGCGGTGTGGACGGGCGCCGAGATGGTGGTGTGGGGCGGCGCGGTCGGCAAGGAGGTGCCGGAGGGGCGGAAGGTGCGGGTGGTCGTGGAGCCCCGGTCGGACGGGGCGGCCTACGACCCGGCGTCCGACCGCTGGCGGGTGCTCCCGGCCGCGCCGCTGCCGGGCCGCGAACGCCCGATCCTGCTGTGGACGGGCGAGCGTGTGCTGGTCTTCGGCGGGCACAGGCGAACCGAGGCCCCGCTGTCGGATGGCGCCGCCTACGATCCGGCCGCCGATTCCTGGGAGGCGCTGCCCGACGCCCCCGTGGCCTTGCCGGACCACGCGGTCTGGACGGGGACGGAGGCGGTGTTCGTGACGACGCGTGGCGGGACGGCCTACGACCCGGCCCGCCGCTCCTGGCGGCTCCTGCCGAAGTCGCCGCCGCTGGAGTGGGTCGAGGACGTCGTCTGGACGGGTTCGGAGGCGATCGTCCTGGGCTCGACCGGACGGCCGAATCTCGCCGCCACCGCCTATGATCCCGCCGCCGACCGGTGGCGGAGGCTGCCGGTCCCTGACATCTCCTCGTCCTCCGGCGCCGCGGCCGTCTGGACCTCCGGCAGGCTGTTCCTGGTGTCCCCGTCGCCGGAGCGGACCGACGGGGGTGAGGTGGACCCGTTCCCGAAGCCGCTCGACCCCGGCGGCGTCTACGATCCGGCCACGGACCGCTGGTCGGGGCTTCCGCTCCTGCCGCGCGGCACGCCGGGCGCGCGCGGCGGCGCCCTCACCTCGCAGGGCGTCGTCTTCTGGAACGGAGGGCCCGCCGCCACCGTCTACGATCCGGCCTCCGGGCGCTGGACCTCCACGCCCGTCCCGCGCGGCCCCGACCGCTCTGGCGGCCTCCTGATCTGGACGGGCGCCGAACTCGTCCTGTGGGGAGGCGACGGCTGCCCCGAGAACGCCGACTGCGCCCTCACGATCCCCCCGCCCGACGCCCTCGCGCTCACCCCCTAGGGGATGCGGGCCGTCCATTCGGCGGCGCCGAACTTCGTGGCGGCGAGGTGTTCGGCGCGGGCGAGTTCGTCGGGGGTGACGTGGCCGGGCGCGAGGCCGTGGCGGGCGGCGAAGGAGGCGAGCATGCGGTCGATGACGGTCTCGCGGGGGAGGCCGGTCTGACGGCGGAGCGGATCCACTCGCTTCTTGGCGCTCTTGGTGCCCTTGTCGGACATCTTCTCGCGGCCGATGCGCAGGACCTCCAGCATCTTGTCGGCGTCGATGTCGTAGCTCATGGTGACGTGGTGGAGGACGGCGCCAGGCCCGCCGTCGATGGGCGCGAGCCGCTTCTGGGCGGCGCCGCCGATCTTGCCCGCCTCGGTGGCGATGTCGTTGAGCGGCTGGTACCAGGCCTTGATGCCCATGTCGGCGAACGCGTTGAGCACCCAGTCGTCGAGGTAGGCGTAGGAGTCGGCGAACGACAGGCCCGAGACGAGCGGCGCGGGCACCGAGAGCGAGTAGGTGATGGTGTTGCCGGGTTCGACGAACATGGCGCCGCCGCCGGAGATCCGGCGGACCACCGTGATCCCGTGCCTGGCCGCGCCGTCGGGGTCGACCTCGTTGCGCAGCGACTGGAAGCTGCCGATGATCACCGAGGGCTCGGCCCATTCCCAGACGCGCAGGGTGGGCGGCCTGCGGCCTGCCGCGACCTCGGTGGTGATGACCTCGTCGAGCGCCATGTGCAGCGCCGGCGGCTGCGGCGCCTCGCGGATCAGCTGCCACTCGTAGTCGCTCCAGTCGGTGGCGCGGGCGAGCGCGCGCCGCACCGCGACGCCGATGCCCTCGGCGGTCACCCCGTACATGACCGTGCCTTCGGGCACCGCAGCCTGGATGCGCGCCGCGATCCCCTCCGCGCCGGTCTCCACGGGCGCCCCGACGAGTGCGGCGTCGATCGCCGCGAGCGCCTCGTCCGGCTCCAGGAAGAAGTCCCCCGCGACCCTGACGTCGCTCAGCGCACCGTCCACGACCTCCAGATCGACGACGACGAGCTTCCCGCCGGGGATCTTGTACTCACCGTGCATGTTGTCCTCTGCCCCTCGACTGACGGCCCCTTGAGGCAACGCCAGGCCCCCCGGTTCCCTTCCCGCGCCGCGCCGGGGCCGAACGCGTCGTGCGTGGTCAGGGCACCGCCTGCCGGCGGGCGTGGTGGGTGAGGTGGCGGTGGAGGTCGCGGACCGCGCTGGGGAGGCGGGGGGAGGGGCGGCCCTGGAGGAGCAGGCGCACCTCGGTAGGCGGGAGGGCGAGGGGCCGGGTGGTGATGGCGCCCAGCCGCTCCAGGGGGTCGCCTATGACGCTGTAGTCGGGCAGGAGGGTGACGCCCATGCCTTCGGCGACCATGAGCTTGCCCATCTCTGCGCCGTCGGTGGAGTAGGCGAAGGGGACGCGGCCGTCGTAGAGGCGATGGACGTAGCGGTGCATGAGGTAGCCGGCGCGCATGACGATGAGGGGTTCGGTGAGGAGGTCGTCGGTGGTGAGGGCGTCCAGGGAGGCCAGGGGGCTGTCGGCGCGGACGCAGGCGACGACCTTGCCGCGCAGCAGGAGGGTGCTGTCGAGGTCGTGCGGCGGGTCGTCGCCTTCCAGGACGTTGACGAGGCCGAGGTCGAGCGCGCCTTCGAGGAGGGAGCGGTGGATGTCGGCCTGCTGGGCGGGCATCACCTCGACGCGGGTCTCGGGGTGGGCGGCGCGGAACGCCCGCACGGCAGGGGCGAGCAGGGAGACGGTCGCGGCGTTGACGGTGCCGAGCCGGACCATCCGGTTGCTCTGGTGCTGCTGGTGGGCAGCCCGGTTGAGCCGGTCGACGGCTTCCAGGACGCCGGTGATGTAGGGCAGGAGCTCGCGTCCGTCGCCGCTGATGCTGGCGCCCGAGCGTTTGCGGTCCAGCAGGGTCACCGACAGTTCGCGTTCGAGGTTGCGGATGGTCTCGCTCAGCGCGGGCTGGGAGACGTGCAGTTCCTGGGCCGCCCGGCGCAGTGAGCCGAGTCGGGTGACCGCCGCCAGGTACTCCAGTTGCTCGATCCGCAATGCCGCTCCCGTCGTCGCCGGTGCAAGGGAATCCCTGCCTCCCCCTTGGCAGCGCCTATTTGACGCTGTGTGAGAACCGGGACAATACTAACAATGTCCATCGGAGAAGTAGGGAACATTCCCGCGCAGGTCACAGCCCATGGCATCGGGTGTGGTCGGGGTCACAATGCCCCGTGCGTCGGTCGCTCCCCGCGATACGCGACGGATCGGGCGCGCGACGCACTGCACGTGTCTCCCTGCCTCCCCGCGCTCCGGCGGCCCGCCCACGTCCGCACAGAGAGGTCCCCTCGGTGAACGCATCCGTCGACGGCATCGCCGTCATTCCGTCGATCCGTCAGGACGGAACGTTCCGCGGGGGCGCCGCGTGAGCGCCGCCGTGATCCGCACGGGCGAAGAGGCGGTCGCCGTCGCCCGCGACCTCGCCGTCGGCCTGGCCGAGGGCGCCTCCGCCCGCGACCTCGACCGCCGCCTCCCGCACGCCGAACTCGACGCCCTGTCCGCGGCGGGCCTCTTCGGCCTGACGGTCCCCGCCCGCCTCGGCGGCCCGGACGTGCCCGTCACCGCGCTCGTCGAGGTGTTCCGGCTGCTGGCCGCCGCCGACCCGAGCATCGGTCAGATCCCGCACAGCCACTTCGTCTTCCTCGAGGCGCTGCGCCTGCGCGGCACCGCGGCGCAGCAGGCGCGGTTCTTCGCCGAGGCCCTGGCCGGCCGCCGCTTCGCCAACGCCCAGTCCGAGCGCTCCGGCCGCACCATCGCCGACGACGCGACCACGCTCACGCCCGACGGCGCGGGCGGCTTCGTCCTGGACGGCGAGAAGTTCTACGCCACGGGCTCCCTGTTCGCGCACTGGCTCGTCGTCCGCGCGGTCCTCCCGCACGAGCCGCCGACCCCGTCCGGGGCGCTGCGCAAGGCCGTCGCCTACATCCCCGCCGACGCCCCGGGCGTCACGGTCGAGGACGACTGGGACGCGCTCGGCCAGCGCACCACCGGCAGCGGGACGGTCCGGCTCGCCCGGGTCGCGGTGCCCGCCGACGCGGTGGTGCCCTACACCGAGATCTTCGAGGTCCCCACGTCCTACGGCTCGTTCGCGCAGGTGCTGCACGCCGCGCTCGACGCGGGGATCGCCCGCGCCGCGCTCGACGAGGCGGTCCGGCAGGTCGCGCGGGCCCGGCCGTGGTTCGAGAGCGGCGCGGACCGCGCCGCCGAGGATCCGCTGCTGGTCCAGCAGGCGGGCGAGCTGGAGATCGCCGTCCGCGGCGCCGAGGCGCTGCTGCGGGAGGCCGCGACGGCCGTGGACGCCGCCCGCAGTGCGCCGGACGAGGAGAGCACCGCGCACGCGTCCGTCGCCGTCGCCGTCGCCAAGGTCGCGGCGGCCCGCGCCTGCGTGGAGGCGTCCTCTGCCCTGTTCGAACTCGCCGGGACGCGCGGCGCCCTCGCCGGGCTCAACCTCTCCCGCTACTGGCGCGACGCCCGCACCCACACCCTGCACGACCCGACCCGCTGGAAGGTCCAGCACATCGGCCGCCACCTGCTGGACGGCACCCCGCCGCCACGGCACGGCCTGCTCTGACCTGAGCCCCGGACCTCGCTCGATCCAGGAACGACCCCTCGAAGTAGAAAGACCACCAACGTGCGCAGAATCCTTCCTCCGCTGTCCGTCGCCTTCCTGAGCACGGTCCTGCTCGCCGCGTGCGGCGGCGCCGGCGGTGAAGACGCCGCGAACCTGACCCCGAAGCAGGGCGGCACCCTCGTCTACGCGACGGGCGACGACGAGCCGGCCTGCCTCGACCCGCAGACTCGCGGCAACGTCCCGCAGGCGCTGCTCGGCAGCCAGTTCCTGGAGAGCCTCTTCTACCAGGACGAGAAGGGCGAGATCCAGCCCTGGCTCGCCTCCTCGTGGAAGGTCTCGGACGACGGCAAGGCCTGGACGGTCGACGTCCGCCAGGACGTGAAGTTCTCCGACGGCACCCCGCTCAACGCCGAGGCCGTCAAGGTCAACATCGAGCGCGTCCTGAACCCCGACACCCAGTCGACGACCGGCCGGCTCGCGCTCTCCAAGGTGAAAAGCGTCGAGGTGACCGGCGAGTACACCGCGGTGATCCACCTGCTGCAGCCCGACGGCGCGCTCCTGGAGTCCCTGTCGCAGGTGTGGCTGCCGATCGAGTCGCCGACGGCCCTGAAGCGCAGCAACGAGGAGAACTGCCTGTCGCCGGTCGGCACCGGGCCGTTCAAGGTGGAGTCCTGGACGAAGCAGGACAACGTCACGCTCGTCCGCAACGACTCCTACGCCACCCCGCCGCCCGGCTCGTCGCACACCGGCCCGGCCTACCTCGACAAGATCGTCTGGCGGTTCGTGCCGGACGGCACCACCCGCTACGCGGCCCTCCAGAGCGGCCAGGTCAACGTCGTGGACGTCCTTGAGCCGCAGAACGCGGTCGCCGCCAAGAGCGTCCCGACGCTGGCGACGCTGATCGCCTCCCGGCCGGGCGAGCCGGTCGAGATCAAGCTGAACACCGGGCGCGCGCCGTTCGACGACGCGAAGGTCCGCGAGGCGTTCTTCTCCGCCATCGACGTCGCGGGCGCGCTGAAGAGCATCTACCTCGGCACCGTCGAGCAGGCGAAGTCGCCGCTCAGCTCCGCGACCCGCTACCGGGCCGACACCGTCAAGCAGTCCTACGACCCGGACACCGCCAACCGGCTCCTGGACGAGGCCGGCTGGACGACGAAGGACGCGGACGGCATCCGCGCCAAGGACGGCAAGGCCCTCACCGTCGTGCTGCCGTATGCCGCCACGATCCCGCTGGAGCCCGGCTTCTACGAGCAGGTCCAGGCGACCGCGAAGAAGGTCGGCTTCGACGTGCGGCTCCAGCCGCTGGAGACGGCCAAGTGGTGGGTCGTGAACAACGACTGGGAGTACGACGCGCTGCCGATCTACTACACGAAGAACTCCGCGGACGTCCTGCGCATCACCTCCCTCAGCTCCGCCAACACCGCGACGACGGTCGGCGGCTACCACTCGGGCAACACCGCCCTGAAGAGCCCCGAACTCGACGCGCTCCTGGAGAAGGCCGGCGAGAGCGCCGACGACACCGAGCGCGCCGACCTGTACCGCCGGGCACAGGAACTGCTGTCGAACGGCTACTACGTGCTGCCCGTCTACGACCAGCAGACCCGCCTCGGCTACGAGACCAAGGTGAAGGGTCTGCGCCTGCTCCCGTCGCTGAGCATGCCGACCTTCTACGACGCCTGGATCAACTCCTGATGGGACGGATCCTCGCACGCGTCCTGGGCGTGGTCTTCGTCCTGTGGGCCGTCGTGACCCTCGCCTTCTTCGGCGCTTACGCGATCCCCGGCGACCCCGCCGAGGCCGTCGTGGGAGGCGCGGGGTCGCGGTCGACGCCCGAGCAACTCGCCCAGATAGCCGCCCAGTACGGCTTCGACCGGCCGCTGTGGGTCCAGTACCTCGACACGCTGGGAGACCTGCTGCACGGAGACTTCGGCACGTCCTACTCGCTGAAGACACCGGTGGCGACGCTGATCGGGCAGACCGTCGGCGGGACCCTGGTCCTCGCCGTGCTCTCGCTGGCGGCGGCCTGGCTCATCGCGATCCTGGTCGCGCTCGGCTCGACCCGCGAAAGCAGGCTCGGCACGGCGCTGGGCTCGCTGCTGGAGGTCACCTCGGTGGCCGTGCCGCACTTCTGGCTCGGCAGCGTCCTCATCCTGGCGTTCAGCGTCGGCCTCGGCTGGCTGCCGCCGATCAGCACGCCGGGCGCGGCCGGGCTCGTCCTGCCGGTGCTCAGCCTGGCGCTGCCGCTGGCCGGATTCCTCGGCCAGGTGATGCGCGAGTCGTTCATCGCCGCGCTGGACGCGCCGTTCACGCTCTCGGCGCGGGCCCGCGGCGAGACCGAGACACGGGTCCGGCTGGTGCACGCGCTGCGCCACGCGGCGCTGCCCGCGATCAGCCTGTCGGGCTGGGCGTTCGGCTCGCTCATCAGCGGCGCCGTCGTCGTGGAGACCCTGTTCTCCCGGCCGGGACTCGGCCGGACCCTGCTCGCCGGGGTCCTCGCCGGGGACATCCCGGTGATCGTCGGCGTGGTCCTCGTCATCGCGGCCGTCTACATCCTGGTGACGTTCGCGACCGAGGCGGCCGACCGGATCGCCGACCCGCGGCTGAAGGCGGCCGCCCGTCCGGCGGAGGCGGCGGCATGGTGACCCGGTGGAGGTCGGTGCGGCCGGGGGAGGCCGTCGGCGCGGCCCTGGTGCTGCTTCTGATCGCGGCGATGGCCTTCCCCAGCGTTCTCGCCCCTTACGACCCGTACGAGATCAACCCGTCCGAGGCGTTCCAGGGACCGTCCCCAGGCCACTGGTTCGGCACCGACGAGTCGGGCCGCGACGCGTTCAGCCGGGTCGTCCACGGCACGCAGTCGTCGATCCTCATCGGCCTGCTGGCCATGGCGATCGGGCTGGGCCTCGCGGTCGTGCTCGGCACCCTGGCCGGGCTCGGCAGCCGCGCCCTGGACTTCGCCGTCGGCCGGGTGCTCGAAGTGCTCTTCGCGGTGCCGGTGCTGCTGCTGGCCCTCTTGTTCGTCGCGGTGCTCGGCAGCGGGGTGGTGCCGTCCGGCATCGCCGTCGGGCTGGCGACCGCGCCGGGATACGCCCGGCTCATCCGCACCCAGGTGATCAGCGCCCGCACCTCCGGTTACGCCGAGGCGGCGACCGTGCTCGGCCGCGGCCGCTGGACGTCGCTGCGCCGCCACATCCTGCCCAACATGGCGTCGCGGCTGTTCGTGCTGGCCACGCTGGGCGTCGGGCAGGCCGTGGTGTGGGCGTGCTCGCTCAGCTTCCTCGGCCTGGGCGTCGCGCCGCCGAACACCGAGTGGGGCGCCATGCTCGCCGCGGGCCGCGACTACATCGCGAACGCCTGGTGGCTGACGGTCTTCCCCGGCGTGTTCATCGTGCTCACCGCCGCGACCCTGACGCTGCTGGGCCGCTCCCTCCAGAACCGCTCCCGGGAGGCATGACATGACCCAGAACCAGGGGACCGTCCTGGAGATCGAAGGGCTCAACGTGTCCTTCGGGGAGGCCGAGGCCGTCGCGGACGTCTCCCTCGCTTTGGAGGCCGGGCGCTGCCTCGCCCTCGTCGGCGAGTCCGGCTCGGGCAAGAGCGTCACCGCGCGGTCCGTCATCGGGCTGGCCGGGCCGCGCGCGAAGGTCCGCGCCCGGACCCTGCGCGTGCTCGGCAAGGACGTCCTCGGCCTGTCGGCGAAGGGGCTCCGCGAGCTGCGCGGCCCGTCCGTCGGCCTGGTCCTGCAGGACGCGCTCGTCTCGCTCGACCCGCTGCGACCGGTCGGCAGGGAGATCGGCGACGCGCTCGCCCGGCACACCGGGCTGACGAGGGCCGAACGCCGCGCCAAGGTGGTCGGGCTGCTCACCGCCGCCGGGGTGCCCCGGCCCGAGGAACGGGCCGCGCAGCGCTCCGGCGAGCTGTCCGGCGGGCTGCGCCAGCGCGCGCTCATCGCCTCGGCCATCGCGCTCGACCCGCCGCTGCTCATCGCCGACGAGCCCACGACCGCCCTCGACGCGACGGTGCAGGAGCAGATCCTCGCACTGCTGCTGACCCTGAAGGATGCGGGCACGGCGGTCCTGCTCATCAGCCACGACCTCGCCGTGGTCAAGCGCATCGCCGACGACATCGCGGTGATGCACCACGGGAGGGTCGTCGAGCACGGCACCGCCGAGCAGGTCCTCGGCGACCCGCGCGACGACTACACGCGCCGGCTCATCGCGGCGATCCCCGGCGACCGCCCGCGCGGCGTCCGGCTGTCCGGCCCGCGCCTGGAGACGGCAGAGCGGACGCCGCCGGCGGAGGTGCCCGACGAGGAGATCCTCACCGCGACGGGCCTCGCCAAGTCCTACACCGGACCCGACGGGGTGCTCAGGCCCGTCGTCGAAGGCGTCTCGTTCGTGCTCAGGCGCGGTAGGACGCTCGGGCTCGTCGGCGAATCCGGGTCGGGCAAGACGACGACCGCGCGGATGGCCCTTGGGCTGGTGCGGCCCGACGCGGGCGAACTGCGCCTGGCGGGCCGCCCGTGGAGCGCGCTGCCCGAACCGGAACGCCGCCCGGAACGCCACAGGATCGGGGCGATCTACCAGGATCCGCTCGGCTCGTTCGATCCCCGGCACACCGTCGGGCAGATCCTCGCCGACGCGCTCAGCCGGGGCGAGACGATCCGGCCCCAACGGCACGCCAAGGAGATCGCCGAGCTGCTCGACGCGGTTGGGCTGCCCGCTTCCGTCGCCGACCGTCGCCCGCTGCGGCTGTCCGGCGGGCAGCGGCAGCGCGTCGCGATCGCCCGCGCGCTCGCCCCCCGGCCGGAACTGATCGTCTGCGACGAACCCGTCTCGGCGCTCGACGTGCTCGTCCAGGCCCAGGTCCTCGACCTGCTCGACGACCTCCAGCGCGACCTCGGCCTCGCCTACCTGTTCATCTCGCACGACCTCGGCGTCGTCCGGCATGTCAGCGACGACGTCGCCGTGATGGCCGACGGCCGGATCGTCGAGTCCGGCCCGGCCGAGCGGGTCTTCGCCGCGCCCGAGCACGACTACACGCGGGGGCTCCTCGCCGCCGCGCCCCGGCTCACGGGCGCCTGACCGATCCCAGACCCCCCTTTCTCCAGAAGGACAGAGGATGACGCTTCACTACAACGCGTTCGTCATGAACACCGCATCGCACATCCAGCACGGCCAGTGGCGGCATCCGGACTCCGGCCAGGTCGACTTCAACGACGTGGAGTTCTGGGTCGATCTCGCCAAGCGGCTGGAGGCGGGCCGCTTCGACGCGATCTTCTTCGCCGACGTGTCCGGGCTGTACGGGCCGGGCGACGGCGACTACGAGGTCTACACCCGACACGGCCTCCAGATCCCCAGCAACGACCCGGCCGTCCTGCTGTCGGCGCTCGCGGTGCACACCGAGCACCTGGGCCTGGCCTACACCAGCGGCATCTACCAGTTGCCGCCGTTCACCTTCGCCCGGCAGATCTCCACCCTCGACCACATCTCCAAGGGCCGCGTCGCCTGGAACGTGGTCACCGGCACCCAGGAGAACGGAGCCCGCAACCTCGGCCTCGACGGCCTCGTCGCGCATGACGAGCGGTACCGGCGGGCCGAGGAGTACGTCGACGTCGCCTACAAGCTCTGGGAGGGCTCGTGGGACGACGGCGCGCTCCTGAAGGACCGTGCGAGCGGGGTCTTCGCGGACCGTTCCAAGATCCACAAGATCCGGCACAAGGGCGAGTACTACTCCGTCGAGGGGCCGCACCTGCCGTCGCCGTCGGCGCAGCGCACCCCGCTGCTGTTCCAGGCCGGCGCGTCCGACGCCGGCCGCTCCTTCGCCGCCCGGCACGCCGAGGCGGTGTTCATCGCCGCGCCGAGCCCGCAGGTCGCCGCCGAAGGCATCGCCGCGACGCGGAAGCTCGCCGTCGAGGCGGGCCGTCTCGCCTCGGACATCAAGTTCTTCCAGGGCATCTCCTTCGTCGTCGGTGCCACCGAGGAGGAGGCGCGTCGCAAGGAGGCCGACCTGGAGGAGTACATCAGCACCGAGGGCCTGCTCGCCCACATGAACTTCGGGACGCGCCCCGACGGCACCGTGTACCCGCCCGAGACCCTGCTCAAGGACATCGACACCGAGGCGAGCAAGGGCATCCTCGAGTGGCTGCGACGCAGCGTTCCCGACCGGGAGCCGCGGGTGGCCGACCTCGGGGCGATCCTCGCCAAGCGCGCCCGGATCGTCGGGACGCCCGAGCAGATCGCCGACGCCATCCAGGAGTGGGCGCACGCGGGCGTGGACGGCATCAACGTCGTCAACTGGCGGCTTCCGTCCTCCTACCAGGAGTTCATCGACCACGTCATGCCCGTTCTGCGGGGGCGAGGCCTCGCCCAGGAGGAGTACGCCGACGGCTCGCTGCGCAAGAAGCTGTTCGGCTCCGACCTCATCAACGACCGCCACCCCGCCGCGCGCCACCGCGGCGCGTTCAAGGAGTCCGAATGAACGCCCCGCTGCCCGTCGCCGGCGAAGAGGCGGCCTACGAGGAGCTCGCGGCCCGGTTCCGGCCGGTGTTCGCGCGGATCGCTGAGGGCGCGGTGGACCGGGAACTCCGCCGCGGCCTCGCCTACGAGCCGATCGCCTGGCTGAAGGAGGCGGGGTTCGGCGCGGTGCGGGTGCCCGAGGAGTTCGGCGGGTCCGGCGCGAGCGTCACCCAGCTGTTCCGGCTGCTGGTCGAGCTCGGCGAGGCCGACTCGAACCTGCCGCAGATCCTGCGCGCCCACTTCGGCCTGCTCGAGGAGCGGCTGCACGACGCCGACGGGGAGGCCCGCGAGCGCTGGCTGAAGCGGATCGGCGCGGGCGCGATCATCGGCAACGCCACCACCGAGATCGGCGGCGGAGCCCTCGGCGCCGTCGCGACCGTGCTCACCGGCGACGGGCCGACGTGGCGGCTGACCGGCACGAAGCACTACAGCACCGGCAGCCTCTACGCCGACTGGATCGCGGTCCTCGCCCGCTGCGGCGACGAGGCGCAGGGCTTCGCGCTGGTGCCCGCCGACGCGCCCGGAGTCACCCGCGTCGACGACTGGGACGGCTTCGGCCAGCGCCTCACCGGCTCCGGCACCACGGTCCTGGACGGCGCGGAGGTCGAGCCCGCCGACGTGTTCTGGTTCGCCGACCGCGGCCCCAGCTACATGATCGCCTTCTACCAGCTGTTCCATCTGGCGGCGCTCAGCGGCATCGCCCGCGCCGTCGTCAGGGACGCCGTCGAGTACGTCCGGGGCCGCAAGCGCGTCTTCAGCCACGGCAGCGGCCCGTCGGCGGCCGAGGACCCGCTCGTCCAGCAGGTCGTCGGGCGGCTGTCCGGGCTGGCGTTCGCCGCCGAGGCGACGACCCTCGCCGCCGTCGCCCGGCTCGAGTCGATCAACACGCGGAGGGCCGCCGGGGACGTCCCGCAGGAGGCGTTCGACGCGGCAGAGATCGCCGCGTCCCAGGCGCACCTCACCGTCGCCGACACCGTCCTGCGGGCGGCGACCCTGCTGTTCGAGACCGGCGGCGCCTCGACCGTCCAGCGCGAGAGGGCGCTGGACCGGCACTGGCGCAACGCGCGCACCCTCGCGGTGCACAACCCGGTCATCTACAAGGAGCGCGTGGTCGGCGACCACCTGGTCAACCAGGCGGCGCCCGCCTACTCGTGGATCGTGGGAGTGAAGCAGTGAACCGACTCGACCTCGTCCCGGATCCGAGCGTCCCCGACGACCCGGAGTTGAGCCGCTGGCTGGGCGTCGCCGCCGAGGCGGCCGCTAAGCTGCGCGCCGACGTCGTGGAGCGCGACGCGGCCAACATGGAGCCGCACGCGGAGATGGCGCTGCTGCGCGCGCACGGGCTGCTCGCGCTGACTATCCCGGCGGAGTTCGGCGGGCACGGCGCGGCCTTCCGGACCGGCCTCATGGTCTCCCGGCTCATCGCCCGCACCGACGCCTCCGTCGCGCACATCCTCGCCTACCACTACGCGTGGCTGCGGGTCCTGGAGCACTTCCGGACGCCTGAGGCCGACGGGCAGCTCCGCGAGACCGCCGCGCGCGGCCTGCTGTGGGCGAGCCCGGGGCACAACCGGGCCGGATTCCCGAAGCTGATCCCGGCGGGCGGCGGCCACGTCGTGACCGGCGACAGCGGCTTCGCGACCGGCGCGCCCGTCTGCGACCGGATCTTCACCCGCGTCGTGCACGCCGAGACCGGCCACGCGATGGTCGTCGCGGTCGACGCCGCCGCCGAGGGGATCGCCTACACGGGCGGCTGGGACGTGCTCGGGCAGCGCCTCACCGCGAGCCGCGAGATCACCCTGACGGACGTGCCCGTATCCGCCGAGGCGATCGTCGCCGACCTGGGCCCGCTGGACGCGGCACCGCCGCCGCACCAGTCGCTCGGCGTGCTCAACTTCCAGCTCATCTTCGGCACCCTTCAGCTGGGCGTCGCGGAAGGCGCCCTGCTGGAAGGCGCCGAGTACACGCGCACCCGCACTCGGCCGTGGTACCACTCCCTGGTCGAGGAGGGCAGCGAGGAGCCTTTCATCCTCCAGGGGTACGGCGGTCACGTGGCCCGCCTCCAGGCGGTCTCCGCCCTCGTCGACCGCGCGGAGAGGGCCCTGGCATGGCTGCACGCCCGCGGCCCGGAAGCGACCCCCGCCGAGCGCGCGGCCGTCGCCGAGACCATCGTCAGCCTGAAGATCTCCTCCACGGAGGTCACGCTGAAGGCCGCGTCCGAACTGTTCGACCTCACGGGCGCCCGCTCCACCGGCACCGAGTACGCCCTGGGCCGCTTCTGGCGCGACCTGCGCACGCTGAGCCTCCACGACCCGGTCGCCTACAAGCAGCACGAGCTGGGCCGCTACTTCGTGAACGGCCACGAACCCGAAGCCTCCGGGTACCGCTGACCGTCCGCCGGTCCGGGCCCCGGCGACCCGGACCTCATCGGTCGGCGGAGGCCTCGTCGAACAGGGCCTCAGCCCACCCCCACATGCCGGTCCCCGCCGACGGATCCAGCACGCCCAGCACGTCGAGCACGGCGTGCAGCAACCGGTCGTCCTCGTTCACATACCCCGTAGTCATGACGGCGAGGATGCCGACACCCCCGCCGTGCCCGCTTCCCAGATGACCAGTCCTTGGCGGTCACGCACGCGAACAGTGAAGCAACCGCCGCCGAGGCGACCTTCGGCTGACCAACACCAGACCTCGCGCGAGCGCGGGGCGGGTCAGCCGAGGCGGCGGCAGACGTGCGCGCGGAGCGCTGGGAGCAGGGCCGCGGCCTCGGCGGGCGTGACGTCGGCGCGGCGGCCGGTGAACGCCGCGGAGACTTTCTCCACGATCGCGGCGGCAGGCAGGCCCTCGTCGAGGAGGGAGCAGATGGCGACGGCGCGGCGGAGCGCGCGGCGCTTCTGCGGGCCGTTCCGCACGAGGCGGGGGTCGGCCTGCGCCAGCGCGGCGAGGAACGCCCTGCGGTCGGCGGACGGCACCTGGTCGTAGGCGTCCGCCCGCGAGGTGGCCGTCTGCGCCGCGCCCTCGGCGACGGACGCGCGCCCTCCGGGCGCCTCCGCCGCCGACGCCGCGCAACCGCCGGTGAGCAGGAGGGCGGCCACCACGCTCGCGATTCGCATAAGGGCGAACGTAGCGACGCGCCGCCCGGCCCGTCCGGGAATCGGCGCAGGCGGTACGGATCGCGCCTGAAGGCCTTGCCCTTGACGCGCGGGTGAGGGGTTACGGTTCCGGGCGCCGGGCCCGGCGGAAGGGCCCGGACCTCAAGGAGGCACGTCATGGGTGTTGCGGTAGGGCAAGGTGTGATGCGGGAGATCCGGGTCGCCTCGGTGCCGGTGGGACTGCCGTCCGAGCGGGATCTCGCGTTGGTGGAGGCGCCGGTCCCGGCGGCGGGGGAGGGCGAGCTGCTGGTGCGCAACCGGTGGTTCGCGGTGTTCCCGTCGCTGCGGACGCTGCTGGGCGGCGGGGTGCCGGGCACGCCGTTCCCGGCCCTGCGGGCGGGTGACGCGCTGTTCGGGCCCGCGGTCGGCGAGGTGGTCGCGGCCCCCGCGGGCGGCCCCGAGCCGGGCACGCTCGTCGCGCATTTCCTCGGGTGGCGGGATTACGCCGCGGTCCCTGTGGCAGAGGCGGTCCCGCTGGACGACACGCTGCCCGACCCCGCCGCGCACCTGTCGCAGGGCGCGCTCGCGTACGCGGCCCTCACCCGGGACGCGGCCCTGCGGCCGGGGGAGACCGTGCTCGTGACGGGCGGAGCCGGCGGCGTCGGGTCGATGGCGGGCCAGGTCGCGCGGCTCCTCGGCGCGGGCCGCGTCATCGGGAGCACGGGCTCGGCGGAGAAGGCGGCGCGGATGACGGCGGAGCTGGGCTACGACGCCGTCGTGCCGAGAGACGCCGCCGGGCTGGCCGAGGCCGCGCCGGACGGCGTCGACGTCGTCATCGACACCGTCGGCGGCGCGCCCCTGCGCGCCGCGGTCGCCGCCGCCCGGCCGGGGGCGCGGATCGTGCTGGTCGGGACGCTGGGCGGCCAGCTCGACCCGGCCCGGACCGGCACCGACGCGCCGGTCGAACTGGACACCTTCCAGCTCGTCGCCAAGGCGGTCATGCTGCGCGGATTCGGCGGCCTCGACCCCGAGGAGCGCAGCGAGGGCACCCGGCGGCTCGGCTCCTGGCTGCGCTCCGGCGAGATCCGCTTCCCGCACACGCGTGTGCCGGGATTGTCCGGCGCGCCCAGGGCGTTGACCGAACTGCTGGCGGGCGTCCATCTCGGCACCGTCATCGTGGCGCTCTAGGCCCGGGAGGGGACCATGCGGATCGGGGACGCGGCGGCGGTCACGGGCACCACGCCGAGGGCGCTGCGCCTGTACGAGGAACGCGGCCTGCTCACGGTGCCGCGGACCCCGTCCGGTCAGCGCGAGTACGGGCCGCCCGAGCTCCGCCGCGTCCGCACCGTCCGCCTCCTGCTGTCGCTGGGCCTCACCATCGAGGACGTCCGCTCCTCGGCGGACCGCCTCGACGCCTTCGACGGCGAAGGGCTGCCCGCCTACGGGACGGCGCCCTGCCACTCCTCCCAGGGCGTCGCCGCCTCCCGCCTGGCCGCCCTCGACGCCGAGATCGCCCGCCTCACCCTGCTCCGCACCCGCCTGGCCGCCGCCCTCGCCACCCCGGCCGCCCACCCCTGCCGGACCACCCTGGCCGCCCACCCCTGACGGGAGAGGACCCCTGCACGGTGTCCACAAGTCCTCGTGCGCGCCGCGGCGCGAAGCTAGCGGCGCTTCCCGTGAGCGTCATCGGGGGAGGCGGTTCTGTCCGTCGGGGAGCGGCGCGGACGTGCTGTGGCTGGCGGTGAGTTCGGCGCCGAGGCGCGCCAGTTCGGCGCGGACGGTCTCGGGTTCGGTCACTTCGATGAGGGCGCCCCAGCCTGCCAGGTGGCGGGCGAGGTCGAGCGGGGTCGGGGCGGCGACGCGGGCCCGGGAGCGGCCGTCGCCGAGGTCGGCCTCGCTGCGGCAGTGGCGGCCGAACCTGTCGTGCAGGACGGGGAGGAGACCGGTCGGCAGCAGGACCGTCGCCCAGGTGCGCGAGCGCCGCTCCTCGATCTCGCCGACGGTCTGCGCCCAGGCCTCGGCGAGCACGAAGCCGTCCGGGCGGGCGAAGACCTCGTCCGTCGGCTGCGCGCCGAGGATGCGGTCGAGCCGGAACGTGCGGCGGCCCCGCTCCGTCCCGGCGATCAGGTACCAGGTGGCGTCCTTGTCGACGAGGCCCCACGGATCGACCAGCCGCTCGCCGGGCGCGCCGCGCACGGCCCGGTACTCCAGCCGGACCCTGGTCCGGCGCACCACGCAGCCTTGCAGCAGTTCCACCAGCGGCGGACGTCCGGTCTCGTTCTCGCCCCAGCCGGCCGGGTCGACCATGGTGGCGTCGGCGGCGGCCGCGGCGTCCGCGCGGAAGGTCCGCGGCAGGGCGCGGAGCAGTTTGCGCAGCGCCGTGCGCGCCTCGCCCGACCCGGCCGCGGCGGGGCCGAGCAGCAGGAACAGGCTGCGCGCCTCGGGTTCGGTGAGTCCGCTCAGGTCGGTGCGCGCGCCGCCGACCAGGGCCCAGCCGCCGCCTCTGCCCGGCTGCGGGTACACCGGCACTCCCGCTGCCGACAGCGCCTCGAGGTCGCGGCGGGCCGTCGCCACCGAGACCTCCAGTTCCCGGGCGAGGTCAGCGGCCTTCACCCGTTCCCGGGTCTGCAGGAAGAGAAGGGCGGCGACGAGCCGATCAGCGCGCATGAGTCCAGAATGCCCGGAAAAGTGCTCATGAGGTGAGCACTTTGCGGAGCAGCATGGGGTTCGACGAAAGGAACAGCCCATGTTGCGAGGACTCACCACCGTCAGCTTCTACGCCGACGACGTGGCGGCGGCCGCCGCCTGGTACACCGCCTTCCTGGACACCGACCCCTACTTCCGCCGCCCGGCCGAGGGCCCCGCCGCCTACGTGGAGTTCCGGATCGGGGACCACCAGCACGAACTGGGCATCATCGACGCCCGCTTCGCCCCCCACCGAGGTGAGGGCGGCGCGATCGTCTACTGGCACGTCGACGACGTCGAGTCCGCCGTCGACCGTCTGCTGGACCTGGGCGCGACCCTCCACGAGAAGCCCACCGAGCGCGGCCCGGGCTTCACCACCGCCGCGGTCCGCGACCCCTTCGGCAACCTCCTGGGCGTCATGTACAACCGCCACTACCTGGACATGTCCGCCCCCTGACCGACCGCCCCCTGACCGACCGCCCCCTGACGGACCGCCCCCGGGCAAGGCCTGCGCCCGGCCTGTTGCGCGTGGGCCCTGGCGCTCCGGCGATGCCGGTGTGAACGACTCGGGACGGCTGGTCGATTCACCCCTGAGCCGCGGTGGTCCGCGAGGACCACCGACCGGTCACCGCTGCCTGATCAGCCCGTGGGCCGTGGGTCCCGCGGCAGGGGCGCGGGAACCGCGGCGGCCGCCCGATCGGGGGCTCAGCTCTGGCCGGGCTTCAGCTCGATGGAGAGGCCCTCGAACTCGGAGCAGAGGGTGGTGTCGTGGAGAAGGCGGCCGTGGGCGAAGCGTTTGCGGCCTTCCTCGCGCACGTAGTCGATCTCGAAGTGGAGTTCGGTCTCGATGGGGGTGAGGGCGCGGAAGGAGGTGTTCAGGTAGGCGGTGCGGGAGGGGAGGCGGGTGCCGGAGGAGTTGGCGAGGTGCCCGAGGAGCGCGTCGAAGAGCAGGGTGATGGCGCCGCCGTGGACGGCCGAGGCGCGGCCCAGGTAGTACCGGCCGAAGGTGACCCTGCCGCGCAGGCGGGTGGCGTCGCAGTGGTCCACCGTGTAGACCGGGACGAAGGTCTGCCCCTGCCCCGGGCCGGCCAGATGACCCACGACCTGGAGCGACTCGGGCACCTGGTGCTCGGCGAGCTCGGCGGAGATCCGCTCGAAGTGCCCCCGCATCCGCGCGGACAGGGCCGGGGGCACGTCCGCACCCATCAGCCTGTCGTTCAGCAGGCGCAGCGCCTCGATCATCGGCGCGAAGTCCGGGCCGCCGTGATCGGCGGGCCAGACGACGCCCCAGCTCTCGGGCGCGGCACGGTGCGGGAGGGTCTGTTCGCTCATACCCGGCATTGATATCTGATCTGTCAGGGATCACTGACGGCCGGGTGGCCCTCAGCGCATCCCGAATCCGCCCGAGCACCCTTCACCGACACGGTCCATGTGATCGCGTTCCGCCACCCCGCCGCCTCCCTCACGTGAGGGAGATCGCGCTCAGTTCTCCTCGGCGATCGACTGGATGCGGAGGTCGAGGCTGCGCTGGAGGTGGGCGCGCATCTCGGCGCGGGCGGTCTCCGGATCGCGGTCGCGCAGCGCGGTCATGATCCGTCCGTGCTCGGCGTTGAGGAGTTCGAGGTCCCCGTAGGACGCGGGCGGGCCGCTGTCGTAGATCCGCAGCCGCGTCGTGAGCTTCTCCAGCAGCGACGTGATCGTCGTGTTGTGCGCGGCCTGCCACAGCGCCTCGTGGAAGCGGAAGTGGTTCGCCCGGCCCGTCGCCTCGTCGGCGGCGGTGCAGCACAGGTCGTGCTGGCGGGCCATCCGCGCGAGGTCGAGGTCGGTGCGGCGCAGCGCGGCGGCGCC
Source organism: Actinocorallia aurea (assembly GCF_054783995.1). NCBI lineage: Bacteria > Bacillati > Actinomycetota > Actinomycetes > Streptosporangiales > Thermomonosporaceae > Actinocorallia > Actinocorallia aurea. The sequence goes on from NZ_BAAGPQ010000019.1 coordinate 87,708, forward strand.
GGCGGCCTCGGCCTCCAGGCCGATCCGCGCCTCGTAGATCTCCACGACGTCCTCGGGGCGGCCTGACCTGACCCGGTATCCGCGTGCGGCCCGCTCGATCAGCCCGTCGTGCTCCAGCAGCGTGAGGGCTTCGCGGATCGGTGCCCGCGACGTCCCGTAGCGGCTGCTGAGCGCGGTCTCCAGGAGGGTCGAGTCGCGCGGGAACGCGCCGTCCAGGATGTCCTGGCGGAGCTGCCAGTAGTGGGTGAGCCGGTCGGGGTGGGTGGTCTCGGTCAAGCGGGCCTCCGGGGGCGGTTTCGCCTAATCCTACCAACTGGGTAGTCTTGTGGAGACGCGTGTCGACACATGTCGACATGATGCGACACAAGGGGGAATTTTCGGAGTGCAGGAGTTGATCTCCGCGGCCGAGCTGGCCGCGATCGGCGACGCCCTCGTCCTCGACGTGACCGTGCGCCTGGCCGCGGCGGAGTTCGACGGCGACTACCGCTCGGAGTCCGGCAGGGGCCCGTGGCTCGACCGGCACATCCCAGGCTCGGCGCACGTGGACCTCAGGACGGTCTTCGCCGACCCGTTCGCGTCCTTCCACTTCGGCAGCCCCTCCCCGGCCCAGGTCGCCGCCGAGCTCGCCGAGCTCGGCGCCGTCCCGGGCCTGCCGATCGTCCTCTACGACGCAGGGTCCATGCAGTGGGCGGCCCGCGCCTGGTGGACGCTCCGCGACGCGGGCTTCGAGGCGCGCGTCCTGGACGGCGGCCTGCCCGCCTGGCAGGGCCCCGTCGCGTCCGGCGAGGAACCCGCCCGCCCCGCAGGGTGCCTTCCCGACCCGGGAAACAGCCGCGGCCTGTGGGCGAACCGCGCCGAGGCGCAGGCGCTGAGCCTCGGCAAGGCCCCCGGCGCACTCGTGTGCGCGCTGGGTCCCGACTACCTCGCCGGCGTCAACCCGACCCGCTACAGCCGCCGCGGATACATCCCCGGCAGCCTCAGCGTCCCCGCCAAGAGCCTGCTCACCGCGGAAGGCACGGTCCTTCCGGGCGCGGACCTCTCCGCCGCCCTGGCCGCCGCGCCCGGCGACCGGGATGAGCCCATCGTCGTCTACTGCGGCGGTGGCGTCTCCGCCTGCCTCACCGCCCTGGGCCTCGTCCTCGACGGCCACACGAACGTGCGCGTCTACGACGGCTCCCTTGAGGAGTGGAGCGCCGACCCGTCTCTGCCCCTCGTCTTCACCTGATCCCCCCGCCCGCCCTCAGAAGGGAACGTTCCATGACCGCCTCCGCCTCCGTCACGCCCTCCGCCGAAACCGCGGCCGCCGCGCTGGAGCGCCTGCGCGAGACCGTGCCGCTCGTCCAGTCGCTCACCAACATCGTCTCGGCCAACTACCTGACCAACGTGCTCCTGGCCGCGGGCGCCACCAACGCCGTCATCGACAACCCGCACGAGGCCGCGTTCTTCGCCGGAATCGCCGGGGGCGTCCTGGTCAACCTCGGCACCCCGACCGACTTCCAGGCCGCGGCCTTCGAAGAGGCCGCGCGCACCGCCCACGAGAAGGGCACCCCGTGGGTGCTCGACCCGGTCGGCGTCGGCGGGCTGCCCTGGCGCACCGGGCTCGCCGCCGAACTGCTCGCCCACCGGCCGACCGCGATCCGCGGCAACGGCTCGGAGATCTCAGCGGTCGCCGGGCTCGGCGGCGAGGGCCGCGGCGTGGACAGCTCCGCCGACGCCGCCGACGCGGTCCCGGCCGCGCTCGCCCTCCTCGACGTCGCCGGCGCCGTCTCGGCCTCCGGCCCCGTCGACTACATCGTCGGACGGGTCGACGGCACGCCGCAGACCGTCCGCGTCCACGGCGGAAGCGCGCTGCTGCCGCGCGTCACCGCCACCGGCTGCTCGCTCGGCGCCCTGTCCGCCGCCTACCTGGCCGTCGCCGACCCGTTCACCGGCCTCGTCGCCGCGCACGCCCACTTCGCGGTGGCTTCCGAGCGGGCCGAGAAGAACTCGTCCGGCCCGGGCACCTTCGCCCCGGCCTTCCTGGACGCGCTCGCCTCGGTCTCCCCGGACGATCTGCGCGAGAGCGCCCGAATCGAACAGGTGTGATCGCATGACCGTCAAGACCTTCTGGTACCTCAGCCCAGCCGACGGGGAGTACCCGTGGAGCCCGGACGGCCTCTACGACTTCGACCCAGCGCGCTACATCAAGCTCGCGAAGACCATCGACCAGGGAGGCTTCGAAGGCGCCCTGGTCGCGACGTGGCCGAACGACCCGTTCGTCTCGGCGTCCGTGGCTGCCGCGCACACGACGTCGATGAAGTTCCTCGTCGCGGTGTACGCCCGGATGATCCCGGCCCGGCTCCTGTCGGAGAAGGCCCTCGCCTTCGACGCGTTCTCTGCCGGCCGCCTGCTCATCAACTCGGTCAACGGGCGCGACAACATTCTCACCAAGTACGGGATGCAGACCGAGCACGACGAGCGCTACGAGCTCGGCCGCGCCTACTGGGAGGACTTCCGCCGCCTCTACCGGGAGGGCGCGGACTCCAACTTCCCGAACACCCCGCTGCGCATGGAGCCGACCGCGCCGAACGGAGTCCCGGTGTGGGGCGCGGGCGACTCCGAGGCGGGCCTCGCCAACTCCGGCCAGGTCCTCGACGCCTACCTGACGATGATGCGGCACCCGGACTTCCTCGCCGAGAAGTTCGGCACGGCCCGCGCGTCGGCCGAGGCCGCGGGCCGCGAGCTGACGGACTTCGGCGCGCTCGCCGGCGTCATCGTCCGCCCGACGGAGGCCGAGGCCCTGGACAGGCTCGCGTCCCTCTTCGAGGTCACCGGGATCGAGCGGATCACCGAGGTCCTCGACCAGGCGGTCCGCCGCCGCACCCACGGCGCCCAGGACCTGAAGACCTTCACCGCGCGCGACGCCCTCCGCCAGAGGTGGGTCGACACCCTCCTCGCCGGGCGGCTCCCGCACCCGCGCGACCTGAAGATCGGCGACAACCTCTACGCGGGCATCACCGCCTGGTCCCCGCTGGACATCTTCAGCACAGGCTCCTCGGCCGTCTACCTCGTGGGCACGCCCGACGCCCTCGCCGCGACCGTCGCCGACGCCCGCACCCGCACCGGCCTCACCGCCCTGATCCTCGCAGGCTGGCCCCTCACCGAAGAAGCCGACCAGGTGGCCGAACACCTCATCCCGAGGTTCAACGCGATCCCGTAGACCTTCGGCGGGCGCCGCACCCCGCACTCCGGGTGCGCGTTCCGGCGAACCGGATGGGTCGGACCGAGTCCGGGCCGCCGCTCGCCAGGACCCGGCGCCGCCCACGGCAGGCTGAGCCCGCCGACGGCTCCGAGCGCCCCGCACCGGCCGGGTCGGGACTCCGTGACGGCCGTCGCGGAGCCGCGCCGCCCGGCCCGGGTCGGCCTGTCCCTCATCCCGCGGTCTCGTCGGGCGCGACTCGACGCGGGCCGGGTCCTCCGCGCGAAGCGAGGGGGGAACGCGTCCGGTCTACGGGTGGGTGTGGAGGACGGCGAGGAGGCCGTGGGACGGGGTGCCGTCGGTGGATCGCCAGGGGCCGGAGACGTGGGCGGTCGCGTTCGGGGGGAGGACGGGGACGCCGTTCGGGGCGGGGGTGAGGACGCGGTGGAGGCGGAGGGTCGTGCCGTCCCGTCCGGACAGTTCGGTGGCCTCGCGGTCGTCGGTGGGGGTGCCGGTGAAGCCCGCGAGGGAGGTGCCGTTGAGGCAGGCGCGGGTGATGGTGCGGTCCGGCGTGTCGCTGGTGTTCTGGTCCTGGGGTTCGGCGCGTCCTTCGATCAGGGCGAGGAGTCGGGCGACGAGGACGGGGTCGTGGGCGCCGTCGTAGGCCCAGCGGCGGCCCAGCACGCCGTGCTCCATGGTGCCGACGAGGGCGTGGTCGGCGCCGTCGAGTGGAGCGGCCCGGTAGGTGAGCGGCACGAGGTAGGCGACGGGTTCGGGGGCGGCGGTGTCGGTCACGATGAGGAACTCGATGCCGACCTCGTCGGCGGGGTCGTCGAGGCGGAAGCCGCCCGCCTTGGCGAGGTCCGGCGTGCCCGGACCGGCGTACCAGGGTCGGGAGGGCAGCCAGGAGGTGAGGAGTTCCAGCTTGGACGGCTGGAGCGTGGTGCGGTGGATGACGGCCATGCCGGGGTCCCTCCGTTGGTCGGGTGCGCGTCCGCATCCTCGCACCGCCGCGCCGGAATCACCCGCGCTGCGCCCGGTCGCGCTCGGCGTCGAGGAGGGCGCCGATCCGGACGGTGTCCTCGCCTCGGCGCAGGGCCAGGCCGAGGAGGACCGTGCTGATGTGGTCGTGGAACGGCGGCGGGGCGTCGAGGGCGCCGGAGGACGCCAGCGCGGACAGCTGGGGGAGGGGGCGGCCGTCGGCGAGGAGGCGGTGGACGTCGCGGGTCAGGTCGCGGCCCGCGGCGGTGGCCGCGTCGGCGCGGATGCGGGCGACGGCGGCGCCGAGGGCGCAGGCGGAGACGAGGTCGTAGGCGTGCAGGGCTTCGGCGGGGGTGAAGCCCTGCCGGACGCAGAGGCCGAGGGCGGCGTCGATGTTGTCGGCCATGGCCTCGGCGCTGATGGCGCCGTCGATGTACTGCCTGAGCAGGCCGGGGTCGGCGACGAAGGCGCGCTGGATGTAGGTGGCCCACTCGTGGAACCAGACGGCCCAGTGCTGCCCGTGGTCGACGGGCAGGGCGAGGCGGCGCGCGGTCTGGTCAGCGGCGAGCGCGAACAGATCGTCGCGGCCGGCGACGTAGTGGTACAGGCTGGAGACGGTGACGCCGAGGCGTTCGGCGACCGTGCGCATGCTCAGGTCGGTCAGCGGGAGGGCGCCGGCCGCCGCCGCGATGGCGGCCCGGTCGATGCGCGGCGGCCTGCCCTTGCGGGGCGCGGTCCGCGCCGGGGCCGCCCGGTCCGCGGGGCCGGGCGGCTGGCGATCGCTCACGGTGCTCCGAAGGTAGCGGGACGGGTCAAGTCGTCAGGATCGCAGACCGACCTCCAAGGTGGGGTGCCGCCCCTGCGCGAGGAGGTCGGCGCGGGCGTGCAGTTGGGCGGCGGCGTCGCCGAGGTCGTCGGTGACGCAGTAGACGCCTTTGAGGACGCCTTCGAGGAGTTCCGCGGCGAGCTCGTCGAGCGGGCGCAGGGCGAGTTCGGCGCCGCGTTCGGCCATGAGCGCCTGGAACTGCCGGACGGTCATGCCGGGCCGCGCCCGGGGCCGTTCGCGGGCGAGATCGGAAGGGCGGTTGCGGTCGGCGGTCCACAGGCCGGTGTCGAGGACGCCGCCGCCCGGCAGGAACAGCGAGACGCCGAGGGGCGCGCCCTCGGCTTCGAGCCGCGCGGCGAGGCATTCGGTGAGGGTCGCCACGGCGGCCTTGCTCGCCGCGTACACCGACGCGTCCGGCAGCGGGTTCACCGCCCCGTCCGCGGACGCGGTGTTGACGACGTGGCCGGGCTCGCCGCTCGCCAGCATCCGCGGCACGAACGCCTGGACGCCGTGCGCGACCCCGAACACGTTGACGGAGTGGACCCATCGCCAGTCGTTCGGCGTCGTCTCCCACGGCGCGGCCGACGGGGCGCCGACCCCCGCGTTGTTCACCAGCACGTGAACCGCCCCATGGCTCGCGAACACCCCTTCGGCGAGCGCCTCGACGGACGCCGGATCGGTGACGTCGCACCGCACCCCGGTGACCTCCCCGCCCAGTTCTTCGACCGTGGCGGCGAGCGCCCCCTCCTCCACGTCGGCGAGGACGACCCGGGCCCGCTCCGCAGCGAACGCCTTCCCCAGCGCGCGGCCGATCCCGGACGCGCCCCCGGTGATGACGACGGTCCGGCCCGCGTAGCCGGTCAGACGGGCGCTCACGCGCCGCTCCCGTGGATCTCCGCGACGGTCGGCCCCACCCGCTCCACGTGCGGGGCGAGCGCGTCGAGGTCGAAGCCGTACACCTCGGCGGCGGTGAGCCCGAGGATGCGCCGCGCCTCGTCCTGCGGGATGCGCCCGAACCGCTCGGTGAGCCACGGCCTGGTGTTCGGCCAGGTGCCTTCGGGGTGCGGGTAGTCGCTGCCCCACATGAGGTTCCCGATGCCGATCTCGTGCCGCCGGTCGACCTCGACGTCGCCCATGACGGAGGCGGCCATGAAGCAGTTGCGGCGGAAATACTCGCCGGGCTTCATGGTGAGGCCGGAGCGGAAGGCGGCCGGGCCGAACTTGCGGGTGGCGTGGTGGCCTTCCCACTTGCTGTCCATGCGGCTGATGATGTCGGGCGTCCACCACGCGCCGTTCTCGGCGATGACGTACTTGAGGGCGGGGTGCCGCTCGAAGACGCCGCCGAGGATGAGCGCCCAGAGCGGGCGGGCGGCCCACCAGTAGGCCTCGGTGGCGTAGATGGCGATGAGGCCGGGGGTGTAGCCGTAGTCGTCGGGATCGGGGCCTACGCCGGAGTGCGTGTGCACGGGTAGGCCGGTCGCGGAGGCGGCCGCCCAGACGGGGTCGTAGACAGGGTCGTTGTACGACGGCAGAGCGCCCCACTTGGTCGGGATCATGATGCCGCCGCGCAGCCCGTGGCCGGCCGACCACTCGATCATCTTCACCGCGGCGCCGATGTCGTGCATCGGCACGATGGCGACGCCCGCGCGGCGCTCAGGGCTGTCCTGGCAGAACTCGGCGATCCACCGGTTGTGCGCCCAGGCTCCGGCGAGGGTCATCTCGGCGTCGTCGTCGCCGGTGGAGCCGAGTCCCGCGGAGAACGGGGTCTTGGCGACGCCGCCGACGCCGGCCGAGTCCGCGTCGGGGAAGACGACCTCGGCGGCCACCCCGTCGTGGTCCATCTCCTTGGTGCGGACGGCAGGGTCGTAGGCGCCCTTCATGCCGCCGTGGTGGCCGATCTCGGAGTTCCACTCGGCGAGGAACCTGCGGTGCTCGTCGTTCTCCGCGAGCTGCCGCATGGCCTCGGCCTCGACCTGGGCGGCGTCGAACGCCTCGTGGTACTTCGCGTCGATGTAGTCGCGGTAGCCCTCGGCGGGCAGGCCCGCGTGGGAATCGGTGGAGATAAGGACGAAGCGGTCGCTCATGGGGTGTCCTTCACTGATACCGGATCGGGGCGAACGGGGCGAACGCGTCAGGGTCGAGCGGGCCGACGACCTTGGGCGCGTTGACGCTGGACCGGCGCTGCCACGTCAGCGACAGGAGTGCGCGGACCGGCAGGTCGACGACGGGGCAGCCGGGCAGCTCCCGCAGGACCAGAACGCCCTCGACCCGCTCGACCGAGGCGGGCCTGCGGGTCTGCTCCATGACGACGAGCAGCGGTGCGCCGTCGAATCCGGCGCCGGAGACGGCGGGGGACGCCTTGATCCAGAACTGCCTGGCCGGATAGGGCTCTGGCGTCGGGAGCGCCCCGGTGACGCGCCCCGTCATCTCGATGAACGTGACGCCCTGGCGGGTGATGGTGCCGGAGACGGCGTCGCCTTCACGGGTGAGGGAGATGTCCGCGAGCTTCTTCGGCTCGCCGAACCGCTCGCGGCTGATCGCGATGGCCGGCTCCAAGTCGATCGGGATGAGCAGCGGGTACTCGCCGGGCCGCCCGTCGAGCTCGGCCTCGACGGCGAAGTAGCCGACGAGTTCCTTGTGCCGGTGCTCGCCGAACGTGAGGTCGATGTCGGTGACGCGGACGTGCACGCGCGGCTCGGCCGGCGGCTTCAGCGGGGGCGGGAGGACCTCGGCGAGGGCGGCCGGGTCGGTCAGGTAGACGGCTTCGAGGGCGGGCAGCGGCGGCAGGCCGTCGGCCAGGCTCGGGCCGGGCTTGGTCGGGGGCTGCACCCAGCGGGTCAGGCTCATCGGGTCTCCTGCTCGGTGTGGTCCGGCTGCGAATAGAACTGCCGGGACCAGCGGCGGTGCTCGGCGATGTCCTTCTCCATGGGCCGCAGGACGGGCGGGTCGCGGTAGACCTTGTTCTCCCAGATCGGGATGTCCTGGCTCAGACCGGTGCAGAACATCTCGGCGGCCTGCTCGGCGGCGTCGTCGCCGTTCGCGCGGGGCGCGGTGAAGACCCAGCGGACGTGCACGCTGTCCTCGTCGAGCGGGGTGGTGCTGGACAGGAACGTGGCGAAACCCTCGACGCGCAGGACGCCCAGGCCCAGCCCGAACCCTTCCCGCACGAAGGCCCCGCCCCGCCCTACGGCCCGCTTGTACGCGCCGTCCACGAAGAACTCCTCCTCGGGGACGGCGTCGGTGCCGTGGACGAACTTGAAGTGCGCCCGGTCCACGTTGTTCTCGGCCATCTCCTGGCAGCACGTCGCGATCTGGAACTCGCGGACGACGATCGGCAGCCAGTCCGGATCGTGGAACTCCGGCACCTCGGGCACGTCGTAGAAGGGCGCGCCGCCTTCGAGGTGGTGCCACGCCCAGATCATGTGGTTGCGCTCCAGCACCGGATACGCCCGCATGCCCGCGCGCCGGGGGATGTGCGCCACCTCGTCGTAAGGCACATCGACGCACTCGCCGGTGGCGCCGTCGAACTTCCAGCCGTGGAACGGGCAGCGGATGCACCCGTCCTCGACCTGCCCGCCGACGGCGAGATGCGCCCCGAGATGGGAGCAGTGCGCGTCCATGAGCCGCGCCGCGCCGTCCCTGCCGCGGAACAGCACGAGTTCCCGTCCGAAGCAGTGCACCGGTACGACGTCGCCGACCGCGAGGTCCGCCGCCGCGGCGACGATGAACCACCCGTTCGGCACGGGGAACGGAAAGCGCCCCCGCGCCTCCCGGAGCACCCGGGGCCTGCGCCCGGGTTCGAACAGCAACCGCGCGTCCCCGGGCATCGGCAGCCCGGGCAGGTTCCGCGGCGGAGGACCTTCCGGAGATGGGAGGACTTCGGTCCAAGGGGTGGCCACCAGCGCGACCTCATTTCCGAATGATTTTTTGAAATCTCTTCGAAAATACATCGCCGAAGCAGCCCGTCAAGGCCCGAAATCTTGGGCTCGGCGCGAGCGAGCGGGTCTGCCCGCTCGCGCCGAGCCCGGTGGCCACGGGTAACCGGAAAAGGCGTCAGATCTTGGTCGCGCCGTGGTCGACGGTGATCTGGGCGGCGGTGACGGTGCGGGACTCGTCGGAGGCGAGGAAGAGGACGGTCTCAGCGATGTCCTCGGGTTCGGAGATGTTCGGCTTGAAGAGGAGCTGGCCCATCGCCGCGCCGTAGGAGGGGTTGTCGCCGAAGACCTGCTGCCCTTCGACGCCCATCTCGCCCATCGGCGTGCGAACGCCCCACGGGTGGATGGTGTTGACCCGGATCCGGTACGGCGCGAGTTCGATCGCGGCGGACTTCGCGAGGCCGACGACGCCGTGCTTGGCCGCGCTGTAGTGGGACTGGCCCGGCAGGGACTTGATGCCGGCGACGGAGCTGGTGGCGATGATCGAGCCGCCGTTGCCCGCCTCGATCATCGCGGGCGCGGCGGCCCGCAGGGTGTTGAAGACACCGGTGAGGTTGATGTCGATCATGTCCTGCCAGCGCTGCGAGGTCATCTCCCAGAAGCGGCCCCAGGTGACGATGCCGGCCTTGGCGACGACGATGTCGAGCCGTCCCAGCTCGGCCACGCCCCGGGCGACGAGCGCCTCCAGCGCGGGCAGGTCCCGCACGTCGGCGATGGCGTGCACGACGCGGCGGCCGAGCTTCTCCACCTGCGCGACGGTCTCGGCCAGCTCCTCGGGGGTGGCGGCCGCGTAGTCGGTGTCGGTGGGGGAGGCGCACAGGTCGGTGAGGATGAGGTCGGCGCCCTCCTCGGCCAGTCTGACGGCCTCGGCGCGGCCCTGTCCGCGTGCGGCTCCGGTGATGAGGGCGACTTTGCCCTGGACCCTGTTCATGCGTTCCTTCTTTCGTCTTACGGCCGGTGGCGCGGGTCCGCGGCGCACCAGGGCCGAACTCCAGCGGCTGATCGGGGTGCGGGCCGCCGAGCTGTTCCAGGCCAAGGGTTTCCAGGCCACCACCGTCGAGGAGATCGCGGGAATCTCGCTGCGCACCTTCTACCGGCACTGCCCCGTCAAGGACGACGCGCTGACCCCGCTGCTCGCCCAGGGCGTTGACGACGTGGTGGCGGTCCTGGCCGCCAGGCCCGCCGACGAACCCCTCGTGGTGTCCGCGAGGGCCGCGCTGGTGGAGTCCACGGCGCGCACCGGCGAGAACAGTCGGAGCATCGCCCGCGTCATGCTCGCCGAGCCTTCGCTGAAAGCCCGCTGGCTCGCCGCGGGCAGGCAGGCCCAGGACCTCCTCGCGCCGGCCCTCCGCGAACGCCTCGGCCGAGGGGCCGGCGAACTCCAGGCGGCCGTCGCCGCCGGGCTGCTCATCAACGTCGCCACCACGGCCCTCGAACACTGGGCGCTGCACGACGTCGGCCCGCTCGAATCCGTCGTCGAGGAGGCCTTCGACGGCGTCGTCCACCTCATCGCGCGCTGACCGGGTGCGCGTCCGGCGAATCCGGGTAGGGGAAGAGGGCGAGGAGTGCCGGAATCCCCCCGTCGGGCGCTGGGCGATGTGAGCGAGGGGGACGCGATGCTGGAGAAACTGGAGGGCATGCCCGCCGGTGTGGACGGGGTCAAGGCCGTCGGCACCCTGACGCGGGAGGACTATGAGACGGTGATCGTCCCGCTCGTCGAGCAGGCCCGCAAGGAGGGCAGGCGCCTACGGGCCCTCGCCGAGGTGGGGCCCGACTTCCACGGCCTCACGCCGAGCGCCCTGTGGGAGGACGTCAAGGTGGGCCTGGGGGCGCTGCGCCTGTTCGACGGCTGCGCGATCGTCACCGACAGCAAGTGGATCAAGGAGTCGACCCGGCTCGCGGGATTCTTCATGCCCTGCCCGATGCGCGTCTTCCCCCTCGGCGAGCGCGAAACGGCGGCGAACTGGCTGAGCACCCTCCCGGAGGGCCCCGGGGTGTCGCATCGGCTCGTTCCCGAGTCGAACGTCCTGGTCGTCGAGGTCGCGGCGCCGCTGCGCGCCCAGGACTTCGAGGCGCTCGCGCAGACCGCCGACTCGTGGCTGGCGACGCACGCCGAACTCGCCGGGCTCGTCGTCCACGTCCGCGAGTTCCCCGGCTGGGAGAACGTGAAGGGCCTGCTGAAGCACGTCCGCTTCGTGCGCGACCACCACCGCAGGGTCCGGCGCGTCGCCCTGGTGTCCGACAGCCGCCTGGCCGACCTGGCGCCGTCCCTGGTGAACCACTTCGTGCACGCCGAAGTCCGCCACTTCGACTATCCCGATCTCGACGCCGCCATCGTCTGGGCCGGATCGGCCCCGGCCCAGAAGGTCGCCGACGCGGGCTGATCGGAGGTCACTCCAGAGTCCCGTGGTGCAGGTCGAACGCGGGCCGGATGCCGCGGATCGGCGGGATGGCGTCGAAGTTGTGGCGGGGCGGCGGGCAGGTGGTGGCCCATTCGAGGGAGCCGCCCGCGCCCCACGGGTCGTCGACCCCGACGGGGAGGGCCTGCCGGTGCGTGATCCACGCGTTCCACAGGAAGGCAAGGGTGGACGCGCCGAGCAGGAACGAGCCGAGCGAGGAGACGGCGTTGAGGGCGGTGAACTCCGAGGCGTAGTCGGCGTACCTGCGGGGCATTCCTTGCGCGCCGAGCAGATGGTGGACGAGAAAGGTCACCTGGAAGCCCGTGAAGAGCGCCCAGAAATGGACGCGGCCCCATTTCTCGTCGAGCCTCTTCCCGGTCATCTTCGGCCACCAGAAGTAGAAGCCGCCGAACATCGCGAAGACGACGGTGCCGAACAGGACGTAGTGCAGGTGCCCGACGACGAAGTAGCTGTCGGTGGTCTGGAAGTCCAGCGGAGGGGAGGCGAGGACGACGCCGGTGAGCCCGCCGAACAGGAACGTGACGAGGAATCCGACGGCGAACAGCATCGGTGTCTCGAAGGAAAGGCGGCCGCGCCACATCGTGCCGATCCAGTTGAAGAACTTGATCCCGGTCGGCACGGCGATGAGGAACGACATGAGGGAGAAGAACGGCAGCAGCACCTGTCCGGTGGCGAACATGTGGTGCGCCCAGACCGTCATCGACAGGCCGGTGATGCTGATGGTCGCCGCGACCATGCCGTAGTACCCGAAGAGGGGTTTGCGGCTGAAGACCGGGAGGATCTCGGTGATGATCCCGAAGAACGGCAGCGCGACGATGTAGACCTCGGGGTGGCCGAAGAACCAGAACAGGTGCTGCCAGAGGATCGCGCCGCCGTTCGCGGTGTCGAAGACGTGCGCGCCGTACTCGCGGTCGGCGTACAGGACGAGCAGCGCCGCGGCCAGCACGGGGAACGCGATCAGCACCATGAGCGCGGTGAACAGGACGTTCCACGTGAAGATCGGCATCCGGAACATCATCATGCCGGGCGCGCGCATCAGCGTGATGGTCGCGACGAGGTTGACGGAGCTGAGGATCGTGCCGACACCGGACAGGACGAGGCCGGCGATCCACAGGTCGGGTCCGGCCCCGGGGGAGCGGGAGGAGTCGGAGAGGGGCGTGTATCCCGTCCAGCCGAAGGCCGCCGCCCCGTTCTCGGTGAAGAATCCCGACAGGACGAGGAGCGCCCCGAACAGGAACAGGTAGTAGCCGAGGGTGTTGAGCCGGGGGAACGCGACGTCCGGGGCGCCGATCTGGAGCGGGACGAGGAAGTTGGCGAACCCGGAGAACAGCGGGGTCGCGAACAGCAGCAGCATGACGGTGCCGTGGATGGTGAACAGCTGGTTGTAGCCCTGGTGGGTCACGAACTGCATCCCGGGCTGGAGGAGTTCGGCCCGCATCACCATGGCCATCAGCCCTGCCGCGAGGAACATCGTGAAGGCCGTCGCGAGGTACAGGTGGCCGACGACCTTGTGGTCGGTGGTCGCCAGGACGCCGCTCAGCCGGGCGCCTCTCTTGGGCGCGGGCGTCGGCGGGCGCAGGCTCGCCGTGGGGGTTTCTCCGGTCAAGGGGCCTCCCGCGCCGCCGGTTGCTCGTCGCGACGACCTTGTCACATAATGGAGTCAGAGTGTCACTCCGCGTCGCGGTGTGTCATCCGTCCGCCATGCACAGGGGAACGCGCTTCCTCTTTCCCGCTTGTGGTCATGAAAAGTCACGTATGGGGCTTTTATTACGCTCGTGGTCGGGCATGGTCGGCCTATGCCCGACTGCACGGTGGGGGTCGAGGAGGAGTTCCTTCTCATCGATCCGGTGAGCGGCACGACCCGGGGACGCGGGCCGGAGGTCCTGGCCCGGGTCGGCGGCGCGGGGCCGGAACCGCCCGGCGGCTTCCACGCCGAGCTCCAGGCGACGCAGGTCGAGGCGGCGTCCGGGGTGCACACCTGTCTCGCGGGGCTGCGCCGCGACCTGGCGCGCGCCAGGAGGGCGCTCGGCGTCGCGGCGCGGGCCGAGGGCCTGGCCCTGATCAGCGTGGGCTCGCCCGTCGCGCCATCGCCCGACCCGCCCGTGGCGTCCGGAGAGCGGTACGCCCACGCCAAACGGACCTACGCGGGAGTGGTCCGGGACTACGAGTCGTGCGGCTGCCACGTCCACGTCGCCGTGCCCGACAGGGACACCGCGGTGGCCGTCGTCAACCACCTGCGCCCGTGGCTGCCGACGCTGCTCGCGCTGTCGGCGAACTCGCCGTTCGACCGGGGGAGGGACTCGGGGTACGCGAGCTGGCGGATGATCACGCAGGCGGCGTTCCCCGGCGGGGGGACACCTCCCCACTTCGCGTCGGCGGCCGAACACGACAGGGCGGTCGAGAAGCTCGTCGAGTGCGGCGTCCTCGTGGACGCGGGCACGACCTTCTGGACCGCGCGGCCGTCCCCGCGCTACCCGACGGTGGAGGTGCGGGCCGCCGACGCCTGCGGCACCCTCGACGAGGCGGTCCTGCAGGCCGCCTTGGCCCGCGCCCTGGTCGGCACCGCGCTGCGCGACCTCGCCGCGGGACGCGAGGCGGGCCGGCTCGATCCGCAGGTCTGCGCGGCGGCCCAGTGGACCGCCGCGCGCTACGGCCTCGCCGGCCCGGCCGTCGACCCGGTCGCGGGAGAGCTCGTGTCCGCCCGCGCCCGGGTCTCCGTGCTCTTCGACGCCGTCCGGCCCGCCCTGGAGGAGACCGGGGATCTGGCCGAGACCGAACTGCTGCTGCGCGGCGTCGTCGCGGGAGGTACGGGGGCGGAGCGGCAGCGCAAGGCGGGCGTCGAAGGGATGCCCGCGGTCCTGCGGATGCTGGCCGCGCAGACGGTCCCCGCTCCCCTCCAAGAGGAGGCGGACACCGGAGAGGAGACGGACAGCGCAGAAGAGACGGGCGCCTGAGACAGGACGGACACGGACGAAGAGAGGGAGCCATGACGACCACACCGGTGAGGCCGTACCGCGCGAGCGGCTCGGCCGCCCTGCCCGTACCGCGCGGACCGCTCTCCGCGGCCGTCACCGAGGCGCTCCGGGCCCCGCCCGGGACGCCGCTGCCGCCGCTGCCGCGTATCTCCGACCCGCTGGGCGAGGACGCGCAGCTCGCCCTCTACACCTGCTACGAGCTGCATTACCGCGGTTTCGCGGCGGTGGATCCCGAGTGGGAGTGGGATCCCGGCCTGCTCGGCCTGCGCGGCGCGCTGGAGCGTGGATTCCTCGACGCGCTGCGCGCGGACTTCCCGGACAGCGCCGACGTGGAGGCGGCGCTGGCGCCGCTGCTCATCGAGGACCCGACGGCACGCGGGCCGTCCCACTTCCTGAAGGACGAGGGCACGTGGCCGCAGTTGCGGGAGTTCCTCGTGCACCGCTCGATCTACCACCTCAAGGAGGCCGACCCGCACGCCTTCGTGATCCCGCGGCTCGAAGGCCAGGCCAAGGCGTCACTGGTGGCCGTGGAGTACGACGAGTACGGGGGCGGTCGCGGCGAGCGCGTCCACGCGCGGCTGTTCGCCGACCTCATGGACGACGCGGGGCTGGACAGCTCCTACCTGCGGTACCTCGACCTCGCGCCCGCGGTCTCGCTGGCCGTCGTGAACATGATGTCGCTGTTCGGACTGCACCGGGCGCTGCGCGGCGCGATGGTCGGGCACTTCGCCGCGGCCGAGATCAGCACCCCGCCCAGCGCGCGCAGGATGGCCGCCGCCCTTGCCCGGCTCGGCGCGGGGGAGAGGGCGCTGTACTTCTACACCGAGCACATCGAGGCCGACGCCGTCCACGAGCAGGTGCTCCGGCACGACGTCATCGGCGACCTCGTCGCGGGGGAGCCTGAGCTGGCCCGGGACGTCGTCTTCGGGGTGCACGCCACGGGATGGCTGGAAGACAGGCTGGGCACCTACCTGCTGGACAGGTGGCGGGAAGGCGAGTCCTCACTCCTCGCGCCGCTCTGACGGACGCGTCCGGCGGTGGCTGGTGTCGCAGAGCGGGTAGATGCGGCTGCGGCGGCACTGGCAGAGGGCGACGACGAACCTGTCGCAGACGACCAGGGACCCGTCGGGCATGACGATCTCGACGGGTCCCTCGATGAGCAGCGGCCCGCGCGGGTCGATCCTGATCCGGCGGGGCCGGTCACCGGCGTTCGGCACGGATCACCACGAGGTCGGCATGGTCCTGGCCGGGCGCGATCAACCCGGACGCGGCGAGTTCGGCGGCGCGCGGCCCCATGATCGAGCCGAAGCCGTCGGGCTCACGGCGGACCACCGTCGCGTGCAGGCCCGCGGAGCGGAGCGCGTCGAGGGTGGGGGAGATCCCGCAGAGCGCCGAGTGCACCAGCAGCAGGACGCCGCCCGGGGCGAGGAGATCGACGGCTCCGGCGCAGATCCGGTCCACGGCCGTGCGGCCGTCCGGGCCTGCGTCCCAGGCCCGCCCGCGCCCGTGCCTGCGCGGACGCCCCTGGGCCCTCGGCACGTAGGGTGGATTCGCGGTGATCAGGTCGAACCGCTCCCCGCCGACCGGGCCGAACAGGTCGCCGCGCCGCACCCGTACGCGGAGGCCGCGGAGGCGGGAGTTCACGGCAGCGCAGAGGACCGCCCTGCGGGAGATGTCGACGGCGGTCACCCGGGCGGCGCCGCCGCGGGCCGCGGCGATGGCGACCCGTCCCGTCCCGGTGCACACGTCGAGCGCGTGCGCGCCCGGTGGCACCGCGACGTCGTCTATCGCCCGGCACAGCATCCGGGTGTCACGTCGCGGTCGGTAGACCCCAGGAAGCCGCATAAGCCTCATAAAGGGCTGAATTCCCACATTTCGGTGGAGAGAAAACCCCCGGGCTCCCCATGGGACGGGAAAGGCCCGGGAGCGGGCCGGCCCCCGGAGGTCTCAGAAGCGGCCCGGCCGCGCCGTGAGGCGGTCGATCCGTCCGGGGCGGGCAGGCTACTCGGGGACCCGGTAGGACAGGGCGAGGCTGCCTGACCTGCGCAGGTAGTCGGCCGCGACGGTGAACGACTGCGGGACGGGGCGGTCCTTGCAGTCGGGCTCGGGGAAGAACGTGATGTCCTTGTCCGTGTGGTTCACCACGAGCCGGACATAGCTCATCGGCATCGGATGGCATCCCGGCGCGGGATTCACGACCTCGTGCTCGCCCACGCTCCCGGAAAGGCCCAGCGTGCCGGTCGCGGCCGAGGCCGCCGTCGGGACCGCCGCGAGCAGCGCGCACGACAGCGGGAGGGAGACGAGCAGGGCAAGGCGGCGAACGCGCAAGGGAGGCTCCGGTCGAGTCGGTCGGCAGGTCGCCTCACGTTTCCACAAGATCTCGTCACCCACCGTGACACCGCGCGGCGTGTCCGGTGCCGACGCGTCCCGTCGGCCGCGCGCTGATCGACGCATCGGTTCTTGGGCCTTGACGTCCGGCGGCCGGCGTTCTGTTGTGGGTGGCGGAGGTCACAATGTCAGGTGATGCGAAGGGTGCGGCCGCGGGTCGCCTTGAGGACGCCAAGGTCGAGGAGGCGAAGGCGGCGTTCGCGGACGGGCGGACCAGACCGCTCGCCTGGCGGCGGGCGCAGATCGAGGGGCTGCTCCGGCTGGTGCAGGAGGAGTCCGGTCGGATCGAGGAGGCACTGCACGACGACCTCGGCAAGAACGGCGTCGAGGCGTACTTCACCGAGGTCGACGCGGTCGTGCGGGAAGGGCGGATGGCGCTCCGCAACCTGCGGCGGTGGACCAGGGAGCGGCGCGTGCGGACCTCGTGGATGCTCGGGCCGAGCCGGGCGTCGATCCGGCGGGAGCCGCTCGGCACCGTGCTCATCGTCGGACCCTGGAACTACCCGTTCCACCTGCTGTTCCTCCCGCTCATCGGGGCGCTCGCGGCGGGCGACGCGGTCGTGCTCAAACCCAGCGAACTCGCCCCGAAGTGCGCGCGCCTCGTCGCCGAACTCGTCCCGGAGTACCTCGACGGGGAGGCCGTGCAGGTCGTCGAAGGCGGCGTCGAGGAGACGACCCGGCTTCTGGAGCATCCCTTCGACCACATCTTCTACACCGGGAACGGCGCCGTGGGGTCGATCGTCATGGCGGCGGCGGCCCGGCACCTGACGCCCGTCACCCTCGAACTCGGCGGCAAGTCGCCCGTCTGGGTCGACGGCTCCTATCCGCTGGAGAAAGCGGCGCGGACCATCGCGTGGGGGAAGTTCACGAACTGCGGGCAGACCTGCGTCGCGCCCGACTACGTGCTCACCACGCCGGACCTCGCGCCCGCCCTCGCCGCGGCGGTCGCCGAGGCCATCACCGAGTACTACGGGACCGAACCCCGCAAGTCGCCCGACTACGGGCGGATCGTCAACGAACGGCACGCGGCACGGCTCGCCGCGCTCCTGGACTCCGGCCGCGCCGTCGCGGGCGGCACCGCCGACGTCGCCGCGCGCTATGTCGCCCCGACGGTCCTCCTGGACGTGGCCGCGGACTCGCCCGTCATGCGCGAGGAGATCTTCGGCCCGATCCTGCCGATCGTCACCGTGCCCGACCACCGCGCCGCCGTCGCGTTCGTGAACGCCCGCCCCAAGCCCCTCGCCCTCTACGGGTTCACCAAGCGCGCCGAAGTCCGCGAGGCGTTCCTCACCGGGACGTCCTCCGGCGGCGTCGCGTTCGGCGCCGTCATGGTCCAGCTCGGCGTCCCCGCCCTCCCCTTCGGCGGCGTCGGCCCGAGCGGCACGGGCGCCTACCACGGCGAGCACACCGTCCGGACGTTCAGCCACGAGCGCGCGGTCCTCCGCCGCCTCCCCGGCCCTGACCTCGCCGCCTTCGTCCGCCCGCCCTTCACCCCCCTCAAGGCGAGACTCCTCCGCGGCCGCTGACAGTCGGCCCGCACTCACGGGGCCCGGCTTGGGGCGCCCGCGTCCCGGGATGAAGTCTGTGCGCCAGGCGGCGCCGGAGTTCACGCCGCCGTTCACCCCGGCGCCTCAGGCCGCGCGGCCGACCGCTGCGGAGTCGCCTTCGTCACTCTGACGGCGTTCGCGGGGTTCTGTTCATGTGCACCATGCATAATCCGTGCATCGTGCATACTGCTTCCCCCATTCAAGGAGTCATGGATTGAACCGTTCCCGACCTCCGGTCCGCGCCAACGCCGTCATCGCCACGCTGGCGCTGGCGGGGACGGTCGCGGCCATCATGCAGACGCTGGTCACGCCGCTCATCGCGGAACTTCCGCAGCTCCTGCACACCTCCGCCGCCAACGCGGCGTGGGTCATCACCATCACGCTGCTCGTGTCGTCGGTGTGCGTGCCCGTCACCGGGCGGCTCGGTGACATGGTCGGCAAGCGCAGGATGCTGCTGCTGTGCACGATCCCGCTCATCGGCGGCTCGGTGCTGTGCGCGCTGTCGTCCTCGCTCCTGCCGATGATCGTCGGACGCGGTCTGCAGGGCATGGGCATGGGCATGATCCCGCTCGGCATCGCGCTGCTGCGCGACGTCGTGCCCACCGAGCGGCTGAGCTCCGCGATCGCGCTGGTCAGCGCGTCGATGGGCATCGGCGGCGCGCTCGGCCTGCCGATCGCCTCCGCCGTCGCCCAGTACGCCAACTGGCGCGTGCTGTTCTGGGGCTCCGCAGCGCTCGCGGTGCTCATCGCCGTCACGGTCCACCTCGTCATCCCCGACGTCCCCGCCGCGGCCAAGGGCCAGAAGTTCGACTACGTCGGCGCGCTCGGCCTGGGCGCCGGGCTCGTCTGCCTGCTGCTCGCCGTCTCCAAGGGCGCCGACTGGGGCTGGGGCTCGGCGACGACCGTCGGCCTGTTCGCCGCGGCCGTCGTGATCCTGCTCGGCTGGGGCTTCGCGGAACTGCGCATCCACGACCCGCTCGTGGACCTGCGGACCACGGCCCGGCCCCGGGTGCTCGTCACCAACATCGCGTCGATCTTCGTCGGCGTCGGGATGTACGCGAGCATGCTCATCATGCCGCAGCTGCTGCAGTTCCCGTCCGCCACCGGCTACGGCCTCGGCCAGTCGATGCTCGCCGCGGGCCTGTGGATGGCGCCCGGCGGCCTCATGATGATGGTCGTCTCGCCGCTCGGCGGCAAGCTCACCAACCGCCGCGGCCCGAAGTTCACCCTCGTCGCCGGAGTGCTGGTCGTCGCCGCCGGCTACGCCGTCTCGTTCCCGCTCATGCAGTGGGCCTGGGGCATCATGCTCGTCGTCATGATCACCAGCGGCGGTGTGGGCCTCGCCTACGGGGCCATGCCCGCGCTCATCATGGGCTCGGTCCCGGTCTCGGAGACCGCCGCGGCCAACGGCTTCAACACGCTGATGCGCGCACTCGGCACGTCCACCGGCGCCGCGGTCATCGGCGTCGTCCTCGCGCACATGACGGTGGACGTCGGCGGCCACACGCTCACCTCCGAGGACGGGTTCCGCACCGGCCTGATCATCGGATGCGGCGTCGCGCTCGTCGCCGCCGCCATCGCCGCGCTCATCCCCGCCGACCGCGCGGGCCGCAAGCCCGAGACGGCGCCCGAGCCGGTCCGTGTGGAGGCCACCGCAGGCACCTGACCGGAACCAGCGCCGGAAGCGGCGCCGCTCACCACCCCGACGGCCCTTGCCTCCACCACAGGAGGCGAAGGGCCGTTGTGCGTTCCCGGGGGGCTCGCGACGGGGCCGAGGCTCTAGAGTCATCGGGTTCCCACCCCCAGCCCGGACAGGCGGTGCCGCATGAACGTCGAAGCAGGCAAGCAGCAGGTGGTCGACGCGCTCGTCGGCGAGTGGGCGGCGCTCGACGCCCTGCTCGACGGTCTCTCGCCCGAGCAGTGGGCGCTGCCGACCTGCCTTCCCGGCTGGCGGGTGACGGACGTCGTCGCCCATCTCATCGGCACCGAGGCGATGCTCGCCGGGGACCCGGTGCCCGAGACCGGCGTGGACGTCAAGGCGCTGCCGC
This sequence comes from Actinocorallia aurea, assembly GCF_054783995.1. Lineage (NCBI taxonomy): Bacteria > Bacillati > Actinomycetota > Actinomycetes > Streptosporangiales > Thermomonosporaceae > Actinocorallia > Actinocorallia aurea. The sequence goes on from NZ_BAAGPQ010000019.1 coordinate 108,006, forward strand.
ACGTGCGCAACGACATCGCGGCCTTCAACGAGCAGTGGGTCGAGGCGTTGCGGGACACCGAGCCCGCCGGGATGCTCGCCGGGTTCCGCGAGATCACCGCGCGGCGGGCCGCGGCGCTCGCCGCGATGTCCGAGGCGGACTTCGCCGCGCCGAGCTGGACGCCCGCGGGCCAGGCGACCTACGGCAGGTTCATGCAGATCCGGATCTACGACTGCTGGACCCACGAGCAGGACATCCGCGCCGCGCTCGGCGCCCCCGGGAACGAGCACGGCCCCGCCGCGGAGGCCGCCCTCACCGAGGCGTCCCTGTCGATGGGGTACGTCATCGGCAAGCGCGCCGCGGCCCCGGACGGCAGCAGCGTCCTGATCGACCTCACCGGCCCGATGCGGCGCGCCCTGACCGTCAAGGTGGACGGTCGCGCCCAGCTCATCCCCGCCCCGGAGGAGCCGCCGACCTCGACGCTCCGCCTCTCCTCCTCGCTCTTCCTGCGCCTGTGCGCGGGCCGCCCCGCCTCGACCGACGCGGTGGAGCTGGCCGGGGACCGCGACCTCGCCGCCCGTGTCCTCGCCCATCTCGCCTTCACGATCTGAGATCGGACGGCTAGTGGTGGCCGTGGACGACGGCGTGGCCCTTGCCGCGGCCGATCAGCCACTTGTTGACCGGGGTGGTGACGGCGAAGGCGACGACGAAGCCGCCGAGGAGGGCCGCCCAGAAGAGGCCGTCGTCGAGGTGCGCGTCCATCGCGCCGGGCGTGACGGCGATGACGGCGTTGTCGACGAGTTCCATCACCGCGATGGACACCGTGTCGGCGGCGAGCGCCACCTTGACCGCGTCCTTCAGGCCCAGCCCGGCGCGCAGCACCGCGAACAGCGTGAACGAGTACCCGAACACGAACGCCAGCGCTATCGCCAGGACCATCGTGGGCGCGTTCCCCCACCCCAGCGCCGTGCCGACCGCCATCCCGACGATCTCGCCGATCGCGCATCCCACCAGGCAGTGCAGGGTGGCCCTCGCCGCCATCCCCCAGGACGCCCCTGCTCTGTGCCCGTGCTCCACATCCGCTCCTTCCGCAGCCCGACAGGACTGCCGAACAATATACCCCTAGGGGGTATTCCAGGAAGCGGATGTTTTCGAAGCGGAGACTCCCCGGCGCGTCCGCATGCGGGGGCGCGCGGCGCCGTGCAGGATCGGCACGTCCCGGGGACGCCTCGCGCAGGGGGAGAGGCGTCCCCGGATACGCGCCCTGTACGAGGGGCGGCCTGCGGGACCGGTCGCGCCGTCGCTAGAGCGGGCGGGTGGCGAGGGTCCGGGCGAGGCGGTCGTTCGCGCGGGCGGCCTTGCGGGCCTGGTAGGCGATGGGCATGTAGCGGACGCGCTCGGGCAGCAGCGGCGTGGTGCGGGAGATGGCCCGGCCGACGGCCTTGAGGGCGATCTCGTCGGACGCGCTCCACTTCAGGCCGAGCTTCTCGCGGGCGGCGGGCGGGAGGGTCCCGGTGGCGACGAGGCGGCCGAGGGAGCCCGCGCCCCGGTGCAGCGGGGCGAGGACGGGCCGGAGCCTCGGCGGGACGTTCGGCGGCACCTTGTCCATCATGTCCAGGACGTCGTGGGCGACGCGGTGGTCGATGAGGACGTTCTCCACCATGTCGTCGAAGTAGGTCCAGTAGTCCGCGACGGTCGGGGGCAGCAGCCGCTCGGGGACGCGCAGGATGCGCCCGAGGTCGAGGAACTCGGCGTACACCTGCTCGGCGTACGCGTCGGTCCACTTGGCGGGGTCGAAGTACCGGGCGGCCGACGCGGCGGCGTTGAACCCGGTGAGGTGGACCCACGCCCACGGCTCGCCGGCCAGGGCGTGGTGGGTGGTGCCGTGTTCGTCGACGGCCTTGAGGTCCTTGTGCATCTCGCGGAGGCGCTGCCCCTCCTCGATCGCGGTCCGGCCGCCGTAGATCCACGTCTGGACCGAGGCGAAGCTGCGCCGGGCCCGTCCGACGGGGTCGCGCCGGAAGCTCGAAAGCTGGTCCACCACGGTGCCGATCGACGGGTGCATCACCTGGAGGATGAAGGCGCTCTGCCCGGCGAACGCCGACGTCCACAGCCCGAACTCCTCCCACAGGACGGATCCGGGCCCGAAGGTGCGCAATTCCGGCGGGGCCTGTGTGCTCGTCGTCATTGGATCGCTCCTCGAATAGCGGGTGGCTTCCCAGTGAACTCCAATAAGTACTTACTTACAAGCCCGCGCCGGAGAAATCAGGCGTCGGCGCCCTACTTCGTCCCGCAGGCGCACCCGGCGTCGGCCGACTCGTCCGGGGCCGCCTCCGTGGTGGTGCAGCAGGCCTGGGGTGCGCCGTCGGCGCTCTTGCCGAGAGTGTCGGCGTCGGCCTTGACCGTGTAGACCTCCCACGGCTCGGCGCCGGGCGCGGTGACCCACACCTTGTCCTGGAGGGCGTAGCAGCACGACGTGTCGCTCTCCTCGAACGTCGCGAGGCCCGACTCGGCGAGCCGGGCGGTGGCGGCGGCGACCTCGGCGGTGGTCTCGACCTCGACGCCGAGGTGGTCGAGCCGGGTCGGCTCCCCCTCCGCGCCTTCGAGGAGGACGAGCTTGAGGGGAGGCGCGGCGATGGCGAAGTTGGCGTAGCCGGGCCGGACCTTCGCGGGTCCGGTGCCGAAGAGCCTGGTGTAGAAGGCGATGGAGCCTTCGAGGTCGGCGACGCGCAGGGCGAGCTGGACGCGGGACATGACGATCTCCTCGACGTTGTTGTCTCTAGGTTGTTGTATCGATGTCTGTCTATCTAGACTTGCACGCTGGATCGAGATACGTCAATATAGAAGAATGTCGAAACAAGAGCTGCGGGTCGTCGGCCGCGACGGCGCGGACGCCTGCTGCCCCGGTCTCCTGACGGCGCCGCTGGCGGCCGAAGAGGCGGCGGACCTCGCCCGGGTGTTCAAGGCGCTGGGCGACCCCGTCCGGCTGCAACTGCTGTCGATGATCGCCTCCCGCGCGGGCGGCGAGGTGTGCGTCTGCGACCTGACGCCCGCCTTCGACCTGTCCCAGCCGACGATCTCGCACCACCTCAAACTGCTGCGTGAAGCCGGCCTGATCGACGGCGAGCGGCGCGGCACCTGGGTGTACTACCGCCTGATCCCCGAGACCACCGACCGGCTCGCCGCGGTCCTCACCCGGCAGGGCTCGCCGACCCCCGAGGCCCGCCCGTGACCGCGGTCGCCGCGCAGGAGGCCCCGGCCCGGCTCTCGTTCACCGACCGGTACCTCGCGGTGTGGATCCTCGCGGCGATGGCCGCCGGGCTCGGGCTCGGCCGCGCGGTGCCCGGCCTGGGCGACGCGCTGGCGAAGGTCGAGCTCGGCGGGATCTCGCTGCCGATCGCCGTCGGGCTGCTGGTGATGATGTACCCGGTGCTGGCGAAGGTCCGCTACGACCGGCTCGACGCCGTCACCGGAGACCGGCGGCTCATGGCGGCGTCGCTGGCGGTGAACTGGCTCGTCGGCCCCGCCGTCATGTTCGCGCTCGCCTGGCTGCTCCTGCCCGACCAGCCCGAGTACCGCACCGGCCTCGTCATCGTCGGCCTCGCCCGCTGCATCGCCATGGTGATCATCTGGAACGACCTGGCGTGCGGCGACCGGGAGGCCGCCGCCGTCCTCGTCGCGCTCAACTCGGTGTTCCAGGTCGTCGCCTTCGGCCTGCTCGGCTGGTTCTACCTCGACCTGCTGCCCGGGTGGCTCGGCCTGGGCGAAGGCGAGTCCCTCGACATCTCGCCGTGGTCGATCGCCGGGAACGTCCTGGTGTTCCTCGGCGTCCCGCTCGTCGCGGGATTCCTCACCCGTCGTCTGGGTGAGCGTCGCCTTGGCAGGGACGCCTACGAGACGCGGTTCCTGCCGAAGATCGGGCCCTGGGCGCTGTACGGGCTGCTGTTCACGATCGTGGTCCTGTTCGCGCTGCAGGGCGACGCCATCACCGCGCGGCCCTGGGACGTCGCACGGATCGCGCTGCCCCTGCTCGGCTACTTCGCCGTCATGTGGTTCGGCACGTTCGCGCTCGGCAAAGCCATCGGCCTGCCTTACGACAGGACCGCGACCCTCGCCTTCACCGCCGCGGGCAACAACTTCGAGCTGGCCATCGCCGTCGCGATCGGCACCTTCGGCGTCGCCTCGGGGCAGGCGCTCGCCGGGGTCGTCGGGCCGCTCATCGAAGTGCCCGTCCTTGTCGGACTGGTCTACGTGGCGCTCGCCTGGCGGCGCCGCTTCACCGAAGGGAGCCCCGCCGATGCCCGGTAGGCCCACCGTCCTGTTCGTGTGCGTCCACAACGCGGGCCGCTCCCAGATGGCCGCGGCGTACCTGGCCCGCCTGTCGGGCGGCGCCGTCGAGGTCCGCTCCGCCGGGTCGGCGCCCGCGGCCTCGGTCAACCCGGCGGTCGTGGCGGCCATGGCCGAAGTGGGGATCGACCTGTCCGCCGAGACCCCGAAGGTCCTCACCCGCGACGCCGTCCAGGCCTCCGACGTGTGCGTCACGATGGGCTGCGGAGACGCCTGCCCCGTCTTCCCCGGCAAGACCTACCTGGACTGGACCCTCGAAGATCCGGCCGGTCAGGGCGTCGACGCGGTCCGCCCGATCCGCGACGAGATCGAACACCGCGTCCGCGGCCTCCTCGCCGACCTCGGCGTGCCCCGGATCGTCCCGATGCTCCCCGAGCACGCCGCCGACGTCCTGGCCATCTACCAGGCGGGCATCGACGAGGGCGACGCCACCTTCGAGACCACCGCCCCGACCTGGGAGGAGTTCGACGCCGGACGGCTCCCCGCGCACCGTCTCGTCGCCCTCGCCCCGGACGGCGCGGTCCTCGGCTGGGCCGCCGTCAGCCCCGTCTCCGACCGCTGCGCCTACTCCGGCGTCGTCGAGCACTCCGTCTACGTCGGCCCGAAGGCCCGCGCCCAAGGCGTCGGCCGCGCCCTCCTCACCGCCCTGCTCGCCTCCACGGAGTCCGCCGGGATCTGGACGGTCCAATCCGGGATCTTCCCCGAGAACTCCGCGAGCCTGGCCCTCCACCGACGCGCCGGCTTCCGCGTCGTGGGCACCCGCGAACGCCTCGGCCGCCACCACGGCCGCTGGCGCGACGTCCTCCTCCTGGAGCACCGCAGCCCGAGCCCGTGAGCGGGCACGTGGACGGGGCCGCGCGTCGAGTAGACGGGCGGCCCCGTCCACGCGGCCACCGCGGGTCGAGGTCGCGGCTAAGGGGCGCAGGTCCGGTCGGCAGGGGGCAGGACGCCGGTGGCGAGGTAGGCGTTGACCGCGGTGTCCACGCAGGCGCTGCCGTATTCGCCGTAGAGGCCGTGGGCGGTGGTGTCGCGGAGGGTGAGGAGGCGGGAGCCGGGGAGGGCGCGGTGCAGCGCCTGGCTGCCGGCGTAGGTGGTGGCGGTGTCGCCGGTCGCGGAGATGATCAGGGCGGGGGTGCGGTTGGCGACGCGGGTGAGCGGTTCGCGCGGCCGGGTCGGCCAGAAGGCGCACGGCCAGAGGTTGTTCTTGAGCGGGCCGAAGACGGGGTGGCGGGCGCGGCTGCGCTGGACCGCGGTCCAATAGGAGTCCGGGTCGGTGGGGGCGGCGCGGTCGCCGCAGACGATCGCGGCGGTCGGGCTCGCCGCCGAGGATCCGGCGCTGGTCAGGACGAACGCGAGGAGGCCGTCGAGTTCGGGGCCGGGCTCGGCGGGTCTGCGGTGCGCTGCCCGGTTCAGGGTCCGGACCATGGCGGAGAAGGACGCACGGGCCTCGGGCCTGTCGTCTCCCGAACCCGTGGACAGGAGGTAGGGGACGACCTGGCCGTCCACCTCGTGGTCGCCGACGCGCAGCGGCCGGTCCTCCGCGGCGGCGACGATCGCGTTCACGGTGGCGAGCACGCGGGCGGGCGTGGTGCCGAGGCCGTAGGCGTCGTGGCGCTGGGCGGCCCAGTCGGCCCAGCCGCGCAGCGCGCGTTCCGCCTCGTCCTCGGTGCCCCGCGTGGCCAGGGGACCCCACGTGTCCGGGTCGCCCGCGCTGTCGAAGACGGCGCGGTCGGTGCGGCCGGGGAACAACTGGGTGTAGACCGCGCCGAGGTAGGCGCCGTAGGAGTAGCCGAGGAAGGAGATCCGGCGCTCTCCGAGAGCGCGGCGCACGACGTCGAGGTCACGGGCCGTGTCGCGTGTGTTGGCGTAAGGGAGCACGTCGCCGTGGCGGGCGGCGCACCGCTCGGCGAGGTCGCGCTGGAGCGCCACCTGCTCGTCGAACCCGGCGCGGGTCGGGCCCGCCGAGCGGATCCACATGCCGACGGGCCAGCCGCAGTCGAGCGGGGTGCTGCGTCCGACGAAACGCGGATCCAGGCCGATCAGGTCGTAGCGGTCGGCGACGTCCTTCATGGCGGCGCGCACCGGGAGGGGCATGCCCAGCGAGGGCTCGCCGGGGCCGCCGCTGTTGAGGAGCAGGGAGCCGATGCGGTGGGCGCGGTCGGCGGCGGGCAGGCGGGACAGCGCGAGGGTGAGCGTGCGGCCGCCGGGATCGGCGTGGTCGAGCGGGACGGTGAGTTCCGCGCACCGCGCGCCCGCCCGGTCGAGTTCGCCGCCGACGGTGTCGTCGGAGCCTTGGGCGCACGCCTTCCATTCCAGCGGCGGTGCGGGGCTCTCTGCCCTGGCGAGGGGCACGACGGCGGCGGACGCGGCGATCAGGGCGAGCGCCGGGACGAGGCTTCTGCGGGTCCACTTCATGGCCGGGGACGCTAGTTCGGCAGGAGGCCCGCGCACGATACAGCGGGCCGCACGTGCGTTGGTACAGCCTGCTGTAGTGCCCGCCGGGGTCCGGGGGCGAAATAATGATCCCGTCGACGGGAGGTGCGCATGCGGGTGTTCCCGGGTTCGGCCTACCTGCTGGGCGTGCTCGGCACCGCCGTGGCCACGGCCCTCGCGCTGCCCGTGCTGCTGCTCGCGCCGCGGTTCGCGCGGCGCTGGGCGGGAGGGCACCTTCGGCGGGCCGGAAGGCTGCTCGGCGTCCCGGTCGGCGGGCAGCGGGCCCACCGGCGGAACCTCGCCTGGGCCCTCGCGCACATCGGCGCGGGGTTCACGCTCGGCTTGGCGGCCCTGCTGTGCCTGGGCAACCTCCTGGTCGCCGCCGTCGTCCTGACGCTCTGGTGGGCGTTTCCGCTCGACGCGCGCCCGAGCCTCTTCTCCGTCTTCGACGTCCAGGTCGGCGACTGGCCGACCGCGCTGGCGGGCGGCGTTGTCCAGATCGCCGTCCTCGGCGCGGCGGCCAGGTGGGTGCTCCCGGTGCCGGCCCGCCTGCACGCGCGGATGTGCGTGGTGCTGCTCGCCTGGCCGGCCCGCGAGGAACTCGCCGCGCGCGTCGAGGTGCTGACCCGGAGCCGGGTCGGCGTCGTCGACGCCCACGGCGCGGAGCTGAGGCGGATCGAACGCGACCTGCACGACGGGACGCAGGCGCGCCTGGTGACGATCGCGCTGCAACTCGGCCTGGCGCGTGAGTCGCTCGCCGACGATCAGGGCCCGGTGGCGGCGCTGCTCGCCCAGGCGCACGAGACCGCGGAGGAGGCGATGGTCGAACTCCGCTCGGTGCTCCAGACGATCTACCCGCCGATCCTCGCCGACCGCGGGCTCGACGGGGCGCTCGCGGCGCTCGCCGCCCGCTCGGGCGTGCCGGTCCGCGTCGACCTCGCCGACCCGGGCGCGCTTCCGGCGAGTGTCGAGGCGGTGGCCTACTTCGTGATCGCCGAGGCCCTCACGAACGTGACGAAGCACGCCGCCGCCACCCGGGCCGCCGTCCGGATCGAGCGGGCGGGCGACGTCCTGGCCGTCGAGGTCACCGACGACGGCAGGGGCGGCGCCGCCGAGGCGCGCGGCACCGGCATCGCGGGGATCCGCAGGCGGGTCGCGGCGCTGGACGGCACGGTCCGCCTCGACAGCCCGCCGGGCGGCCCTACCACGCTCACCGTCCGGGTGCCGTGCGCGCCGTGACCGTCTGAGGAGGCTTCGTGCGGGTCGTGATCGCCGAGGACAACGTGCTGCTGGCCGGCGGGCTGGAACTGCTGCTCGCGGCGAAGGGCTGCGAGGTCGCGGCGGTCGCCGCCGACGGCGAGTCGTTCCTCGCCGCCGTCGCCGCGCACCGCCCCGACATCGCCGTCGTCGACGTGCGGCTGCCGCCGTCGTTCCGCGACGAGGGGATCCACGCCGCGCTGCGGGCCCGCAGGGAGCACGGCGCGCTCCCGGTCCTGGTGCTGTCGCAGTACGTCGAGCGCGAGTACGCGGGCGAGCTCCTGGCCGACGGCCGCGGCGGCATCGGCTACCTTCTGAAGGACCGCATCGGCCGGGTGTCGGAGTTCGTCGACGCGCTGCGCCGCGTCGCGGCCGGCGGCACCGCCATGGACCCCGAGGTGGTGGCCCAGCTCATCGCACGCCGCGCCGGCGACCCGCTGGACGCCCTCACCCCCCGCGAGCGCGAGGCGCTCGCCCTCATGGCGCAGGGCCACGACAACGCAGCCATCGCGACCCGCATGCGCGTCTCCGACAACGCGGTCCACAAGCACATAGGCAACATCTTCGCCAAACTGGGGCTCAGCCCCGCCGACTCCGGCCACCGCCGAGTCCGCGCCGTCCTCGCCTACCTTGAGGACAACCCCCGCTGAGCCGCGTCCTGCGCCGTCTCGACGCGCCGTCAGGGGAGCTCGGTCCGGTCGCATGCGAGGACCTGGTAGCCGTCGCGTTCCCACGTGGGGGTGCAGTGGGCGAGGAGCGCGGCGGCGGCCTTCTGCTGGGTGGGGAGGTCCTGGAAGGGGGTCTGGAGGCGGGAGGTGTCGACGATGGCCCATTCGGCGGGGTGGGGGGCGCTGTCCCAGAGGAGGACGACGGCGCGGGAAGACAGGTAGGGGCCTACCGAGCTGACGGCGTCGACGGTGGCGCCGTCGGGGATCTGCTCGGCGGCGGCCTTGGCGGCCACCGTGTGGTCGGGGGTGCGGTAGAACGCCGGGGAGACGAGGTGGGGGAGGGGCGTCGTCGGGAGGAGGGCCGCGGAAGCGGCGACAAGGGCGGGCGGCCACCAACGCGCGGCGCGCAGCCGGGGGAGTTTGCTCGCGCCGTCGACCGCGGCGAGGAAGAGCGGGGCGAGGATGTACACGTTGTAGTGGAAGTCCGTGCTCCACCAGTTCGGCCACCGGTCGGACAGCATCCGCTCGGCCAGCAGCGGGACGGCCGCCAGGATGTGCGGCGAGCGCAGGCAGACGAACAGGAACGGCAGCAGCAGGAGGAGGACCGTCCACGCCTTCGTCGAGGGGGTGACGAGCGTCGTCGCGATGTCCCACGGGTGCGTGAACGCCTTCAGCGCGATCCCGGAGAAGGAGTCGGCGAGCCCGCCGTAGCCCCAGTAGTAGTCGGGGTCGCCGCCGAAGTGCGGCACGACGACCCGCGAAGCGAAAACCGCCCAGCCGAGCCCCGGGACGACGAACGCGGGCGCCCACCTGCGCTCGCCCCGCTGGGTGAGCAGGTACAGCCCGAACCCCGCGACGAGGAGTCCGGCGTCCTCCTTGATGAGCAGGATCGGGACGCACAGCGCCAGCGCCTGCCACCTCCGGCCCGCCTGCCACCGCTCGAACATCCAGAAGTACAGGAGGGGCGCGAAGGCGGTCTCGTGGAAGTCGACCCACAGCGCCTCGGCGACGGGCCAGGCGATCGTGTACGCGACCGCCGCGCACCAGGCCGCCGTGCTTCCGAGGATCCGCCGGGTGACGACCCACAGCGGCACGACCGCGAGCGCCAGCAGCACGGCCTGCGCGACGAGCAGGGTCGCGGGCCCGTCGTGGATCCAGTAGAGCGGCCCCAGCGTCGCGATGATCGGGGAGACGTGGTCGGCCAGCAGGTTGTAGTCGACCCCGAACCCGGCCCGCACCCCTTTGATCGGCGTGATGGGCGCGCCGAACCCGCTGTAGGCGCGCACGGCCTGGTCGAAGATGACCAGATCCCATGACCGCGTCCGCCCCGTCGAGAACCGCACGAGGGCGAGCAGCGAGTACACCAACGCCGTACCGACGGCGAAGCACAGGATTCCGACGCTCTCACGGCGGACGAGACGGCTGGCGATGACAACTCCGGACGTCGTCTGATCAGGGGGCCGCACCAGCATAGGGGAGCCCACCCCCACCCCCGCCGCCCCCGAAACAGCCGGTGCTCACCCGGTCTCTGGAAGGCACGAGGGAGGACGAGCCCGACCTCTCACTGCGCGAGGCTGCGTGGTCGCCGATGTGGTCGACCTCGACGGGTGACGACCACTTGAAGTGGGCTGTGGCGGTCGAGGGGATGCCCGAGCGGCGACGGGCAGCGGCGCATCGAGCGAGGTCGTGGTGTACGACGCGGTCGAAGCTCAGCGGGGTCGGCTGGGCGGGCGGGAACTTACTGTGTAAAGGCGGGTGGTCGGGCAAAGGTTGGGCAAGGGGGGCTTTGGGGATCGTGGAAGGGGCTCGGGGTGGGGGCGGGGGGCGTTAGGGATGGACCCTCAGTGGTCGAGAGTTGAGGGGAAGGGGCTTTCATGGGGCTGCGTTCGTGGGGGTGGGGCGGGCTTGTGGTGGCCGGTCCGCTCGTCGTCGGGCTCGGCGCGCCGGGGCATGCGGAGGCGCGGGTGCGGCTGGGGGATGTGTCGTGCACCGGGACTTATCGGATGGAGGTGAGTCCGCCGATCCGGTCGGTGGTGCTGGAGGGGGAGAAGGCGACGACGTTCACGGGGGCGATCGATCTGGAGGCGTGCGAGTCCGTCGCGCATCCGAAGATCACCAGCGGGCGGATGACGCTCAAGGCGACGGGGAAGGCGGCCTGCGACGTCACCCACGCGAACGTCCACGTCAGGGACGGTTCCGGGCGCGGCGCCATCACCTGGAACACCGGCGAGCGCTCCGCGTTCACCGCCGCCACCTGGAAGGGCGACCTCAGCGCGCTCACCCTCGGCAGGGGCGGGATCACCGACGGCCTGATGAAGGGCGGCCGGGTCGATCTGACCGCGGTCCCCGAGAACGGCGTCGTCGCCACGTCCTACGGCTGCTCGACGGTCGGCGTGGACCGCCTCGACGGCTCCATCCGCACCGCGGACTTCGCGGGCGCCTGACGCGCTGACCCGTCGGCCGGTCCCGCGGGACCGGCCGACGGCGCGGGCGTCACGGCGCGGGGGTAAGGGACGCGGCCTCCCACGGGAAGCCGTCCGGGTCGGTGAACGGGGCCTCGGCGCCGGTGAGCACGAGTCGGTGCGAGCCTGCGCCGTCGTTCGGCACGCCGGCGTCCTTGGCGAGGGCGCGGCGGCCGTAGAGGGCGAGCTTGACGGGCCCGCTGTCGAACTCGCAGTACTTGCGGCCGAAGCTCTTGGCGACGGTCAGGCCCCGCCCGACATAGAACTCCCTGGTCGCGGCCATGTCGGCGACGCCGAGGAGCAGGACGAACGCGTCGATCTCCCGGGCGGCGGGCCCGGAGTCCTTCTTCGACGACGAGGCGATCTTCCAGATCGTCCCGTCCGGGGCCTGGACGACGCCGCCATAGCCCCAGAAGGACTTCGCGGCCGGCTTGAGCACGGTCGCCCCGGCGGCGACCGCCGCGTCGAAGAAGGCGCGCACGTTGGCGGGCTGGGAGACGGTCAGGGACAGGGTGAAGCCGCGGAAGCCCGACGTCGCCGCCGTCGAGGCGCGCAGCCGCACCCGGTCGGCGACGCCGAAGGCGGTGTAGAAACGGTCGGCGGCCTCGACATCGGCCACTTCGAGGATCACGGTTTCCAGTGAGGTCATGTCCTCAACGTTAGGCTCGGCCCCCTGCCCGGGGCTTCTCGATTCCTGACCGGTCGGCTCAGCGCGCCTCCTGGATGCGGATCAGGTTGCCCGCCGGGTCGCGGAACGCGCAGTCGCGGGTCCCGTAAGGCTGCTCGGTCGGCTCCTGGACGACCTCGCCGCCCCGGTCCCGCACCTTCGCGAACGTGCCGTCGAGATCCCGGCTGGCGAGCAGCAGCCACCCGTAGGTGCCCTTGGCCATCATCTCGGCGATGACGCGCCGTTCGTCCTCGGTGATCCCGGGGTCCGCGGCGGGCGGCGCCAGCAGGATCGACGTCCCGGGCTGCCCCGCCGGACCGACGGTGATCCACCGCATGGTCCCCTGCCCGACGTCGCTGCGCACCTCGAACTCGAGCGCGTCCCGGTAGAACGCCAGCGACTCCTCCGGGTCGACGTGCGGCAGCGCGGTCGTATGAATGGTGATGTCCACCCCCCAACCCTAGGACGGCGCGGGCGCGGCGCCGGGTAGGCGGTGCCGAGGTGCAGTCAGGTGACCGATGCCGGGGGGAGGGGCGGCGGTCTAGCTTCGAGGCACGCGTTAGGCGACAGACCCCCCGGAGCGTTACATGACCGACGTCAAGTTCACTCATATCGGCGGCCCGACAGTTCTCATCGAGGTCGGAGGGTGGCGGCTGCTCACCGATCCGACGTTCGACCCGCCCGGGCGGACCTACCGGTTCGGGTGGGGGACGTCGTCGCGGAAGCTGACGGGTCCGGCCGTCGCGGTGGGCGACCTGCCGCCGCTGGACGCGGTGCTGCTGACCCACGACCACCACGCCGACAACCTCGACGACGCGGGGCGTGCGCTCCTGCCGGGCGCCGGGACCGTCGTGACGACGGCGTCGGGAGCCCGTCGTCTGGGCGGGGAGACTGTCGGGCTGCGCCCCGGCGGCACCCATGTGCTGACCGCTCCTGGCAAGCCCTCCATCACCCTCACCGCGACGCCCGCCCGGCACGGCCCGCCGCTGAGCCGTCCGATCAGCGGTGACGTCATCGGCTTCGCGCTCGCCTGGGCCGGGCAGGCCCACGGGCCGCTGTGGATCACCGGTGACACCGTCGTCCACCACGCGCTGCGCACCGCCGCCCGCGCCCTTCGGCCCGGCACGGTGCTGCTCCACCTGGGCGCGGTCCGGTTTCCGCAGACGGGCCCGCTCCGCTACACGATGGGCGCCGATGACGCCCTCCGCCTCCTCGACGGCCTCGCGCCCACCACGGTCCTGCCCGTCCACTACGAGGGCTGGCAGCACTTCAGCGAAGGGCAGGAGACCATCACCGAGGCCCTCGACCACGCCCCGTCCCCGCTGGCCCGGCCCTACACCTGGCTTCCCTTGGGCGCCGCCCGCACGGTGACCGTCTGAGCGGGAAACGCGGCGCCGGCCACCGGGGAGTCCCCGGTGGCCGGCGCGGTCGGTCCGTCCGGCTACTGCCGGGAGAGGGCGGGCGCGGTGTCGTGCCGCGAGTCGTCGTTCAGCCACGAGTGGTGGTGGTGCCGGGGCCTGTGGTGCCACTGCCCGTGGTGCCACTGCCCGTGGTGCCAGTGCTGGTGGTGCCAGCGGCGGTGCGCGACGCGGACGACCGCGGTCGCCACGTTCGACCGGACCTGGCGGCCCGCGATCGCGCTGACGGCGGTGGCCTGGGCCCGATTCCGGATCACCCGGTGCCGGAGGTCCGCGCGGGTCACCCGGTACCGGGCCGTGCACACGGCGGTCTGGCCGGGCTGGAGGGAGAACTCGCCGGGCTCCTGCCGGGGCCCGTCCGCGATGCGGCAGGTGAACTCGTCGGTCGCCACCCGGGAGTCCCGCACGCTCACATCGTTCAGGACCGTCGTGCCGGTGTTGGTGATCCGCAGCGTGTACCGCAGCCGCTGCCTCGCCCGGTGCACCCGGTGCGGGGTGACGGACTTGCGCAGGGTCAGCCCGTCGCCGGGCGCGGCGGCGATCCGGACGGTGACGGCCTCGGAGACGTCGGTGACGGTCTGCCCGGCCGGGTCCTCGGCCGTGGCGGTCGCGGTGTTGGTGATGGTCCCCGCGGCCGCGTCGGCGGCGGTCACGGTGTACTCGGCCGTGCATTCGACGGTGTCGGCCGGGTCGAGGATGATCGCGCCGTTGTCGAAGTCGCGGCCGTTCGGCCCGGTGCAGACGTACACGGTGGAGCCCGGCAGCCGGGAGTCGGTGATCTCCCCTTCCGTGAGCTGCTCGTCGCCGGTGTTGGTGACCGAGAAGGTGTAGGTGACGACGGAGCCCGCGCCCGGCACCTGGAGCGGTTCGGCGCTCTTGGTGATCGACAGGGCGCCATCGTCCTCGACGATGGGGATGACGAGGGTGTTGGAGTCGGCTTGGACGCCCCGCCCGTTGGGGTCGGTGCCCGCGACGTGCCCGGTGTTGCTCAGCTCGTCGCCTGACTCGATGTCGGCGGCCGTCACGGTGTACCGGGCGGTGCAGGAGGCCGTCGCGGCGGGGGCCAGGGAGAACGACCCGTTGACCAGCGGGCCGCCGACGCTGTTCACACAGGTCAGGACGGGCAGCAGCGGGTCGCTGACCAGGACGGCGGTGACCTGCTCGTCGCCGCTGTTGGCGACCGCGAAGGTGTACTGGACGATCTGGCCGACTCCGGTGATCCGGGTGGTGTCGGCGCTCTTCGTCAGCGTGAGGGCCGCGACCCGGGCGGCGGAGGCGGCAGACCCTCCCGCGATGGCGGGTAGCGCCGCCGCGCCCAGGGCGGCGACCACGGCCGCGGCCGCGATCCGGGAAACGTGAATGATCTTGAGGTGCACGCCGACGCAATCCCCGCCCGCGACGCCCCGGACGCGTCCCGCACCGAAGTTTGGCCCCCGATTGACCATCCCCAACCGTGCGGCGGCGGCTGCGAGAACTGTAAGCCGGAGAAGCGTTTCCCGGCATATCGGGGGAAGGGGTGCGGAGAGGGCCGCGGAGATCCGGGGGGTGTGCGGTGGCCGATGCCGGGATCGCGAAGCTGTCGTACTGGGTGGAGAGCGAGCCCGCCTGGGGCGGCGCGGACGGCGGGCCGCCCGCCGACGCGGACGTCGTGGTGCTCGGCGCGGGGATCGCGGGGCTGACGGCCGGGTACCTGCTGGCGCGGGCGGGCCGGTCGGTGACGGTGCTGGAGGCCGCGCGGGTCGCCGAAGGGGTCAGCGGGCACACCACCGCGAAGGTCACCGCGCAGCACAACGCGATCTACGCGGACCTCATCGGCGCTTTCGGCCGGGAGAAGGCGGAGCTCTACGCGCGGGCGCAGAGCGGGGCCGTCGAGTGGATCGCCGACCGCGTCGCCGCATGGGGCGTCGACTGCGACTTCCGGCGGCGCGACGCCTACGTGTACGCCGAGTCCGCCTCGTCGGCCGAGAAACTGCGCGAGGAGGCCGAGGCGGCGGCGTCGCTGGGGCTGCCCGCGGAGTTCACCACCGAGACGGGGCTGCCGTTCGCCGTCGAGGGCGCGGTCCGCTTCACCGGACAGGGCCAGTTCCATCCGCGCCGCTGGCTGCGCGCGCTCGCCGGCCGGCTCGTCGCCGCGGGCGGCACCATCCACGAGGGCGTCCGGGCCACCGGTCTGTCCGGTCTGTCCGGCACGACGGTCCGTACGACGGTGGGGGACATCCGGGCGCGCGACGTCGTGGTCGCCACCCATTACCCGGTGTTCGACCGGGGCCTGTACTTCGCCCGGCTGGAGCCCCGGCGCACCCTGCTCATGGCCGCGCCCGTCGACGCGGCGGCCGAGCCGCCCGGCATGTACATCTCCGCCGACAGCGGCCACACGGTCCGCGCGACGTCGGGTGAAGGCGGCCCGGTGCTCCTGGTCGGCGGCGAGGGGTATCCGCCCGGTGAGGACGACCACGTCCAGGGCAGGTTCGACCGCCTGGCCGTCTGGGGCCGCGACGCGTTCGGCATCGCGGAGTTCCCCTACCAATGGGCCTCCCAGGACAACACCACCCTGGACCGCCTGCCCTACATCGGTCGCTACCACCCGTTCACCGACCGCCTCTGGGTCGCCGCGGGCTTCGGGTTCTGGGGCATGACGAACGGCACCGTCGCGGGCCATCTGCTCACCGAGCTCATCACCGGCGCGGACACCCCGTACGCCGGCCTCTTCGACCCGGGCCGTTCCTCGATCCGGCGGTCCGCCGGGTCGCTCGCCGGTCTCGGCCTGCACACCGCCAAGCACTACGCCCTCGACTACCCGGCGGCGTTCCGCCCCGGCGAGGGCCCCGCCCCGCTCAGTCCCGGCGAGGGCCGCGTCACCCACTTCGGCCGCCACCCCGTGGCGGTCTCCCGCGATCTCGACGGCCGCCCGCACGCCGTCTCCGCCGTCTGCACCCACCTGGGCTGCCTGGTCGCGTTCAACGACGCCGAGCAGACCTGGGACTGCCCCTGCCACGGCTCCCGCTACGCGCCCGACGGCGCCGTCCTGCACGGCCCCGCCACCCGTCCGCTCACCCCCGTGGACCTCGACGGCACCCCCCACCCCGAAAACGAGCCCGAGCCCTAGCGACCCGGGTTCAGTCCCCGCCCCCGAGGGCGACCGGCCCGACCCACGTCAGGTCCGCCACGTTCACCACGACGGCCTCCTGCGTGGTGCGCGCGATGACCACCAGCGCCTCCTCGTCGGGATCGGGGTTCTCCTCCCGGTGCGGGACCCACGGCGGGACGTACACGTAGTCCCCGGGCCCGGTCCGCAGCCGGACCTCCTGTCCGCTCTCGTCGCGGAAGACGAACTCGGGCCGCCCGCTGACGACGTAGATGCCCGTCTCCGACGCCCCGTGGTGGTGGTTCCCCGACGACGCCGAAGGCAGCACCAGCGTCTGGCCCATCCACAGCCGGTCCGATCCGACCGTCGTCCCCGACAGCGCCTCGGTCCGCCGCATCCCCTCGGTCTGCGCGGTCCGCTCCGACAGGGCCCCGGCCGCCACCTGGTAGAGCCGCCGGTGAAAACCGTCCTCCACGCGCACCTCACTAAGTGAATAATTCCTACCTGTTTGACAGGTTAGTCGCCCCGGGTCGGCGGCGCGAGCCCGTCAGACGCCTTCGGTGGGGAGGAGGTGGTGGAGGAAGGCCCGGGTGGCGGGGTGTTCGGGGGAGGTGAAGAGGTCCGCGGGGGCGCCGCGCTCGATGAGGACGCCGTCGGACAGGAAGCAGACGGTGTCGGCGATCTCGCGGGCGAAGGCCATCTCGTGGGTGGCGATGATCATGGTGATGCCCTGGTGCCTGAGCTCGCGGATCAGGGCGAGGACCTCGGCGACCAGGGTGGGGTCGAGGGCCGAGGTGACCTCGTCCAGGAGGAGGAGTTCGGGGCGGCAGGCCAGGGCGCGGACGACGGCCACGCGCTGCTGCTGGCCGCCGGACAGGCGGTCCGGGTAGTCGTCGGCCTTGTCGGCCAGGCCGAAGCGCTCCAGTAGGGCGCGGGCCTCTTCGACGGCAGCCTCGCGAGGCCTGCGGTGCACCTTGACCGGCGCGAGGACGATGTTCTCCAGAACGGTCATGTGCGGGAACAGGTTGAACGACTGGAAGACCATGCCCACCTTCCGGCGCACCGCGTCCTCGTCGGCGTCCACCGCGGTGATCTCGGCGCCGTCGAGGAAGACCGCGCCGTCGTCGACGGAGTCCAGCAGGTTGACGCACCGCAGCAGCGTCGACTTGCCCGAGCCGGACGCCCCGATCAGGCAGACGACCTCGTGCGGTGCCACGTCGAGGTCGATCCCGCGCAGCACGGGACGGCCCCCGTAGGTCTTCCAGAGGTTCTCGATGCGGAGCAGGGTCATCAGCGGGCTCCCGGAGCGCGGCGGCGCTCGGCGCGGGCGGCGAGCCAGTCGGTGAACCGGGCGAGCGGCACCGTCAGCAGGACGAAGAGCAGCGCCGAGGCGAGGTAGGGCGTGTAGTTGAAGGTGAGCGCGGAGTGGATCTGCGCCTGGCGCAGCGCCTCGACGACGCCGAGGACGGCCACCAGCGCGGTGTCCTTCTGGAGTGAGGCGAAGTCGTTGAGCAGGGGCGGCACCACGGTCCGGACGGCCTGCGGCAGCACCACGTACCGCAGCGTCTGCGCCTGCCCGAGCCCGAGCGAGCGGGCCGCCGCGCGCTGGCTCGGGTGGACCGAGGCGATCCCGGCCCGGAACACCTCGGCGACGTAGGCGCCGTACGACAGGACGAGTGCGATGACGCCGAGCGTCATCGGGTCGGAGGGCGCGCCGGTCAGGTTGAGCGCCGGGACGCCGAACCCGACGAGGTAGACGAGCAGGATCGTCGGGATGCCCCGGAAGACGTCGGTGTAGGCGACGGCCAGCGCCCGGATCGGGAAGAACGCGGGCGTCCGCACGCCCCGGGCCAGCGCCACCGCGAGCCCGACGACCAGGACGAGCGGCTCGGCGATCAGGAAGATCTGGACGTTGACCCAGAAGCCGCTCAGCACGTCGCCGAACGAGCCGGTGAACTCCGACCACGAGAAGAACGTCGCCCGGACGCGCGGCCAGCCGGGCGACGACACCACGAGCCATCCGGCGAGCCCGAGCACCGCGACGGTCGAGGCGGTCGCGACCGCGCCCGACCGCCGCCCGGCGCGCCGCCGGAGCCGCTCGCGCTCCAGCTGCCGGTCGCTCTTCTGCCAGACGACGGTCACTGGAGGACGGGCGCGCCCGCCGACGCGGCGAGCCACTGATCCTGGATCTTCGCCAGGTCGCCGGACGACTTCAGCTCGCCGAGCGCCTGGTTCAGGCAGCCGACGAGGGCGCTGTCCTTCTCCAGGACGAGCCCGAACTGCTCGGGCGTCCCGCCGGCGGCCGGAAGCTGCCCGATGATCTTCGATCCGTCGACCTGGGCGGCGGTCACGTAGAAGGCGGTCGGCAGGTCCACGACGATCGCGTCGACCTGCCCGTTCTTCAGCGCGTTCACCGCGTCGATCTGGTTGTTGAAGACCTGTGGCTGCTCGCTCGGCTTGATCTGCTCCTGGACGGCGGTCAGCGACGTCGTGCCGACCTGGACGCCGATCTTCGCGTCCTTGAGCGTGGCGACGCCCGTCGCGGAGGCGAAGTCGCCCTTCTCCAGCCCGACGACGGCCTGGGCGACGTCGTAGTACCCGTCGCTGAACGTCACCGCCTTGGCCCGCGCCTCGCTGATGGAGACCTGGTTGATGTCGAAGTCGAAGGTCTTCGGGCCGGGCGCGTAGGAGGAGTCGAAGCCGACCGTCGTCCACTCGACCTCGGCCTGGGTGAACCCGAGCTTTCCGGCGACCGCGTAGGCGACGGCCGACTCGAACCCCTTGCCGTTCGAGGGGTCGTCGCCGGAGAACCAGGGCTCGTAGGCGGGCTTGTCCGTGCCGATGGTGAGCTTTCCTGACGCCTTGACCGGCAGGCTCTCCTTCGCGCAGGCGGCGGGCCCGGACGCCGAAGGCGCCGCCGTGGTGGCCTCGTCGGCCGGGGCGCAGGCCGCCGCGGCGACGAGCGCCACGAGCACGGGCAGGACGGTGAGACGACGCGGCAAAGCAGCCTCCAGCCGGTATTTCACACGATTTCTAGCGGAATCATCTGATCTTAATCGCGCTGACCGTCGCGCGCCCGCCGCCGCGCGGGCGCTCCGGCCGCCCCGCCGCAGTACAGCATGTAATTCCTACCGGTTTAGTTGACTTCATGCGGCCGGGCTGCCTATGCTCCATTTGTGCGAGTTAAGGGGACTTTGACCAGCCGCTACCACGTGGACCTGTGCCGCGTGGCGAGCGCGCTCTGTTCCGGCTGAGCCGTTCGGGGACCGAGTCGGCCCACCGGCTCACCGGGCCATGACGACCTCCCGACCCAGACCACTCCCGCCTCCGCGTCGCGGAGGCGGCTCCGCCCGGCGAGCCCCGCGCGCCGCCGACGCCGGCCACCCGCCCGCGAACCTCGCCCGGAAGCCGTGTCCCGGCCCCGCCCTCACCGACCCCCGCGACCGATCGCGCCCTGACGACCGGGCCGGAGGTCTCCTCTGACGCGCTCCCGCAGCGCGCCCTCCCGCAAGCCGTCTCCGCCGTGAGCCGTCTTCGCCGTGCCCGAGAACGAAAGGCCCCACCATGACCACCGACGAATCACTGCTCAGCGCGAGACCCCCGGCACCCGGGGACGACGCGGGGGAACTGCCCGCCAACGCGGTCTCCGGCCTCGGCGTGTTCGCCCAGGGCCTGGCCGCCGCGGCCCCCAGCGTCGCCGTCGCCGGCGTGCCCGGATCGCTGTTCCTCGTCGCGGGCAAGGGCGCGCTGTGGGCCGCCGTCATCGGCGGCGTCCTCGTCTTCCTCATCGCGACGGTGATCGCCCTTCAGGCGCGCCGGACCGTCTCGTCCGGGTCGCTCGGCACCTACGCGGGCAACGGGCTGGGGCCGGTGGCGGCGTTCGTCACCGGCTGGGCCCTGATCCTCGGGTACATCGGGTTCGCCGCGGGCGGCGTGCTCGGCGCCGTCCTCTACTTCAACGCGTTCCTCCAGGAGATCGGCCTGCACACCGACCACGTGGCGGTGAAGGTGCTGCTGCTGGTGCTCGCCTCGGCCGCGGCCTTCTACCTCCCGTACCGGGGGCTCGGCTTCTCGGTGAAGGCCGGGCTCGCCTTCGAGGTCGTCTCCCTGCTGGCGATCTCCGTCATCCTCGTCGCGTCCTACGTGCATTACGGCGCGAACTTCGACGCCGCCCAGTTCAGCCTCGACCACCTCGGGGACAACCTGACGCTCATCGCGGCGGTCACCGCGGTCGGGTCCTACGCGGGCTTCGAGAGCGCCGCCTCACTCGGCCACGAGGCGCGCGACGCGCACCGCAACGTCTCGCGGTCCGTGCTGCGCCTGGTCCTCGGCCTCGCCGTCGTCTACCTCTTCGCGACGTATCCCGAGGTACTCGGATTCCAGGGCCCGCGCACGCTCGACGCCGACAGCACCCCGCTGCCCGTCGTCGCGGAGAACGCGGGCGTCGAGTGGGTCAACTACATCGTCACCCTGTCGCTCGGCGCCGCGATGATCGTGTTCTCCTCCGCCGTCATCAACTCCGGCGCGCGCAGCCTCTTCACACTGGCCCGAGAGGGCGCGCTGCCCAGCGCGCTGGGACGGGTGCACACGGGCTTTCGCACGCCGCACGTGGCGATAGGGCTCGTCAGCCTCATCGGCTTCGTCGTCGGCCTGATCGGCACCGTCAACAGCGTGGGCCGCTTCCAGTGGGACGTCTACGTGGGCATCGTCTCCAGCTACGCCTACCTGTTCGCCTACCTCCTCGTGGCGATCGCGACGCCGCTGTGGCTGCGCAGGATCCGGGCGCTGTCCCCGGGCGGCGCGGCGGTCTCGGTCCTCGCCGCGCTCGGCATCCTCTACGTGATCTACAAGAACCTCGTCCCGGTCCCCGAAGGCGCCTACCGCTACCTGCCTTACGTGTTCCTCCTGCTGCTCCTGGTCGGCCTCGGCCGCTACCTCCACCTGCGGGCGACCCGGCCCGAGACCGCGGCACGGGTCGGCTCGATTCAGACGCTGTCGGAGGCCGAGCAGGAGCGCCTCGCCGAGCTGGGCATCCTCGACGCCGTCCGCGGCGGCCACCGAGAGGCGGGCGACCGATGACCATCGAGATCAGGGCGCTCGACGGGCAGGCCGAGGTCGACGCCGGGCTCCGCGTCTTCCTGCGCGCCATGGTCGGCCTGCCGTTCCACGGCGTCGACACCACCGGCATCACCGAGCCCGGCCGCTACCTGGGCGCCTTCGACGGGGCCGAGGTCGTCGGCGGCGCGGACTCCTACGGCGGCTGGCTCGTCGTGCCGGGCGGCGCGCGGGTGCCGCACGCGGCCGTCACCCACATCGGCGTCCTGCCGACGCACCGGCGGCGCGGCATCGTCAGCGCACTCGTCGCACGGCAGCTCGCGGAGGCGGCCGGGAGGGGTGAGGTCGTCGCCACGCTGCGGGCGTCCGAGGCGGTCATCTACGAGCGGTTCGGATACGGCGTCGCGTCCTCGGCGCAGTCAGCGCGGGTGACCCTCGCGAAGGCGCGGCTGCGTCCGGAGGTCCCCGGAGGCGGCGCGGTGAGGCTGGCGGACGACGCCCCCGACGCCGTGCTCGCCGAGATCACCGAGCAGGCCGCCTGGACCGGCGCGATCCACCGAGCCGAAGGCTGGTGGACGCTCGGGCGGCGGCTGCGCGGCGGCGTCCAGCACTACACGGCGGTGCACAGCACCGCCGGCGTCGACGACGGCTACGCCGTCTACCACCCGGCCGACACCGGCGGCTGGTTCGGCGGCGCCGACCGGACGGTCCAGGTCACCGACTTCGTAGCCCTGTCCGAGAGCGCCCGCGCCGGCCTGTGGCGGCACCTGCTCACCCTCGACCTCGTCGACACCGTCGCCTTCGACGCGCTCGCCCTCGACGACCTGCTGCCGCTCGCCGTCACCGACCGCAGGTCCGTCGCGCTCGGCGGCGCCCGCGACGAGACGTGGCTGCGCCTGATCGACGTCGAAGCGGCCCTGCGGGCCCGGGAGTTCGGTGACGCGGCGCCCGTGGTGGTCGGCGTCCGCGACCCGCTGCTGCCCGCGAACGACGGCGCCTACGAGATCGGCCCCAAGGGCGTCGCGCGCACCCTCGCGCCGCCGGACCTCACCGCCGGCGTCGAGGCGCTCGCCGCCGCCTACCTCGGCGGCACCCGGTGGCGGCACCTCGCCGCGACGGGCCGTGCCGAGGTCCGCGACCCGGACGCCCCGCGCCGCGCCGACGCCCTCTTCGCGACCGACGCACTGCCCTTCTCCGGAACCGTCTTCTGAAAGGCACGGCATGACCCGGCCCGACCCCCTGATCCTCTCCGCCTTCACCATGTCGACCGCCTCGCACGGCAACACCGGCCTGTGGCGGCACCCGGACGACCGGACCTCCCACTACCCGGAGCTGTCCTACTGGGTGGACCTCGCCCGCCGCCTCGACGCGGGCGGCTTCGACCTGCTCTTCATCGCCGACGCCGTCGGCCAGCTCGACGTGTACGGCGGCAGCGCCCGCGAGGCGCTGGCCCGCGCCGTCCAGACCCCGGTGACCGACCCGCTCCTGGTGGTCTCCGCGATGGCCGCCGCGACCGAGCACCTCGGTTTCGGCGTCACGGTCTCCACGACCTATGAGCACCCCTACCTGCTCGCCCGCAAGTTCAGCACGCTCGACCACCTGACCGGCGGCCGGATCGGCTGGAACATCGTCACCTCGCTGCTGGACAGCGCGGCCCGCAACATCATCGCCCGCGACCGCCAGATCGCCCACGACGAGCGCTACGCCATCGCCCAGGAGTTCCTGGAGGTCGTCTACAAGCTCTGGGAGGGCTCCTGGGAGGACGGCGCGGTGCTCCGCGACAGGGCGCGCGGGCTGTTCACCGACCCGGACAAGGTGCACGGCATCGAGCACGCCGGGCAGTACTTCACGGTGCCCGGAGCGCATCTCGTCGAGCCGTCGCCGCAGCGCTCTCCGCTGCTCCTCCAGGCCGGGACGTCGACGGCGGGCCGCGAGTTCGCCGCCCGCAACGCCGAGGTCGTCTTCGCCGCGGACCCCAGGCCGGAGACGCTGCGCCGGAACATCGACGACGTCCGCCGCAGGGCCGTCGGCCACGGGCGGCGGCCCGAGCACATCAAGTTCCTCACCTCGGTGACCGTCGTCGTCGACGAGAGCGACCGGGCCGCCGAGGCCAAGGCCGCCGACCTGCGGCGGTACCGCGACACCCGCGGCGGGCTCGTCCTGCTGTCGGCGCTCAGCGGCGTCGACTGGTCCGGCCACGACCTCGACCGGCCGATCGAGGAGTTCGAGACCGACGCGAGCCGCTCGGTGCTCGCCGCCGTCGCCGATCCCGAAGCCCGCAAGCGGCTCACCCTGCGCGATTACGTCGACGGGCTCAGCGGCTTCGGAGGCGAGGTCCTGGTCGGCGGCCCGAAGAGGGTCGCCGACGAACTGGAGGCCTACGCCGAGGCCACCGGCGTCGACGGCTTCAACTTCGTCTACCTCACCACTCCCGGCACGTTCGACGACCTCGCCGAGCACCTCATCCCGGAACTCGCCGAGCGAGGCCGCGTCCGCGAGCGCGGCGCGCCCGGCAGCATCCGCGACGCCCTCTTCGGCACCGGCCCGACCCTGCCCGCCGACCACCCGGGCACCGCCTTCCGCCGCGCCGCCGCGGCCCGCAGCCACCAGCCGTAGCAACCCCTCTGAAAGATCGGATGTCATGAGCACCACCAGACGCACCTTCCTGTCGCTGACCGCCGGGCTCGCCGGAGCCGCGGTGCTGGCCGCATGCGGCGGCGGAGGCTCCCCCGGAGGGGCGGCGGCCGCGGGCTCGCAGCCCCGCGACGGCGGAACCCTCATCGTCGGGCAGTACCAGGAGGTGACGCAGTTCGACCCGAACCGCCAGTACTCGTGGGAGACGTGGCGGATCGACCGCAACATCTACGAGACGCTCGTGGACGAGGACCTGTCGTCGCCCACCGGCGTGCCGAAGATCATCCCCAGGCTCGCGACCGAGTGGGAGGTCTCCGACGACGCCACGACCTACACCTTCAAGCTCCGCCAGGACGTGAAGTTCTCCGACGGCACCCCGTTCGACGCGGAGGCCGTCCGGTTCAACGTGCGCCGGTTCACCGACCCGGAGTTCGAGTACTACGACAAGGTCAGCGCCGCGACGATGTCGCTCGTCTACGCCGACCTCGACGAGTTCGAGGTCGTCGACCAGTACACGGTCCGCTACACCTTCAAGCACCCGTTCCTGGACTTCCTGCGCCAGATCCCCAACAGCGGCAACGCCGCCTCCGGCATCTTCAGCCCCGAGGCCCTGAAGAAGCACGGCCAGGACGGCCTCGCCCTGAATCCCGTCGGCACCGGCCCGTTCCTGTTCCAGGAGCGCGTCCGCGGCGACCACACGACCCTCGTGCGCAACCCCGCCTACTGGGGTCCGCGCCCCCACCTGGACAAGGTGATCTTCAAGCCGATCGGCGACGACCAGAGCCGGGTGGCCGCGCTGCGCAGCGGCGAGGTCGACTTCATCAGCCGCGTCCCCCCGGACTCCGTGCAGACGCTGGAGCAGGCCGGATTCGACGTGCCGAAGAACGAGGGCGTCCCGCAGATCATCTACTACAAGTACAACTTCAAGAACACCTACCTCCAGGACAAGCGCGTCCGGCAGGCGATCATCCACGCGATCGACCGCGCGCAGCTCGCCGAGAAGATCTACAAGGGCCACGCCAAGGCCGCCACCTCGATCATCAACCAGGGCAACGAGGCGTACGACCCGGCCGCCGTCGACTACCCCTTCGACCCGGAGGCCGCCAAGAAGCTCATCGCGGACGCGGGATACGAGCCGGGCGAGATCAAGTTCAAGATCCTCAGCGACACCACCGGCCAGCCCACCGCGGAGTTCATCCAGCAGGGCCTGAAGGACGTCGGCATCGACGCGCAGATCGAGTCCTTCGAGTGGATCACCTTCGGCACGCGCGCGGCCAACCTCACCCCGACCGACGGCCTGGTCCTCGGCGAGTGGGGCTACGTCGCACCGAACTGGGTGAAGATCGCGCACAACTACAACGTCGCGGTCCCCGGCGGCGACGAGTACTCCGACACCAGCGGCGACACCCTCAAGGCCATCGACGCCGCCGCGTACAACCCCGATCCCGGCAAGGCCAAGGAGCTGTGGCAGGCCGCCGCCCAGACGTGGGCGAAGGACGCGACGGTCATCCCGGTGCTGTCGTTCAACCGCTACTACGCGGTCGCCCCGCGCGTCGGCGGGTTCGTCTGGCCGCAGCAGGACCACTACGACCTGTCCGCGGTGTGGGTGGCGGACTGACCATGGCGCGCCGCATCCTCTGGAGGCTCGCGGGGCTGGTGCCGATGCTGTTCGTCATCAGCCTGCTGGTCTTCTTCATCGCCAAGGCCGGCCCGGCCGACCCGATCAGGGGCGCGCTCAGCCAGAAGATGTCGCCGGAGCAGATCGAGCAGATCCGCGAGGCCTACGGCCTGAACCGGCCCGCCTGGGCGCAGTACTTCGGCTGGCTCAAGGACCTGGTCACCGACGGTGGCGGCATCTCGCTCAGCGTCCGCAGCCCCGTGTCGGAGCTCGTCTACCCGGCGTTCGGCAACACCCTGATCCTCGGCGCGGCGTCCACGCTGCTCACCGTCGTCCTCGGGGTGGCGATCGGGTTCGTCTCGGGCCTGCGGCACGGCAGGCTCACCGACCGGATCGCGATGCTGTTCGTGCAGATCGGAAGCAACCTGCCGATCTACTGGTTCGGCCTCATCATCATCTGGCTCACCGCGGTCCGGTGGCGGTGGCTGCCCGCGGGAGGCATGCACGACCTGCGCGGCGACGGCGGCTTCGGCGACCTGCTGCTGCACCTCGTCGCGCCCGCCTTCGCGGCGTCGCTCGTCTCGATGCTCATCATCGCCCGGTTCGTCCGGGCGGCGGTGATCGAGAGCGAGCAGTCGGACTACATCCGCACCTACCGGTCGCAGGGCTTCGGGCGGGGCGCGATCCTCGGCAAGCACATCGGCCGCAACGTCCTACCGCCGATCGTCAACACGACCGGCCTGACGGTCGGCTCGGTGATCACCGGCGTGGTGTTCGTCGAGACGATCTTCTCCTGGCCGGGGATCGGGAGCGTCCTGCTCAACGCGATCGCCGGCTCGGACTACCCGGTGATCCAGTCGGGCATCCTGCTGGTCGCGGTGACGTTCGTGCTGGTCAACCTCGTCACCGATGTCGCGCTGGACCTGCTGAACCCGCGGCTCAGGCACGGTGGAGCATGAGCGCGATCCTCGCGGACGAGACCGTCCGCAAGACCCCGCCGCCTCGGCTGCGCCGGTCGGCCGCGGCCCGCTTCCTGCGCAACCGGGAGGCCGTGCTCGGATTCCTCGTGCTCGCCTTCGTGGTGGCCGTCTCGGTGCTCGCCCCGTGGCTGGCGCCGCACGACCCGAACGCGGGCGACGCCGAGAACGTGCTCGCGCCGATCGGCTCCGCCGGGCACCTCCTCGGCACCGACGACCAGGGCCGGGACGTGCTCAGCAGGGTCGTCCACGGAGGCCGGGGCGCCCTGGTGGTCTCCACCTCGGCGGTGGCCGCCGCCCTCGTGGCCGGGACCGCGCTCGGGCTCTTCGCGGCATTCGCCGGACGGCGCGTCTCGGGCGCCCTCATGCGGGTCGTGGACCTCCTGTTCGCCTTCCCGGTGATCCTCGTGGCGCTCTCCCTGGCCGCCGTCCTCCAGCCGGGCTCCTGGGTCCTCATCGGCACCGTCGTCTTCGCCGCGCTGCCCTACGTCACCCGGATCGTCTTCGCCGAGGCGAAGGTCGAGCGGGAGAAGGACTACGTCGAGGCGGCCCGTTCCCTTGGCGCGTCGGAAGCGGCGGTCGTCTGGACCGAGGTCCTGCCCAACCTGGTCTCCTCGGTGGTGATCTACGGGACCAGCCTCGTCGGGGTGAACATCGTCTTCACCGCGAGCCTCAGCGCGCTGGGCCTGGGCATCCAGCCGCCGGATCCGGACTGGGGCCGCATGATCTCCGAAGGCGCCAAGGTCCTGGTGACCGGCAACGCCGGAGTTGCCACGTTCCCCGCCGTCGCCATCCTGCTCGTCGCCCTGGCCTTCAACTGGCTCGGCGACGGCCTGCGCGACGTCCTCAACCCGTGAAGGAGGCGGACATGACACCCGTCCTCGAACTCGAAGGGCTCACCGTTGACTTCGCGCTGCCCGGCGCGGTCGTGCACGCGGTCCGGGGCGTCGACCTGGAGCTGCGGCCGGGCGAGGTGCTCGCGCTCGTCGGGGAGTCCGGTTCGGGCAAGAGCGTGACGGCGGCGGCGGTCCTCGGGCTGCTGCCGCGCGAGGCGCGCGTGACGTCCGGGGCGATCCGCTTCCGCGGCGCGGACCTGGTCGGGCTCCCGGAGAAGCGCCTCAACGCCCACCGGGGCTCCGGCATCGGGATGATCTTCCAGAACCCGGTCACCTCGCTCGATCCGTCCTTCGCCATCGGCAGTCAGCTCGGCGACACCGCCCGGCTCCACCTCGGCGCCACCCGCCGGGCGGCGGCGGGCGTCGCGCGGGAGTGGCTGGAGCGCGTGCGGATCCCCGACCCCGACCGCGTCCTGCGGTCGTACCCGCACGAGCTGAGCGGCGGGATGCGCCAGCGCGTCATGATCGCGCTGGCCGGGCTGTCGAAGCCCGCGGTGCTCATCGCCGACGAGCCGACGACCGCACTCGACGCCACGGTGCAGAAGCAGATCCTCGACCTGCTGCTCGACCTGTCCGCCGAGACGGGGACCGCGGTCCTGCTCATCACGCACGACTTCGGCGTGGTCGCGCACACCAGCACGCGGGTCGCGGTGATGCGGGAGGGCGTGGTCGTCGAGTCGGGGGAGACCGAACGGGTCCTGCGCGCGCCGGAGCACCCGTACACGAGGACGCTGATCGGGGCGGTGCCGGAGCTCGGGCGCCGCCGCCTCCCCGGCGACGGTCCGCGCAGGCTGCTCGGCGGAACGCCCGTCACGGAGCGGGTCCACCTGGCCCCGCGGCCGGAGAGGCCGGCGGAAAGACCGGCGGACGCTCCGGCGGACCGGCCGATCCTCGAACTCCGCGACGTGTCCAAGGAGTTCGTGCTCGGCGGCCTCGGCACCGGGCGGCACAAGTCCGCGGTCCGGGCCGTGGACGGGGTGTCCCTGGCCCTGCGCCGCGGCGAGACCTTCGGCCTCATCGGCGAGTCCGGCTCCGGCAAGTCGACCCTCGCCCGGGTCGCGGGCGCGCTGCTGCCGCTGAGCGGCGGCTCGGTCGTCTTCGACGGCGCCGACGTCGCCACCGCCGACGCCGAGGGCCGCCGGGACCTGCGCCGCCGCTTCCAGTACGTCTTCCAGGACGCGGCGACCGCGCTCAACCCCCGGCTCAAGGTCGGCGACCAGATCGCCCGCCCGCTCCTGCGCCTCGGCAAGGCCCCGAACCGCAAGGCCGCCGAGGCGCTGACGAGCCGGGCCCTCGACCTCGTCGGCCTCAGCGCCGGGTACGCCGACCGCTACCCCCGGGAGTTCTCCGGCGGGCAGCGCCAGCGCGTCGGCATCGCCCGCGCCATCGCCCTGGAGCCCGACCTGCTGATCCTCGACGAGCCGACCTCCGCCCTCGACGTCTCGACCCAGGCGACCGTCCTCAACCTGCTCCTCGACCTGAAGGACGAGCTCGACCTCACCTACCTGTTCATCGGCCACAACCTCGCGATCATCGAGTTCGTCTGCGACCGCGTCGGCGTCATGCGCGACGGCTCCCTGATCGAGACGTTCCCGGCCGGAGACCTGTTCCTGCCCGACCGCCACCCGGCGACCCGCGCCCTGCTCGACGCGGTCCTGCCCGTCGGCGTCGGCGGGGACCTCGCAGTCAAGGAGACCTCATGACCACCCCGCTGATCCTCAACGCCGTCGAGATGAACACCGCGGGCCATCTGGCGTTCGGCCTGTGGCGGCGGCACGCCGAGACCGCGCGCGACTACACCGACGTCGAGTACTGGGTCGAGCTCGGCCGGGTGCTGGAAGGCGGCGGCTTCGACGCGCTCTTCCTCGCCGACGCGCTCGGCCAGCTCGACATCTACCACCGCACGGCGGACCGGGCGCTCATCGACGCGGTGCAGACGCCGCTGGACGATCCGCTGCTCGTGGTCTCGGCGATCGCCGCGGCCACCCGCACGCTCGGCGTCGGCGTCACCGTCTCGACGACGTATGAGCACCCGTACCTCCTCGCCCGGAAGTTCAGCACCCTCGACCACCTCACCCGGGGGCGGATCGGGTGGAACATCGTCACCTCGCAGCTCGACAGCGCGGCCCGCAACCTGGGCCTGGACCGGCAGCTGCCGCATGACCAGCGCTACGAGCTCGGCCAGGAGTTCCTGGACGTCGTCTACAAGCTCTGGGAGGGCTCCTGGGACGAGGGCGCGGTCGTGAAGGACCGTGCGCGGGGCGTGTACGCCGACCCGGCGAAGGTCCACGCGATCGGCCACGCGGGGGAGTACTTCTCGGTGCCGAGCGCGCACCTGTCCGAGCCGTCGGCCCAGCGCACGCCCGTGCTCTTCCAGGCGGGCTCCTCGCCCCGGGGCAGGCTCTTCGCCGCCCGGAACGCCGAGGTGGTCTTCGTCGCCGGGGTCGAGCCGCCGGTGATCCGGCGGAACGTCGAGGAGATCAAGCGGCTGGCGAGGCTTGAGGGCCGCGGCCCGGACGCGATCCGGTTCCTCGGCCTCGCGACCGTCATCGCCGACTCGACCGACGCCGCCGCCCAGGCCAAGCTGCGCGACTACCAGCGCTACCGCAGCGTCGAGGGGGCCATCGCGCACTTCTCGGCCATCACCGGGATCGACTGGGGTCAGTACGACCTCGACGCGCCACTCGAATACGTGGAGAACGACAGCAACCGGTCGATCCTCGCGAGCGTCACCAAGGACGCGCCGGACCGGTCGTGGACCCTCCGGAAGCTGTTCGCCTCCCCCGACGCCGTCGGCGGATACGGCTCGCCCATCGTCGGGAGCGGCGCGACCGTCGCCGACCGGCTTGAGGAGATCGCCGCGGAGTCCGGGCTGGACGGCTTCAACATCGCGGGCGCGGTCGCGATCGAGGACTACCGGGCGTTCGGCGAGCACGTGACGCCGGTCCTCGCCGAGCGGGGCCGGGTCCGGGAGAAAGTGCCCGGCCGGACCCTGCGCGAGTCCCTGTTCGGCGCGTCCCCGCTGCTGCCCGCCGACCATCCGGGTGCGCGCTACCGCGGCGCGTTCGCCGGCCTGCCTTCGGCCGCCCCCTCCCTCCTCACCGCCGACGCGAAGGGCTGACCCGTGACCATCGTCAACGCACCCGCCGACACCACCTACCTGCGTCCGGCCACCGCCGCCGACGACGAGCTCGCCGCCCGCTTCCAGCCGGTGTTCGACCGGATCGCCGAGGGCAACGTGGCCCGCGAGAAGGAGCGGGTCCTGCCGCATGAGCAGGTGGGCTGGCTCAAGGAGGCCGGATTCGGACGGCTGCGGATCCCCGTGGAGTTCGGCGGCTTCGGCGCCTCCCTGGAGCAGGCGTTCGCGCTGCTCGCCGCGCTCGCCGAGGCCGACCCGAACGTCTCCCACATCTGGCGCAACCACCTCGCCTTCGTCGAGGACCGCCTCAACGCCGCGCCGTCGGCGACGAACGACCGGTGGATCGGCCGCTTCCTGAACGGCGAGTTCGTCGGCGGCGGCTGGACCGAGGCGAACAACGGGACCTTCGCCGACCTCAAGACGACGGTCCGCGCCGACGGCGACCGCTGGCTCGTCAGCGGCGCGAAGTTCTACGCCACCGGCAGCCTCTACGCCGACTGGCTCGACGTCCTCGGCAAGGGCGACGGCGACGCGGTGCTGACCGCCCTCGTCCGCCGCGACGACCCCGGCGTCCGCCTCGTGGACGACTGGACGGGCTTCGGCCAGCGCACCACCGCGAGCGGCACCGCCGAGTACCGCGACGTCCCGGCCGAGCCCGGCGACGTCTTCCCCGCCGGGGAGCGGTTCGCCTACCAGGGGCACTTCTACCAGACCGCGATGCTGTCGGTCCTGGTCGGCATCGCCCGCGCCGCCCAGCGCGACGGCATCGCGGCGCTGAAGGCGCGGGGCCGGAACTACCCGCAGGCGCTCGACCCGGTGCCTTCCGCCGACGCGCAGCTCCTCCAGGTCGTCGGGCAGGTCTCGGTGCACGTGTTCGCCGCGGAGGCCGCGCTGAGCAGGTCCTCGCGCACCCTCGACCTCGTCGCCGCCGCGCACGCCGCGGGGGACGCCGAGGCCCGCGGGGAGCGGGTGCTCCAGGCCGAGGTGGCGACCGCCCAGGCGCAGCTCGCGATCATCGAGGCGGCCCTCCAGGTGACCACCACGGTCTTCGACGCGCTCGGCGCCTCCGGCGTCTCGGAGCGGCTGCTCCTGGACCGGCACTGGCGCAACGCCCGCACCCTCGCCTCGCACAACCCGCGCGTCTACAAGGCCCGCATCCTCGGCGACTGGCTCGTCAACGCCAAGGACCCGGTGCCGGACCTCGCCGCGTTCGGCCGGGGCGGCCAGGGCGACTGACCGCCTTCGCTCCGCCGCCGTGTCCCGGGTGCGGCGGCGGAGCGGCACCGCGGTAACGAGCACCACAAATTAGATCATTGCGGCACAACTCTCGTTTCCCTACGGTGGTCTGGCGCTCCGCCGGGCGCGGCGGATGACGGAGAGAGGTTCGCGGTGACCGAGGAGTACGCGGTTCCTGCGGTGGTGGAGACGCCCGGAACCAGGGTGGAGCCGAAGCGGGCGCTCGGCCGCTGGCTGCTCAGGCACCGGGTCCAGCCCGTAGGGCCGGCGGCGGGCGGGCACGCCGAGCAGTACCCCTGGTGGAAGGTGATGTGCCTGACGGGGGTCGACTACTTCTCCAGCCTCGCCTACGTGCCCGCGATCGCCGTCTCGGCGGCCGGGGTGCTGTCCCCGTTCGCGACCCTCGTCATCGTCGCGCTCACCCTGCTGGGGATGCTGCCGATGTACCGGCGGGTGGCCCGGGAGAGCCCGCACGGCGCGGGCTCGGTGGCCATGCTGGAGGAACTGCTGCCGTTCTGGCGCGGCAAGGTCTTCGTGCTCGTCCTGCTGGGCTTCGTCGCCACCTCGTGGATCATCACCATCACCCTGTCGGCCGCAGACGCCTCCCTGCACGTCCTGGAGAACCCGCGCGCTCCCGAGGCCCTGCACGGGCACGCCGTCGCGTTTACCGTGGTGCTGCTGCTGGTGCTCGGCGGGGTGTTCCTGCTCGGGTTCAGCGAGGCGGTGAGCGTCGCGATCCCGCTGGTCGGGGTGTTCCTGCTGCTCAACGCGATAGTCGTCGGCGTCGGCCTGGTCGAGGTCGTCACCTCGCCCGCGGCCTGGGACGGCTGGACGGACGCGCTCGCCGCGAAGGGCGACGGACTCGGCGACTACGTGGTGCCGGTCGTGCTCGCCTTCCCGCTCCTGGTCCTCGGCCTTTCCGGGTTCGAGACCGGCGTGAGCATGATGCCCCTCGTCGCGGCCGAGGGCGACGACGACGAGCGGCGGCTGGAGTCGCGCATCGCCAACACCCGCAAACTCCTCACCGGCGCGGGCGTCATCATGAGCGGCTACCTGCTCGCGGCGAGCCTCGTCACCACGGTGCTCATCCCCGCCGCCGAGTTCGCGCCCGGCGGCGAGGCCAACGGCAGGGCGCTCGCCTGGCTCGCCCACGAGCGGCTCGGCGCGACGTTCGGCACCGTCTACGACATCAGCACCGTGCTCATCCTCTGGTTCGCGGGCGCCTCGGCCATGGCGGGCCTGGTCAACATCGTGCCCCGGTACCTGCCCGGCTACGGCATGGCGCCCGAATGGGGCCGTGCGGTCCGTCCCGTGGTGCTCGTGTACACGCTGATCAGCGTCGCGATCACGCTCGCGTTCGACGCCGATGTCGACGCCCAGGCCGGCGCCTACGCCACCGGCATCCTCGCCATGATGGTGTCCGGGGCGTTCGCCGTGACCGTCTCGGCGCTGACGCGGCGGCGGCCCCTGGCCTGCGCGGGGTTCGCCGTGCTGACCGCCGTGCTCGGCTACGCGCTGGTCGAGAACGTCATCGACAAGCCCGACGGCCTGGCCATCTCCGGCATGTTCATCGCCGGCATCGTCGTCGTCTCGCTCGTCTCGCGGGTCGCGCGCACCACCGAACTGCGCGCCGACCGCATCGAGTTCGACCCGGCCGCCCGCCGGTTCCTCACCGAGACCCTCTCCCACGACGGCCGGATCACCCTCGTCGCCAACCGCCGTGACGCCGGAGACGCCGCCGAGTACGCCTACAAGGAGGCCGAGCAGCGCCGCGACAACCCCGTGCCGGGCACCGCCGACGTCCTCTTCCTGGAGATCGACATCGTCGACCCCTCCGACTTCAGCGACGTCCTCGTGGTCCGGGGCGTCGAGGTCGAGGGGCACCGGGTCCTGCGCGCCTCGGCGTCGGCGGCCCCCAACGCGATCGCCGCGATCCTCCTCGCCCTGCGCGACACCACCGGCGTCCTCCCGCACTGCCACTTCGCGTGGGCCGAGGGCAGCCCCCTCGTCCACATGATCCGCTACTTCCTCCTCGGCCGTGGAGACACCGCCCCCGTCACCCGCGAGATCATCCGCGAGCAGGAGCCCGACCCCGCCCGCCGCCCCGGCATCCACGTGGGCGGCTGACGGGCGCGTCCTACTGCAGGCCGGTGCGGACCGAGGTGATGCGGCCGGTGTTGAAGCCGAGCCAGTGCATGCGGCCCAGGTAGCGGGCGTGCTCGATCTTCAGGCAGAGGTCCATGACGACGGTGGCGCCGCCCGCTTCGGCGATGCGGGCGCCCTCCTCGTTGACGACGCCGAACTGGCACCACAGGGCCTTGGCGCCGATCGCGACGGCGTCGGAGGCGATGCCCGGGAGCGCGTCGGGGGCGCGGAAGACGTTGACGACGTCGACGGGAACGGGGATGTCGCGCAGGGAGGCGTAGGACTTCTCGCCGAGGATCTCCGGCTCCCTGGGGTTCACCGGGATCACCCGGTAGCCGTGGCGTTTGAGGTAGTAACCGACGAAATGGCTGGCCCGCAGCTCGTTCCCGGACAGGCCGACGACGGCGATCGTCCGGGCGGTGTGCAGGACCCGCTGGATCGTCTTCGGCTCCTGGCGGCGCGCGAGGTCGCTCATGCCGTCGCCTCCTTCTCCGCCTCGGTCTCGGTCTCGGATTCGGCCTCGGACGCCGCGCTGAGGTTCGCGAACCCTTGCTCCAGGTCCCAGATGAGGTCGGCGACGGACTCGGTGCCGACCGACAGCCGCACCGTGCCCGGCCCCACCCCCGCCGCGCGCAGCTCGTCGTCGCCGAGTTGGCGGTGGGTCGTGCTCGCCGGGTGGATGACGAGGCTCTTGGCGTCGCCGACGTTCGCCAGATGCGACCAGAGCGTGACGCCCCGGATGAGGTCCTGCCCGCCTTCCCGGCCGCCCGCGCAGTCGAAGGAGAACACCGCGCCGGGCCCGAGAGGCAGGTACTGGTCCACGAGCGGCCGGTACTTGCTCGAAGGCAGCCCCGGGTACGTCACGTTGGAGGCGAGCGGGTGCCCTTCGAGGAACTCCGCGACGGCCCGGGCGTTGGCCACGTGCCGGTCCATCCGCAGCGACAGCGTCTCCAGCCCCTGCAGGAGCAGGAACGCGTTGAACGGGGACAGCGCGCCGCCCAGGTCGCGCAGGGTCTCGGCGCGGAGCTTCATCAGGTACCCGTAGGTCCCGAACGTCTCGTGGAACTTCAGCCCGTGGTAGGCGGGCGACGGCTCGGCGATGACGGGGAAGCGCCCGTTCGACCAGTCGAACTCCCCCGATTCGACCACGACGCCGCCGATGCTCGTCCCGTGCCCGCCGAGGAACTTCGTCGCCGAGTGGACGACGATGTCGGCGCCCCACTCGATCGGCCGGCACAGGTACGGCGTGGCGAACGTGTTGTCCACGACGAGCGGGATGTCGTACGCGTGTGCGACCTCCGCGACCGCCGCGATGTCCAGCACGTTCCCCGACGGGTTGCCGATCGTCTCGCCGTAGAACGCCTTCGTGTTCGGCCGGACCGCCTTGCGCCAGGACTCCGGATCGTCGGGGTCGACCCACGTCAGCTCGACGCTCATCTTGCGCAGCAGGTGCTTGAGCTGGTTCACCGTCCCGCCGTACAGGGCCGCCGACGACACCACGTGGTCTCCCGGCTCCAGCAGCGTGAACAGCGCCGCCGCCTGCGCCGCGATCCCGCTCGCGAACGCGACGCCGCCGACGGCGCCCTCCAGGTTGGCGACCCGCTCCTCGAACACCGCGACGGTCGGGTTCATGATGCGCGAGTACGTGTTCCCGTACTCCTGGAGGTTGAAGTACGCGGCGGCCGACTCCGGATCCTCGAAGACGTAGCTCGTCGTCTGGAAGATCGGCACCGCGCGGGCGCCGGTGTTCGGATCGGGCCGCTGGCCGGCGTGCAGTTGCCGCGTCTCGAACCCGAACGCGCGGGTCCCCTCGGCACGGGGGATCTCAGCACGGGGGATGTCGGTCATTCCATTTCTTTCTGGTCGAGGAATCGGCGGATCAGGGGCGTCTGCCGTGCCTCCTCCAGCAGGAAGCAGTCGTGGCCGTAGGGCGCGTCGATGACATGGGATTCCACCGGCTTGCCCAGCGCGCCGAGGGCGTCGGCGATCTCGGCCGACGCGGCGGGCGGGTAGAGCCAGTCGGAGCTGAAGGAGATGAGCAGCGTCCGCGCGGTGAGGGGGGCGAGCGCCGCCTCCAGGGAGCCGCCGCCGTGGGCGTGCGCGAGGTCGAAATAGGTGAGGGCGCGGGAGATGCGCAGGTAGCTGTTGGCGTCGAAGCGCCGCACGAACGCGGCGGCCTGGTGGCGGAGGTAGCTCTCGACCTCGTACTCCGGCTCGGTGAGCGTGTGCCGGATGTCGTCCGAGAACTGGAGCCGCCGCCCGAACTTCGCCTCCAGCGCGGGTGCGGACAGGTAGGTGACGTGGCCGACCATCCGGGCGACGCCCATGCCGGCGTCGGGCGCGCTGCCCGTGCCGTGGTACCGGCCGCCCCGCCACGCCGGGTCGCGCATGATCGCCTCGCGGGCGATCGCGTTCCAGGCGACGCCCTGCGGATGGAGCGCGTGCGTGCTGGCGATGACGACGATCGCGTCGACCTGGTCGGGGTAGGCGACCGCCCACTCCAGCGCGCGCATCCCGCCCAGGGAGCCGCCCGCGACGGCCGCGAGCCGCTCGATGCCGAGCGCGGCGAGGAACGCGCGCTCGGTGCGGACCATGTCGGCGACGGTGACGACGGGGAAGTCCGGGCCGTACGGCTCGCCCGTCTCCGGGTCGGGGGACGCCGGGCCCGTCGTGCCGCCGCAGCCGCCGAGCAGGTTCGTCGCGACGACGAAGTACCGGTCGGTGTCGAAGGCCTTGCCGGGGCCGATCATGCCGTCCCACCAGCCGAGTCCCCGGCCGGCGGAGCCGTCGCGCTCTTCGGCGGCGAACCCGTCGCGGGTGCTCTGGGCGGGCGGGGTCGCGGCGATGCCCGCCGCGTGGGCGTCGCCGCTGAGGGCGTGGCAGACGAGCAGGACGTTGTCGCGTTCGGGCGCGAGGGTCCCGTAGGTCTCGTAGGCGACCCGGACGCCGCGCAGCACCCGGCCGCAGTCGAGCGGCAGGGGGTCCGGGAGGTCGAGGAACCGGGTGGCGACGGTGCCGACCGACCCGGGTTCGCGGGTAGGGGCGGGTTCCGTCATAGGGGCTATGTTGCCCGCCCGACCCCGTGTATTGTCAAGTAACCCAGTAGGGAATACCAAAAAACACGGACAAAAGGGGCATCGCGCGATATGACCACGATCTCCAACGGAGTGAACGTGCAGGCGCTGCTGGACGCGCGCGAGGCGCTGAAGGACGCGCCCGAAGCCGCCCAGTTCACCTGGAAGGCCACCTCCGAGTGGCGGAACGGGGTGCACAGCACCACCCGCATCCAGCACTTCCACGGCCTCGGCCAGGAGCAGAGCCACAAGCAGGAGACGGTCTTCGAGGCCGACCACCCTGCCGTCTTCGCCGCCGAGGACAACGGCATCACCCCCATCGAATACCTGCTCGTCGGCCTCGCGAGCTGCCTCACCGCGGGCATCGCGTCCGTCGCGCAGAACCGCGGCATCCAGCTGCGCAAGGTCGAGGCCTCCGTCGAAGGCAGCCACGACATCCGCGGCATCCTCGGCGACACCGACGTGCGCAACGGCTACAACGACATCAAGGTCACGTTCGACATCGACGCGGACGCCACCCCGCAGGAGATCGAGGCGCTCGTCGCCCAGTCGCAGAAGCGCTCGGCCGTCTTCGACGCGCTCACCAACCCGACCGACGTCACCGTCACCGTCGCCTAGGAGCACCCCATCGAGCACGTTACGGCGGTCGTCGTCGGCGCGGGGCACGCGGGCCTCGCCGCGAGCCGCTGCCTCACCGCGTCCGGAATCGACCATGTCGTGCTGGAACGCGGCGAGGTCGCGCACTCGTGGCGGACCGAGCGCTGGGCGTCCCTGCGGCTGCTCACCCCCAACCGGCTGAGCGGCCTGCCGGGCCTGCCCTACGACGGCCCCGACCCGGACGGCTTCATGACCGCGGGCGAGACCGCCGACCTCATCGAACGCTTCGCCAAGGCCGCCGACGCCCCCGTCCGGACCGGGGTGGAGGTCACCTCGGTGCGGCGGGACGACGCCGGCTACGCGGTGGCGACGAGTGCGGGACCGCTCCGGTCCCGGGCCGTCGTCATCGCGAGCGGCGCCTGCAACCGCCCGGTCGTCCCGGGCCTCGCGGCCGGGGTTCCGGAGGCCGTCGCGCAGTACACGCCGTTCGACTACCGGGACCCTTCCGGGCTGCCCGAGGGCGGCGTCCTGGTCGTCGGCGGCTCGGCGACGGGCGTCCAGCTCGCGGCGGAGATAGCGCGCTCAGGCCGCCGCGTCACCCTCGCGACCGGCGAGCACACAAGGCTCCCGCGCACCTACCGAGGCCGCGACGTCCTCTGGTGGATGGACGCCTCAGGCGTCTGGGACCAGCGCCACGACGAACTCGACGACCTCACCCGAGCCCGCCGCCTCCCCTCCCCGCAACTCGTCGGCACCCCCGAACGCACCACCCTCGACCTCAACGCCCTCGCCGCCCAAGGCATCGAGATCGTCGGCCGCCTCGCCGCGATCCGCGACGGCGAGGCCCTCTTCTCCGGCGGCCTCCGCAACGTCTGCTCCCTGGCCGACCTCAAACTCAGCCGCCTCCTCGACACCTTCGACACCTGGGCCGCCGAGACCGCCCTCGACGCCCCCGCCCCGGAACGCTTCGCCCCCACGGAGCTCCCCGCCCCGTCCCGCCTCCGCCTGAACCTGGCCTCCGGCGAGATCCGCTCCATCCTCTGGGCCACCGGTTTCCGCCCCGAATACCCCTGGCTGGACCTCCCCGTCCTGGACCCCAAGGGCAACCTCATCCACAACGGCGGCGTCCTCGACCCCCCCGGCCTCTACGCCCTGTCCCTCCCCGTCCTC
This sequence comes from Actinocorallia aurea, assembly GCF_054783995.1. Lineage (NCBI taxonomy): Bacteria > Bacillati > Actinomycetota > Actinomycetes > Streptosporangiales > Thermomonosporaceae > Actinocorallia > Actinocorallia aurea. Next base: position 146,863 of record NZ_BAAGPQ010000019.1, read on the forward strand.
CGCCGCCGCAAGTCCACCTTCCTCCACGGCATAGAGCCCGACGCCCACGAGATCATCACCCACCTCACCGCCCACCTGAGCCGGTCCGGCTGACCCGTCGGGCCTCCGGGCACACCGAGCCGCGCCGTCGCCTGGAGTTGGCGCGGATCGCGAGCCCCCCGGCGCGCTCATCGACGTATCGGACACATGGGGCTGAGGGCGTAGGGCCCTTGAGTCGCGGCAGGCCCGCGACCTACCCGGGGACCGCTCCGCGACGATCGAGTTCCCGCGCGACAAGGACGACGCCCGCGAGGGGGCGGTCCACCTCGTCGGGCGTCATGTCGGGCCGTGGTCCCGCCTCGCGGCGTGTGGGCGGGTCAGGCGGTGTGAGGGGTCGCGGGGGTGAGGGCGAAGCGTTCGGCCAGCAGTTCGTAGGACGCCGTGCGGTCGGCGGGGTCCGGCGGTGAGGGTGTTGATCATGATCTCTTTTACGCCGTGGGTTGCGGCGAGGGCGGTGAGCCGTGCGTGGAGGGAGTCGGGGGTGCCGTGGAGGATTGCGGGGGAGTGAACGGCGGCCTGGCGGCTTTCGTCGGGGGTCCAGATGTGGCGGTCGAGGTCCGTCAGGGACGGGACGGGGGCGTCGTCGCCGAGGTCCTTGCGGGCTCGCCACAGGAGCATCGCGAGGGCCAGGGCCGCGGCGCGTTCCGGGTCGGCCGCGCCGACCGCACGGACGGCGAGGACCGGGCCTGCCGGGGCCGTGCCCGAAGGGAGGTGGGCGCGGTAGTCGGAGCGGACCGCCCTGCCGCGCAGGGGGTCGAAGAAGTGGCCGAAGGCGTAGCCGGCGCCGAGGGCCGCGGCCAGGGGCGCGCTCGATCCGCCCGCGCCCAGCACCCAAGGTTCGCGGTGGGCTCGGCGGGGTCGGCCGGGGTCTCGGCCGAGGCCAGGAGCCGATCCCGCAGTTCGGTGGCCTCCTGCCGAAGTCGGCGGCCGGACCGCCTCCGCGGCCGACGCCCACGTCGACCCTTCCGGGATGGACGAGCGCGAGCAGTCCCATGGTCTCGGCGACCTTGTCGGCTTGGTAGCGGGGAAGGAGAATCCCGCCGGTGCCGACCCGGGGCGCGAGGTGCGCTCCAGCGCGAGCGCCGCCAGCATCTCCGGTGACGTTCCCGCGAATGAGCGCGATCTGTGGTGTTCGGCGAACCACACGCGGTGGAAGCCGAGGTCGTCGGCCAGGCGGGCCAGGTCGAGGGAGTCTTCGAGGGTGTCGGTGGCCCCCGCGTCGTCGGTGCGCGGGGACTGGCCGAGGACGGAAAGGCGCATCGCGGACATGTCAGGCTCCATCGATGGTGGTGCGGACGGCGGGGACGATGCGCCAGTCGCGCTGGAAGACGAGGTTGTGCAGGTCGGCCGCGGCGATGGCGCGGAGGGTGGGGACGAGTTCGGCGGCCTGGTCGGCGGTGGCGACGTTGAGCGGCCATTCGCCGACGGTCGCGCCCTGCAGGTGCGGGTGGTGGAAGCCGGCGCCGTAGTGCGCGGTGAGCGTGATGGGCGCGATCCCGGCGGCGCGCTGCTCGGGCCAGGACAGCCGCCAGACGGCGCGAAGGCCGCCGCGCGGGTCGCGCCGCACTCCCGTCGCCTCGATGGCGCCGGTGCCGCGCAGCAGGTGCGCGTCGAACTCTTCGAGGACGGCGCGGGCGGGCCCGTCCAGGAGGGCGGCGGCTGCGAGGAAGGCCGCCTCCTTGCCTGCGCGGCTGGTCCGTCCGGCGTGGGTGCCGTCGCGCAGGTCGCCGAAGTGGCGGAGCAGCGCCTCCAGCGGGGCGGGTGCGGTCGAGGTCATGACAGGTCCTTTCCTGCGGCTGTCGCGGTGAGGGAGCGGAGTCCGTCGGCGAGGGCGGCGAGGACGCGGCCGGCGGGGTGCAGGACGTCGCCGTGCTCGGCTCCGGCCACCCGCGTCAGGCGGGCCGGGACTCCGTCGGCGCGGAGCCGCCGCGCGTACTCCGCGACGTCGTCGCGCACCGGGTCGTGCGCGCCGACGGCCAGGACGGCGGGTGCGGTCCCGGCGAGGCGGCCCGCTTCGAAGGGCGTCGAGTACAGGCGGGTGCCGTCCGCGTCGCGGGCGGGGGCGCCGTCGCCGCGCCAGGCCCGCCACGCCTGCCGCAGCGCCGCGGGGTCGGGGAACCGCCGCGGGACTGCCCGGTAGGACGGGGCTGCGCAGTCCGGGTCGAACGGGGGGTAGGCGAGGACCTGGGCGGCCAGGTCGCCGCCGCGGTCGCGCACGGCGAGCGCGGCGCACGCGGCGAGGGTGCCGCCCGCGCTGTCCCCGCCGACCGCGACGGGCAGGCCCGCCGCCCGGTCCGCGGCCCAGGCCAGCACGGCCAGGACGTCCTGGAGCGCGCTCGGGTGGCGGTGGCGCGGGGCAAGCCGGTAGTCGGCGCTGAGCACGGCCCAGCCGGACGCGGCCGCGAGCCGAGCGGTCGCCCCGCTCCACTGGCCGGAGGAGCCGCGCTGCCAGCTCCCGCCGTGCGCCCAGACGAGCCAGCCGCGCGGGTTCTCCGGCAGATGCGCCAGAACGGGGACGTCAGGGGCTCCGGCGGGGCCGGGAACGGTGCGCGGAGGTGCGGCGATCACGAGCGGGCCTCCTTTCGGGGCCGGGCGGGCGGCCGTGGCCGCCCGCCGGTGGGTGGCGTCAGGAGCGGGGGCGCAGGAGCACCGCGGCGATCGCGACGCCGAGGAGCACCAGGGCGGCGTTGACGCCGATCGCGACGGTGACGCCGTGGTGGACGGCCCCCGCCGTCACCGCGCCCGCGCTCGCCGCGGTGACGACCGCCGACATGATCGGGGTGCCGAGGGTGATGCCGATCTGCTGCGACATGCTGGCCAGGCCGGTGGCCAGGCCCTGCTCGCGATCCGGCAGCCCGGTGGTGGCGGTGAGCATGAACCCGACGATCACCAGCATGTTGCCGACGCCGCCGAGGAACGTCGCGGGCAGTAGCAGCCACATCGCGCCGGAGGTGTCCCCGAGCAGGAGCAGGATCGCGGTGAAGACGGCCTGGAGCATCCCGCCCCAGACGAGGACGGTGCGGGTGGAGGTCAGGCCGACGGCCTTCGGCGCGAGCAGGCCGCCGAGGACGGTGCCGAGGCCGAGGACGCCGAAGGAGAGGCCGGCGGCCAGGGCGGAGAAACCGAGGGTCTTCTGCAGGTAGAGGGTGAGCAGGTAGACCAGGGAGGTCTCGGTGACGAAGGCGAGGACCCCGAGCACGTTGCCCCAGGCGACGGTGCGCTTGCGCAGGACGTCGAGCGGCACGAGCGGTTCGGCGGCCCGGCGCTCGACCAGGACGAACACCACGAGCAGGACGGCGCCGACGGCGAGGGCGCCCAGCGCGCCGGGGTCGGTCCAGCCGTGCTCGCCGGCGAGGGTCAGGCCGTAGACGACGCCGAGCAGGCCGAGGGTGACGCTGAGCGCGCCGGGCACGTCGACCTTGGGCCGCCGCGCGGGCCGGGACTCGGCGATGACGGCGGGCGCGGTGAGCAGGACGGCGACGGCGACGGGCACGTTGATGAAGAACGCCCACCGCCAGGACAGCAGGTCGGTGAGGACGCCGCCGAGGACGGCGCCGGTGGTGAACCCGGCCGACATCAGCGCGCCGTTGAGGCCGAGCGCCTTCTGCCGCAGCGGCCCTTCGGCGAAGGACGTGGTGAGCAGCGCGAGGCCGGCCGGGGTGGCGGCGGCCGTCGCCAGGCCTTGGGCGACGCGGGCGATGATCAGCACCGTCGGGTCCGTGGCCAGCCCGCCGACGAGGGACGCGACGCCGAGGAGGCCGAGGCTGCCGAGGAAGATCCGCTTGCGTCCGATGAGGTCGCCGATGCGGCCGAAGAAGAGGGTGAACCCGGCGGCGGACAGCGCGAACGCGGTGGCGATCCACTGGAGGTGGGACAGGGAGAAACCGAGGTCGTCGCCGATCGCGGGCAGCGCCACGTTGAGGATGGAGAAGTCGACGGCCAGCATGAACTGGGCGGCGAGCAGGACCGCGAGGGTGACCTTGAGGCGGCCGGTGAGCCGCTGTGCGGGGGGTGCCGCGGTGCCGGAGGCGGGCGCGGTCTGGGTGGTGGTCATGGCAGGGTCCCTTCGGACATGCGGGAGGTTCGGTAATCGGCACCGGAGTTCCGTTTACAAAAGGGACTGTAGCACCGTTATCCTGTTAAGGGAACCAGAGTTCCTATACTGGGAGCCGAGCGAAGGAGACGCCATGGAGACCACCCCGCAGCCCGGCACCGTCCGTCCCGGAGGCCGCACCGCCCGCGTCCGCGAAGCCGTCTTCCAGGCGGCCGGGGACGTGCTGGCCGAGAAGGGCTTCGACGCCCTCGACCTCGCCGAGATCGCCCGGATCGCGGGCGTCGGCAAGACCACCGTCTACCGCCGCTGGGGCACCGCGGCCGCCCTGGCCGCCGACCTCCTGGACGACATGGCCGAGCAGTCGCTGCCCCGGGCCCGCACCGGCAGCGTCGAGAAGGACCTGCGCGCCAACGCCCGCCTCGTCGTGAAGACCCTCACCGACCCCCGCCAGGGCCGCCTCTTCAAGGCCCTGATCGCCGCTTCCCTGTGCGACGAGCAGGCCGCCCGCGCCCTGCACCGCTTCTACGCCGTCCGCATCGCCGAATGGGCCGGCTGCGTCACCGACGCCGTCGCCCGGGGCGAACTCCCCGAGGGCCTGGACGCGGAGAAGGTCGTCGCCAACGTCTCCGCACCCCTCTACTACGCCCTCCTCAACACCGGCGCCCCCCTCGACGACGACGCCGCCGACCGCGCGGCCGCCGCGGCCCTGGCCGCCGCCCGCGCCGGCCTCGCCTGACCCGAAGCGCGAGCGGTCAGCCCGCGTCGGTGAGGGCGTCGGCCAAGGCGGCGGCCCCCGCTTCGACGTCGGTGAGGGCGCCGAAGCCGAGGACGAGCCCGGGCGGGGCCGTCCTGCCGAACATCGACAGGGGGAAGACCGAGACGCCCCGGCGGGCCGCCGCGTCGCGGACCGCGGTGTCGTCGGAGCCCGGCGGAAGCAGCGCACCGAGGTGGAGCCCAGCGGCGGCCGACACAGGAGTGAGCGCGGAAGGCAGGGCGGCGAGGAGACGGGCCCGACGATCGGCGTAGACGCGGTGCATTCTTCGCACGTGCCTGGAGTACGACCCCTCGGTGAGGAAAGCGGCGAGGGCGGCCTGCTCGGGCAAGGGGGAGTGCCAGTCGGCGGCGTACTTCGCGGCTCGCAGGGCCGTGCGCACTCCCGGCGGGGCGAGGAGGAAGCCCAGACGGAGCGTCGGAAGCATCGTCTTGGAGAACGAGCCGACGTACACGACCCGCCCGGAGGTGTCGAGGGCGCGCAGCGTCTCCAGCGGGCGGCCCTCGAAGCGGAACTCGCTGTCGTAGTCGTCCTCGATGAGGGCCGCGTCGTGCCGGTCGGCCCACGCCAGCAGGGCGGCCCGCCGGTCCGGGGCCAGGGGCATGCCGAGCGGGAACTGGTGCGCCGGGGTGAGGTGGACCAGCCGGGCGTCGTCGGGCAGCGCTTCGACGATGAGGCCGCCCTCGTCGACCGGGACCCGGACCACCCGCGCCCCGGCCGCGGCGAGCGCGTGCCGCGCGGGCGGATAGCCGGGTTCCTCGACGGCCGCGGTCGCGCCCGGCGGCAGCAGCACCCGCGCGATGAGCCCGATGGCCTGCTGGACGCCCGAGGTGACGACGACGTCCTCGGGGTCGGCGGGCACGGACCGGGCCGCCGCGAGCCGCGCCGCGATCGCCGCCCGCAGGCCCGCGTGCCCCGCGGGCTCGGCGTACATGCCGCTGCCCGCCGCGCCCGCCCGCAGCTCCGCGGTGAGGAGCCTGCGCCACGCCGGCCAGGGGAACAGCGCGGCGTCGGGGTGGCCGGGCCGGAAGTCGTGGCGTAGGCCGTCGCCGAGCCCGGCGGGCGCGCGCAGCCCGTCCCACGCGGGGAGCGGGCGGAGCGCTCCGGCGGGCGGGGCCGGGGCGCGCCCCGCGAACCCGTCGGCGACGAACGTCCCCGATCCGCCGCGCGTGCGCAGGAACCCCTCGGCGGCCAGCCGCTCGTAGGCGGTGGCGACGGTGCCCCGGGCGATCCCCAGGTCGGCGGCGAGCACGCGGGTCGCCGGCAGCGCGGTGCCGGGCCGCAGCCGCCCGGCCAGGACGGCGTCCCTCACCTGCCGGTAGACCTGGCCCGCCAGATCGTCCCGGCCGCGCAGCACGACGTGCACGTCCACGCCGCCACCTTAGATCGGCCCAGTCTGCTTCGGGGTGAATTGGCCCTTCAGTCGGGCCGATCGGGCTCCTAGCCTCACGATCATGGACATCAGAGACCTGCACCGCCGCTCACTCGACGACCTCCATGCCCACCTCCTGCGGGTCCGCCCCGCCGATCTCGGCCTCCCCACCCCCTGCGCCGGCTGGGACCTGCGCACCCTCCTCGGCCACCTCGTCGCCGAGAACCGCGGCTTCGCCGGCGGCCCGACCTGGACCGACGCCGCCTTGGACCCCGACCACGCCACGGCCTTCCGGCAGACCGCCGACGCCGTCGTCGCCGCCTTCGCGGCCCCGGACGCCCTCGACCGGAAGGTGCCCGTGAACACGTTCGGCGTCTTCCCCGGAGCCATCGCCCTGCGCATGCACTTCATCGACAACGCCGCGCACACCTGGGACGTCGCCCGCACCCTGGGCCGCCCCTGGACGCCCGCCCCCGACCTCGCCGAAGCCGCCCTCGCCACCGCCCTGGCCTTCCCGCTCCCGCGCGGCGAGGGCGAGCCCTTCGCCGCCGAGATCCCCCTGCCTCCCGACGCGGCCCCCGAGGCCCGCTTCCTCGCCTTCACCGGCCGCGATCCCCGCTGACGCCGGGGCCCGGCCGCGCGGGCGTGCGGCGGGTGCGGATCGAGGGCGGAGGGACATCGGTGGAGATCCGCGGTTCGCCGCCCAACGGGGGCCGCGCGGGCGGCGGCCGACATCGGCGCGCTACCCGGCCGCGAAGCCGGGCCTCGACGTGCACGGCGACGATGAGGCCGCCCTCGACGAAACGGACCGGGCACGGCTGCTGGAGCTTCGAGCGGGCTCCCTTCGGCGTGAAGACGGCGATGAAAGCCGCATTCGGCGCTGTCGGGCCGAGGATCGCGGGTAAAGGAAGTCCCCTGAAACGGCCGGTCATGATGAGGCGGCGAAACTCGCGAGCGGCTCGGGCATGGTGCCGAAGTCCTGTCGAGGGACCCCGGGGTGGTCCGCCCGGCGGGAAAGACCCTGTGCGTGCTGGCCGGTGGTGGGTCTGCCCCCGCCGGGCGGCTACTATCAGTATATGTCCGATTACGGAGCGATGCACGGAACTCGAAATCTGGTGTGGGGCGTCCTGCTGGGGGTGCCCCTGGCCTTCGGGGGTCTGGTCGTCTCGGCGGCCTCGCCGGGCGTGGCCCCCAAGCCGACCGGCGAGCGCGGCCTGGTCCTCGCAGGCCCGGTGGCGGACCCGCGCCCAGGAGCCCGCACCCCTCACGCCCCCTGGTAGGACCCGGAGCCTTCCGACCCCGACGAACACGCCCGTCCCAGCAGGTGCGTCCCCGCCCGTTCTCGGCGAAGTCAATCTGCGCCGGCTCGACGCGCTCCGGTCCTGAACCGCGGTGGTCAGTTCGCCGTCAGGGAACCGCCGTGGAGCAGTGGAAGGAGCGCCGCGCAGTCGCGTGGAGAGAGGGCGAGGGCGGAGGCCGCGCGCAGGTAGGGGTCCGGCGCGGCTTGGGGCGGGTGGTGTCCTCGCCGCACAGGACGAGGCGGAAGCGGTCGGCCAGCCCGTGATGGGCGAGGGCCGCATCGACGAAGGCGCGCAGGCGCGGCAGCGCCACCTTCGCCTCGGTGTGCCCGCGCCGCTCGGCGAGGCCGCCGGGACGGGCGCGCAGCGGGAACACGTGTCCGGGCCGCTGGAGCTGGTCGGGGCGGGTGTCGGGGTCGGTCGGCAGCCGGAGCGTGCGCGCGCGGTCGGCCGCCGAGAGGTCGCCCTCGTTCTGTCGGTCCTCGTCGTCCACCACGATCATCGGCCGCCCGCCCTGCAGCGCCTCCACCGCCTCCCGGACCCCGTCCAGGACCGCGGCTCCCGCCTCGACGACCCCAGACCCCGCGTGCACACCGACCGCCTCCAGAGAGTTGCAGAACGTGGCGCTCGCGAAGCTAACACGCGGCCACCCAGACGGCGCGCAAGCGTGTGACCTGGGAATGCGTGTTGCCGTCACGTCGGGAATGGTGCCGCCTCGCGCGGCCGGGACGGCCGGCGGCGCGAGGCGGGGTTCTGGGGTCAGCCGCTGGAGGGGCGGAAGCGGGAGGGGACGGGGGTAAGGCCGAGGACGTGGTCGGCGGTGAGGCGGCCGGTCAGGGGGGCGAACTTGGCGGCGTGGCCGGAGCAGGCGGCCAGGAGGGTGAGGCGGTCGGCGGTGTCGATGACGAAGTCCTCGGTGGGCGTCATCGTGAACAGGCAGGCCGCCTCGGCGTAGGGCTCGGGGTCGAGGCCGGGCAGGAACTCGCGGACGTAGGCGGTGACCCGAGCCCGGTTGGACGGGTCGATCGCGCGGTCCGGATCGGCGGCCGAGGGAAGGACGGGACCGCCGCTGAACTCGGCGACCTTCTGCCCGGCGAAGCCCGCGTCCCGGCCGCCCGGCAGACCGTACATCTGCATGCCGGGCTCTTTGTGGATGAAGGTCGGCCACGCCGCGGCGGGGTCGCGCCAGCGGAAGTGGAAGATCTGCTCCTTGCGCACCTCGAAAGGCGGGAGAGCCGTCCGGAAGGCGTCCGGGACGGGCAGCCGCGCCAGCAGGTCCGGCAGGAACCCGCCCGCCGCCACGACGACGTCGCTCGCCCGCAGGGTCTCCTCACCGGAACCCGCACCGCCGGACGCCGCGACGTCGACGGCGAAGCCCGGCCCCTCCCGGCGGACCGCCACCGCCTCGGCGCCCGTCCGCACGTCCGCGCCCGCCCGGCTCGCGAGCCCGGCCATGGCCTCCACCGCGGTCTGGACGTCCACGGCCCCCGCGTCCGGGTGCCAGAGGACGGGCGTGGCGAACGCCATGTGCGGCCACCGCTCCCGGGCCGCCTCGGGGGCGAGCACCTCGTTGCGGACGCCGAGGGAGGCGAGCAGCTCCGACAGTTCCGGCGCGTCCCGCAGCGAGCCGTGGTCCACGGCACCGTGCGCGGTGAACAGCGCGGTGCCCGACGCCTCCTCGAGGTCGGCCCACGCCTCCCTCGCCCGGCGCACGAGATCGGCATAGAACGGGTCGGGATAGGCGTACCTGAAGATGCGCGACGATCCGTGCGAGCTGCCGAAGGCGCCGCCGGGGACGTCGCGCTCCAGCAGGGTGACCGCCACGCCGCGACGGGCGAGGTGCCAGGCGGTGGCCGCGCCGGAGAGCCCGGCCCCGATGACGAGGACGTGCCGCCCGGACATCAGGCCGCCGCCAGCTGACGGAAGCCGCTGGCGTGGAACACCAGGGGTGCCCGGTGCGGTTCGGCGTCCACCGCGCGGACGCGCAGCAGGACGATCTGGTGGTCCCCGGCCGGCAGCGCCGCCTCGACCGAGCACTCCAGCCATGCCGGCGCGCCCCGCAGGAGCACCGCGCCGCCGTCGGTGGTGCGCAGGTCGAGCCCGGCGAACCGGTCGGCTCCCGGCGCCGCCAGGGCCCGGCACGCCGGGCCCTGGTCCTCGCCCAGGACGCTGACGCCGAGGCGCGGCACGTCCTTCAGCCGCTCCCACGTGCGCGACTCGTTGGCGACACACACGGAGACCAGCGGCGGATCGAGCGAGACCGAGGTGAACGAACTGGCGGCCATGCCGACAGGTTCGCCGTCGACCAGCGCGCACAGCGCGGTGACCCCGCTGGGGAAGCAACTGAACGCGGTGCGCAGCAGGGGCGCGTCGGCGCCCTGGACGATGGGGATCAACGGAACTCCTTCGAGCAGGCGAGGGGCGGGGAGCCGGGGACGTCAGTTCGTGATCGCGGTGATGCCGCCGTTGCCCTTGACGGCGTAGCCGTCGGCGATCATGGCGGCGCCGAGTTCACGGGTGTAGTTGTCGACGCGGTAGTGGAGGGTGAAAGTGCGAGTATCCCGGTAAATCTGCTCAAGTTGGTAGGACTTGAACATCGACCGGGCGCCGCACACGTCCAGCGCGCGCTGGGTGATCTCCAGCGAGACCCGCTTGGCGACGGTCAGCGCCTGCACCGAGGCGTACTCGGCCGCCGCGGCGTCGTCGCCCTCCCACAGCCGGGCCGCCGCGAACAGGCCCTCGCGCGCGGCGAACAGGTTCGCCGACATCTCGCCGAGCTGGAACTGGATCAGTTCGCTGCCGGCGAGGTTCGGCCGGTCGCGGACCCACTCGGTGGCGAAGCGCAGCGCGCCGCGTGCCGAGCCGAGGTGGTTGGAGGCGAAGCCGAGGGTGAAGGTGCGCGGGTCGTGGGTCTCCCACCAGCCGGGCGCGCCGAAGACGGCGTCGGCGGGGATGGTCATCCCGGTGATCCGGACGCCCTGGCTGACGGTGGCGCGCATGCCGAGGGTGTCCCAGTTGTCGATCATCTCGACCTCGGGGGCGTGCCGGTCGACCAGGACCGCGACGCTGCGGTGGTCGTAGTCCTCGGTGCCGGGGACCGCGAGCCAGATGATGAAGTGGTCGGCGCCCGGCCCGAGGGAGGCGAAGTGCTTCTCGCAGGTGAGCGACCAGTTCCCGTCGGGCAGGCGGGTCAGTTCGGACGACGACGCGCCCGCGCCCTTCTTGCCGGGCACCGACTCGCTGCCGACGGACGCGACGCGCCGCCCGGCCTCGACGATCGGGATCAGGTACTTGCGCGCCTGCTCCTCGGTCGCGGCGTGCGCGAGCATGCCGATCGCGTGCAGGTGGACCTGGAGGAGCTGGCCGGTCGGCGGGTCGATGCTCGCCAGGTGCTCCAGGACCTCGTAGTACTCGACGAACCCTTCGTCGCCCCATAGGCCCTGGCCGCCCCACTTGACGGGCAGGGTCAGCGAGAGGATCCCGGCCGTGTGCAGGTCGCGGAAGTTCTCCTCGGGGAAGGCGGCGTCCCGGTCGTACTGCGGGGCGCGGGCCCGGAAGGCCTCGGCCAGGCCGTCGAGGGCTTCGATCCGCTTGGTCTGCTCAGGCGTGCGCATGGGAGGTCTCCTTGTCGTCGTGGTTCTGCGCGGAGCGGGCGGTGCCGCTCGGCTGGGGGATCAGGGGATAGGTGAGGGCCGACCACGGGTCGGTGAGCGGGGCCGTTCCCGGTTCGGTGGCGAGCCCCCCGGTGACGAGGCGCCGCCGGTCGGAGTCGCTCAGCTTGGCGAGCACGACGTCGGTCCAGCCGGGGTCGTCGGCGTCGCCGCGCGCGGTGCTCTCACCGGAGGCGGCCGTGCGGCCGTCGGCGAGAGTCACGGTGACCTCGCTGCGCCGGACGTGCGGGAAGATCGCGGTGAGGTCGGGGTCGACCACGATCTCGATGCGGGACATCAGCGCGGCGACGTCCGGGTCGGCGAGGCCGGTGGTGACGTCGGCCAGGCCGAAGCCCCCGTTGGCCAGCAGGCAGGCGACCGGCCAGGGCAGGTTGAACTGCGCCTCCTCCGAGGTGCGGGGCACGCCGCGGGAGAGGCCCGCGGCGGCCTCGAAGGTGCGGACCTCGATCCGGGTCACGTCTTCGGCCCGGAGGCCGGGGACGCCGAGCCGGTCGAGCAGCGCACGGGCCGCGGCGAGCGCCGGGTGCGCCCAGCGGCAGCACGGGAACGGCTTGACGTAGACGTCGAGGATCTCCCAGCGGCTGCCGAGCCCGTCGTCGGCGCGGCCTTCGAGGAACTCCGAGCGGTGCGCGGTGAAGCCCTCGGCGGCCAGCAGCGCGGCGGCCACGCCGGCCTGCGCGCCCCAGCCCATGGCGTCCTTGGCCATGGACGGCTCGGCGACGGCCCGCATGATGAGGTCGGTCGGGGAGTGGTACTCCGCGAGCCCCAGTGCGCTGTCGGTCTGCCTCGCGTCCAGCCCCAGGAGGTGCGCCGCCGCGGCCGCCGCCGCGATCGTGCCCCAGGTGCCGGTGGAGTGGAACAGCGGCCAGCGCTCGTGCTGCTGGACGGCGGCCCGCACCCCGATCTCGTAGCCGACGACCACGGCCGTCGCGAGCTCGGTGAGGTTCGCTCCGACGTGCTCGGCGACCGCGAGCGCCGCCGGGATGACGACGGCGCCGGGGTGGCCCTTGGCCAGCGGATGCCCGTCGTCGAAGTCGAGGGCGTTCATGAGGGTGCCGTTGGCCCAGGCCGCGCCGGGCGCCGACACTTTGCGGCCGTCGTACAGGCAGGTGGCGGCGGTGCCGCCGTACGCGGCGGAGGCGAAGTCGGCGGCGATCCGCGGGGCCTCCAGGCTCCGGGCCTGCTCGGCCGCGACGGAGACGTCGAGGAACAGCCAGGCGACGCGCTCGCGGACGGCCTCCGGCACGCCGTTCCAGGAGAGCCCGCCGATGAAGGCGAGGGTCGGGTCGGTCATCGGTGGTACCTCGCGGCGAACCCGGGGTCGGTGAGCGCGGGCCGGTCCAGGGCGAACGCGCCGATGGGGAACCCGGTCCGCCCGGTGGCGCTCACCTCGGCGAGGATCCGGCCCATGAGGCTCGCGAACTTGAACGCGTGCCCGGCCCCGACGAAGACGGTGACGCGCGGTTCGGTCTCCAGCGGGCCGAGGATGAAGTTCTGGTCCGGGGGGATCGTGTACAGGCAGGTCTTGGTGTACAGCTCAGGGCCGAGGAAGTCCGGCACGTGCTCGGCCAGGAACTCCCGCTGCCGCTCGCGCCGGACGGGGTCGGGCTCGAAGGTGCGGGTGTCGGCGGTGACCTCGTGCCCGCCGAGGTGCTCGCCCAGCTTCGTGGCGACCTCGCCGTAGATGGGGAATCCGTAGAAGTTGTGCGCGCCGTGCCACATGAACACGGGGAAGTTCGCGGGGCTGAAGCTCTTGAGGTGCGGGGTGGAGTAGTAGGTGACCTGCTCCTGGGTGACCTTCAGGGGGAACGGGCGGGCGTCGTCGGGGAGCAGTTCGTTGGTCCAGGCGTCGGCGGCGGTGATGACGCGGTCCACCAGGTAGGTCTCGCCGTCCGTGACCACCTCGATGCCCGCGGGGGTGGGCACGAGCTTGCGCACCGGTGTCCGCTCCAGGATCTCGGCGCCGTGCGCGCGGGCGAGCGAGATGTGGACGGCGTTGGCGCGTCCGGCGTCGACGATCGCGGAGTCCTTCTGCCAGAGGACCTGCTCGGAGCCCCGGAAGCGGAACTGGGGGTATCGCTCGGCCGCCTGTGCGGCGTCCCACAGCTCGTAGTCGACGCCGTGCCGTTCGAACATCGAGGTGTAGCCGCCGATGTTGCGGCTGCCGGTGTCGAGTCCTTCGCGGGCCGCGACGTCCTCGATGACCAGGCCGCCGGTCCTGGTGAGGACCTGCTGTCCGGACGCGGCCTCGATCTCGGCCCATGCGGCGTAGGCGGCGGGAGCGAGGGAGGCGTACGGCTCCTCGTGCTGCGCCAGCCGGAGGATGCGCGAGTGGTCCTGCGAGGCGCCGCGCGAGTGGAAGAGCTCGAATCGCTCGAAGCCTATGACGCCGGGGCCCGAGGCGGCCGACCAGTAGAGGGCCGCGGAGCCGATTCCTCCCAGGCCGATCACCGCGGTGCGGAAGCTGCGGTTCATCCCACCTCCCAAGCTGTTGTCATATCTGCAACTCAATTCTTCATAGTGACAACTCATTCTTGACCTGCCTGAGCCCGTCGCACAAGACGCGTTTTTTGTCGCGTGGATCTCAGTCGGTCGGATACGGCGCGAAGCCGAGCAGACGGCCCGGCACGCCCTGCGGGTTCGGGCCGTAAACGGCCAGCATGCGGGCATAATCGGGCGCGGCGTACGTGCCCGGCACGCCCGGAGGCACCTCGATGAGGTCGCCCGCGACCCCGACGACGGTGACGTCTCCGCACGTCACATGCAGGACGCCTTCGAGGACGTAGTTCAGCTCCACGTGGGCGTGCGCGTCGGCGAAGACCTGGGCGCGCAACTCCCACTCGGTGACCGCGACCCCCGCCCGGCCGGCCGCGGACGGCGGGATGAAGGCGTGGTTCGCGGGCCCGTTCCGGCCCGCGAGGAGCGGGCCTCCCCGCCGCAGCACGGGTCCGGGCGGAGGCTCCGGCGCGGTCATGCGCGGGCCCCGCTCGGCGGGACCGCCTCGGCGGCGCGGCTGATCAGGCACGACAGCAGCGCGGTCTTGGGCACGATGCTGCTCACCCGCACGGTCTCCCGTCTGCTGCACTGGTCGAAGGCGAGCGGCCCCATGCCGTCGATGGCCGCGGACGCGAACCGGGCGACGAAACTGGCGTCGGAGCCGCCCATCTCGGCGACGCGGCGCAGCGGCAGGCCCAAGGGAGCCGTCAGCCCTTCGGCGAGGGCGTACAGCCGGTCGGAGACCGTCCCGGGCATGGCCGGGCGCGTGACGCCGCCCGTCACCTCGACCGAGACGTCGGCGGTCGCCCGCGCGGCGGCCATCGCGCGGATGCGCGCGGCCAGGGCGTGGCCGTAGTCGGTGGCGGGCGCGCGGAGGTCCACGTGGAGTTCCGCGTGGTCGGGGACCACCTGGCGGGCCGTTCCCGACCGCAGGATGCCGACCGTGCAGATCGTTCGCCTCGCCCGGTCCGTCAGCGCCTCGAAGCCCTCCACCAGAGGTGCGACGGCGGCCAGCGCGCTCGCCCCCGTCGTCTCGGTGGAGTGAGCGGTCCGGCCGCGCGCGGTCAGCACCATGGCGCCGACCGCGCCGCGCGAGGTGATGAGCCCGCCGCCGTCGAGCCCCGCCTCCAGCGTGAAGCAGACGTCCGTGCGGCGGCCCAGGTCCTCGATCCACGCGCGGCTGCCGACGCTGCCCAGTTCCTCGTCGGGCACAAGGGCGTAGGTGATCCGGCCGACACCGGGCGTTCCGGCCTCCAGCGCGGCCCCGATCGCCGAGACTGCCATCGCCAGCGCGCACTTCATGTCACCGACACCGGGGCCGGACAGCACGTCGCCGTCCCTGGTGAACGGCCACTCGGCGGCCGTGCCCTCGGGCCAGACCGTGTCGGCGTGCCCGAGCACCAGGACCGAGACGCCTTCGCCGAGTTCCAGGGTCGCCTCGAAGCAGCGGCCCCGGTCGTCCCCGATCGAGGAGGCCGTCACCGCGAACCCGAGCGGGGCGAGATACTCGCCGATCAGGCCGCTCACCGCGTCGATTCCGGCGGGATCATGCGACCCGCTGTCGGTCTCCACGAGCCGCCGTGTTCGCTCCAGGATCTTCGGCAGCTCGCCGTCCAGCCGCGCGATCCGCTCCGCGAGCATGCCCTCGCACGGTTCAGACATGGTCGCGCTCCACGGTTCGCTCGTACTCGCGGGAGAAGACCTCGGCGTCGCCCTCCCAGGCCGTCACCGCCGACCAGAGCGCGAACTCCTTCGCGGTGCCCGCCATGCGGGTGCGGATCCGGATGCGGGTCCGCCACTCGCCGCGGCCGACGCGGATCGTGCGGTCCATGTCGACGGACGCCGACAGGGGGTCGTCCGGGAGCACTGAGAAGTCACAGCGCTCCTCGTCGGAGTAGCGCAGTCCGGAGGGGAAGACCTGGTCTCCGTTGAGATCCCGGACGAGGCGGAACGTGTGCCGTCCGGTCGCCTCGTCGAAGCCCGGCGTCATCTCGGGCCGGTGCGCCCGCAGCGACTCGATCGTCGGGGGAGCGGCGATCTGCGGCGGCCCGAAGGACACCGTCGTGGACGCGTCCGGCACGGTCGTCGGCAGCAGCAGGCGGCTGCCCTCACCGAGCCGGACGGTGATCTCGGGCGTCTCGGGAGCGGGCCAGATCCACGGCCAGTACTGGGTGGAGAGGGCGACCCGCAGCCGGTGCCCGGCCGGGATCCGCTCGCCGGCGCCGCCGAGCGGTACCCGCACCCGGTACTCGCGGCCCGGCTCCAGCGGCTCGGGCGCGGTGTGACCGTCCCGGTGGGTCAGGTTGAGCACGCCCCGGCTGACCAGGCTCGACGTCCCGTCCGGCGCGACCGCGCACAGCCGGGCCACGACGGTCGCCACCGGCCGGTCGGCGCTGATCACGAGGTCGAGGGCGGGCTCACCGAAGACGACGGTGTCCTCGGTCAGCGCGGGGGAGTCGAACGAGAGCGAGACGGCGTCGTCCTCGCGCTGGTCTGTCGGCAGGTCCGTCAGCGTGCCGTAGGGCAGCCATGATCCGGCGCTCGCGCCCAGCGTCAGCGGGCTGGAGTGCGAGACGGTCCGGCCGTCGCCCGGCGCGTCGGCGTCGAGCCCGGCCCCCGTCAGGTACCAGGCGGAGCCGGAACCGGGAGCCGGGACGTCGTCGGTCCCGTACCAGCGGCCCTCCCGCCAGGTGAGATCCGCGCGGGGTTCGGCGGTGTCCTGCGCGAACCAGCGGAGCAGCGGCTCGTCCTCGACGCCGTTCGGCACGTCCTTCAGCCACCGGTCCCACCATCGGACCGTCTCCTGGAGGAACCCGATGGACGGACCGGGCACCGCGCGCTCAGGCCAGGTGTGCCCCCACGGCCCGATGATGCCGCGCCGCAGGCCGGGAAGGTCGCGGACCAGGCGCAGCGCCGATTCGGTGTAGGCGTCCGACCAGCCGCCGACGACGAGCATCGGCACCTCCAACGCGCCCGGGTCGTCCCGCACCGAGAAGCGCTCCCAGTACGGATCGCGCCGCTGGTGGCCGACCCGTTCGAAGGAGAACGGGAGGTTCGCCTCCAGCCGCTCGAGCCACAGTTCGCGCCAGGCGTCGCCGACGACGGCCGGGTCGGGCGTGCGGGCGTTGAAAGAGAGCATCACATGCCCCCACACGGCCAGGTAGAACGCCAGGACCGCGCCGCCCATGTAGTGGACGTCGTTGCCGTAGTGGTCGTCGGAGGAGTAGACGCTGATCGCGGCCTTCAGCGCGGGCGGGCGGCGCGCGGCCAGGTGCAGCGTGTTGCACCCGCTCCACGACATCCCGGTCATGCCGACCGCTCCCGTGCACCAGGGCTGCTCGGCGAGCCAGGCGATCACGTCGGCGATGTCCTGCTGCTCCTGCGGGTGGTACTCGCCGGTGAGGACGCCCTCGGAGCTGCCGCTCCCGCGCAGGTCCATCCGGGCGCAGGCGTATCCGTGGCCCGCCACGTAGGCCATGCGCACGTGGTCGTCGGCCAGGGCGACGTCGTCCTTGCGGTACGGCATCGCCTCCAGCACCGCGGGGACGGGTCCGGCGGCGACTGGCAGCCACAGCTTGAGCGAGACGGAGACCCCGTCGCCCATCTCGACGAGCACGTGCTCGCGTACCTCGACCTCGTAAGGCAGGTCGGTGACGATCTCCGGTCCCTCAGACACCGAGGCCTCCTTCCACGGGGGCGAGCCCCGTCGCGCCGTCCGGGAACAGCGCCCGGTTCACGTATTCGCCGACCGACGGCCCGTACATCTCCCACAGCCGCCGCAGCTCCGCGAGCGGCGCGGTGTGGTCGTCGACCCGCAGGTCCACCAGCGGGAACGGCTGCTCCCCGTGCACGACGAGGGCGGCCGAGCGCAGCGGATCGTTCTCCCCGCCCGCGGCCAGCCCCGCCTCCAGCGCGGCGACGAGCCGAGCGGCGAGATCCGCCGATGGGTCGGCCAGGAACGCGACGCTCACGGCGGGCCCGACGTCCGGGGTGGCGAGGATGTTGCCGACCACCGCGTGGTCGTCGGCCAGGACCGTCGTCGCGGCGGAGGTGTCGATGCGAGAACCCGTGAAGGCCGCCGCGGGACCGGCCGCGCCGATCGCGGCGAGCTGCCTCCAGTCGGCGTGCGGGGTGGAGCCGACGGTCGCGCGCACGGCGTCCTCCGCGGTCGCGCCCGCGGCGAGGACGTCCAGCATGCGGGGGCCGAGGCGCGGGTCGGTGCGGTGCTGGGTGACGGTCGCGCCGACACCGCTGCGCACCCAGGGCACCCGCGCGCCGACGGCCATGTCGGAGGTGGCGGTGGCGACGCCCAGCAGCCCCGTCCGGGCGCAGCGGGCGATGATCGAGTACGTCATCCGGCCACCAGCCAGAGGTCGCGCGCCTGCCAGCCGACGCGGGCGGTCCCACCCGGCCGGAGGTCCGCGGGGAGGTTCCGGCTCGGCATCTCGGCCTTCACCGAGCGCCCGTCCGGCAGGCCCATCCGCACCGAGGTCTGCGCGCCGAGGAACGAGATGTCCTCGACGGTCCCCGCACACGTGAAGTCGGTCGGGTCCGCGGGCTCGATCGCGACGACCTCGGGCCGCAGGATCACGGTCGCCGTGCCGCCCGCCGAGACCTCGCCGCGGCCGGGGATCCGCGCCTCGCCGAGGCCGGGCAGCACCACGTCGTAGAGGCCGCCGGAGCTGCCGGTGACCTTGGCCTCCAGGCAGTTCGACGCGCCCACGAAATTCGCCGCGAACAGGGTCGCGGGCTCGTGGTAGACCTCCTGCGGCCCGCCGACCTGGACGAGCTCGCCGCTCTGCATGATGCCGACCCGGTCGGACATCGCGAACGCCTCCTCCTGGTCGTGCGTCACGTAGACGAAGGTGATGCCGAGCTCGTGCTGGACGGACTTCAGCAGCACCTGCATCTGCCGCCGCATCCGCAGGTCGAGCGCGCCGAGCGGCTCGTCGAGCAGCAGCACGCGCGGGCCGAGCACCAGGGAGCGGGCGAGCGCGACGCGCTGCTGCATGCCGCCGCTGAGCTGGCGCGGCCGGAGGGCCTCGCGGCCGCCCAGCTCGACCAGCTCAAGGATCGAGGAGACCTTCTCCCTGATCTCGGCAGCGCCCGCACGCCGCTCCTTCAGGCCGAAGGCGACGTTGTCGTACACGTTCAGGTGGGGGAACAACGCGTAGTTCTGGAAGACCGTGTGCACCGGGCGCCTGTGCGCGGGCGCGTCCTGGATCTCCCGGCCGTCCAGGAGGATCCGGCCGCTCGTCGCCTGCTCCAGGCCCGCGATCATGCGCAGGGTCGTGGTCTTGCCGCAGCCGCTCGGGCCGAGCAGCGAGAAGAACTCACCTCCCTCGATCCTCAGGTCGACGCTCTTCACGACGGGGTTGTCCGCGCCGAACGAGCAGCACAGCGCGTCGAGTTCGAGCGAGGCGCTGCCGTCCTCGACCGGGGCGGCCCTGCGGCGCGATGAGGTGGTCCCGATCATTGCGAGTCCTTTCTTGTGGTGCCGCCCCGCGCCGCTCCCTGTGCGGAGCGGGTCCGCCACCAGGAGGCGAGCCCGAACAGCGCGAGCGCGAGCATGGTCACCGCCATGAACGAGACGGCGATGGCGTTGACGTCCGGGGACACGCCCTGGCGGGACATGCCGAGGATGAGGATCGGCAGCGTCTCGGTCTCGGGTCCGGCGAGGAACACCGTGGAGACCACGTCGTCGAAGGAGAAGGTGAAGGACAGCAGGGAGCTGATGGCGATGGCCGGGAGCAGCATCGGCAGCAGCACCCGCACGAACGCGCGCCACGGGGTCGCGCCGAGGTCGGCGGCGGCCTCGTCGTAGGTGCCCTTCAGGGTGGCGAACCGCGCCTGGATGACCAGCGTCGCGTAAGCCGAGCAGAAGATGACGTGCCCGGCGACGACCGACCACATCCCGAGGCTCAGGTCGAGCTTGCGGATGAGCAGCAGCAGGCCGACCGCGATGACGACCTCGGGCAGCATCATCCGCGCGTAGGTGAGCGTCTGGAACCCGCGGCGCGCACGGGGGGAGAGCCTGGCCACGCCCATCACCGCGGTGACCGACAGGACCACCGCGATGACCGTGGACAGGCCCGCGATCGCGGCGCTGGTGAGGAAGTCGTCGATGACCCGCTCGCTGCCGAGCGCCTCGCGGAACCACCTCAGCGTGGCCCCGCCCCAGGAGTTGAGCGACTCGTCGGCGTTGAACGCGTTGACGATCACCTTGCCGATCGGCACGTAGAAGAAGACGAGGACGGCGACCAGCATGATCTGCGGCAGGCCGACACGGAAACTGCGGCGCTTCATCCGATGTCCTCCAACTGGTCGAGGCGGCGCCGCGACGCGAACATCACGACGAGCATGATCGCCATGAGCGCCGAGCCGATGGCCGCGCCGAAGGGGAAGTTCCCGGTGCCGAGGAACTGGTCGGCGGCGACGTTGCCGGCCATCAGCGTCTTCTCGCCACCGAGGATCGCCGGGATCGTGTACTCGCCCGTCGCCGGGATGCCGACGAGCAGGGCGCCCGCGATCGTGCCGGGCATGGCGAGCGGCACGATGATCTTCCAGAACACCTTGGCGCGGCCCAGCCCGAGGTCGTACCCGGCCTCGATCATCGCCGGGTCGATGCGCTCCAGCGCGACGTAGATCGGCAGGATCATCAGCGGCAGGTAGCCGTAGACCATGCCGACGCCGATCGCGAAAGTCGTGTAACGCAGCTCGGTGCCCTCGGGGATGAGGTGCAGGAACGTCAGGAACTCGTTGACCAGGCCGTTCGGCGCGAGCAGGTCGAGCCAGGCGTAGGTGCGCACGACGAAGCTGATCCAGTACGGCACGACCACGCCGACGAGGCAGAGCGTCCGCAGCGGACCCTTCAGCCGGCTGATGGCCAGTGCGACCGGGAAGCCGATGAGCACGCAGGTGAGGGTCGCGGTGACGGTCAGCGCGAGCGACCGGACGATCGCGCCGACGTAGACGCCGTCAACGAGCGCCCGGTAGTTGTCGAGGGTCCAGCCGAAGGACACCTCGAACGTCAGGACGTCGATGCGGCCGAGGCTGTAGACCAGCAGGAGGACCAGCGGCGCCACGAAGAACAGCGCCACGTAGAGCGACATCGGCGCGATGAGCAGGCGGGCGCGCCAGACCTGGAGGCGGGCGCCGCCCCTCCGACCCGTCGGCGCTGACGGGTCGGAGGGGCGGGACCCGGTCTTGAGGACCGTCATCAGGCGGCCTTGATGCGCTGCCACATCGCGTTGCGCGCCTCTTCGGTCTTCGTGTCGAGGAACTCCTCGGCGAGGAAGGGCGAGTCCGCGTTCGGCTTGAGCGCCTCGTTGTCGACGATCTTCTTGTCGATCGAGCCCTCGGCCTCCTGCATGAGGAAGGACGCACCGGTGGTGTTGATGAAGCCCGCGTAGTTCACCGGGTCGAGGTGGAAGTCCAGGAACTTCATGGCCGCGTCGGTGTGCTTCGCCTCGGCGACCGGCACGACGCCCTCGATGTAGCCGGGGGTGCCCTCGGTGGGGGAGATCCAGCCGATCTTGTCGCTCTCGGCGCCCGCGTAGGTGTAGTCGTAGAGGACGGCGATCTTCGCGGAGCCCGAGATCAGGGGCTTGTCCTGGTCGGAGGAGGCGAAGGCCAGGAGCTTGGGCTTGATGCCGGTGATGAGCTTCTCGGCCTCGGCCAGCTCCTCGGTGTCGGTCGAGTTCAGGTCGTGGCCGAGGGCGAGCAGGGCGATGGAGATGACGTCCCGGTCGTAGTCCGGGAAGACGATCTTGCCCTTGAACTCGTCGGCGCGCTCGAGCAGCTCCTTCCACGACTTCGGCGGGTTCGGGACCAGTTCCTTGTTGTAGGCGATGCCCACCTTGCCGGTGTTGGTCGGGACGCCCCAGGGGAAGGCGTCGCGGTACTCCTGCGGGATCTTCGCCAGGTTCGGCACGCTCGCCGGGTCGAACTCGCCGAGGAGCTTGCCGAGGTCGAGGCGCTTGGCCGTCACGTTGCCCGCGAGCACCAGGTCGTAGGCGCCCTTGTTCTGGGCGAGCTGGCTGGCCAGCGCGGCCGAGCCGCCCTCGGCGATCGCGGTCTCCTTGACCGTGATGCCGGAGTTCGCCTTCTGGAAGTCGGCGATCTCGGTCTCGCCGATCCAGCCCGGGTAGTTCAGGAAGGAGACGGTCGCCGAGTCGGTGGATCCCGTCTCGGAGTCTCCGCTTCCGCCACCGCAGGCCGTGAGCGCCGCGGACATCACGAGCACCCCTGCGACGGAAGCCAGCTTCCGCAAGGACGGTCGACGCATGGAACCTCCAGGTTGGATCACGGTTTGGATCACCGTTGCCATAGCTACAACTGATGTTGGTGTTGTGGCATGGAGGCTATGGTTCGCGTTAGCGCGACGGAAGGGCGGTTCTGTTAAGAGTTGGTTTCGTTGCACCAGAGGCAATCGGAGTTGTCATAATGACATCAGTCCTCTGGTGCGGCGCCCGGTGCGCTGCGCCCCGCAACGACCGAGTGAGGTGGCGATGGCGCCCGAGCGCGACACCAGCATCAGAAGGGGCCTGGACGTCCTGGCCGTCCTGGAGTCTCCCGAGGCGCTCGCCAAGGGAGGCCTCGGCGTCACCCGCATCGCGAACATCCTGGAGAAGGACAAGAGCCAGATCTCGCGCAGCCTCAAGGTCCTCGCCGAGTACGGGCTCATAGACCGCGACCCGAAGACCCTCGCCTACCGGCTGGGCTGGCGCATCTACTCGATGGCCCGGCGCAGCGGCGACCACCGGCTGCTGACGTCGGCCGAACCCGTTCTCGCCGACCTCCTCGCCGCCACCAACGAATCGGTCTACCTGTCCGTCATGTCCAACTACGAGGCACTCACCGTGCTGGAACGCGTGCCGAGCCACGCCGTCCAGGCCACCAGCGGCATCTGGCCGGTGTACTCGACCTCCGTCGGGCGGGTCCTGCTCGCCGGCATGCAGGACGCCGACATCCGACGCATGTACGACGGCGTGCCCGTGCAAACGCGAGGAGACGGTGGCGTCGACGGGATCGACGCGCTCCTGTCCCGCATCGCGGACGTCCGCCGGGACGGTTACGCCATCGTTTCCGACGAGTTCGAGGAGGGGCTGACCGCGGTCGGCGCCCCCGTGCGCGACCACCGCGGCGACGTCATCGCCGCGGTCGGCGTCTCCGGGCCGTCCTTCCGCTTCGCCGCCAAGGCGGGTGACGCGGTGCAGGCGGTCCGCGATGCCGCGGCGCGGATCGAGGAGCGCTTCGTCCAGCCGCACGAGACCGTGCTGATCGATGAGTGAGGCCCGGTCGGCCCGCGTCGCGGTCTGCCAGACCGAACCCGTCCTGCTCGACCTCGCCGCCAACGTCCGGGACACCGTCGACACCGTCCGCGGGTGCGTCGGGCGCGGCGCGGACGTCGTCGTGCTCCCCGAACTCGCCACGTCGGGCTACATGTTCGACAGCCTCGACGAGGCCCGCTCGACGGCGCTGCCGCTGAGCCATCCCGTCTTCACCGATTGGCGCGAGGCGCTCGGTGACGGCCGGACCGTGCTCGTCGCGGGCTTCGCCGAGGACGGGGGCGACGGGCGGATCTTCAACAGTGCGGTCGTGCTCGACCGTACGGGGATCCGAGCCGTCTACCGCAAGACCCATCTGTGGAACCGGGAGAAGCGGTTCTTCACCCCCGGGGACCGGCCGCCGCCCGTCGTGGACACCGAGCACGGACGCATCGGCGTCCTCATCTGCTACGACCTGGAGTTCCCCGAGATGCCCCGGTCGCTCGCCCTGGCGGGTGCCGACCTCATCGCCGCCCCCACGAACTGGTCCCGCGCCGAGATCCGCACCGGCACCGAGCCCCCGCAGGTGCTCGTCGCCCGCGCCGCGGCCCGCGCCAACCACGTCTTCCTCGCCGCCTGCGACCGCCGGGGCGTGGAGCGCGGACAGCACTTCACCGGCGGCACCATGCTCATCGACCCCGACGGCTGGCCCGTCGCCACCCCCGGCCCCGACCACGTCGCCCTCGCCGACGTCGACCTCGCCACCGCCCGCGACCGCGCCCTCTCCCCGGTCAACCACGTCTTCGCGGACCGTCGGCCCGAGCTCTACTCCCTCGGCGCCCCCTGACTGCCGGGAGGGACCCGCGCCTCGGGGAGATGCCGCTTCGCGCCCGCGGGCACGGCGGGCGCGAAGCGGGGTCCGGTGGCCTTCAGCGCCAGTAGTGGTTGGCCGCGGCGATCGTCTGAAACTCCAGGGTCACCACCTGGGCGGCGGCGATGAGCTTCGCCGCGTCGGCCGCGTACTGGGGTCGGCCTGCCTGGAGCACCTCCAGTTCGGGCTGGAGCGTGTGGACGGTGTTGCGGGCGATCGCGATGGCCAGCGCCCGACCCTCCTCGGCCGTCTCGGTGATGAGGGTGCCGCCGGGAACAAGGACGAGCGCCTCGTCGGGAACACGGGTCATGTCGCTGCCTCTCTCGGGGTGCTGCGGACCGGACCATCGTCGTCCCCACCCGCCTCCGCGCGCGTCGCGTATTCGACTGATCTCCGGGGACCCGCGCCGGGACCGGTGTCCCTGGCGGGGCGGACGGAGGTCCCCCTACCGTCGTGGGAAAGCCCTGGACGGAGGCTCGGATGCGAAAACTGATCGCGGGACTCGTGGGGGCTCCGCTGCTGGCCGGGGCCCTGGTCGTGGGCGGCGTCGCGGTGGCGGTGCCGCAGATCGACTGCCTGTGGAAGAAGGAGCGGCTGTTCGCCATCGAGTTCCCCGTCGCCCACCAGCCGCCGGAGGACTTCGCCCTCGCCTACCTCAGGACGCTGGTCGGCAACGACAAGGAGGGCGCGCGGGACCTGACCGCACCCGCCTTCTTCGCGCGCGAGACGGCGCCGGGCTTCGACAGCCACTTCTGCAACTGGATCGAGCTGTCCGACCCGCACGCCGACCGGCCGGGCGCCGCCGCGGCACCGGCACCGCCCGAGAACGGATTCACCGAGACCGTCCTCGTCCGGGTCCGCTTCGGCCTCGTCCAGCACGAGGAGGCCCTCCTCCCGGACGGGGACAACACCCTTCTGTACTCGCTGGGCCGACGCTCGTCCAGCGAACCGTGGCTCATCTACAACGTCGCGGAGGAACCGGTCAGCTAGTGAGAAGGTCTTGCCGCGGAACATGAGTGCGAGGCGGCAGGATGGCTCGGGTGACCGAGCCACGAGCCGACGACTCCGCACTTCTCCACGTCCGCCGGATCCGCATGGTGGAGTGCCCGCTGCCCGAACTCCCGGCGGAGCGCCGCCGCGCCATGGACCGCGCGTGGGACGAAGCGGTGAAGACCAACCCCGCCCTGTTCGACGGCCCCATGGTCGTGCTCTCCGACCTGCGCCTGGACGAAGCCGCCACCCTGACGCTGAAGTGGTCGCGCGCGACCTTCCGTTTCCACGCCCTGGGCGACGTCCCGGGAACCCCCGCCCTCTGCGGCCTCTACGCCTCGGTCGCACAGCCCACGACCGAAGGGGCCCTCCTCGTCGGCCGCATGGCCCCCTGGACGTCCGCCCCGGCCCGCTGGCAGCTCCCCGGCGGCACCGTCGAACCCCCCGCCGAAGGCACCCCCCTCGACGAGTCGGCCCTCCGCGCCCACGCAGCCCGCGAACTCCTTGAGGAGACCGGCATCGAAGTGCCCCCTGACGCCCTCACCCTCGTCACCGTCGCACGAGGCCGAAACGTCGGCGCCATCTTCAAGGCCCCGCCCCTCCCCGCCGCCACCATCCGCGCCACCTTCAGCCAGGCCACCGCCGCTGAATCCGCCGCCGGCCGCCCACCCGAACTGGACGCCATCACCTTCCTCCCCGCC
>NZ_BAAGPQ010000020.1:0-207524 GCF_054783995.1 Actinocorallia aurea
ACCTCGACCTACCCGCCGCCACCACCCACCTCTTCCCCCACCTCACCCCACCACCACCCGACCCCACACCGTCACCCGCACCCGCCGCGATCCTCGCGACTCCGCCGCTGCCGGGCACGAGCGAGCGCGGCCGGCGGCCCGCCACCCCGCCGAACGCCTTCGTCGTCCGGCCTCTGCGACGCCCGGAGAGACTCCCGGACCAGCTCGAGGCCATCGCGAAGGCCGACGGGCCGTTTCCGGGAGGCTCCTAATGCGTCTTCGCCGTCGCCGCTGCCTGGTCTGTTACTGGCACGAAGGCGCGTTCGTCGCCCACCCCTACCCCGGTGCCCTCGCCGTCACGCTGCCCGCGGTCGGCGCCGAGATCCTTTCCGTGTTCGATGAATGGACCAGCATCGAGCAGGTCGGCGCCCCCTTGGAACACCTGGACGGCACGACCGTCGCGCAGGCCGTCGCCGCCCTACGGGAAAACGGGCTCCTGCTGGAGGAGCACAGCGCCGAAGCCGACCGTGACGACCGCATCGCCCACCAGTGGCGATCCTGGGAACCGGAGGCGACCTTCTTCCACTACGCCACTCAGGACACCCACACCGCCGAAAGCCTGGCCTCCCAGGAACCACCGGAGATCGAGAAGCTCCCGGCTCTGTTCACCACCTACCCCAACGCCGATCGCATCTTGCTGCCACGTTACCCCGCCGCCCTAACGGCACCGCTCGGTGAGGTCCTCTACCGCCGCCGCACCCACCGCGACTTCACCGAGACCCCCGTCGCCTTGCCGACCCTGGCCGCCCTGCTCCAAATCTGCTTCGCCCCGGTCGACTACCTCGACTCCGCCGAGCTCGGCGCGGTGACCCGCCGCACCAGCCCGGCCGGCGGTGCCCGCCAGGAACTCGACCCCTACCTGGCCATCGCCAACGTCACCGGAATCCCCGCCGGTATGTACCACTACAACAGCCTCGAGCACAGCCTGGAACTGCTCAGTGAGGGCTTCACCCGCCAGGAGGCCGTCGCCATGTGCGCCGGGCAGGACCACTTCGGCGGGGCAGCCTTCCTGGTCGTCCTCGTCGCGGTGATCGAGCGCATGCGCGTCAAGTACCGCTCCCCGCGCTCGTACCGCGTCAGCCTCTTGGGCGCCGGGCACCTGGGGCAGACCTTCGCCCTGACCGCCACTGCCCTCGGCCTGGGCCCATTCCAGACCGGTGCCTTCCATGACGCCGCGGTCGTCGAACGACTCGGCCTGGACAACACCTCCCGTACCCCCGTGTACGTACTGGGCGCCGGACACCCACAATCCGACCCAGAACACAGCCCCACGCCCGCCGGGCTTGACGCCTTCCGCCGCACACCACTGACATGAGCCGACCACCCTGAAGGTTCCAAAGAACGTGCCCTGAGCTTCCCCCGTGGTTACGGACGGCTACAGTAGTTGACCTTGTGTCAGCTGGAGGGGGAGCTTCGTGCCCGGACCGCGCCCGACCGAGTTCCGTGAGGGCGCCGTTGCGTTGGCTCGTCTCGGCGATAAGCCTGTGCCCGAGTTGGCGAAGGAGCTGGGGATCAGCGAGTCGTGCCTGCGGAATTGGGTGTCGCAGGCGGATGTGGATGCGAAAGGCGGCCGGGACGGTCGTTTGACGAGCGAGGAGAAGCGTGAGCTGACGTGTCTTCGGCGCAAGAACAAGCAGTTGGAATTGGAGAACGAGATCCTCAAGCGTGCGGCGGCGTACTTCGTGCGGGAGAACGTTCTCCCGAAATAGCGTACGGGCCGGTGCGTGAGCTTTCCGATCAGGGTGTTCCGGCTGCGGTGGCCTGCCGTGTGCTGGAGGTCTCTCGTTCCGGATATCACGACTGGCTCGGACCGGCCCGCTTCCAGGCGCTGTCAGGAGAATGCCGATCTGCTCAAGCAGATCCGCCGCATCCATGCCGATTCGCTTGCGGATCGCGGTCGCCGACATCCCGTACTCGCCGGCCTTGAAAAGCGCCGCGGCCTGTTCATGCTCGGTTTGGGGTGGCGGAGGATAGGTTGACTTGGCCGTAGCTCTCGGCGTGTCTGTCGGGTGTCGCTCCCGGGCGGCGCCCTCGGCCGCGTCGTCCTTAGGCGACGGGGCCGTGGGCGCAGAGGTGCTGAAAGGGCGGAACCGGGAGAACCCTCGAGCACAAGGCTGCCGGGTGAGAGCCCGTTGGTCGCGCCCCAACGGCGCAAGCTCACTCCGTCCAGGACACTGGGCCGAGGCCGTCCGCTTCGCCACCCTCACCCGTCTGGGCGGTGCGGGCGCGGGTGCCCTGCCCGCCGTCGCTCGCAACCCGGTCTCCGGTGCCCGCCCTGCTCAGGCGAGGGCGTCGAGTTCCCAGGGGTCGTGGGCGCTGATCAGGGTGACGTCGCCGGAGTGCAGGCGGGCCAGTTCGCGCAGCCGGGCCTGGTTGGCCATGCGCAGCGGGCGGTCGACCTCGGTAGCCTGTTCCAGCAGGTCCATGCCGGGGTGGCCGTGGGGCTGGTCGGGATCCAGGGTGCCGTGGAAGTAGTAGGCGTCGCCGCAGTGCAGGATCCAGCGGTCTCCGGCGTTGACGGCCACCGCGCTGTGGCCCCGGGTGTGGCCGCCGAGCGGCACCAAGAACACCTCGGCCGACACCCCGTCCAGGGGACGGACGGCGTCGAACCCGAACCAGGACTCACCCCGCAGCTCGGGCGCGGGAACCCAGCGGGGACGGTGGGCCCAGTGCGCGTGCCGGTAGCGGATCCGGTCCTCAGGGTGGCCGGGACCCGGCTGGAACGCCGCCCGCAGTTCGGCTTCGGCGACGTGGACGCGGGCCTCGGGGAAGTCGGGCAGGCCCCCGGTGTGGTCCAGGTCCAGATGGGTCAGGACGATCTCGCGGACGTCGCGGGCCTCGAACCCCAGCGCCTCGACCCTGCTCAGCGCGGTCTCGGCCGGGTTCAGGACCGGCTGGGCCCGTCCGAGGAACTCCTGGCTGAGCGTCTCGTCCGGGCGGGCGACATCGTCGGTGCCGAGGCCGGTCTCGACCAGGATCAGCCCGTCGGAGTCGGTCTCCAGCAGCAGGCAGTGGCAGACCGCAGGCAGGGTGCCCCGGTCGGAGGTGATCTCGCGCATCGACCCGCAGTTCAGGTGATGGATCTTCATGACGAACACCCCTTTAGATAACGAACGATCGTACGTAATTGGCGAACGATCGTTAGGTTAAGCTGAACTCATGAGCCCGCGCAAGTCCGCCGCCGAAACCGTCGCCACCCGCGCCCGGATCCTCGACCACGCCCTGCGGGCGGCCGCCGACCGCGGCCTGGAAGGAGTCACGATCGGCACACTCGCCGCCGACCTGGGCATGAGCAAGGCGGGCGTCATCGGCCATTTCGGCACCAAGGAGGCGTTGCAGATCGCCGTGCTGCAGGAAGCCGTCGACCGGTTCCGGCGGCGGGTCCCAGTACGGGCCGCCGCCGCATCCCCGGGCCTGCCGCGGGTGCTGGCCGCCCACACCGAGTGGTTCGCCCACATGGCCCACGACAGCGCCGGATGCCTGCTGTCGGACGCCGCCGCCGAGTTCGACGCCCGCCCCGGACCCGTCCGCGACACCGTCCTGTCCGCCCTGGACGCCTGGACGTCCTACCTGCGCGGCGAGCTGGAGACCGCACGGGACGGCGGAGACCTGCCCGACGACGCCGACCTGGACCAGATCCTCTTCGAACTCGGCGGCGCCGCCCTGGCCACCGCCCGCGCCATCGGCATAGGGGACGCGGAAGACGGCACCCGCAGAGGACGCCTCGCGATCGAGAAGATCCTCACCGCGCCCCTCCCGACCACCCCCCGCTAGCGACCTGCCGCGGCCATCCGGCCCGCGACGGCCGCGGACCGGATGCACTCGGAGACGCAAACGAGGTGCCGGGAGGCCCAGCGGACATCAGGATCCACAGTGGGGCGGGATACGCCGGATTCGCGGCACAGTTGCCGTGCGTGGCGTTGATGGTGGCGGGGGCAGTGCCTTCGGGGTGGAGCCGACCGCCGTCCGAGCCCCTCTTCCACGTCCCCATGCCAGAGATCGTCGGCTGGAGTGGCGAGCACGAGGGCGCAACCCTTCACGCACAGGTCACGCACAGCGGCGGGGCGGTCGGGCCGGCCGCGGCAGCACCACGGCCTTCCGCGCGGCCGCCACGCTCCTGCCCGCACGCAGCAGGCCCGCCGCACCGGCCGTCCCGCGTGCCGCACCCCGTCGGCGTCCACGAGCCAACGACGGCCCATCAGGTCCCGGTCGGCGTGTGCGCCGAGCGAGGCGCACAGATGGCCGGTGACGTTGAGCGCCACCCCGGCGCTCAACGTCGAGGCGAGCACCACTACCGCCTTGTCGGCCCGGTAGTCGTAAGGCTGGTCCACTGACTGGGGTTCCTCGATGCCGTGCGCACGTTCCTCAGCTTGATCTAGCCGATCTTCATCTGCTGCTCTATCGGGCTTCGCCGCCGTCGTCACGTTCGGCCCTGACTCGCCGCCGCGGCCGGCCTCGGCGACGGCTCTGTCAGGGGCGAGCGGCTCTCGGTCTGCCGGAGGCGGGCTGCTTCGACCTGATGTCCCGGGAGGCCGGGCGGGGCAGGGAGTTCAGGAGCGGTCGCGTGGGGGCGCTTGTTGAGGAGGAAGAGACCGGCGATGATGACGAGTCCGCCGATGACCGCTGCCGGCCGGGGGTGTTCGCCGAGCCAGAGGTAGGAGATGCCCAGTGTGGCGACGGGAACGAGGTAGAGGGCCGCGGTGGCGGTGGTGATGCTGAGCCGTGCGACGGCGTACCCCCAGGCGACGAAGCCCGCGGCCGAGGGCAGAAGGCCGAGGTAGAAGGCGGCGGCGGCCGATCCGGCCGGGGCGTCGAGAAGGGCCCGGAAGGTACTGGGGGCGAGCGGGACGAGCAGGGCCGTGCCGGCCCAGGTGCCGTAGGCGGCGACCTCCAGCCCCGTGTGACGCCGGAGCAGGGGCTTGATCGTGAGGTGGTAGACGGCCTGGCAGAGGGCCGCGCCGAGGACGGCCCAGGCTGCCGCGGTGTACCCGTGCTCCTTGCCGGACACCGCGATGAGCACCGCGCCGGTGAGCGCGACCAGTGATCCTCCGGCCTTGGCCCGGGTGAGCCGCTCCCCGGCGAAGCACACGGCCAGCAGGGCGCTCATCGCGGGGACGGCGGCCACGATCAGGCTGGCGGTACCGGCGGGCACATGGACCTCGCCCCAGTTCAGGAGCAGCTGGTAGGCGCTCATCCCGGTCACGCCGATCACGGCGATACGCCACAGGTCCGCGCGGGCGGGACGTCTCACTCCCAGCACGGGGGCGACGGCCGCCAGGGCGGCGGAAGCCACGGCGAGACGCAGGAGGGACAACTGGGCCGGCCCGAGACCGTCCAGGGCCACCCGGATCGCGGGGAAGGCGGAGGCCCACAGCAGCACGGTGGCGGCCAGGGCGAGCAGGGTCTTGTCGAACTTCACCCCACCGAGCTTGCCGGGTAGAATCCATTAGGTCTAGTTATCTTTTCTTCCCCTAACCTTAATTGGATCTTTTGTGTTGGATGTTCGCCGCCTCCGCGTGCTGGCCGAGTTCGCCGCCCAGGGAACCGTCGCGGCCACCGCCGAGGCCCTCCACCTCACCGGACCGGCCGTCTCCCAGCAGCTGGCCGCGCTGGAACGGGAAGCCGGCCTGCAGATCCTGGAGAAGCGGGGACGGACCCTGCACCTCACCACCGCCGGACAGCGCCTCGTCGACCACGCGCGGATCGTCCTCGGCAGCCTCGCCGCGGCGGAGTCGGACCTGGCGGCCCTGCGCGGAGGCGGACACGGCACCGTCCGCATCGCGGCGTTCCCCTCCGCCGCCCGCACCCTCGTCGTCGGCCTGTGGCCGGCCCCCGGCACCGCACCGGACCCCCGGGACCCCGTCCTGCACCTCACCGAACACGAGCCCCCCGCCGCCGAAGCCGCGCTCCTGCAACGCCAGGCCGACATCGCCATCACCCACTCCTACAGCCTGCTCCCGCGCCCCCTGCCGCCCGGCTGCGAACAACGCGCCCTCTTCGACGAACCGGTCCACCTCGTCATGCACTCGGCGGACGCCGCCAGGCACCACCTCTCCCCAGGCGGCGCGGCGGACCTGCGCGACTTCGCCGACGCCCTCTGGCTGCTCCCCGACACCCGCACGGCCTGCCACGAGATGACCCAGCGCGCATGCGGAGCCGCCGGCTTCGCACCCAAGGCCACAGCCGTGGCCGGCGACTTCGCCGTCCTGTCCGCCCTGGCCCGCCGCGGCGCGGGCGTCGCCCTCATCCCGCACATGGCCCTGCCACCGCACGGCCCGGACCTCAGCGTCCACCCCCTGCGCGTCCCCGTGCACCGCAGCATCCACGCCCTGTACCGCTCGGGAACCGCACAGCACCCCGCGATCCGCAACGTCCTCGACCGCCTCCCCACGACCAGCGGCTGAGACAACACCTCCGGGTCGATCAGGCCCCGGGACTCGACGAAGGGGTGCAGTAATGGTAGGGCCCGGTGATCGAGTGATCGGTGTTCTTTCTCGACCATCACTCTCTGTCATTGATCCTGGTCTGGGCGGGAGCGGGATCCGGCTTCGCATGCACGGCGTGCCTGCTGCCAGACGCTCTCGAACTCCTCCTTGTCGGAGGGCTGCGGATCCTCGTGGTCTCCGCGGGTGAAGCTCCATTCGTCGACCATGCCGTAGGTCTCGTAGTACTGGTCGCTGGAGCCGTCGCGGAGGGCAGCCTCCCACTCGTCCATCGAGCATGCGGTGTTCGCCTCGCGATCGGGGCCTTCCAGCTCGACTTGGCGCTGAATGAATCCTTCGTCATCGAGTTCGAAGTAGCGCCAGAGGTTGTCGTCCGCCCAGTGGTCGCGCATCCATCGCATCTGGCCAGGATCCCACCTAACTCCTTTCAGCCCTCATGGTCGCCGGGGGCGTAGCGGCTCCAGGGGGTGCCGGCGGCCGCAGCGTGGCGGTGGGTGGTCTCGTTGTGGAATCCGAGCATCCCGGCGATGACGGGGGCGGGGGCTTGGAGGACGAGTTGGCGGAGGGTGGCGGCGCGGGCGTTGGTGCGGTGGAGGCCGTGGGAGCCGAGGCGGCCGCTGATGGTCGCGGGGTGTAGAGGCTGTCCGGCGCGGCGGCCGGGGAAGAGCCAGCGGCTGTCGGGGTTGGTGGCGGTGAGGGTGTTCGGTCTGGCCGCGACGTAGTCGAGGAGGAGCGCCGCGAACGGTTCGGGGACGGGGGTCGGCGGGTCGCCGAGGCGGAGGAGGACAGCGCCGTCATCGATGGCGAGGTCGTCGGCCCCCAGCACGGATTCCTCACCATCAACACCAACGGTCACCACCTGCCGGCCAACGGGAGCGACCGGCGCCCCCATCCGACCCGCTGCCGCCATCCCCTGCCCCGCGTCAGACGCCCCCGACACCCCACCGCTCACTGCGACGCCGACCTCACCGCAGCTCCGGTACCATCCGTGTCACTCCGTGAGCTAGCCGTCCTGCTGACCTCAAGCAAGAACTCTTCTAGATCATCGGCACTGGCGAAACCCCTGAAACCAGCACCGCCACCGGCCTGCGCACCCTCGGCAACATCGCCGCCTACACCCTGCTGACCTGGCCCGAAGCCCAAGGCCACTGCCCCCACCCCTCCATGACCCGAGCCCTCCACGAGGAAGTCGCCCGACGCTATGCTCGCATCCGCCGCGGAAACTCCCTGAGCCGGCAGCGCTACGGCCGCAACTCCCCCTTCGCCGCCCCTCCAGCCGAACCGCAGGCCTGCGCAACCGCCCTCTACATCGCCCGGCAAAGTACCAAGATCACTCATCATCGGGCCTATCGGGAACAGATCAGCCGACTCCACCGGGTCGGGAGAGACATCTCCAAGGCCATCTCCAGGGCCATCGAAGACAAGACCGAGCTCCCCGGCCTCACACCAGGGACTGTTCTGCGAAGGGCTCTGACTCACTTTCGGTGGTGACCGAACGTGAGGTCGGACGACGGGGCGAACTCCGGGCGAAATGCCTGCGGTTGGGCTACCGGGCGGAGGTCCCGGACCGGACGAAGCGAGCAAGTCGAGCGCCCGCTGGGCTGCTTGGTCAGTCCTCCGTAGGGTTACGCTCCGCTACCACCGAAAGCGAACCAGAGCCGTTCGCTAAACAGACCCACCGTGGGGCGGGCGAGGCTCCGATCGGTCCGTCAGGGCGGGAGAGGTCGGTTCCGTTCCTTGAAAACCGAATAGTACTTAGCTTTGGGTTGACGTGTGCGCTGTGTCACATCTAAGGTCGCGGGAAGAGGCGTTGTTAAAACGTTTTAAGAAACCTTCGGCTCAACCACCCCATCAGGAGCCACATGTTCCCGTCGCCCCGTGGACGGCTGGTCGGCGGCGCCTTCGCGCTGACGCTTGCCCTGTCCCTCGTCACGGTGCCCGCCGCTGCGGAAGCTCCCTCGACCCCGTTCGGCACCTCTTTCGCACGTGACTTCGCCGCCCCTCCCTTCGACGCACGGCCGAAGATCCGGTACTGGTGGCCTTGCGGCCAGATCAGCCCGGAGGCGATCGAGGCCGAAGTGAAGCAGATCGCGGACCGCGGCTTCGGCACCGCGGAGATCGTCTGCATGTTCAGCACCGACCCCGCGCAGTACGGCTGGGGCAGCCCCGTCCTCTCCGAGCGGCTGGAGCAGGTCGTCGCGGCGGGCCGCGCGCACGGAGTCGAGATCGACCTGACGGTCGGCCCCTCCTGGCCCCTCGTCGTTCCGGGGCTCACACCTGACAGCCCGCAGGCGGCACAGGAGATCGCCTACGGACAGACCGCCGTGGCGGGCGGTGCCGCCTACACCGGCCCGGTGCCCGCCGCGCCCGGCGCACGTCCGGGCGTCACGGAGCAGAAGCTGGTCGCCGTGCAGGCGATCCAGTGCGTCGCGAGCTGCACTGCGAACGCACCGGTGCGGCTGCGCAAGGACACGCTGGTCGATCTCACGGCGTCCGTACGCGAAGGCACCGTGTCCTGGAAGGCCCCGACCGGAGCGCAGTGGCTGCTGCTGGGGTTCTGGCAGCGTGGCACCGGCCAGACGACGGTGGCCGGGCAAGCCGTCTCCGGTCGACCCGCCTATGTGGTCGACCACTTCAGCGCCGCCGGCGCCCGCGCCGCAACCGGGTACCTGGACTCCCACGTGCTGACCCCGGAGCTGCGCGGACTGCTGAAGCAGAACGGCGGCGACCTGTTCGAGGACTCACTGGAACTCGACTCGAACCAGCACTGGACCGGGGACCTGCTCGACCGCTTCCGCGCGCTGCGCGGGTACTCCCTTCGCGAGAACCTCCCGGCGCTCTTCATCGACGGGATCCACCGCCAGTACACGTCCGTGACCCCCGATGCGGCGCCCGCCTTCGAGTTCGACGACGGCAGCGGAACCCGTGTCCGCGACGACTACTACCGCACCCTGACCGACCTCTACGTCGACGCCCATGTGCGACCGCTCCAGGACTGGGCCCACGCGCGGGGTCTGCGGTTCCGCGCCCAGCCCTACGGCACGACCATCGACACACCGACCGTCCAGGCCGCGCTGGACGTGCCCGAGACCGAATCGCTCGGCATGACCGCGGACTACGACGACGAACCGTCCCGATGGATCTCCGACGGAGCGGTGCACCTGTCGGACCGGAAGGTCTACTCCCTGGAGTGCTGCGCCTCCTACGACAACGCCTACGCGCAGACCTGGCCTCAGATGCTTCGGCACTTCAACACGGCCTTCGCGAACGGTGTCAACCAGATCGTCTATCACGGCTTCTCCACCGAACAGGCGCTCGGAGCCCCCTGGCCGGGCTTCTCCCCGTTCACCGCCCAGGGCGGTAACGGCTTCTCCGAGGCATGGGGGCCGCGCCAGCCCACCTGGGAGGACACCGACGAGATCACCGGCTGGACGTCGCGCATGCAGTACGTGCTGCGCAAGGGCCGCCCTTCGGTCGATCTGGCCGTCTACCGGCAGGAGTACGGCAAGAAGGTGCGGGTTCCCGAGGGAGCCGCGGCGTTCACCTACGATTTCACGGGTCCCGATCAATTGGACGGGACCCAGGTGCGGGACCGTCGATTGGCTCCCGAGGGTCCGGCGTACCGGGCGTTGATCCTCGACCGCCAGCCGACCCTGCCGCTCAAGACCGCGCAGAGGCTCCTGCGGCATGCCAGGGAGGGGCTGCCCATCGTCGTCGTCGGAGACCCGCCGACCAGGACGCCCGGCTCCGACCCTTCCGGACAGCAGGACGGAGAGCTCGCCGACCTGGTCGAGCAGATTCTCGGCCAACCGTCCGTCCGCCGGACCGACGACCCGGATCGCCTGCCCGCGGTGCTCGAGGAGCTGGGTGTCCGCGCGGCGGCCGAGAACGCCGGCGGTCTGGCGACCGTGCGCCGCGCCCTGCCCAAGGGCGAGCTGTACTACCTGAACAACCCCACGGCCACGGAGGTCTCCACCCAGATCTCCCTGGAAGGAGGCGGCCGGCCCTATGCGCTGGACGCCTGGACCGGACGGATCACCGCGATCGGCCGGTACGCGACCGAATCCGGACGTGTCCGCGTACCGGTCGTCCTCGCACCAGGAGGCTCCGCCGTCATCGCCCTGGGCGCCGGAAGCGATCGCCACGTCACCTCCGCCTCAGGAGGTGAGATCGCCGTGCGCGACGGCGTCCCGCACCTGCGCGCGAGCACGGCGGGCATCTACTCCGTGACCCTGGCCGACGGCAGGACGACCCGGGTCGCGGTGCCCGAGGTACCCGCGCCCCAGCGGCTGGACGACTGGACTCTGATGGTCGACGACTGGCATCGCGGCGCGGATGGGCAGCGCGAGATCACCCGTCACTCGCTCGATGTCGACGGCCTGAAGTCGTGGGCGGACATTCCGCAGCTCCAGGACGTGTCGGGCGTCGGTACCTACACCACCACCGTCCGGCTCGGCCGCGCCGAAGGCGCCTACCTCGACCTGGGCCAGGTCACCGACACCTTCGAGGTCACGGTCAACGGGCAGGTGCTGCCGGCGGATCAGGTGAGCAGGCGGATCGACCTCGCCGGCCACCTCAGGGCCGGCACCAACACGATCACCGTGCGCGTCGCCACCACGCTGCGCAACCGGCTCCGGGTCACCGACGGCTTTCCCGCCCAGGCGGGCAGGCCCCGCCAGCCGTACGGCTTGATCGGGCCCGTCGTGCTCAGTCCGTACCGCCAGGTGCCTGTCGGGAGTTGACGACGGTACCGCCCGGCTCCGGGTCCAGAACCGGAGCCGGGCACCGTCAGCGCTCCTCCGGGCGAAGCGCCGCCGAGCGGGGGCTTGGGCCGTTCCGGTGATGATGCGAAAGCCGGTGTCGCCGTTGGTGCTGTCGGGGTGGTGCGGCTGCGGGCGGCGACGCGGTAGTGATCGTTCGGGAAGCCGTCCCGGTCGTCGTGCCCATGAGGAAGGCGCCGTCTGGGAGCGTGCCTTCGCTGTCGAGTGTGCGTTCCGACAGCGCGGAGACCGGCCGGTATCTGGCGGCGCTCATCCTGTCCGAACTGGAGGACCGTGAAAGGCCTGAGGCGGTCCCGGTCCTGGGCCTGTCGGTGATTCCTCGCGAGTCCACAGCGGCCCCCGGTTCCTGACCCGCGTCACCTGGGACGGGCGGCGGTTCGATTCTTGCCCCAAGCGGCGGAGTAAGCGTGCTCGACGAGGGCGACGAGGACGTCCCGGGCCGAGGAACGCCGCCGTACATCGCACAAGACCATGGGGATGCCGGGCGAGAGACCGAGGGCGTCGCTGATCTCCTCCGAGGTGTAGTCGGCGGCGTCGTCGAAGACGTTGACGGCGATGAGGAAGGGCGTGCGGCGCTGCTCGAAGTAGTCGATGGCCGGGAAGCAGTCCGTGAGGCGTCGGGTGTCGGCGAGGACCACGGCGCCCAGGGCACCGTAGGCCAGGTCGTCCCACATGAAGCCGAAACGGTCCTGGCCCGGGGTGCCGAACAGGTAGAGGACCATCTTGGACGAGAAGGTGATGCGTCCGAAGTCCATCGCCACGGTCGTCGTCGTTTTGCCTTCGATGCCGGCGACGCTGTCGACGCCCACGCTGCGTTCGGTCATCGTCTCTTCGGTGCGCAGCGGACGGATCTCGCTGATGGTCCCGACGAGGGTGGTCTTGCCCGCACCGAATCCACCGGCGACGAGGATCTTGATCGAGGTCGGCAGATCCTCGGGATCAAAGCGCTCTGAGTCCATCGAGGATCTCCCTGAAGATGCGTTCCGTCGGGGGGTATGAGGTGGGGCCGGATGCACTGACCCGAAGGAATCCGGCATCGAGGAGGTCGGCGAGAAGAACTCGCACGACCGGCAGGGGAA
Source organism: Actinocorallia aurea (assembly GCF_054783995.1). NCBI lineage: Bacteria > Bacillati > Actinomycetota > Actinomycetes > Streptosporangiales > Thermomonosporaceae > Actinocorallia > Actinocorallia aurea. Next base: position 12,343 of record NZ_BAAGPQ010000020.1, read on the forward strand.
GGCCCATCTCGGAGGCGATGTCGGCGACGGCCGCAGGCATGCGGCACAGATCCCAGGCGGCCAGATGCTCGGGATCGAAGTCGGCCGAGCTCCTCGCGGGCATGCCCACCGCCATGACGATGCTCGCAAGGTCGAAGGTCCGGCCCGTCGGCCGTGTCCGGCCGCGGGTCATCGCGTACGGCCGGACAACGGGGCCTGCCGCGTCGTCAGCCCATCGTTCGCGGCGATCTTCCATCGCTACGGTCTCGCTTCCAGCGCGTCGGATCGTTGCCGTGCGGCGAGGTGGCGACCGACCTTCTGAACCAGCGTCGCCATCTGGTAGGCGATCAGGCCGATCTCGGCGTCCGCGGTGGCGACGACGGCCAGGCAGGTGCCTTCACCGCTCGCCGTGACGAAGAGGAAGAGGTCGTCGAGTTCGACGACGGCCTGGCGAACCCTGCCGCCGTCGAACTGTTCGCCCACCCCGCGGGCGAGGCTCTGGAGCCCTGCCGCGAGAGCGGAGAGCCGCTCGCTGTTGTCCCTGCCGAGCCCGCGAGACGAACCGACAGGGAGACCGTCGCGGGACAGGACGATGGCGTGCTGCACGTGGGCGACCCGCGTGACGAGGTCGTCGAGGAGCCAGTCGATCTGGGAACCTGCGGTGTTGGCGTTCATTGCCCGTCCTTCAAGGTGTCGTCCGTATCGATGTCACGGGCGCGGCGCCAGCTGTTCTGGAGCGAGCTCATGAGCTTCTCGGCCTCCTCTGGAGATCTGTCCGGACGCCGGTCGCGTCGGGCCGCCTGATCGGGGTGTTCGACTCCCGTGAGCGGTTCTGATCGGGGGACCCGGCGCGGGAGCGCGGGCCTGCCTCCTTGCGGTGCCGGTCGCGGTGACGGAGCGGAGCTCTCCTGCCGCGGAGTAGCGGGCACCGCCGCGAGGGCCGTCACGGTGGCGGTGCGGTGGCGGCCCTGCTGCGGGAGGGCGGGCTCGGGTCGGCGTGCCGGAGCGTCAGCCTGATCCTCGCTCTCGGCGACGAGGTCTTTGGGAAGGATGACGACGGCGATGACACCGCCGTACGTCGAGGCGGAGAGCGTGACCTTGATTCCGTGCCGCGCCGCGAGCCGGGCCACGACGAACAGGCCCAGCTGGTTGCTCTCGGAGAGGTCGAATTCGGGAAGGTCGGCCAGTTTGGCGTTCAGCTGCGCGAGATGGGCGTCGTCGACGCCGATGCCGCGGTCCTCGATCTCGATCGCGAAGCCCTTGCCGACGAGTTCGCCGCGGACGCGTACCTCGGTGCTCGGTGGTGAGAACGTGGCCGCGTTCTCGATCAGTTCGGCGACGAGGTGGATGACGTCGGTGACCGCCGCTCCGGTGAGGGCCGCCGTGGTGGACGTGGTGACCTTGACCCGGGTGTAGTCCTCGACCTCCGAGGCGGAGGCGCGAAGAACATCGATCAGCGGGACGGGGTGGCGCCAGGTCCGTCCGGGGGTGGTTCCGGACAGGATGATGAGGCTTTCGGCATGGCGCCGCATCCGGGTGGTGAGGTGGTCGAGTTTGAACAGGTCGTCCAGTGCGTCCGGATCCTTGGTCTGCTGCTCCATCGTGTCGAGAAGCGTCAGCTGGCGGTGGAGCAGCGTCTGGTTGCGCCAGGCCAGGTTGAGGAAGACAGAGCTGATCCCCTTGCGGAGCTCGGCCTCCGCGACCGCCGCGGCGACCGCCGCGTGCTGTACGGAGGTGAAGGCCTGGCCGACCTGACCGATCTCGACCGTCGAGCCGGTCGCGATGGGGGTGAGCTCCGCCGCGGCGTCGACCTCCTCGCCCCGCCTCAGCCGGTCCAGGACCGCGGGCAGGTGCTGTTGCGCCAGCCTCATGGCGCCGGCCGTCAGGTCCGTGAGTTCTCGGGTGAGCCGGCGTCCGAGACGGGAGACCATGAACAGCGACGCGATGACCGCGAGGAGTCCCAGGCCGCTCGCCGCTAGCAGCTTCACCAGCGAGGAGCGGTACGCGTCCTCTCCTCGGGCGGTCAGATCGGTGCCCATGCGGGTGAGTTCGCTGGTCGAAGTGGTGCTGATCTCCTGCACGGTCGACTGCCAGACCGCCGCATCGAAGGGCAACGGGCGTCCCGACGGGCTCTTGACGGCCTTGGCCTGAAGGGAGCGGAGCTTGACGAACGCGGGTGACTCCCGGAGCGAGGTCCACGCCGCACTTCCACGATCGAGCTGGGGAATCGCGATGTCGAGGAGGTAGAGCTGCGCCCCGGCGCTGGTGGTGAACGCGGTTCGGGCGGGAGCGGTGAGGCCCGTCTGCGGGTCCGCGGCGGCGACGAGGGCCTGCTGTCGGGAAAGCATCTCTCCCGACCGCATCAGCGTCGTGACCGCCATGATCTGATGCCGCACGGCCGGGGCCGCGGAATCGATCAGGGCCTCCGACCCGGCCATGACGCCGTCGTAGATCGAGTTGTACTCGTTGAAGGCCTGGAGGACATCTGACGTGCCCGCATCGACCGCGGCACGTACGGCGGCGAGGCGGCCAAGGTAGGAGACGGCCTTGTCGACACGTGCGAGCGTTCCGTTTCCGGTGACCGATTCGCGCAGATCGGCCGATGAGGCCGCAGACCTGGCGATCTCGACCGCCTGGTCGGTCGCCGTGCGCCGCTCGGTGAGAGCGGCGCCGCCGGTCTGGCCCGTCCCGAGCGCCGGGAGCGTGGCCAGGCGTTCGTTCTCGACCGAGATGGCGGCGAGGCCGATGGGCGTGGCGAGTTCGCTTTGCAGGTTGTGCAGCCGCAGGTAGCTGAGGGTGTCTCCGACGGTGATGCTGGTGATGAAACCCCAGAGGGCCGTCAAGGAGACCAGGGGGATCAAAAGCAGAACGAGAATCTTTCTGCCGATCGTTCGTTGACGTTTTCTCATCGCACCTATCGCTGTCGATCTGGTTTTCGCCGCCTGAGTGCCCGGGCGTGATGGGGACACTAGCGAACAGGTGCGAGTGGTGGTCAACCTATCGTCACGAGCGTTTCGGTAGGAGTGTGAATTGGCCATCCACGGTGAGGTCGGGTGCGGAGAATTCCATGCTTTGCAAGCCCTGCATGGTCTGGTTCGCGCAGGTCAAGAGCTGATCCCGCTGAGTGGGAAGGGTGACGGGCGAGTGTGGTCGCTCCGATTCTGGCAGACCTGGTAATGGCTTGAATGGGCTGATTCTCGTGCTCTTTCCCCCTGCTCTCCCGTTGATCGGGAGTGGCCTCGCTTTTCAGTGGAATGCATTGTGTCTCAGGTCGATAAAAGACCGGTGCGGCACAGCCGCAAGGGGTACGAACGGCAGACCCCGAACGTCGAACGCCGGGGTCCTGCCGTAGCGATTCAGGTGACCGATGGGCGCGCCGTAGGCACGGTGGCGGTCCGCCGGCTCCTCGCCTGCCGGCCGTGAGTCAGCGGGGGGCCATGCGGAGAGCTCCGTCCATGCGGATGACCTCGGCGTTGAGGTAGTCGTGGTCGACGATCGCCATCACCAGCGAGGCGAACTCGTCGGGCCGGGCGAGCCGGTGGGGGAAGGGGACGGACGAGGCGAGCGCGTCGAGATAGGAGGGTGAGAGGGTGGTCAGCAGAGGCGTCTCGACGATGCCCGGGGCGATCGCACAGACACGGATGCCGTGGGAGCCGAGGTCGCGGGCGGCGGGAAGCGTGAGGCCGACGATGCCGCTCTTCGAGGAGGCGTACGCGGCTTGGCCGATCTGGCCCTCGTAGGCGGCGATGCTCGCCGTGTTGATGATGACGCCCCGCTGGCCGTGCTCCAGAGCCTCGGTGCGGGAGATCTCCTCCGCGGAGAGCGCGAGGACCGTGAAGGTCCCGATGAGGTTGACCTCGATGGTCTTCCGGTACAGGTCGAGGTCGTGGCCACCGGTCCTGCCGAGGATCCGCGCCGAGGGCGCGATCCCGGCGCAGTTGACCACCGTGCGCAGGGGCCCGGCGGCGGCCGCGGCCGAAACGGCGGCGCGAACCTGCGCAGGCTCGGTGACGTCGGCCGCGACGTAGCGAACGCCGTCGACCTGCGGGGCTTCGGCCATCGCATCGGGCAGGTCGACGGCGAAGACGCGCGCTCCGCGTCTCGCCAGGGCGGCTGCCGTCGCCGCCCCCATCCCCGAGGCGCCCCCGGTGACGAGGGCTGCCGTGTCGGCGACTTGCACGTGGTTCTCCTCCACTGAATCGGCCAGGAACGTTGAGCTGTCTACCCGGGGCTGAGGTGTCGTGTCCCCGGCGATCCCACTGCCCGGGACCGCAGGGGCCGGTCCCACTGAATGGGACCGGCTCCGTTCCTGTGTCAGCCGTCACATCACAGTCATGGCGACGCAGTGCGGAGCGAAGGAGCGCGTCATGAGACACGGCAGTGCAGTGAAGACGGCGGGGGCGGCGTTCGCCTTGGTCGTCCTGGCCGCGGGGTGCGGAGGCGGTCGCTCAGGTGAGGCGGTGACCGGCGAAGGCACCGGTGACCCGGCCGCGGGAGCGGCGGCCACCTTCGGTGAGCTGGCATCACCGTGCGGTCCGGGCGAGGCGAAGACGGCCACCGGGCAGGGGGTCACCGCCACCGAGATCCGGATCGGCTACGGCGACGATCGGGGCTTCGCCGCAGCGCCCGGCCTGGGCGAGGAGAACGGCGACGCCGTCGACGCGATGGTGAAGTGGTGCAACGAGCAGGGCGGCATCCTCGGGCGCACGATCGTCGGCACGCGTTACGACGCGGCGCTGACGAACGCCGCGTCCGTGATGCAGAAGGCGTGCGCGTCCGACTTCATGCTCGTCGGGCAGGGCTTCGCCTACGACGAGGCGGCCGAACCGGTCCGGGTCGGCTGCGACCTGGCCACGGTCCCGTCGTACACGGTCGGGCCGAACGCGAACATGGGCCCCGCCAAGGTCGAGCCGATGCCGTTCCCGGTCGACCGGTTCAATGCGGCGGGCCTGGCGGCCGTGCTGAAGCTCGTCCCGGAGTTCGGGAAGAGCCCCGCGATGGTCCTTTCGGACTCGCCTCCGATCAAGGCCGCGAGCGCCAAGACCGCCAGCGCCCTCGGCGAACTGGGCGTGACGGTGAAGGACTGCGGCATCACGATCAGCCAGAACGGCGAGGCGAACTACGTGCCGTTCGCGCAGAAGCTCAAGGACTGCGGCGCTTCGGCGGTCTGGACGAGCAACGGACCGATCCCGAGCCAGATGGGCTTGTTCGAGGCGTTCGGCCGTGTCTCCTATGCCGCGCCGAAGGTCGCCGAGGCCCAGTGGTACGGCGAGGCCGCAGCCCAGTGGAACGGCAAGTCCGGCGCGGGCGACGGGCTGGTCACCGCGCTGTACTTCCAGCCGTTCGAGAACGCGGCCAAGGTCCCCGCCGTCAAGCAGTATCTGGACCTCGTCCACGCCGACGGAGGAAAGACCGCGACGCTGGGCATGTCCGCCACCTCCGCGTTCCTTCTCTGGGCGACCGCCGCGAAGGGGTGCGGTGACGACTTGACCCGCGAGTGCGTCCTCAAGGGCCTCTCCGAGGTGCACGAGTGGACGGGCGGCGGTCTGCACGCACCGAGCGATCCGGGTGCCAACCTGCCCAGCCACTGCGCGCTCGTGGTCCAGCTCAACGGCGGTGCGTGGAAGCAGGTGTACCCCGAGACGGCCGGCGAGTTCGACTGCGACGAGAGCAAGCTCGTCGAACTCGACCCGAAGCTCTCGGGCGTGACGCTCAACTCCGACCGTCTCTCGACGGCCTTCCTCAAGTAGTGATCCAGCCGTCGGCCCTGGACCGGGCCCCGGCGAACACGGCCCGTGCCCGCGGTGGACACCGCGGGCACAGGGCGAGAATCGGGATGGGACCGTGACCACGTTCCTCACCTACACAGCCCTGGGCCTGGTGCTCGGTGCGGTGTACGCCATCGCCGCCTCAGGCCTGGTGCTCACCTACAACACCTCGGGCGTGTTCAACTTCGCCCACGGCGCCCAGGCCATGATCGGCGCCTTCACCTACTACCAGCTCGACGTCACCTGGGACCTGCCCGCCGGCGTGGCACTCCTGCTGGTCCTCGGCGTGCTGGGCCCGGGCATGGGCCGGCTCCAGCACGCCCTGATCATGCGGGGACTGCGCGACACCGAGCAGATCACCAGGATCGTGGTGACGATCGCGATCATGCTCGGCCTCGTCGCCTTCGCGCAGTGGATCTGGGACCCCGAAGAACCGCGGGTGCCCGAGATGTTCTTCGGCGTCGACCGGACCGTCTCGGTCTTCGGTGTGGTGCTCCGATACCACGAGGTGATCTGCCTCGTCATAGCCCTGGTCCTGGCCGTCGCCCTGCGCACGCTGTTCGTCCGGACCCGCCTCGGCGTCCTCATGCGGGCCACCGTCGACGATCCGGATCTCCTGCGCCTGGCGGGTCACGACCCGGATCGGGTGTCGGCCGCCGCCTGGATGCTCGGCTCGACGCTCGCCGTGCTCGCGGGAGTGCTGATCACCCCGGTCGTCGGCGGTCCGCTGGAGGCCAACGCGCTCACCCTGCTGGTCATCGACGCGTTCGCGGCGGCGCTCTTCGGAAGGCTGAAGAGCATCCCGCTCACCTTCCTCGGCGCGATCGTGCTCGGCCTGCTGAACAGCTACCTCGTCGGCTACGCGCCGACCGAGTGGCCCTGGGTGGGCAACCTGCGCCAGGCACTCGCCATGATCATTCTTTTCGCCGTCCTGCTCATGTTCCGGCACGAGCGGCTGCGCGGAACCGCGACCCGAGCCCGAGAACGTGCCGAGCCGCCCACCGTTCGCCGCGCGGCGCTCTGGGGAGCGGCCTTCGTGATCCTGGTCCTGGCCTTCCGCCAGATCATCGACGACTCGTCGGTCGGCGTGCTCACCCTCGGCATAGCCTTCGCCGTCATAGCGCTGGCCCAGACGCTGCTCACCGGTTATGCCGGCGAGGTGAACCTGGCGCCGTTGGCGTTCGCCGCCATCGCGACGATCGCGGCGTTCCACGTGGGGATCGAAGGACAGGGCCTGGACGCCCGCCTGAGCATCGGCGGCCTCGCCGCCGGAGTCGTGGCGGCGGTCGTGACCGGAGCACTGGTGGCGATACCGGCGTTGCGGCTGCGCGGCCTGTACCTGGCGCTGGCGACGCTCGCCTTCGGAGTGCTCGTCTCCACGATGGTCCTGCGGGACATCCAGGAGCACACCGTCTTCGGTAAGACCTTCGCCCTCTTTCCCAACGGCAACCTCCTCTTCCCGAGGCTCACGGTCGGTCCGGTCGACCTGGCTGACGACGACGTGTTCCTGCTCTTCTCCGCAGTGGTCTTCGCCGGGCTGGGCGTCGGCCTGGTGGCGATCCGCAACAGCGGCTACGGCCGCCGCCTCACCGCGATGAAGGACAGTCCTGCGGCCTCGGCCATGCTCGGCCAGCGGCTCCTCTGGCTGAAGCTGTCGGTCTTCGCCTGTTCGACCGCGATCGCCGGGCTCGGCGGGATCCTGATGGCGATGGCGCTCACCTCGGTCACGAAAGAGCATTTCGTGTTCACGATCAGCCTGTCCCTGGTGATGCTGGGAGTGGTCGGGGGGATCGGCTACGTCAGCGGCGCCCTGTTCGCGGGCCTGGTCGCCGGCGCGGGTCTCACCGCGGTCACCGCGATGCTCGGCGGTGCGGCGACCGCCCATCCCGAGTTCGCCGACTCCCTCGGAGTCGTTTCGCACCTCGTCCTGGTGAGCGCGGCAGTCGCCGGCATCGGCGTCGCGAGAAGCCCGAGCGGCTTCCTGCACGACCTGTTCACCGCCCATCGGAAGCTCGCTTCGGCGCCGTACCTCAGGTACGGCGGCCTGGCGGCCCAGGTCGTGCTCTACGCGCTCGCCTGGTGGGGCGTGCTCAGCACCGCGGCATTCATCGTGCTCAGCGCGGTGCTCTGGTTCGGGCTTCCGAGCCTGGGCGCCCGCAGCCCGCAGCAGGCGCGGGAGACACCGCCGGAACTGGTCGGTGTGGACGAGCCCCTCACTCCCGGCGTCGTGCACCGGATCGACGATCGGCTGGGCATCGCGGAAATGCTGCGTGAGAGTGCGGCCCCCAGCGCCGTCTCCATGGTGAAGGAGGTGACCCATGGGCGTGCTTGAGACCCAGGGCGTGACTGTCAGGTTCGGTGGGAAGACGGCGTTGGAGAGCGTCGGCATCAGCATCGAAGCGGGTGCGGTGACCGGGCTCATCGGCCCCAACGGGGCAGGGAAGACGACCCTGTTCAACTGCATCACGGGCATGCAGCCCGTACGCACGGGCAAGGTCGTCTTCGACGGTGAGGACATCACGAGGCTCGGGTCCGGCCGGCGGGCCCGGATGGGCATGGCGCGTACCTTCCAGCGCCTCGAGTTGTTCCTGTCGCTCAGCGTCCGGGACAACGTCAGGGTCGCCGGGGACATCGTCCGTGCGAACACCCGGCGCCGGTTCGACGTGGCGGCGGAGACGGACCGGATTCTCGCGCTGGCCGGCCTCACCGACATCGCCGACAAGGACGTCTCGGCCATCCCGACGGGCCGGGCGCGCGTCGTCGAGGTGGCGAGAGCGCTCATGACCCATCCCAAGCTTCTGCTGCTCGACGAGCCGGCTTCAGGACAGACGGAGCGGGAGAGCGAGCGTTTCGCCGAACTCGCGCGGAACCTCGCGGAGGACGGGATGGCGGTCTGCCTCGTCGAACACGACCTGCCCATGGTCATGTCGCTCTGCTCGACCATCCACGTTCTCGATCACGGCGCGCTCATCGCCTCGGGAACGCCTGCCGAGGTCCGCGCGACGCCGCAGGTCATCGCCGCCTACATCGGGACGGAGGAGGGCTCATGAGCGCCGGCACCGCGGATCCGGTGATCGAACTGCGAGGGGCGCACGCCGCCTACGGTGAGATCGAGGTTCTGCACGGAGTCGACCTCGCCGTCCCGGCGGGAGCCGTGGTGGCTCTCCTCGGACCGAACGGTGCGGGTAAGACCACGCTGCTCAAGGTGGTGAGCGGCCTGCTCCCGACCACGGCGGGCGCCCTCCTGCTCGCGGGCAGGGACGTCACGGGGATCACCGCCACCGAGACCTCCGGCCTCGGCGTCTGCTCGATCCCCGAGGGGAGAGGCGTTTTCGCCAACCTGACCGTCCGGGAGAACCTGTGGATCGCGGCGGGCGAGAAGACGTCTCTGGCGGAGATCGAGGAAGTGGCGTACGGGCGCTTTCCGAAACTGGGGGAGCGGCGCCACCAGCTCGCGGGGTCGATGTCGGGCGGCGAGCAGCAGATGCTGGCGCTGGCACGCGCCCTCGGCACCGATCCCGCAGTGCTGCTGCTGGACGAGCTCTCCATGGGCCTGGCCCCGCGCATCGTGTCGGAGATGTACGAGGTCGTCGCCGGGCTAGCCGCAGGCGGCGTCTCCGTGCTCGTCGCGGAGCAGTTCGCCCGGGTGGTCCTGCCGATCGCCGATCACGCCGTCCTTCTCGCGGGCGGCAGAGTCGTCTGCACGGGCGCTCCGGGCGAGATCGAACAAGAACTTTCCACCGTCTACCTGGGAGGCTGAAAATGCTCACCGAATCCCGCCGCGAAGAGTTCCATGAGGCCGTCGCGGAACACCGGCTCAAGACCAGCGCGTCACGCGGCGACAAGCCGCTCCTCGTCCTCGGCGGCCTTCTGCTGGCCGTCGGGATGGTGGGGGCCTTCGTCGCCTACAGCGCATCGCTCTCGCAGAGCGATCTGCGCGATGTCGCGTCGAGCCAGGTCCTGGCGACCGCGTTCCTGGTGACCGCCGTCGCGGGCGCGGCCATCTACGTCTCCGCCTCCGTCGCGCGCGTGCTGCGTCTCTGGCTGCTCCGCCAGATCATCGAAGGCCGGGAGCAGGCCGAGCGCATCAGCGCGGCCCTTTCCGCTGAGCAGGACTGAGCGCGCCCGGCGGCGCCGTTGCGCCTAGCGTTCGCACCGGCATCGACCACGATGAGAACGGGAACACTCCACCATGCGCACTGACGCAGACACGACGGCGCCGACCACGGCCGCGCACGACACGTTCGCCGAGATCGTGCGCGCCCGAGCCGGAGACGGCGAACTCGGCCTCATCTTCGAGGACCGGCGCTGGTCCTGGGCCGAGATCATCCAGGAGGGCGCCGACAGAGCCGCCCTGCTGGATTCGGTCGAGACCCCCGGGGGCCGTCCCCCGCACGTCGGTCTGCTGCTGGACAACGTGCCCGACTACGTGTTCTGGGCGGCGGCGGCCGGGATGAGCGGCGCCGTGCTCGTCGGCATCAACTCCAGCCGCAGCGCGACGGAACTCGCGCACGACATCCGGCATGCCGACGTCGATCTCGTCATCACCGAGGCCCGTCTGCGGCACCTCGTCGACGGCCAGGACCACGGGGTTCCGGCCGAGCACGTCCACGATGTGGACCGTCAGGAGTATCAGGCGGTCCTCGGTCCCTTCCGGGGTTCTCCCCTCCCGGACGCCCGCCCCGCTCCTGAGGACCTGTTCGCCCTCATGTACAGCTCGGGATCCACCGGTGCGCCGAAGGCGGTCATCCTCAGCCAGGGGCGGCTGGCGCGGCTGACTCCGGTGCTCACCGGCCGGATCGAGCTGACCCGCGCGTCGACCACATACCTCTGCATGCCGCTCTTCCACGGCAACTCGCTGATGATGAACCTGGTTCCCGCGATGGCGACGGGGGCCACCGTGGGGATGGTCCGCAAGTTCTCCGCCAGCAGGTTCAGCAGCGACGTGCACCGCTTCGAGGCGACCTATGTCAACTACGTGGGACGGGCCCTTTCCTACGTTCTGGCCCACCCCGAGGATCCGCGCGACCGTGCGGGCACGCTGCGGCTCGCCTTCGGAACCGAGGCCTCCGACGCCGACGTCGCACGTTTCTCCGAGCGTTTCGGCTGCCGGGTGCTGGAAGGCTACGGGCTGAGCGAGGGCGTCTTCCGGCTGAACCGGACCTCGGACACTCCGCCCGGCTCGCTCGGCCTGCCCGCCGGCGGACTCGACGTCCGTGTCCTCAACGAGGAGACCGGCGAGGAATGTCCGCGAGCCGCGTTCGACGCGACGGGGCGCCTGACCAACGGAGAGGCCGTCGGCCAGATGGTCGCGATGGGGGCGGCGCACACCTTCGAGGGCTACTACAAGAATACGGCCGCGCGGGCCGACCGCGTCCGCGGAGACGACTTCTGGTCCGGCGACTTGGCGTACCGGGACGCGGCGGGCTACTTCTACTTCGCCGGACGGTCCTCGGACTGGCTGCGCGTCGACTCCGAGAACTTCGCCGCCGCCCAGGTGGAACGGGTGATCCTCCGCCACCCGGACGTGGCCGCGGCACCTGTGTTCGCCGTGCCCGACCCCGTCACGGGGGACCGGGTGATGTGCACGATCGAACCCGCACCGGGCAACGCATTCGAGCCGGAGACCTTCGGTGAGTTCCTGGCCGGCCAGCCCGACATGGGCGCCAAATGGTGGCCGTCGTTCCTGCGCGTCACGCCCGCTCTCCCGCTCACCGGCAGCGGCAAGGTCGACAAGGCGCCCCTGCGCAGAGCCGCTTGGAACACCGACGACCCGGTGTACGTGCGGGTGGGCCGCACCCATGAGTACGTCCTTCTCGATCGTGAGGCGCGTGCACAGCTGGAGAGCGGATTCGCCGAGCACGGCAGGACGGCGCTGCTCCCCGCGGCGTCAGGCAAGTGAACCGGCTCCCACGGAGGTCACCATGACGCAACCGCTGCTCGGGCACCAGAACCGGATCCACCATGTCGGCATCACCGTCAAGGACATCGAGGTGTCCCTGGACTTCTATGAGCGGCTGCTCGGCGGCGACCGCCTGGGCCCCTGGGATCGCAGTGGCCCGCGCGTCGACCAGGTCACCGGGTACCCGGGGGTGGTGGTCCGGCAGGCGTTCGTCCATCCCGCCGAGGGAGACGCGGTGATCGAGCTGCTCCAGTACGTGGGAGGCTCGCCGGTGGTACTCGATCCGGACAACGGCCACGTCGGGGCCGTGCACGTCGCGCTCACCGTCACCGACCTGGACGGCGCGCTGCGGCGGCTGCGCGACCACGGCGTCGAGGCTCTGTCCGACCCGATCATCTGCTCGGCACCTCTGGAAGGCTACCGGGCCGTTTACGTCCTCGACCCGGACCTGGTGCGGGTCGAGCTGCTGGAACCGCCGTCCTGACGCCGGTTCCACGCCGAAGGCCGAAGGCCGCCCCACCTGGTGCTCCGAGCACCAGGTGGGGCGGCCTTCGAGCTGCACCGATCGTCAGGTGCGGAAGCCGGTCAGCCTCTTGAAGTTGCCTGCGGCGACGCCGGCGCGTTCCTCGTCGGTGAGCGGCAGCTCCTTGAGGACCTGGACGGACTTCCAGACCTGGGTGAAGCGCGGGTCCACGCCGTCCGGGGCGGGCCGGTGGGCCGGTCGCTCCGGCAGCAGATCGGAGAACACGTAGTTCGAGCCGAACATGACGCGGTCAATGCCGAGAGCACGCAGGTGCTTCACCATCTCCTCCGCGCCGACGCTCCCGTCGGCCACCTCGTGGAGCCGCAGCGAGGTGTCGGTGTGGACGCCTTCGTAGGCGCGGGCGAGTTCGAGGACCTCCTGGTCCAGCGGGCCGCCGAACTGCTTGTCGTGGCCGAAGTGCGCGAAGACCAGCTGCAGGGAGGGGAACGCCGCGAGCGCCCCGGCGAAGCCGGACGGCCGGCAGTGCGGGCTGTGCCCGCCGGTCTCGGTCAGCACGGGGAAGTCCTGCTCCACGCAGTACTCGTAGACCGGGAACAGACGGGGGTCGGATCCGGCCACGCCCAGGTCGGAGGGGACGATCTTCACCCCGAGCGCGCCCTGACCGCGTTGCGCGGCGATCTCGGCGACCGCCTCTTCGGCTCCCATGACCACGGGATTGACCCCCGCGAAGTAGCCGACCTCGGGGTGCTGTCGTGCGACGGACGCCGCCCAGTCGTTGTTGTCGCGGATCCTGCGCGCGACCCGCCCGCGCAGCGCGGCCTCGCCTTCGGACCGCTCGGCCGGGTCGTCGGGCAGCGTGAAGAGGCCGTGCCGGAAGTAGCGCCCGCTCCAGGTGAACATGAGCGCGTTCATGGCGCTGATGCCGGTCAGGGCCATCAACTCCTGGAACTCTCCCAAGGTGCCGAGGTTGGGGGCGCCGGGCTTCACCAGGTGCGGGGTCAGGAAGTAGTCCCGCATCTCCCGGCCGTGCTCGGCATCGCGCTGGAGGTGGCAGTGCATGTCGATGATCTCAAGGTCGCCCATGACGGTGCGTCCTCCTCGGGGTGGTTCGCCGCTATCGCGCGGCGAGGTGGTTCTTGAGGGCCTCGGGGACCTTCGCCTCGCCGAAGGCCGGGCGGGCGGTGGTGTGCAGGATCCCGCCGTCGGAGACGACGGAGTGCCCGGTCATGTAGCTGGACAGGTCCGAGGCCAGGAAGAGCGCGACCCCCGCGGTCTCCTCGGACTCCCCGAGCCGTCCGAGCGGAGTGACCTTCTCGGCGGTGGCGAAGAACTCGCGTACGGCGGCCGGCGACTCGGGGCTGGTGGCGTTGCGCCGGGTCCCGGCCGTCCAGTGGGTGCCGGGGACGATGCAGTTCACCCGGATCCCGTAAGGGGCCAGTTCGATGGCGGCGGTCTTCGTGAAGTGGACCACGGCCGCGTTGGCCGCGCCGTATCCCGAAAGGTTGGGAGCGGCCGTCACACCGCTCGACGAGGCCACGTTCACGATTGCCGAGGGTCGCCCGGACCGCACCATGGCGATGGCCTCGGCCTGGCAGGACAGGAACGCCGAGTCCAGGTTGAGGGCCATCGGCCGATGCCATTCCTGGAGCGACATGTCGAGGAAGGACTTGGTGACGCCCGCGGTGCCGCCGCACACGTTGACGGCGACGGACAGTTCCCCGAGGGCCTCCACGGTCTCCTCGACCATTTCCGCCGGAGCCGAGGAGTCCGTCAGGTCCTTGGCCAGTGCGACCGAGCGGCGGCCGAGCCCTCGGATTTCGGCCGCCGTGCGCTCGGCGGCCGCTCCGTCGAGATCGACGACCGCGACGTCGCAGCCCGCCGCGGCAAGCCGCAGCGCGGTGGCGCGGGCCATGCCGTTGCCGGCGCCGGTGACGATCGCGACCCGGCCGGCGAGCCCGAAGAGGTCCTGCGATCCCGCGGTCATGCCGACGCCTTCTTCAGCAGCGCCTCGGGGACGGGCGGGGCGGGGTCGTAGCGCAGGTAGTCCGGCAGGAAACCCGCCTCGTCGATGTCGTCCGGCTGCCAGCCCTCGACCAGGCTCTTTCCGTCGAGGGTGCGCACGGGTCGGCGGAACTCCTTGATGAGGGGGAGGCTGTAGGCGATCCGGCCGGTCACCTCGGCCTGGTCCGCGGTGCAGAGCAGCAGCGCCGCCTCGGCCATGGTCTCCTCCGGCTCGGACGGCCATCCGGGCACGGCCGCCGAGGCCTGGGCGGTGGCCACGCCCCGGTTGGGGGCGAGCGTGTTGACGGCGATCCGGTCGTCGTAGAGCTCCATGGCGGCTCCGGTGGTCAGCCGGTCGATGAACGCCTTGGTGCCGCCGTACAGGACGGAGCCCGCAAGAGGATGAGGATCGAACGGGGGGCCGACGCGGGGTGCCGCGAGCCGGGAGGAGAGGTTGACGATCCAGCCGCCACCGTTGCGCCGCATGCCCGGCACGACGGCCTTCATGAGGTCCCAGGTGTTCCAGACGTTGGTCTCGACGGAGTCCTCGAACCACTCGCGCGGGACATCGGTGAAGAGGCTTCCGTGGTGGCGGGCCGCCGCGGCGTTGTTGACCAGGATGTCGGCGGTGGCGTCGAACGCCTCCTCGATCTCGGCTACGAGAGCCGCACGGTCGAGGTCCCGGCGGCCGAGGTCGGCGACGAAGGCCCGGGCGGTACCGCCCTCCTCGTTGATCAGCGCGACGGTCTCCTCCAGGGAGCCTTCATAGGCACCGTCACCCGGGTGGAGGGTACGGGAGACGGCCGCGACGGCGATGCCGTCGGAGGCGAGGCGGCGGGCCATGGCGCGGCCGACGCCGCGGCTGGCGCCGGTCACGATGGCGAGGTGGGTCATGCGGACGCTCCGATCGGGGTGGCCTTGTGCAGGAGGTCGCCGAGTTCCGCCTCCACCGCGCCGGCCGAACCGAGCGTGAAGGCGATCTGGCGGCCCCAGAGGAAGTAGCGGTGGATCGGGTAGTCGAGGTCGGCGCCGATGCCGCCGTGCAGATGCTGGGTGGCGTGGACGGCTCGCAGACCGCCTGTGGACGCCCACCATTTGGCGACGAGCGAGGCCGTCCGGGCTTGGTCCTCCTCGCCCCGGTCGGCATGCCAGGCCGCCTTGTAAGTCGTCAACCGGATGCGCTCGGCATCCAGATGGGCGTCGGCGGCGCGCAACGGGACGGCCTGATTCGTCGAGAGAGGCCGGCCGAACTGCACACGCTGCGAGGTGTACGCGGCGGTCATGGTCACCGCCTCCTCGCACACGCCCGCGGCCAGTGCGGCCAGCGCGATCCGCGATCGGGTGCGGACCTCGTCGACGATCACCGGGCCGTCGCCTTCGAGGACGTCGGCTGCCGACAGCCGCACCCACTCGAAGGTCACAGCGGCGCTGCTCTCCCTGTTGGTGACGGAGAGCGGCGTCAGGGTGACGCCCGCGCGCTGCGTCGGCACGATGGCCACGCGCGTGCCGGAGGCGGTCGAGAACGGAACGACGACCGCCTCCGCGACCGGCCCCGCCGTGACCGCGGTGAGCTCACCCGACACGACCCAGCCGGAGGCTTCCTCGATGGCGCTCAAGGACGACCCTCCGTCCGGCCCGGCTTCGAAGCAGCCCGTGACCAGAGCGGTGCCGTCGAGGATGCCCGGCAGCCAGCGCCGGTGCTGTTCCTCGGTGCCGTGCGCGGAGATGGGAAGAGCCGCGGCGGCGATCACCGACCACAGGGGCAGGGGGGCCACCCGTCGGCCCTGCTGCTCCAGGAGCGCCACCAGGCCGAGCATGCCCAGGCCCGCACCGCCGACGTCCTCGGGCAGCGCGATCCCGATCAGATCGGAGGAGGCGAGGGTCCTCCACAGATCGGCGTCGAATCCGCCGTGGTCGGCCTCCACCTCGCGCACACGCTTTACGTCGGCTTTGCCGGCGAAGATCTCTGCGGCGAGGTCGCGCACCGCCTCGTGGTCGGCGCCCAGGGTGAAATCCATCAGTTCCCGTCCTTCTTGGGCTCCGGCGCGCGGCGTGAGGCCAGGGCCATGCCGAGGGTCTTGGCCGCGACGAGCTCGCGCATGACCTCGTTGGTGCCGCCGCCGAAGGTGTTGTTCTGAGACCGGCGGCCCAGCCATTCGACGCGGCCGGCGATGGCGGCACCGGGGGAGTCGGCCCGGAGCAGCCCGGCCAGGCCGAGCACTTCCTGGAGCAACCCGTAGGCGGCGACCACCGACTCGGTTCCGACGATCTTCGCGGCGCCCGAGCCCCCGCCCGACAGCGTGTTGCCGGCGATGTCCGCGACGAGCCGCAGATTCACCAGTTCCGATGCGCTGAGCAGGGCGTAGGCCTGCGCGAGCTTCGTCCGGACCCAGGAGATGTCGTAGACGGTGCCGTCGCCCAGCGGGGTCGCCTGCGCCCAAGCCAGCGTCTCGTCGAGCAGCTCGTTGGCGATTCCGCCGCGGGCTGCGAGAGCGACCCGTTCGTGGTTGAGCTGGTCGGTGATCAGCTTCCACCCGCGGTGCAGCTCGCCGACGAGGTTCGTGAGCGGAACGCGCACGTCCTCGTAATAGGTGGCCGATGTGCTGTGCCCGCCGACGGTCTCGATCGGGGTCGCGGAGAAGCCCGGCGCGTCCGTCGGGACCATCACGATGGAGATGCCCTTGTGCCGCGGGGCGTCCGGGTCGGTGCGGACGGCGAGCCAGATCCAGTCGGCGAAGTCGCCTCCGCTGGTGAAGACCTTGTTGCCGTTGATCACGAAGGAGTTCCCGTCGATCTTCGCCCGGGTCTGGAGCGAGGCCAGGTCGGTGCCGGCGCCCGGTTCGGTGTAGCCGATCGCGAAGGTGATCTCACCGGCGAGGATGCGGGGCAGGAAGTAGGCCTTCTGCGCGTCGGTGCCGTGCTTCATCAGGGTGGGCGCGACGGTGTTGAGGGTGACGAGTGAGAGCGGGGCGTCGGCGCGGATCGCCTCGTCATAGAAGACGAAGAGCGCCTCGGGGTCCTCTCCCCGGCCGCCGTACTCCTCGGGCCATCCGAGCCCCAGCCATCCGTCCTCGCCCATGCTGCGCAGGATGCGGTCGAAGGTCGGGCCTCCCTCGTTCTGTTCGCGCAGGGCGGCCCGGTCCTCCGGGCTGATGATGTCGGAGAAGTAGGCGCGCAGCCGTTTGCGCAGCTCCTTCGAGGCCGGAGACAGGTCCGGGTACATGGGGAGTCCTTCCTTGTCGTCCTTGCCGTCACCGGTCCGCGCCGAGGATGAGGGCGCTGTGCGGCACGGGTGAGCCGCCGGTGACCAGGACGTTCTCGATCGGCTTCGCCGGCTGGTTGACCGAGGTGCCGCGGATGAGCCGGACGGCTTCGGCTATGCCGTTCACGCCGTGGACGTAGGCCTCGCCGAGCTGCCCGCCGTGGGTGTTGACGGGCAGGAGGCCGTCGAGTTCGAGGTTGCCGTCGGCGATGAAGTACTTCGCCTCGCCGCGCTTGCAGAAGCCGTACTCCTCGAGCTGCAGCAGCAGCATCGGGGTGAAGGCGTCGTAGAGGATCGCGGCGTCCATGTCCTGCGGGCCGGCGCCGGACTGGGCCCACAGCTGCCTGGCGACGAGTTCGGCCTCGGGCAGCACGTCGATGTCATCGCGGTAGTAGCTGCTCATGGAGATCTGCTGCGGTCCCACGCCCTGCGCCGCCGCGGTGATCAGCGCGGGCGGGTGCGGGAGGTCGCGGGCACGCTCGGCACTGACGATGACCAGGGCCTGGCCTCCGTCGGTCTCCTGGCAGCAGTCCAGCAGCCGGAGGGGGTCGGCGATCATCGGCGACGCCTGGTGGTCGGCGAGGGTGATCGGGCGCTGGTAGAACCAGGCCTTCGGGTTGTTGGCCGCGTACTTGCGGGAGAGGACCGACACCGCACCGAAGTCCGCGCTGGTGGCCCCGTACTTGTGCATGTAACGGCGGGCCAAGAGGGCTTCCTGAGCCGCCGGAGTGAGCAGGCCGTACGGGTTGATCCAGTTGCGGTACTCCTGGTCGGTGTTGTGGACGTAGGCGAAGGGCGGAGGACCGGAGCCGAAACGATGCCCGGAGCGCTCGTTGAACGCCCGGTAGACCACGACGACGTCCGCGACGCCGCTCGCGACGGCGAGCGCCGCCTGCTGGACGGGCGCGCACGCGCCGCCGCCGCCGTGCGGGATGCGGCTGAAGAACTTGAGCTCCGGGATGCCGAGCGCGCGGGCGACGGCGATCTCCGGATTGGTCTCCATGGTGAACAGGGCGAACCCGTCCACCTCATCCACGGAGATCTGCGCGTCGGCGAGCGCCGCGAGCACGCTCTCGCAGGCCAGCCGCCATTCGCTGCGACCGGAGGCCTTGGAGAACTCGGTGGCGCCGATGCCGGCGATCGCCGCCCTTCCGGAGAAACCGCTCACGCGCCCACCGTCCCTACGCTGACCCGGGCGGTGACGTGGACACCCCGGGAGTTGGTTCCGACGACCTTGAGGACCGCGCCGTCGTCCGTCTTCTCGATGACCTCGCCGCGAAGGGTCATCGTGTCCCCGGCGAAGTTGGGAACGCCCAGGCGCAGTGAGACCGCGGTGATGCGCCCCGTAGGGCCGGTCCAGTCAGTGACGTAGCGGTCCACGAGGCCGTTCGTGGTGTTGATGCTCATGAAGATGTCCGGCGTTCCGCGGGACTGCGCGGCGCCGGGGTCATGGTGGACGTCCTCGAAGTCCTGGGAGGCGATGGCTCCGGCGATGATCGCGGTTCGGTCGAGTTCGATCACCAGGTCGGGCAGCGCGGTGCCTTCGGAGCTTGGGGGCAGAGTCACGGGATCACCTCGCCGTCGGGCCCCTGGGCTGATACGACGGGCCGAAGGGAAGGCAGCACATCACCGTGGGCGTGTTCGGTGAAGACGACCTCCATCGCCATGCCGATGCTCAGGCCATCGGGCTCCACTTCGCCGATGTCGGCGACCAGCCGGAATCCCTCGGCGAGATCGAGCAGCCCGATGGAGAGGGGGTAGGTGAAGGCGGGGTCCTGGGGGCGGTGGACGACCGTGTAGCTGTGGAGTGTGCCGAGCCGGCCGGATTCGACGACGTCCCAGTCGAACGATCTGCACTCGGGGCAGGCGGGACCCGGCGGGTGCCGGAGCGCTGCGCACTCCGAACAGCGCTGGACGAGCAGCCTGCCCTCCCGCGCCCCCTCGAACCAGAACGCGTTGTCCTGGGTGACGATCAGGGGAGGGACCGAGGTCCGGCGGGTCTGGGCGGCATTCGCGGAGTCGGCCATCAGTCCTCCTTCACGGGGCTGAAGCGAAGAAGGCGGAAGTCCTCTTCGACGACGGTGGACCCGCTCGCGTCGGTGTAGCGCTTCTTGAGCGTGACGAAGTGGCCGGGGCCGAGCGCCGTTCGCTTCAACGGGGAGATGGAGTCGATCGTGAAATGGCAGGTGACGCGGTCACCGGGCTCCAGTTCGCGCAGGTACCGCTGCGTGACGTCGGTGGCGACCACCGAGGTGAACCCGGCCTCGTCGAGTTCCGCCATCAGCCGGGAGTAGGCGAAGTCCTCGGCCTGCCCGGCCTTGCGCATCGCCTGGACCTCGCGCCAGCGCCGGTAGCCGTTCATCACCCACGTGGAGACCATCGCGGGGGGGCAGACGACGCCCTGCCTCCCGGCCGCGCGTGCGGCGTCGGGGTCGACGTAGATCGGGTTGCGGTCGTCGAGCGCCTCGACCCAGTTGCGGATCATCGCCTCGTTGACCGGGTACCGCGCCACCCGTGGAGGTTCGGCTTCGACGCCCAGGTAGGCGTCGAGATCGAGTTGTCGTGCGTCCACCGCCGTCCTCTCTCCTTCCGTGCAGAGGGACCCGGACGGGTCCCGGACCTCGGAGTCTGGGCCTCGCCCCGGTCGGTCAGTAGCGGACTCCCACTGAGTGGAAGGGGCACTGGGCGCGGTGTCGGCCTTCGTCCGACGATGGGGATGCCGACGCGGAACAGCACTGGGGCCTCCACACCCGATTTTGCTTGAGAAACTTCATGGATCGGAGTCTGATCGATTCGGTGACCGTGGGTTCGCGGTCGAAAAGAACCTTGTGTACTGGGCTTACCTTGCTGAAGCGCGTCCAGGCAAGCCGCAAATAATCATTGATTAGTTGCATGTATATCTGGTTAAGTTCGTGTGTCGCCGGTGGCATCCGGCTCCGGTAAGGCTGCCTGAAGGAGGTCTCCATGCATCTTGCGGAGACAGAAGCACAGGTGGAGATGCGCGCTCGGATGCGCGCCTACTTCGCCGAGATCATGACTCCCGAGCTCCGACACGAGCTTCGCGACGGCCACTACGCGGAGAACGCGACGGACGCCTACAAGACGGTCATCCGCCGCCTGGGCGAGGACGGGTGGCTGGGGATCGGCTGGCCGAAGGAGATCGGCGGCCAAGGGCTCTCCATGGTCGAACAGGCGATTTTCAGCGATGAGGCCGCCCAGGCCGACGTCCCCATCCCTTTGCTGACGATCAACAGCGTGGGTCCCGCGATCGCGGCGCACGGCACCGAAGAACAGCGCGCGACGCTCGTACCCGGGATCCTCCGCGGAGAGATCCACTTCGCCATCGGCTACTCCGAACCCGAGTCGGGCACCGACCTGGCCTCGCTCAGGACGCGCGCGGTCCGCGACGGGGACTCCTATGTCATCAACGGGCAGAAGCTCTGGACCGGGATGATGGAGGCGGCCGACTACATCTGGCTCGCCGTCCGCACCGACCCGGACGCGCCGAAGCACCGCGGCATCTCGGTGCTCGTCGTGCCGAGGTACGCCCCCGGGATCTCCTCGACCCGCATGCGGACGCTCGGAGACCACTCGGTGGCCGCGGTGGGCTTCGACGACGTTCGCGTCCCGGTGGAGAACTGCATCGGCGGCGAGAACAACGGCTGGGCGATGATCACCGGGCAGCTCAACTCCGAGAGGGTCGCGCTCGTGACGACCGCGCCGATCGAGCAGGCCTGGGCCGAGGTCCGCGAGTGGGCCGCGGCGACCGAGACGGCCGACGGAGCCCGCATGCTCGACGACCCCTCCGTTCGCAGCACGCTGGCCAGGGTCAGGGCGGAGGTGGAGTTCCAGCGGCTGCTGAACGCGAAGCTCGCCACCGCCGTCGACGCCGGCCGGCTGGAGCCCGCGGAGGCTTCGGCGGCCAAGGTCTACGGCTCGGAGCTGTTCGGGCGCGGCCGCCGTCAGCTGTACGAGCTCATCGGGCTCGACGCGGGACTCGACAGGACGTCACCGGAAGCGGTCGGGGGAGGCTCCCTCGCCAAGGGTGCGGGTTCCTCCAACGTCATGACGTTCATCGGCGGCGCCAACGAGATCCAGCGCGACCTGATCGCCCAGCTGGGCCTCGGGCTTCCGCGCGCGCCCCGATGACCGGAACCAACCCCTTGCACCAGGAGTAGACCCGTGGACTACAGCTACGACGAACAAGAGCAGGATGTCGCCGAGCTCGCGGCGACGATCATCGCGGGGGCCGCTGCGAAGTCGCCGGACCCGTCCGAGCCGTTCGATCGGCCTCTCTGGGGGGAACTGGCGAAGGCCGGCCTGATCGGCATCGGCCTTCCCGAGGAGCACGGAGGCAGCGGCGCGGGCTTCGTCGAGCAGTGCATCCTGATCGAGGAGGCCGCCAAGGCAGCCGCGGTGCTGTTCCTTCCGGAGGTCCTGGCCGGAGCGGCACTGCCGGTCGCCCTCTGCGGGACGGAAGAGCAGAAGCGGCGCTTCCTGCCCGCGTTCGCGGGCGGGGAACTGATCCTTTCGGCCGCCCCGAGGGCGGTCGCGGGACCGCAGGCCGTCACCGCGGCCTCGCCCGGATTCCATGTGAGCGCCGGCGAGGGAGCCTGGCGAGTGAACGGCGCCGTGGCCCATGTCCCCTTGGCGACCGTGGCCGACCGCGTCCTCGTGGAGGCTTCGGACGACGCCGGCAGGACTGGACTGCTCCTGATCGACCCGAACGGGTCCGGAGCGGCCCTGGCGTCCCACACGTCGGTCGACCGGGCGCATCGGTGGAGGCTCTCCCTCGACGGGTACACCGTGCCCGCCGACGACGTCCTCGTCGCACCCGGAGAGCTGACCGAGGAAACGCGCCGCAGGCTCGATGCCTCCCTGACCGTCGCGCGGTGCCTCGCCCAACTCGGGACGATCGAGAACGCACTGGCGATGACCGCGGCCTACGTCAACGAGCGCAAGCAGTTCGGGCGCTCCATCGGTACCTTCCAGGCGGTCTCGCACAAGGTCGCCGACGCCTACATCGATGTCCAGGCCGTGCGCCTCACCTCTTGGCGGGCGGCGTGGCTGCTCGCCGAAAACATCGTCGACCCGGAGGCCGTGGCGATCGCCGCGTGGTGGGCGGCCGACGCACCCACACGGGTCATGGAGGCGGCGATGCAGGTGCACGGCGGAATCGGCGTCGACCTCGACTTCCCTCTGCACCGGTTCTTTCTCGCCGCACGCCAAGGCTCCCTGGCGCTCGGTGGTCCGTCGGGAACCCTCGCCTCGCTCGGCGACCTGTTGGCGGCCTGACATGGCGGCGAACGACCGGGGCGGCAGCGCCCCGATACACGGGATCAGGGTTCTCGAGTGGTCGTCATCGATCGCCGGGGCCTACGCGGGCCGGATGCTCCACGACGCGGGCGCCTCGGTGACCAGGGCGAGCACAGGATCCCTCGGCCGGGGTCAGGCCTTCGAGTCCTACCTGCACTACGGGAAGGAACACACCCCCGCGGACCTCGCGGACCTGCCCGGACTCGCGGCGAGCATAGCGGCGGACATCGTCGTGCTCGAACTCCCCGATGCGCCTTCCGGCGACCTGCTGGACCGCTTCGGCGACACCATCGTCGCGGTCATCACCCCCTGGGGGCTGGACGGCCCGTGGGCGGGCACGGGCCGACCGTGGAGTGAGTTCACGCTCCAGGCCGAGTCCGGCTTCCTCATCAGGCGCGGTTCGGCGACCGGCTACCCGATCATGACGGGCAGCTCGGAGAGCCTCTGGGTGGCGGGCACCATGGCGGCCGGCGCCGCGACGGCGGCGCTGCACGGCGGCCGCGGCGCGCGGATCTTCGACGTGTCCCTGCTGGAGGTGAGCGCCTACGCCACCAATCTCTTCCTCGACGTGGCGGCCTCGGTCACTCCGCCCGAGAAGGTCCCGAGCCCCCGGACGCGGCTGACCCCCAGCGTCGAGCCGGCCAAGGACGGCTGGATCGGCTACAACCTCGCTTCGGCGAAGAACCACGAGGACTTCCTCGTCCTGATCGAGCGGCCGGACTGGCTGGCCGACGAGCAGATGCGGACCTTCCAAGGCCGCTACGCCCGGATGGGTGAATGGACCGAGGCCGTGCGCGCCTGGACGCGTCGGCACACGGTCAAAGAGGGCATCGAGGCCGCGGGGATCTTCAGGATTCCTGCCGCGCCGGTGCACAACGGCGAGACCATCCTGCAGGACCCGCAGATCGAGGCCCGAGGGTTCTACGAGAAGCACCCCGAAGGCAGGGGAGTGGTTCCCCGTCCCCCGTTCCTCTTCGACGGGGTGCGGCCGGAGCGCCGCAGGGACACGCCGGCAGAGGCACGGGCCGAGGTCGGAGGGGAGCAGGAGCAGCCCTTCACAGGCCTGCGCGTGCTCGACCTCAGCACCTGGTGGGTGGGGGCGTACGTCGGCTCGGCGATGGGCTCCTTCGGCGCGGACGTGCTGAAGATCGAGAGCACCCGTCGCATCGACGGGGCACGCACGATGGGGGGAGTCCCGCACTCCCGCGACCACTGGTGGGAGTGCGGGAGTTTCTACCTCGGCGGGAACTTCAACAAGCGCAACGTGACGATCGACATCACCCGTCGCGAGGGGCGGGAGCTGCTCGTCCGGCTGATCGAGGGCGCCGACGTCCTCCTGGAGAACTTCGCGCCTCGCGTGCTGGAGTCGGTCGGCCTCGACTGGGAGGCAGTTCGCGAGATCAACCCGCGCCTGGTCATGCTCAGGATGCCGGCCTTCGGCCTGACCGGTCCCCGGCGGGAGATGGTGGGCTACGCGCAGACGGTCGAGCAGTTCTCCGGCCTCTGCTGGCGCACCGGCTACCCGGACGGCGACCCGACGAACCCGCAGGGACCGGCAGACCCCATGGCCGGAGCGAACGCCTTCTTCGCCCTGTCGGCCGCCCTCCTGCGCAGCAGAGCGACCGGGAGAGGCGCACTGGTCGAGGCCGTGCTCGCGGAAGGGGCGCTCATCATGGCCTCCGAGCAGGTCATCCGGTGGACCGCGGACGGCGAGCTGCTCGACCGGACGGGCAACCGCAGCGAGCAGACCCATGTCCAAGGCGCCTTCAGAACCTTGGGGGACGAGCAGTGGGTGTGCCTCTCGGTGTGCGACGAAGCCCAGTGGACGGCGCTGGCCGACATCGTCGGCGCACCGGACTGGCGTGATGACCCTTCTCTCGCGGATGCGTCCGGGCGGAGGAAGGAGGCGGACCGCGTCGAGGCGCGCATCGCCGCCTGGGCCGCCGGAACGGAGGCCGACGAAGCCGTCGACCGGCTCATCGCGGCGGGGATCCCCGCGGGTTCGGCCACCGACGCCCGGTGGGTCCACGAACATCCGCAGCTGGCCGGTCGTGGCGCCTACGAGGCGGTCGAGCTTCCATGGGCGGGCGAGATCCCCCTGCCGACCCTGCCGTTCCGCCGGAGGGACCGGCCGCAGTGGCTGACCCGGCGTCCCCCCATGCTCGGCGAGCACAACCACGAGGTCCTCGTCGACGAGATGGGGCTGAGTGAACTCGAGTACGCCGCCCTGCTGGAGAGCGGCGTCATCGGTGACGTCCCGGCGGGCGCGTCATGACCGTTCGGCGGACAGAGGTCCGGACCGGTCCGCTCAGCGGGATCCGGGTGGTCGAGCTCGCCGGTCAGGGCCCGGGCCCCTTCACCTGCATGCTGCTGGCCGATCTCGGTGCCGAGGTGGTCGGCGTCGAGCGCGTCGGAGTGCGGAGGCATCCGTCGGACGCGCACGCGCGGGGCCGGCGCTGTGTGTCGGTCGATGTGAAGGACCCACGCGGTCGCGACGTGGTCCTCGAACTCGTCGCCCGCTCGGACGTCCTGGTGGAGGGGTTCCGGCCGGGTGCGGTGGAGCGGCTGGGCCTGGGCCCGGAGGAATGCCTGGCCAGGAATCCGCGCCTGGTCTACGGCCGGATGACCGGCTGGGGACAGGACGGGCCTCTCGCGAGCGCGGCGGGCCACGACCTCAACTACCTCGC
Source organism: Actinocorallia aurea (assembly GCF_054783995.1). NCBI lineage: Bacteria > Bacillati > Actinomycetota > Actinomycetes > Streptosporangiales > Thermomonosporaceae > Actinocorallia > Actinocorallia aurea. The sequence continues at coordinate 37,742 of NZ_BAAGPQ010000020.1, forward strand.
GCTCTCCGGCGGGCTGCACGCGCTGGGGGAGCGGGGGCGGGGTCCGGTTCCGCCGCTCAACCTGGCAGCCGACTACGGCGGCGGGGGGATGCTGCTCGCCTTCGGCATCGCCGCGGCTCTCCTGGAGCGGACGGAGTCGGGGCTCGGTCAGGTGATCGACGCGGCGATGAACGACGGCCTCGGGCTGCTTCTCGCCCCCTTCCACGCCATGGCGGCCCGGGGTTACTGGCGCGAGCGGGGCACCAACCTCCTCGACGGCGGCGCGCACTTCTACCGGGCCTATGAGACCTCCGACGGCGCATGGATCGCCGTCGGGGCGATCGAGCCCCAGTTCTACCGTGAGTTCCTGGGGGTGGTGGGCCTGTCGGAAGAAGACCTGGGCCCGCAGATGGACCGCACACGCTGGAGTGCCGCGACCGAGCGGGTCGCCGCGGTCATCGCGACGCGGACCAGGGACGAGTGGACCCGGCTCTTCGAGGGCGTCGACGCCTGCGTACAGCCGGTGCTCGACCTGGCCGAAGCCGTCACCCATCCGCACGCCGTGGCACGCGGCCAGTTCGCGCAGGTCGACGGCGTCCCCCATCCTTCGCCGGCGCCGCGCTTCAGCCGCACGCCCCTGAAGATGCCGCCGCCGGCCGAGCAGCCGGGAGCGAGCACCGACGCCGTTCTGGAAGAAGCGGGCTTCTCCGCAGACGAGATCGCGAAGCTCCGCACAGCGGGAGTCATCGCATGAGAGCCGATCACATGGAGGCCGAAAGGTGAGCCGGATCAAGACTTTGGACGACTTCGAGAAGGAGTACCGCGAGGGGCTCGGGCGACCGATGGCCCCGCGCCCCTGGCGGGAGGTGACGACGGAATGGCTGCGGCGGCACAGCGAGGGAGCAGGAGACTACAACCCGCTCTACCGCGACCGCGACTACGCCGATGGTGCGCGCTTCCACAGCCTCATCGGCTCGCCGTCGTTCCTGTTCTCGATCGATTTCGGCGCCAACGCGTCCATCTGGGGCCACATCCCCCAGGACGAGGTGGCGATGAAGGACCTGAGCATCCTCTATCTGGGCGCGGACATCACCTGGCTCCGGCCCGTCTGGCTCGGCGACCGCGTCCGCTCGATCGAGACTCCCGTCGGTGTCCGGCGACGCCGGATGCCCCAGCTCGGCGAGGCCCTGGTGTGCTCCGGGCAGACGGAGTACTACAACCACCGCGGTGAACTCGTGGCGCGGATGACCAACCACATGCTGCGGTTCGCCAATCCGGGCAAGGGCGTCGCGGCCGCCCCGGCGAACGGTCATCGGCAGGTCGCTCCGGATCCCCTCGTATGGGAGCGGAGCCGACGGGGAGAGACCGTCCTGTACTGGGAGGACGTCCGCGAGGGCGAGGCCCTCCCGGAGCTCGCCAAGGGCACCTACACCACGTCCGAGCTGTACCTGTTCAGCCTCGGCTCGCTGACGATCAGCCGCTCCCGCAAGACGGACGAGGGGACGATCGACATGGGCGCGGGCGGCAGGGCGGATCCGGAGTACGCGCGGAAGAACCGTGCTCAGGCGGCATCGTTCGACTACGGGCCGCAGCGCATCACCTGGCTGTGCCAGATGGTCGCGGACTGGATGGGTGACTGGGGCGACCTGCTCTCACTGAGCGCCAAGCTCCGCCGGCCGAACCTGATCGGCGACACCAACACCGTCGTCGGTTCGGTGACGCGGGTCTATACGGAGGACGGCGAAGGAAGGGCCGACGTCCGCGTCGCGGTCGTCAACCAGGATTCCGTCGAGACGGCGACCGCGGAGGCGACCGTGCGGCTGCCGAGGCGCGACTCCGGTGAGCCGCGCGAGCCCGAGCTGCTCTGGTCCGCCGAGGCGGTCGCCGCCCCCACGATGTACGGCTGACCGCAGCGACGCATCGAAGAACCCACAAAGGAGTCACCACCCCATGGAACTGAAGCCCGGTCTCAAGTTGAAGGCGGCCGGAACGGCGGCCGAGTTCGTCGTGATCCGCGCCCCAGGAGGCGAGAGCGAGATCACCTGCGCGGGCGCGCCGCTCACCGCCGACGGCTCCGGTTCCGCCGTGCCGGACGCCGCAGGCGAGGAGCTCGCCATCGGGAAGCGGTACGGCGACGAGTCTGGCTCGGTCGAGCTGCTGTGCACGCGCAGCGGCCCGGGCCCGCTCGTCCTCGACGGCCGGACCCTCGAGGTCAGGGCCGCCAAGGCCCTGCCGGCATCGGACTGAACGGACCACGATGAACATCGTCATGCTGCTGGACATGGTGGCCGGGGTCGACCCGGACCGCGTCGCCGTCGGGGACCTGAAGTCCGGTCTGACGCTGGGCGAGCTGCGAGAGGCCGCCGGCAGGGCGGCGACGTGGATGTCCGACCAGCCCGGCCGCCCGTTCCTCTACGCGGGTACGGCGACCGAGGTGTTCCCCGTCGCGCTCTTCGGTGCCGCGGTGGCGGGAAGGCCCTTCGCGCCGCTGAACTACCGGCTCGCGGCCGGCCCGTTCGCGGCGCTGGTCGCGGACCAGGCGCCCGCCGTCCTGATCGCGGAGGAGCGAACGACGGGAAGCCTTCCCGCGATCAGCGGTCTCCGGATCGGCACCCCCGCGGAGTTCCTGGCGGAGGTCCTCGAGAACCCGGTCGACACCGCCGAGCCCGGGCAGGATCCGGAGTTCCCCGCGGTCCTGCTGCACACGAGCGGCACGACGGGTAAGCCGAAGGTGGCGGTGCTGCGTCACCGGCACCTTGCGTCCTACGTGCTCAACGGAACCGAGATGCTCGGCGCCGGCACGGACGAGGCCGCTCTGGTGAGCGTGCCTCCGTACCACATAGCCGGTGTCGCGGGAGTGCTCACCGGCGTCTACGGCGGTCGGCGGATCGTGCAGCTGCCGAACTTCGAGGCCGACCGCTGGGTCGAGACGGCGGCCGCGCAGCGGATCACCCATGCCATGGTCGTTCCGACGATGCTCGCCCGGATCGTCGAGGTCCTGGAGCGCACCGGAACCCCGCTGCCCGACCTGCGTCATCTGTCCTACGGCGGGGGCAAAATGCCCCGTCCCGTGATCGAACGAGCCCTTGACCTGCTGCCGCACGTCGACTTCGTCAACGCCTACGGGCTGACCGAGACGACGTCCTCCGTGGCGATCCTCGGCCCGGCCGACCATCGCGCGGCCCATGGGGCCTCCGACGAGGCCGTCGCACGGCGTCTGGACTCGGTGGGCAGGTCCCTTCCGAGCGTGGAGATCATCGTCTGCGACCCCGACGGAAAGAAGGTTCCGGTCGGCGAGGCGGGTGAACTCTGGGTGCGGGGTCCGCAGGTATCGGGCGAGTACGCCGCCGCCGGCTCTACCGACGCGGCCGGCTGGTTCCGCACACGGGACGCGGGACGTGTCGACGCCGATGGCTACGTCTACGTCGAGGGCCGGCTGGACGACGTCATCGTCCGAGGCGGGGAGAACCTCTCGCCCGGGGAGATCGAGGACGTCCTCGTCCAGCACCCCGACATCAGCGACGCCGCCGTCTTCGGTGTCCCGGATGAGGAGTGGGGCGAGGTGGCGGTGGCCGCGGTGGTCCCGCGGGAAGGCTCGTCGCTGGACGAGACGATGGTTCAGGTCTGGGTGGGAGAGCATCTGCGGTCCAGCCGGGTGCCGGCCCGAGTGCGCCTGATGGATCTGCTGCCGCGTAACGACATGGGCAAGGTGCTGCGCAGGGTCCTGCGGGAGCAGACCGTTCCCGCGCCGAGGGACCGGTAGCGGACCGAACGCCGGGAAGGCATGTCGGACCAAAAGGTTGACTAACGGCATTGAATATGTCGTACTAGTACCCGGTATGGCGCACGTCACATCTCTCGTGTGCCCAGGTGTAAACCGGCTTTGATCTCGACAAAGGTCAGCCATGTGCCCCTGTCGAGCCTGAGTGCCACGTCTGCTCGGGCGCAGAAAATACTGAACTCTAAGCATGTAAAGAGGAAGCATGGACATCGCCGAAGTCATCTCAGCGGCCCGGCGGGTTCCCGCCCGCAAGATCGCGACCGGCTTCTCGTGGACCGAGATCCCCCGCTGGCACGAGGGTTCCTTCTACTTCAGCGACATGTACAACCACCGCGTCTTGCGTTGCTCCGAGGCCGGTGAGACCGAAGTCCTCATCGACGGCTCGGGTCGCAAGCCGGTCAGCCACGAGCCGGACTCGGACGCGCCCTCGGACACCGAGGTCGTCTTCGGCGGCATCGGCTGGCTCCCCGACGGACGCATGCTCGTCGTCTCGATGCACGAACGGCTCCTGCTCGTCTGGGACGGCGACGGCCTGGAGACCTACGCCGACCTTCGTTCTGCCGCCACCTCGTCGTGCAACGACATGGTGGTCGACCCGGAGGGGCGCGCCTACATCACCCAGCTCGGCTACGACCTGTTCAAGGGCGAGGAGGCCAAGCAGTCCGCCCTGATCGTCGTCGAGCCCGATCGGACGGTCCGTGTGGCCGCAGAAATCGGCGACCTGAGCTGCGGCAACGGAGTCACCATCACCGCCGACGGGAGCCGGCTGATCGTCGCGGAGGTCGACGCCTACCGGATCACCGTCGTGGACCGGGCCGAGGACGGCTCCCTGTCCAACCGGAGGCTCTTCGCGCAGCTGCCGTGGCTCCCCGACGGCATCTGCCTGGACGACCAGGGCGGCGTCTGGGCGGGGCTGCCGGGCAGCGGCGCGGTCGGTCGCTTCGTTGAGGGAGGCGAGATGACCCACGCCGTCACCATCCCGATGGAGCAGGGCATGGGGGTCGCGTGCGTGCTCGGGGGTGCGGACCGGTCGACGCTCTTCATCTGCGCCGGCCTGGAGGTCTACGACTGGGCCAAGTCCCGGGCCGAGGGTCTCGGCTCCATCTGGGTCGCCGAGACCGAGTTCACCGGCGGCGAAAACCGTCCCTGATACCACCGGAAGAGAGACCACCCCATGGAAGAGCTTTCCTTCGCAGGCCGCAGCGTCATCGTCACCGGCGCGGGCCGCGGCATAGGCCGCTCCTACGCGCTCCTGCTCGCCTCGCGGGGCGCCAAGGTCGCCGTCGCCGACCTCGGTGCCAGCACCGACGGCTCGGGCACAGACGGGGACGACCCGGCCGCTCTCGTCGTCAAGGAGATCGCCGAGGCGGGCGGCACCGCGATCGCCGTGCGCGCCGACGTCTCCGACCCGGACGGTGCCCGCAGCATCGTCGCGCAGGCCGTCGAGGCCTTCGGCGGCCTGAACGCGGTGATCAACAACGCGGGCATCGTTCGCACGGCCTCCTTCGAGGAGGTGTCACAGGAGGAGTACCAGCGTCATCTGGACGTGCACTTCTTCGGGTCCCTGTGGGTCAGCAAGGCGGCCTGGCCGTACCTGCGCGAGTCCGGTAGCGGCCGCATCGTCAACACCATCTCCGGGGCGATGCTCGGCAACCCGCTGATGACCCATTACGGCAGCTCCAAGGGCGCGGTCTTCGGCCTGACCCGCAACCTCGCACTCGAGGGCATGGCCCACGGGATCAAGGTCAACGCGATCGCGCCGGGAGCGGGCACGCGCATGGCCGAGGCCTCGGCGGACTCCCTGACGCCGGAGATCATGGAGTACATGCGTACGGCGCTGCTCCCCGAACTCGTCGCACCGGTCGGCGCCTATCTGGCCCACCCGTCCTGCGACGTCAGCGGAGAGGTCTTCAATGTGGCCGGCGGCGCGGTCAGCCGCATGGCCGTCGTGAACACCGCGGGCATCTACGACCCCGCGCTGACACCGGAGGCCGTCGCCTCCCGCTTCGCGGAGGTCATGGAGATCACCGAGCACGCCCAGCCCCAGGTGGTCGCGCTTCCGGCGATGCCCGAGAGCTGAGTCCGCTTGCTCCCCGGCCTCCTCCTCGGGAGGAAGGCCGGGGAGGTCAGCGAAGGTCGAAGAGCTCGGGTTCCGTGGCTCGGACGACCCCGTCGGGGCCGATGCGATGGCTGAACACGCCGTTGACATACGACTTCACCAGCGGCGTCCAACGCTCCCGATCCGCCTCGGTGATCTGGTCGGTGAGCTGCTCGAAGGTGGACAGCTGAAGCTCGGCGACCTTGGCGAGCAGCGCGGAGCCCTTCCGCGACACCCGGATCAGGCTGCTGCGCCGGTCGAAGCCGTCGACGGCGCGGTCCACGAGCCGCGCGTCGGTGAGCTGACGCAGGCGCTTGCTCGCCTGGGAGGGGTCGATGGCCAGCCGGTCGGCGACCTCGGCGATCGGCAGCGGGCCGCTCTGGCGCACCACCTGGAGTGTGAAGAACCCATGCTGACCTATAGGCGAGCCGATGATCTCCAGAAGGTCGTTGTAGCCCCTGGACTGGCTGACCCAGGTCACGATGGCGATGATCGTGCGGAGGAACGCCCTGGTCTGGGGGTCGTGATCGGCGCCCGCGAGCGCGAGCCAGCGTTCGGCACTGGCGGGCCGAGGCCGGTCCGGCAGGGCGTGCAGGAGAAGGTCATGGACGAGCGCGAACCATCGCGCGGCGGTGGAGATGCTCTCCGGGTCCCAGTGCTCGATCGCGCCCAGGTAGTCGCGGCTCCACTCGACCAGCCATCTGTCGAGGACGGCGGCCGTCGACTCCGACAACGCGACAAGAGTGCGCCTGCGGTCGGCGGGGTCGGTCCGCCGCACCAGATGGCCGGCCGCCTCCAGTTGGCCGGCCTGGCGACTCGCCTGCGTGAGGTCGATCCCGAGCTCGCGCGCGACGACGCTCGTGGGGAGGGGCTCGCGACCGCCGAGGAGTTCGAGGAGCCGAAGTTCGGAGGGGGGCAGGTCGATGCCCGTCGCGGCCTTCATGCGCCGGCTGTGGGCTCGCGTGCCGGAGGTGAAGGCGACGACGTTGATCAACTGCAGCGTCGCCCGCTCCAGCGCGAGGTCCTCACGGCCGATGGCCACCGAGTTGCTCCCTTCCCGTCGGAGCCCTCGCACGGCGCGGTGGTTCCGAGATGCATGACTGCTCACAAGTGTTCCATGCCGGGAAGTCCACGCGTCGTGACGATCCCAGCCAGTGGTAACCAGTCCATTGATAGATCACATGTATGTCTGCACATAGTGAGGGCAGTAGGGCACTACCTTGCTGTTGAACGTGCTTGTAGATTGATTGATTAAAAGCATATATCTCTTCCATTCGTGGGTCTGGCTGAGCTAGAGTCACGCTCGGTTCTAGATTCGGAGGACATCCGATGACGATGGCACTCGTACCCACCCCCGAGAGCGCCGGCAGGCCGCCTTCGATGGTCGAGCGAATGACGCTGATCATGGACTGTTTCGACGGCTCGCACACACGCCTGCTGCTGGAGGAGATCTCGCGACGTACCGGCCTGCCGAGGTCGACGGCTCACCGCATTCTCGACCAGCTGGTCCGCCTTCAGTGGATCGACCATGCCCGTGCGGGTTATGGCCTGGGCCGTCGGGTCGTGCGCTGGGGAGCTCGAGAGAGCGGGCACAGCGATCTCCGCAGCGCCGCCGCGCCGTGGCTGCACGACCTCGCGATGCGGACCGATCTCGTCGCGCACCTCGCGGTCCTGGACGGCACCAGCGTGGAGTACCTCGACAAGGTCGGCGGCCGAAGGGCCGCAGCCGTCGCTTCGAGGGTCGGCGGACGGGCCCCGGCGCACTGCACCTCGCTGGGCAAGGCCATGCTGGCCTGGCTGCCGGCAGAGGAAGTGGACGCGCTGTACGCCGAGGGACTGCCCCGCGCCACGGAGAGCAGCATCACCGATCTTCCCGGCCTGCACCGCGAGCTGGGCTGGATCCGCCGCCGCAGAGGCCTCGCAGTGGAGCGGGAGGAGTGCGTCGAGGGCATCGCCTGCGCAGGCGCCGCGATCAGGAGCCCCGAGGGCCGGCCGGTAGGCGCGATCTCCCTTGTGGGACCCCGCGACACCCCTCTGGACCGGGTCGCGCCCATGGTGCAGGACGCGGTCCTCCGCGTGGCCCGGGAGCTCTCAGGCACCGCGGCGACACGGTCCCCCCGCCATGCCGAACCGGCATGACCCCGGTCCAGCCTCGGAGTCCACCCGGCGGGACCTCGGTATTCCTGTGCAAGGGCTGCGGACCGGCGTGTTCGGGAGGCTCTCCCGGTGAGCGGGAACCAGGGGAGCGCCGCGGGCCGGGCGCGTTTAGGTTCCCGGTGAGCCACCCCGAGGAGCCGAGGAATCCCATGGAGCTGACCCACGCGGCGACGCTGCGCGAACTGCCCACCGACGCAGGAGTCCTGCGCTACCACGAAGCGGGAGACGGGCCTCCCCTGCTCCTTCTGCACGGTTCGGGGCCGGGGGTCACGGGATGGCGCAACTTCAGCGGCAACCTGCCCGTCCTCGCCGAGCGGTTCCGCTGCCTGATCCTCGAGTTCCCCGGCTTCGGCGTCAGCGACCCCACCGACCGGCATCCGATGCTCGCCGCACCCGACGCCGTCACCAGGTTCCTGGACGGCCTCGGCCTCGACCAGGTCGACGTGATCGGCAACTCCATGGGCGGCATCGTCGGACTCCAGTTCGCGCTGGCGCACCCGGACCGGGTCCGCAGGCTCGTCACGGTCGGCGGCATCGGCCGCAGCCTGTTCAGCCCGGCGCCCGGCGAGGGCATCCGGCTGCTCATGGAGTTCACCGACGAGCCGACGCGCGAGAAGCTCGTGCGCTGGCTGCACTCCATGGTCTGGGATCCCGCGGTCGTCACCGAGGAGATGATCGAGGAGCGCTGGGCGCAGGCGACCGATCCCGACACGCTCGCGGCGGCCCGCCGCATGTACTCCACCGCGGTCATGACCGCCGGACTGAAGGCCGCCCAGGACTCCGATGCCCCGCCCTACTGGGCGATGCTGCACCGCCTGAAGGCCCGCACCCTGATCACCTGGGGGCGTGACGACCGCGTCAGCCCCCTGGACATGGCCCTCCTGCCGATGCGCGCCATCCCCGACGCCGAACTGCACGTCTTCCCCGCCTGCGGGCACTGGGTGATGATCGAGCAGAAGGACGCCTGGGAGGCCGCCGTCCTGGCGTTCCTCACGCGCAAGGACGCCTGACCGGAGCAGGCCGGCGGGATCTTTCCCGCCCCGTCGCCGCGCGCACTCGCGCCTGCGGCCGTCCCCACCGCCCGGAGCGGACCACCCCGAAAGCCCGGTGAGAACCCGGCGCCTATCCCACGGGAGAGCACGATGACGCGACGCGTCCTGGACGACATCATGGAACGAGCCGAGGAGATCGCCGCCCACGGCCCGGTGAACGAACGGCTTGGCAGGCTCGCAGACGAGTCCGCCAAGGCCCTGCGGGACTCCGGCGTGATCCGCATGCTCCAGCCCGTCGCCTACGGGGGGCTGGAGGCGCACCCGCGGGAGTTCGCGGAGGCCGTCATGGCGATCGCGGCCAAGGACGGATCCACCGGATGGGTCGCGGGAATCGTCGGCGTCCACCCGTGGGAGATGGCCCTGGCGAACCCGAAGGTGCAGGAGGAGATCTGGGCCGACGACCCGGACACATGGATCGCCTCGCCGTACGCGCCCATGGGCGTGGCGCAGCCCGTGGACGGCGGGTACGTGTTCAACGGCCGCTGGCAGTTCTCCTCCGGGACCGACCACTGCGACTGGATCTTCCTCGGCGGCCTCCTCGGGGACGGGAAGGGTGGCGTCGCCCAGCCCGTCCGAGGACTGCACGTCATCCTTCCGCGCGCCGACTACGAGATCGTCGAGGACTCCTGGGACGTCGCGGGGCTGCGCGGCACCGGCAGCAAGGACATCATCGTCAAGGACGCCTTTGTCCCCGGTCACCGCGTGGTGGAGTTCGCGAAGGTCGTCGACGGTTCCGCGGGAGCCGAAGCCGTCCACGACAACCCGATCTACCGGATGCCCTTCTCCTGCGCCTTCCCGCTCGGCATCACCGCCGCCGTGATCGGCATGGCCGAGGGCGCCCTGGCGCTCGGCCTGGCCTACCAGCGCGAGCGCACCCAGATCACGGGGACGAAGATCAAGGACGACCCGTACACCCTGTACGCGGTGAGCGAGGCGGCCGAGGAGATCGCGACGAGCCGCACCCGCTTCCTGGACAACGCCTGCCGCATGTACGACAAGGCGGCGGCCGGCCGGGAGATCACCTTCGCCGACCGGGCCGCGGGCCGCCGGGTGCAGGTCCGGGCCGCCTGGAGGGCGGTCCACGCCACGACGGAGATCGTGATGCGGTCGGGCGGCAACGCGCTGCGCGCCGACAACCCGATCCAGCGGTTCTGGCGTGACGCGCACATGGGCCTGGCGCACGCCATCCACGTCCCCGGCTCGGTCTACCACGTGTCCGCACTGACCGACCTGGACATCGAGCCGCCCCTCGGCCCGATCCGCTCGATGATCTGACCGGCGTGCCACGACAAGGAGACGACTCATGACCCATATCAAGGGGCTCGGCTACATCTGGATCCAGGCGAGCGACCTGTCCCGCTGGCGCGACCTCGCCCTGGACTGCCTCGGCTTCGCCGAGGGCACCGGACCCGACGAGGATGCCCTCTACCTGCGCATGGACGAGCGCAAGCACCGCATCGCGGTTCTTCCCGGCGACGCCGACCGCGTGCTCGCGGTCGGCTGGGAGGTGCGCGACGGGCACGCCCTCGCTCTGGTGCGCGAGGCGGTGGAGAAGGCGGGCGTGGAGGTCGCCGACCTGTCGCCGGAGGACGCCGTCCGCAGGGGAGTGGAATCGGGTATCGCGTTCCACGATCCGTCGGGCGCGCCCGTCGAGGTCTTCTTCGGCCCGGTCCTCGACCACGGTCCGGTGCGCACCGCGCTCGGGCAGGCGTTCGTGACCGGACGACAGGGGCTCGGCCACGTCGTCCTGCCGACGCCGGCCCAGGAGGAGACCGTCACCTTCTACACCGACGTGCTGGGCTTCCTTCCGCGTGGTGCGATGAAGGTCGCCGAAGTTGCCCCGGGCGTCTTCGTCCGCATCAGGTTCCTCGGAGTGAACGAGCGGCACCACAGCCTCGCGATCTGCCCTGCGCCCGCCGCCCAGGACCCCGGCCTCGTCCACCTGATGGTGGAGGTCGACACGCTCGACGCGGTCGGACGCGCGCTGGACAACGTCACCAAGGCCGGGTTCTCGCTGTCGTCGACGCTCGGCCGCCACACCAACGACAAGATGGTGTCGTTCTACGTGCGCGCTCCCGGCGGCTGGGACATCGAGTACGGCACCGACGGAATGCTGGTGGACGAGCGGTCCTACACGGCCGAGGAGATCACCGCCGACAGCTACTGGGGCCACGACTGGTCCGGATCCGAGCCACTCGCGGCCTTCGCCCCTCCGGCGGGCGCGCAGTGACCTCACCGGCCGAACGGGCTCGGGCCCTCTACGAGGCCAGGGCAGCACGCAAGCCCATCCCGCCGTTCACCGACGACGACCCCTCGCTGGACATGGCCGACGGATACGCCATCCAGAAGGAGCTCGTCGCGCTCATCCTTGCCGACGGCGACCGGATCATCGGGCACAAGGTCGGGGTCACCTCCGCGCCGATGCAGCGCCTGCTAGGCGTCGACTCGCCCGACTACGGCCCGGTGCTCGCGTCCACGGTCTACAAGGACGGCGACACCGTGCCGCTCGACCGGTTCATCGATCCGAAGATCGAGGCGGAGATCGTCTTCGTGCTCGGGGAAAGGCTGGAAGGGCCGGGAGTCACCGTCGACCAGGCCAGGGCCGCCATCTCGGGCGCCGTCGCCGGCCTGGAGATCGTCGACTCCCGGATCGCCGACTGGCGCATCAAACTCGCGGACACCGTCGCCGACCTGGCGTCCAACGGGGCGATGGCGCTCGCACCGGAGGTCGTGCCGTTCGGTGAGCTTCCCGACTCCCGCCTCGTCGGCATGGTGCTGACTCGCAACGGCGACCTCGTCGACACCGGCGCGGGGGCCGCGGCGCTCGGTGACCCCGTCGCCGTCGTCGCGTGGTTGGCCAATGTTCTGGGAGAGCACGGCGTCTCGCTCGAACCGGGGCATCTGGTGATGACCGGCGCGTTGCACGCCGCCGTTCCGATGCGCGAGGGCGACGAATTCGTCGCGGAATTCGACAGACTCGGAAAGGTCTCCCTGCGCGTTTCGGCGTCCTGAACCGCCGACTGCCGTGAGGCCCCGTCCTGGTGTTCAGGGCGGGGCCTCACAGCTCTGACCAGGTCTTCAGAGGCGCATCCCACTCAGTGGGTACGGCGCTTCACCGCCACCTCGCGCACGGCGAGAATTCCGGCATGACCCGGACAGAAAAAGTGAAGGCCGCCATAGTCGGTCCCGGAAACATCGGCACGGATCTGCTCGCCAAACTGCAGCGCAGTTCTGTGATCGAGGTGGCCTACGTTGTCGGAGTGGTGGAGTCCGAGGGGCTTCAGAGGGCACGCGACCGTGGTGTCGCGGCGTCCTCGGAAGGCGTCGACTGGCTGCTGCACCAGGACCCGCTCCCGGAACTCGTGTTCGAGGCGACCTCCGCGAAGGCGCATCTCGCCAACGCCCCGCGCTTCGCCGAGGCCGGCATCCAGGCGGTGGACCTGACACCCGCGCATCTCGGTCCGATGGTCGCCCCGCCGGTGAACGGTGCCGCCCACCTGGCATCGCCGAACGTCTCGATGATCACCTGCGGCGGCCAGGCTACGATCCCGATCGTGCACGCGGTCTCCCGGGTGACGCCCGTGCCCTATGCGGAGATCGTCGCCTCGGTGGCGTCCCGGGGCGCGGGACCGGGAACCCGCGCGAACATCGACGAGTTCACCGAGACCACCGCGCGGGCCGTCGAGCAGGTCGGCGGCGCCGCCCGCGGCAAGGCGATCATCATTCTCAACCCGGTCGAACCGCCGATGATCATGCGGGACACCGTCTTCTGCGCGATCGGCCCCGACGCGGACCACGCTGCGGTCGCCGCGTCGATCCACGCGATGGTCGCCGACGTGCAGGAGTACGTCCCGGGGTACTCGCTGCGGGCCGAGCCCCAATTCGATGATCCGCGGGCCGAATGGGACGGCAACGGCAGAGTCGCCGTCTTCCTGGAGGTCAAGGGCAACGGAGACTACCTGCCGCCTTGGGCGGGGAACCTCGACATCATGACGGCCGCCGCGGCACGCGTCGGCGAGCTGATCGCGACGGCCAGGCTGGCCGGGGCCGAGAAGACGGGAGCGGGCGCATGAGCAGGCCGGAAGTACGCCACGACGTGCGGATCGTAGACACCAGCCTGCGCGATGGCAGCCATGCCATGGCGCACCGCTTCACCGAGACCCAGGTCCGCGACACCGTTCGCGTGCTGGATCGGGCCGGCGTCGAGATCATCGAGGTCGCGCACGGAGACGGCGTCGGGGGCTCCTCGTTCAACTACGGGTTCTCCGCCGTCGACGAGATGAAGCTCATCGCGGCAGCACGGGAAGAGGTGACCGCGGCCCGGATCGCGGTGCTCCTGGTCCCCGGCATCGGCACGGTCCAGGACCTCCGGCGGGCGCGCGACGCAGGGGCCGAGATGGTCCGGGTCGCGACGCACTGCACGGAGGCCGACGTCTCCCCGCAGCACTTCGGCGCGGCCCGCGACCTTGGTATGGAGACGGCGGGCTTCCTCATGATGGCGCATCGCACCTCGCCGGAGGAACTCGCGGCGCAGGCTCGGATCATGGTCGACGCGGGATGCCAGTGCGTCTACGTCACCGACTCCGCCGGCGCCCTGCTCATGGCCGACGCCAAAGCCCGCTTCGACGCGCTGGTGGCCGAGGTCGGTGATGAGGCGCTGGTGGGCTACCACGGTCACCAGAACCTCGGTCTGGGCATCGCCAACTCGGTCCTGGCCTACGAGGCGGGAGTGCTGTCCATCGACGGATCGCTGTGCGCCCTCGGCGCGGGCGCGGGGAACTCGCCGACCGAGGTTCTCGCTGCGGTCTTCGACCGCATGGGCGTCTCCACCGGCCTGGACGTCTCCGCCCTGCTCGACGCCGCGGAGGAGGTCGTCCGCCCCTACCTCCAGCGCTGGCCCAAGATGGACCGCAACGCCGTCGTCCAGGGGTGGGCGGGCGTGTACTCCTCGTTCCTCCTCCACGCCGAACGCGCCGGCGAGCGCTACAAGGTCCCCGCCCACGAGATCCTCCGCCGCTGCGGCGAACTCGGCTTCGTCGGCGGCCAGGAGGACATGATCATCGACGTCGCCCTCCAGTTGGCCGCCGAACGCGACGCCTCCTGACGACCCCAGAGCCCGGACGCATACCGTCCGGGCTCTCAGGCCCATGCCGCAACGCCCGAACAAGCCAGGTCAGTTCGAGGAGCCCACGGTCCAGGGCACCGGGACGACGTCCCCGTACCACCGGTCGAGCTTCGACACGTCCTCCACGGCTCCGTTGTAGCCGACCCAATGCAGAAGGGAGAGACCGAGCCACTGAGTGATCGCCAGCCAGCAGTCCCGGAGCAGCTTCCCGTGCCGGTACACCTCGTCGGGATCCTTGGGATGCGTCAGCATATGGCGCACCTCGGCCACCGCTCCCGGCGCATCAGTGTTGTGCAATCGAGCGAACGCTGCCATCGAGGGCAGGTGATCGGGGACGGCAAACGGGATCCGTGCCCTTCCGAGCAGCCGGCGCATTCTCCAGGCGGCCTTCTTGCCGTCGACCTTCGAGGCGTCCATTGCGTCCTCGTGAACCAGGCGAATGGCCGACTCTGGGATTCGACCATTCTTCCCAGACCGTGCTTCCGTCCGTGCGGCGACCCCCATAGGTGACGCCGACCTCCCGGCCTGCGAGGAATGAGAGGGAGAGCTGGAACGCCGACATGACTTCGGTGGCCGACTGCTGGTCGAACAAGGCGCCGTCAGAACGTCGGACACGCAGGGCGTGCGTTCTGGCGAAACCTCCCGCCCTCTTCAGCGTCTTGAGCGTCTCTGAGATGTCCGGGCGGCCATCGAGCACGACGTCCCACCCGTCCACCGTCCACGCCGTTCGTCCGCACCATGCTCGTGACCGTTCAGCCCACTCCGCGGCAAGGGGCTCACCGAACGCGTCCGTGAAGTTGATGACATGGCCTTCGACGTGTTCGCACCATTCCTGATCGTCTCCGACGAGTGTGCGTGACTCCAGCCACCACGTGATGTCCGTGCCATAGACGGCTGATCAACGAAGGGTCGGGCGCGGTGATGGTGATTTTGACCTGATTGAGCGGCAGCCACTCCTTCGTGGCGAGAATCGAGACCCGTTCACCGAGCGCGGGAACGAATCCCGGGCCTTCGTACGGTGTCGCCTCAGCACTATGGATCCGGCTCTCGGCAAGCCAGGGAAGAGGGTCACTCGTTGTCATGCACGGCATCGTCGACGACGAAGGGCGCCCTCCGCACCCGATTCTGGAACGGGGGAGGGGCGAACGCTCGTTCTCCGGTCCTTCCCCGGATTCCGAGGAAGGACCGTCGTGGGATTGCTATCCTTCGGGGCGCTTCACCCCGTCCTTCTTGCCGAAGTAGGCCTCGCGCAGGACCGAGAGGTCGTCGATCTCGTCCTTGCGCGCGCTGAACAGCACTCGTCCCATGTCGAGTACGACCACGTGATCGGCCACGCGGACGGAGGCCTCCAAGGCCTGCTCGACCAGGAGGACGCCGATTCCGTGCTCGGTGAGCCGAGCGACCTGCTGCATCACTTCTCCCATGACGACGGGTGCGAGGCCGCCGGAGGGCTCGTCGAGGAGCAGGACCTTCGGCTGTGCCATGAGAGCTTGCCCGATGGCCAGCATCTGCTGCTGCCCACCGGAGAGGCTGCCCGCGGGCAAGCCCCTTTTGTCGCCGAGCACGGGGAAGATCTCGTAGATCCGCCCGGCCTCGGCGCGCAGCGCCGAACGGTTCATGCGGCGCGTGTACCCGCCGAGGATGATGTTCTGCTCGACGGTCTGCTTGCGGAAGACCCGTTTGCCCTCCTGCACGTAGCCCAGGCCCTCGCGGACACGCCGGTGGACCGAGGTCCCCGTCACGTCCTGCCCGCCCAGCTCCACGGAGCCGGCGACCGCCCTGTTGAGGCCCGTGATGGCCCGTAGCGTGCTGGTCTTGCCCGCGCCGTTGCGGCCGAGGAGCACGGTCAGTGCACCTGGCCACACGTCGATGCTGACGTCCCACACGACCCGCAGGTCGCCGTACCCGGTTCCGAGATTGCGCGCCCGCAGGATGGGATCGCCGGCCGGCTCGACCGTCATGACTCCTCCTCCATGGTCTTGCGGTTCGTCGAGGCACCGGTGAGAGCCGCGTCGTGGCTTCCCTCCCATGAGGTGTCGCTCCCGAGGTACTCGCTGAGCACCCGCGGGTGCTCAGCGATCTCCGACGGTGGGCCCTGGGCGATGACGCGGCCGTGTGCCAGGACGACGATGTCGTCGGCCAGGTCGAGCACGAGCCGGAAGTTGTGCTCGACGAGCACGATGGTGCCGCCCGCCTCGCGTATCCGTCGGATGAGCTCGGCCAGCCGGGCGATCTCGTCCTCGTCCAGGCCTGAGGCCGCCTCGTCCAGGAGCAGCACGCCCGGACCGCCCACCAGCGCTCGCGCGACCTCCAGCAGGCGCCGCATTCCCAGAGGAAGGGACACCGCCTCGGTGTCGCGCAGATGGTCCATACCGACGAGAGCGAGCATGCGCACGGCCTCGTCCCGGTCGGCGCGGCTGACCCGGCGGTAGCGCGGCAGCCGAAGGATCGCCGACACGAGGGATGCCCGGTCACCGGAGTACCGGCCGGAGGCAACGGCTTCGAGGACCGTGATCCCCTCCGGGATGTTCGGCGTCTGGAACGTCCGGGCGACGCCCGCGCGCGCGACCCGGTGCGGTGTGGCGCCGCGCAGCGGCGCGCCGTCCAGGACGACGCGGCCGGAGTCGATCCGGTAGAACCCGGAGACCAGGTTGAGCAGCGTCGTCTTGCCGGAGCCGTTCGGCCCGATGAGCGCGGCGACCCGGCCGGGGATCGCCTGGAAGCTCACGTCGTCGAGAGCCTGGTTGCCGCCGAACGCCTTGCGGACGTTGTCGACGGAGAGGTTCACTCCGTGGATCCGAGGCAGGTCCGCGGGGTCCCTGGGCTCCGGCGGTTCCTTCAGCCCGGCCATCCGGTCGAGGCGGTCCACCGCTCTGCGTGCCAGCGCGGCGAGACCACCCCGCAGGAGAACGCCGCCCGCGATGAGGAAGACGCCGATGAAGACCATGGCGTACTGCTGGAAGTGCGAGGACTGGTTCGGTCCGGCCTGGATGACGGCCGCTCCGACGGCCGCCCCGTAGACGCTCGTCGGTCCGCCGAGGATCGAGGCGGCGAGGATGGTCGTGGCGAGGGCGAACCCGAACGCCTCCGCGGAGACGTAGAGGTCGAGGTTGGCGAACAGGACGCCGGCCAGCCCCGCGGGCAGGGAGCCGAGAGCGTACGCGAGGAGCTTCATGCGAAGGACCGAGATCCCCATGGACGCGGCCAGGACCGGACTCTGCCTGAGGACGCGCAGAGCCACGCCGTGCCGCGAGACCACGATGTTCCGCATCACCACGAACCAGCCGATCAGGACCGCCGCGATGACGTATGCGAAGGCTTCGGAGTCGAGTGGACTGCCGAAGAACGTCGCGGAGGGGATGCCTGCGAGCCCGTTCCGTCCGCCCGTGTGCTCGTCGAAGATGGCGACGATGTCGGGGATGAGAAGGATGAGAAAGAAGGAGGTCATCGCCAGCGACAGGCTGCCCAGGCGCAGGCCCACGATTCCCGTCACCAGGCCCAGGAGCACCACGACCAGGCCGGCGGTGACGAGCTGGACCAGGATGTCGGTCCAGCCGGCCACGGCGAGGAGCCCGGCCGTGTAGGCGCCGGCGGCGTACATCGCCGCCTGGCCGAGCGCCAGTTCGCCGGCATAACCGAGGCTGAGGTTCAAGCCGCTGACCAGCAGCGCGAGAATGCAGGCCAGCTGGATCTGCCGTGACACCGAATAGTCGAGGCCGAGCGCCGGAAGCATCAGCAGGACGACGCCCAGGACGAGAGGAAGAGCCCAAGAGGGGAGGGATCTCAGCTTCCGCCAGAAGGCCTGCATCAGACCGTCCTTTCCTGGGCGCGGACGAACAGGCCCGACGGCTTGGCGAGCAGGATGACCACGAGCACGACGAAGACGGAGATCAGGGCGTACTCGCTGCCCAGGTAGCGTGCCGCGACCGCTTCGACCATGCCGACCGCCAGCCCGCCCACGAGCGTGCCGGGCATCGAGCCGAACCCGCCGATGGCGACGACGACGAATCCCTTGAGCGCGAGAGAGGCGCCGAGCGTGGCCACCGCGAACGTCTTGGGACCGACGAAGGCGCCGAGCAGCCCGGCGAACGCCCCTGAGGCCGCGAACGCCCAGAACGCCAGTCGGCGGACGTTGATCCCGCGCAGCATCGCGGCTTCGCGGTCCTCGGCCATGGCCAATAGCGCCAGTCCCGTCACGAGTCGGCGGCTCAGCAGGGTGAAGAGCACGACGGCGCCGACCGCGATCGCCGCGAGGAAGAGCTCGACGGGGTAGACCCGGCCGCCGAGCAGGCCGAGCACCTGGTCGCCGCCGAAGAACGGTACGGACAGCGGCTGGGTGCCCCAGATGAGCTGCGTGAGGCCGTTGAGCAGAACGGCGGCGCCAAGGGTGGTCACCAGCAGGGCCGAGGGGTCGTGGACCGGGCGGATCGCCACCCGTTCCTCGATCGACGCGATGATCATGACCGAGACCGTGGCGAGGAGGATCGCCACGACCGCCGGCAGACGCAGTGTCACCAGCCCGGTGTAGGCCACGAACGTGCCCACCATCATGAGCTGCGCCTGCGCGAAGTTGAACGTGTTGGAGGAGATGAAGACGATGTTGTAGCCGATGGCGACCAGTGCGTACACCGCACCGAGCGCCAGACCACCCCAGAAGATCGTCATGCTGCGGACCTTCGTTTCCGCCCGGACGACCGGGCCTGCCGACCGCTCCGGCGCCGGACCGGCGCCGGAGCGGGGATGATCACCGGTACTGGCCGTTCTCGACTTCGGAGGGCGCGATGAACGCGAACTCGTCGGCGGTGAGGTTGGCCCCGTGGGACGTGGCGCTGAAGGCGTACTTCTTGAGGATGGCGACCTCGGCGCCGCTGAGGACCGCGGGGTCCTCCAGCGCGCTGGCCAGCGCCTCGGGGTCGTCGGCGTCGCCGACCTTCTCCGCCGCCGCGGCGATGAGCGGCAGGGCGTCGTAGTTGGTGGCCACGAGCAGGGTCGCCTTGATCTCGCCCTCCGCGGCCATGGACGTGATCACGTCGTTGACGAGCTGGTCGTCCGGGTTCTTGACAGAGGACTTCAGGACCATGACGGAGAGGTTCTTCACCTGGGAGGTGCCGAGGATCCCGGAGGGCGGGGGCGTCGAGACCAGGCCGGTCGCGGCGACCGTGCCGTCGCCGACGACCGGCACGTCCCATCCCAGCTTCTCGATGCCCTTGAGCAGATAGCCCACAGGCGCCCCGTAGCCGTTCATGAGGAGCACGTCGGGCTTCTTCGCCTGGATCGACTGGAGCTGAGGGGTCATGTCGAGGGCCGCGACATCGTACTCCTGGTTGTCCACGACCGTGATTCCCTTGGCCTCCAGGGCCTCGGTGACCGCGGTGCCGAACGTGACGCCGTTGGCCGTGCTGCTGTGGATGATCCCGGCGGACTTGTACCCCTTCTCCGTGAAGTAGGGGAGGAGGCCGTTGATGTAGTCGGCGGGTGCCGTGGTCAGGTCGAAGTTCAGCGGATAGGCCTTCGGGTCGGACGAGTCCGGAGTCGCGGCCACGTTGAAGGAGAGGATCTTGTTCTGCTTCAGCACGGGCAAGGTCGCCGCCGACACCGTGGAGGGTCCTCCGTTGAGCACCGCGTCGGGCTTGTCCTTCGCGATCGCCTCGCGGATCTTGGTGAGGGCGGTGGTCGGGTTGCCCTCGTCGTCCACCACGGTGATCTCGATCTGGCGACCGGCGACGCCGCCGGCCGCGTTCACCCGTGCGGCACCCGCCTTGGCGGCGAGCACCGCGGTGGCGGCGTTGTCCGCCAGGACGCCCTGGGCGCTGAGCCCGGCCGTCATCAGCACCCGATAGGGGTTCTCCCCTCCGTCCCCGCCGTCGGCAGAGCCCCCTCCGCACCCTGCCAGAACGACTACTGAGCTCAAGACGACCGAAGCCGTCACACCGAAACGCCGCGCCATCGACAACCTCCCACTGCGTACCAGCACAAACGCTGGTAACAAACATTTGTTTGGGACAGTAGGTGGTGTGTGTCACACGAGTCAAGACTCGTCACGAAGAAGGAAGTTGCAGGTCAGCGGGGGTCGTCGATGGGACGCGTCGCGGCGACATATGCGGAGTACCGGGTCAGGGCATGCCGAACGACATGACCGTCGGTCATGTGAGGCCCCGCCGCCTGGGTGCAGGTTCTCGTCGTACGCGGCTCTACGGCTCGTCAGTGGATCAGTGCGGCTGTCCCCGCGGGGGTCAGACGAGGGTGCGGAAGACGAAGAAGCCCGGGGTGTGATCCTCGCGCAGGCGGGTGAGGTTGCGGTAGCTGATCAGCCATCGGCCATCGACCCGGCGGTACTCCTCGTGGTAGTGCCCGTAGCCGTGCAGGTGTTCCTCGGTCGCGCCGTTGGTCCACCACAGGTGGTCTTCCATGGCCCAGATACCGCGGGCGGTGGTGTCGGAGGTCAGCTCGATCCGCGGCATGTGGCCGTGGTGGACGGAGGTGACGGGGACGGGCCCGTCGAGGAGCCGTCGGATGGTCGCGGTGACGTTGTCACGGCCGACGACGCGGTGGCGGTCGGAGTCCACCGGAGAAGGGGTCTCTCCGGGAAGGCGGCCGAAGGTGTCGCTGACGACGTCGTCGGTGTGGAGGGTCGGATAGATGTGCCATTCCTTGGCGTCCATGCATCGGAGCCGTTCGGCGAAGACGCCCTTGATCTCCTCGATGGCCAGCAGCCTTTCCACTGCGGTCGACATGCGGTTTCCTCCTCGCGGTCTTGGTCGAGCCGAGTCTCGGGCAGAGCCGGGAACCGGACCACCGGCCTCCCGTTCATCGGGACTGCGGGAGGCCTTGGGGACGGCAGCGCGGTTACGGTCGCCTGCGTTGCCTTGAGGAGGAGAAGCCGATGCGGATGGGGATCGTGAGTCCGGTGGTGACCCGGGTGCCGGGCTCGCACGGACCGTGGGAGCCGTCGGCGGGGATCGAGGACCTGGCGCGGATCGCGCGGACCGCCGACGAGCTGGGATTCGACCATCTGACGTGCAGTGAGCACGTCGCCGTCCCGGCGGCCGACGCGAAGGTGCGCGGTGGGGTGTACTGGGACCCGCTCGCGACCTTCGGATACCTGGCCGCACACACTGAGCGGATCCGGTTCGCCACCCACGTGCTGGTGCTCGGCTACCACCACCCCTTGGAGATCGCGAAGCGCTACGGGACGCTCGACCGCGTGTGCGGCGGCCGATTGGTACTCGGCCTCGGTGTGGGCAGCCTGGCCGAGGAGTTCTCCCTGCTCGGTGCGGAGTTCGCCGACCGGGGCCGCCGTGCCGACGACGCCCTGGCCGCGCTGCGCGTCGCCCTGTCGGAGCGCGAGCCGGAGTACCACGGCGAGTTCTACGCCTTCGACGGCCTGGTCGTGGAGCCGCACGCCGTCCAGCCGCGGGTGCCGCTGTGGATCGGAGGGCGTACCCCGCGCTCCCTGCGCCGTGCCCTGCTGCACGGTGACGGCTGGGTGCCGTTCGGCTTGGCACCGGGCGAGCTCGCGCGGATGCTGGCGGACGTCGATCTGCCCCCGGATTTCGAGGTGGTCCTTCCTGCGGGAGTGCTTGATCCGATGGCCTCTCCGGAGGCGGTCGAGGACTCCCTGGAAGAGCTGCGTTCCGCCGGGGCCACGGTCGCCGACGTTCGCCTCACGGCCGAATCGGCTGATCACTACCGTGAGCAGCTCGGCGCCCTCGCCGCGATCAAGGCGAAACTCGATGGACCTCTCCGGACGGGCACGAACGAGCCTCTGGCCGGCTGAGTGGTGTGGGCGAGGGTGCCCGGGCTCGGGGCCCGGGCACCTGCGCCCTCCGGGAGAGTGGAGTCAGCGGGTCGCGGCGTGCTTGACCGCGGTGTAGGCGAAGGCGATGGCGGGGCCGATGGTGGCGCCGGCCCCGGCGTACTCGTTGCCCATGACGGAGGCCGAGACGTTCCCCGTGGCGTAGAGGCCGTCGATGACGGTGCCGTCGCGGTGCAGGACACGGCCGTGCTCGTCGGTCAGGAGGCCGCCCTTGGTCCCGAGGTCGCCGGCCTCGATACGGACGGCGTAGTACGGGCCGTCGCCGATCACGTCGAGGTTGGGGTTGGGCAGCGTCGGGTCGCCGTAGTAGTTGTCGTAGCGGCTGTCGCCGCGGCCGAAGTCCTCGTCGCGGGTGTGCCGGGCGAAGCCGTTGAAGCGTTCGACGGTGGCCTTCAGGTTGTCCGCGGGGACGTCGATGCCTTCGGCGAGTTCCGTCAGAGTGGAGGCCCGGATGACGAGTCCGGAGCCGTACCAGTCCTTCGGGAAAGGCTGGCCGGGGAGGATCCCGGCGAACTGGTAGCGCGAGCGGGCCTTGGCGTCGAAGATCTCCCAGGCGGGGATGTGGCCGCCCTCGAGCTGCGCGTGCACGAAGTTGACGTAGGGGGCCGCCTCATTGGTGAACCGGCGCCCCTGACCGTTGACGATGACCATGCCGGGGATGCAGCGCTCGGTGACCAGGGGGAAGATGCTCCCGTCCGGCTTCTTGATGGACGGCATCCACCACGCGTCGTCCATCAGATCCAGGGAAGCGCCGATCTCGGCCCCGATGCGGATGCCGTCGCCGACGTTCGCGGCAGCCCCCGCGCTGTAGTCCGGCCGGCCTCCCTCGGGTAGGTGCTCCTTGCGCATCTCGGCGTTGTGGTCGAAGCCCCCCGTGGCGATCACGACGCCGCGACGCGCGCGTACGCGCAGGTCCTTGCCGGCGCGGCGGACCACCGCGCCGGTCACTTCGCCGTCCTCGACGATCAGCTCGGTGATCGGTGACTCCAGCCACAGCGGGATGCCCAGGTCCCTCATGGTCAGGCGAAGGCGGACCGCGAGTGAGGCGCCGAGTGACTTCATGTGCCGGCGGCGGAAGAGGTTGCTGACGACCCGCCAGGCCGCGACGCGGATCATCCACTTGCCGGCCCAGGTCCGCTTGACGAGCATGAGGTGCCTTCCCTCCGAGCCGGTGAACCACAGGCCCATGGGGGTGGGCAGGCTCGCCGGGAGCAGGCGGTGCTCGTCTTCCTTCAGTAGCTTGGCGTCGATCGGCACGGGCTCGATGGTGCGGCCCCTCGGGCGCCCGCCGGGCAGTTCGGGGTGGTAGTCGGAGTAGTCGGGGCACCAGGTGAAGTCCATGTGGCGGCTCACCCGGTACAGCATCTCCAGCGCCTCCGGTCCTCGCTCGACGTAGGCGTCCAGCCGGTCGGCCGCGACGCGGTCACCGACCACCGCGTCGAGGTAGCGACGGACCTCGGCGGGATCGTCACCGCGGCCGATGGCCTTCAAGGTGGGGTTGTTCGGCATCCAGATCCCGCCACCCGACAGCGCCGTCGACCCACCGAAGTGAGCGGCCTTCTCCACGAGGAGGGCGGAAAGGCCCGCGTCCTGCGCGGCGATCGCAGCGGTCATGCCACCGGCACCGCTGCCGGCGACGAGCACGTCGACCTCGTGGTCCCAGGTGGCGGGGGTGGGGCTCATGGGGAACTCCTGTCGTACGGGCTGACGGCCCGGGTGGGGATGCGCTCCGCAATCCGCCGACGGGCGTCACGGGTTCTGCGATTGTCGGCGGCTGCGCGACGACTGGGCAGAGGTGTTCCCGCTCAGCGGGACGGGTGCTGGCTCTTCTGACGGAAGAATGAAGTCGGGACGGGAGATCCCGGGCAACGAACGGGTCCGGGACTTCAGAACCAGTCGGTCAGCCGCGGCCACGTGGCCCAGGCATCGAGCATTCCCGCCGGCCAGTCACCTGGAGACGGGACTTCGCCTTCCCGGCGGGCCGACTTCGGCGCGGCGAGTCCGGCGGCGCGCCAGATGCGCAGTGCGCCCTGCTGGACGGCGGGGGCGAGCTGGGCGAAGTTGAGGCCTCGGATCGGCCCGCAGACCGACAGCGCGGCGACCGCCGGCCCCGGACCGCGCACCGCCGCGGCGACGCACCCGACGCCGCGCACCGCTTCCTCGCGGTCGAAGGCCACGCCGCGCTCGCGCACCCTCTGGAGCTCGCGCAGGAACTGCGATCGATCGGTGATGGTGAACGGAGTGCGGGCTCGCAGGCCCCCCGAGAGGACGTCCTTGAGCACGCTCTCGTCGGCGTAGGCGAGGATCGCCTTCCCGACGCCCGTGCAGTGCGCCGGCGCCCTGCCCCCGATGCGCGAAGGCAACTCCACTGCCGCCGAGCTCCCGATCTTCTCCAGGTACACGATCTCCGTGCCGTCGAGGACCGCGAGATGGACCACCTGGCGGCTGGACGCGTGGAGCCGCCGCATCACCGGGACGGCGGCGGCGTGCAGCGAATCCTGTTGGAGGGCGAGAGATCCCAGCTCCAGCATCCGGATGCCCAGGTGGTAGTCGTTGCCCTCGCGGGCGAGCCACCTGACGGCCACGAGCTGATCGAGGATGCGGTGGGCGGACGAGCGGGGGATCCCGGTGCGCTGCACCACCTGGGCGAGGGTCAGGCGGGCGGCGCCGTCGAACGCGTCGAGGACCCGGACCACCCGTTCGATCATCGATACCGGGATGCCGTCGAGGTCGTCAGCCATGCTCGAATGTTCCGCTCAGTGGGAGATCAAAGGGGGCGGGATGTGACTGAGGATACATACGTTCGGCATGGGACGGCGTGCGATCGAGCTGCCGGGCGCCCCGGCGGCCACCGGGGCGCCCGAGTGTCACGCTGAGAGCGCGGCTTCGATCAGGTCGGCCATCGCGGCCATTCCGGCGGTGTTGGGATGCGCGGGAGAGCTGCCCCCGAGTGAGGGCTCGGTCCAGCGGACGGCCGGGCCCTTGCAGGCATCGTGTCCGGTGCTCGCGGCGTAGGGATCGACGCCGATCGCTCCGTTGGCCTCCGCTCGTTGGGTGATCATGGTGTTGAGCGCCTTCTGCTTGGCGGCGAGCCACGGTACGTCGCCCGCAGCAAAGGGCAGCGCCGGCCAGCAGCCTCCGGAGTCCGGCACGATGCGCAGGTAACCGGTCAGCACGATGCGGGCGTGGGGCGAGCGCGTGCGGATCTGCTGCACCGCCTGGTCGAGCTTGGGCGCGAGGGCCGCGATCTTCTGGTCGATGGCGTCGACCCCTCCGGGGGAGTGCCACCTCTGACAGGGGTTGCCCCACCACTCGCCGAAGGTGAGGAGCGCGCAGGTGGTGAAGACGTCGATGAAACCGACGTCGTTCCCACCGATCGTCAGCGTGACGAGGTCGGTGCTCGTCGTGAGCGCGTCGAGCTGGGGCGGAACTCCTTCCTTCTGGGATGAGGTGAGGGCCGCCGTCGTCGCGCCACCGCAGGTGGCGTCGGTGAACACGGCAGGATCGAGGGACGCCGCGAGCTGGTGGGCGTAGTTGTGGTCCGAGCGCTCACACTCGGGAGCCACCTGGGTGGGGATTCCGGGGCCGGAGGCGTAGGAGTCACCGAGCGCCACGTACTCCTGCACGGGA
This sequence comes from Actinocorallia aurea, assembly GCF_054783995.1. NCBI lineage: Bacteria > Bacillati > Actinomycetota > Actinomycetes > Streptosporangiales > Thermomonosporaceae > Actinocorallia > Actinocorallia aurea. The sequence continues at coordinate 63,380 of NZ_BAAGPQ010000020.1, forward strand.
GCCGCGGCCGCGGCTGAGGTCGGGGCGGTGAGGAGCAGAACGGCGAAGGCCGCCAGGACAAGCCGAACGAGGGTCAAGGGATCTCCTCAGGGGGTGGGAGGGAAGGCCCAGGGCACTGAACTTCACGCGCGTTCGACCGGACGATAGGCCGGGTGGACGGACGGGTCAACACTAAAACCAAGTATCAGTGGGTTTTAGAAAGCCCGCCGGTCAAGGGCGGAAGGCCTCTCGAAGGGCCTGTGCGAACCGGCCCAGTAGATGTCCCAAGGTCGCCACGTCGCTTTCCGGCCAGTCCCGCATGACCTCGTCCAGCATCTCGACGCTCGTGCGGTTGATGAGGTCGGCCGTCTCGTGGCCGGACCGTGTCAGGCGGATCGAGACGGCTCGAAGATCGGCCGCGTCCGTGGAGCGCTCGACGAGGCCGGCCGTGGTCATGCGCGCCAGGACCTTGCTGACGTTCGACGCGCTGGTCCGCGTCGCCTCGGCGAGATGGGACGGCCGGGCCGCCCCGCCGGATCGCTGCAGCTCCAGAAGCAGTGTCATCGAGGCCGCGTCGAGGTCGATCGCCGCGCGTTCGAGAATGCGATCGGCCATGCCGACGGCGGCCCAGCGACCGACTATCAGGCTGAACGCTTCGAGGACTTCCGGTAGGCCCCCGGTCGGGCCCTGCCGCGAACTCATGGGGACGGAGTCCTTCCCAACGGGCGGACCGCGTGCTTATGCTGTCGCACCGACATTGTTTCCAAGCGACGGTATCCGGGCCGGGTGTCCCACGGGTGCCGCCTTGGGCCTGGTGTCGGGCATCCCCGAAGCCTACCGACGCGAGGCCCAGCCCGTCGCGTCGGCCGGCGCGCCACGAACAGCCGCCATCCAACGAAACGGCTCGGCCCGTGTCGGGCCTTACCAAACAAACATTTGATCGATGACGGTGCCGGTGCGCGACTCAGCGTCCCTCGCCGACGCGCCCACCGTCGCGAACCACCCCGGGAGAATCCGTGAAAGCCGAGTACCCCTTCGGTCCGGTCACCGCGTCGGAAGCGCAGGAGATCATGCGCGCGATCCGCGACGACCGCCCGATGACGCGTGTGACCTTCGCCGTCGGCGGCGACGCCTGGCTCGTGCACCGCCACGCCGTGTGCAAGGAGATGCTGGAGAACCGGATCTTCGTCCGTAAGCCCTTCATGGACGGGCGACCGGTGCCCTACGGGTTCGAGTTCCCCGAGTTCCTCACCAAGACCGTGCAGTTCATGGACCCGCCGGACCACACCCGCGTCCGCAAGCTCGTCGCCAAGGCGTTCACGCAGCGCCGGGTCGAGAAGCTGCGGGCCTCCACCCGGGAGTTTGCCGAGACCCTGGTCGACGCGATGACCGCGGACGGCGCGACCTCGGCCAACCTCGTCGAGTCCTACATGCTGCCGCTCCCGATCCGGGTCCTCGGCGATCTCCTGGGCGTGCCCGACGAAGGCCGCAAGAACTTCGTCGAGTGGAGCCACGCGCTCATGGCGACCTCCGGGCTGGAGGAGGCCAAGGTCGTCGAGCACACCACGTCCCTCTACGTCTACCTGGCCGAGCTCATGGCCGCACGCCGTGCCGACCCGAAGGACGACCTGCTCAGCGCCCTGGCCCTCGCCAAGGAGGCCGACGACGCGCTCCGCGACGACGAGATCGTGCAGATCGCGATGCTCCTCGTCATCGGCGGGTTCGACAACACCGCGAACTTCATCGGGCAGGGCGTGCTCGCGCTGCTGCACAACCCCGCCCAGCGCGCCGTGCTCGCCGAGGACTTCGACGGCAGGATCGGCGCCGCGGTCGACGAGCTCCTCCGGCACAGCGCCATGGAGATGGGCCGTCCCATCACCGCGCGGCCCGGTCTCGTGCCGTTCGTCGCGTCCGCCGACACCGAACTGGCGGGCCAGCCGATCAAGGCGGGCGAGGCCGTCATGGTCGACCTGGACTCGGCCAACCACGATGGCGCGGCGTTCGAGGATCCCGCCGCCTTCGACCTGCGGCGCTCCCACAACCAGCACCTCACCTTCAGCCACGGCCTGCACCGCTGCCTCGGCGCTCCGCTGGCCACGATGGAACTCCAGGTCGGCATCGCCACCCTGTTCCGGCGTCTGCCGTCCCTGGACCTCGCGGGCGATCCCGTCTACCTCCAGGGCGTGCTCACCGGCGGGATGACCGATTTCCCGGTGCGCTGGTGACGGCGCGGGCCGCGAACCGGCCCGCGCCACACGACGAGGAGGGCCGACCCGCCGCACCGTGCGGGCCGGCCCTCCTCGTCTCGGTCGTTCTGCCGGCAGCGGTCAGCCGTTCCCCGGCGGGGTCTCTGCGGGAACACCGACGACGGACTCCCGATGGTCCAGGACGACGCGCAGCGACCGGAACACCGCATGCTCCGGGCCGCGCACGGCGGTTCCCGTGACCACTCCGGAGGCGATGGGCACCGGTACACCGCCCTGGGTCTTCGTCACCAGCATGTACGACCGGAACGCGACGGCTCCGCCGTCCTCGGCTCCAGTGAAATGGACGTTCGTGGCGAGGTGCCGCATCGGGAAGGGGCTGTGCCTCCGGTGCCCGGCCTGCCAGGCCGTCACGGCTTCGGCTCCCCGGACGTCGCAGCGGATCGCGGACTCGTACGGCGCGTCACCGCTGTCGCTGTGTGAGACATAGTGCACGTCCTCGTCCAGCAGGCCGCGAAGCTCCGGGTAGTCGGCGTGGTCGTATGCGAACCACCAGCGCCCGATCAGGGCGGCGACCTCGGGTTCGCTCAGCTCGCGGGGCCGGAGATCGGCACCGTCGTCATGCATGGGTTCTCCTCTCGTGGTGCGGGCTCCCCGCGTCCCGGACGCGGGGCAGGGCCACGCTAGGAGAAGCCATCGTCATCCGGCGGGCCCGTCCCGCTCAGTGAACGAGAGTGCCGGCAGAGAGGCGAAGACCACTTGCCGCGATAGCTCCCGTTCAGTGGGAAGCGCTGTGGCAGGCGGCTTCTCGGGCGCTTAGCTTCTGCCGGGGGAGACGCACCTCACAAGCGATCCCCCGGCGGAGCCCCGGACCGCCAGGACACCCGGATCGCCACACCCCACGACCTTGGAGTCAGTTGTGACCACCCCACAGACCGCCGGTCTCGACGAAGTCCGCGTGATCGAGGCCGCGGCGCCCCCGACCCGGTACGCCCGCGGCTGGCACTGCCTCGGGCTCCTGAAGGAGTTCAACGACGGAAAGCCACACGCCGTCCAGGCCTTCGGCACCAAGCTCGTCGTGTTCGCCGGAGCCGATGGCAAGATCAACGTTCTGAACGCCTACTGCCCGCACATGGGCGGAGACCTCTCCCAGGGCGAGGTGAAGGGCGACGAGGTCGCCTGTCCGTTCCATGACTGGCGCTGGGGCGGCGACGGCAGGTGCAAGAGCATCCCGTACGCGCGCCGTGTTCCGCCGCGGGCCCGCACCAGGGCCTGGGAGGTGCTGGAGCGCAACGCCCAGCTCTACGTCTGGCACGACCCGCAGGGCAACCCGCCGCCCGCGGAGGTGACGATCCCGGAGATCCCGCAGGCGTCCTCCCCGGAGTGGACGACGTTCACCTGGAACCGCCTGCTCGTCGAGGGCTCGCACTGCCGGGAGATCGTGGACAACGTCGTGGACATGGCGCACTTCTTTTACATCCACTACTCGTTCCCGACGTACTTCAAGAACGTCTTCGAGGACCACGTCGCCTGGCAGTACATGAACGGCAAGTCCCGCCCCGACGTGGACCTGGGCACCGGCACCTCCGACGACAAGCTGTCGATCTCCGAAGCCGCCTACTTCGGCCCCTCCTACATGATCAACCCGCTCAAGAGCGTCGCCGGCGACGTCACGCGCGAGAGCCTGCTCATCAACTGCCACTACCCGGTGAGCCCGACGAGCTTCATGCTCCAGTGGGGCGTCACCGTCCGCAGGCCGGAGGGCATGTCGGACGAGCACGCCGCCGCGTACTCCCAGGCGGTAGCCAAGGCCGTCGAGGCCGGCTTCCTCCAGGACATCGAGATCTGGAAGAACAAGGCCAAGATCGACAACCCGCTGCTGTGCGAGGAGGACGGTCCGGTCTACCAGCTCCGCCGCTGGTATGAGCAGTTCTACGTGGACGTCGAGGACATCGCGCCGGAGATGACCCGCCGCTTCGAGTTCGAGATCGACACCGAGCGGGCCAACGGGTTCTGGCAGCGCGAGGTCCACGAGAACCTGTCCGCGGGCAAGGTCGTGACCGTCACGGCCAAGGGCTGACCGTGTACCCGGTCTCCTGCCGGTACTGCGGCCTCACCGTCGAGGTGAAGAAGAACAGCCTCGCCCACACCGAGATCCAGTGGACCACCGACACGGGCGAGTGCGTCGAACTGGAGAGCGGCTCTCCCCTCTCCGTGCTGCGCAGCCTGCGGCCCACCTGCCGCCTTCTCCGCGACAGCGTGGAAGCGGCCGTTCGTGACGGTGCGATCCCCGTCGGCGAGGGGACAGAAGAGAACGACCCCGCCGGCACGCGGAACAGCGGCGCGGACGGGACGAAGGAAAGCAAGGAGCGAGTGAGTTGACCCCGCCCACCGTGCGCACATTGCGCGTCATCGACGTCGTCGAGGAGACGGCTGACGCGTGCTCCCTGGTCCTGGAGGTGCCCGGCAAACTCCGCGAGGAGTTCGCCTACCGCCCCGGCCAGTTCCTCACTCTGCGCGTCCCAGGCGCGGAGGGGGCGGGCAGCGCGCGCTGCTACTCGCTGGCGAGCGCCCCGGGCCTGGACACCGACCTGAAGGTCACCGTGAAGAGGGTGGCCGGTGGCTTCGGATCCAACCGCATCTGCGATGAGGTGCGTCCGGGATCGACCATCGACGTCCTGCCCCCGGGCGGGGTCTTCGGTCCCACCACATTGGAGTCGGATCTGCTCCTGTTCGCCGGTGGCAGCGGCATCACGCCGGTGATCTCGGTCATCAAGGCGGTGCTCGCACGACCGCGGGGGACGGCGGTGCTCGTCTACGCGAACCGCGACGAGTCATCCGTGATCTTCGCGGAGGAGTTGCGGGATCTCGTGCGCGCTCACCCCGAGCGGCTCCAGGTCGTCCATGTGCTCGAGAGCGTGCAGGGGCTCCCGACCGTCGAGTTCCTCTCCGGACTCGCCGCTCCGCACGTGAGCCGCGACGAGACCCTCATCTGCGGTCCGGAGCCGTTCATGGAGGCGGCGGCCTTGGCGTTGACCGCGCTCGGGGTGCCCAAGGAGAAGATCGTGACGGAGAAGTTCACCTCGTTGCAGGGCGACCCCTTCGCTGAACCGGAACCCCTTCCCGGCGAGGCGGGCAGCGGGCCGGCCACCAGGCTGGCGGTCACGCTGAACGGAAACGTCCACGAGTTCGCCTGGCCCGCCCAGACCAAGCTGCTCGACCTGTTGCTCGCCCAAGGGCTCAGGGCACCCTACTCATGCGGAGAGGGCCACTGCGCGGCATGCTCGTGCCAGGTGGTGAGCGGCGAGGTGAAGATGCTGGTCAACGACATCCTGGAGGACGAGGATCTCGAGGAGGGCTGGGTTCTCGGCTGCCAGGCCGTTCCGGTCACGGACAGCGTCGAGATCTCGTTCGACTAGGGTCGGCCGCGTCAGAACCAGTCGGTCAGGCGGGGCCACATCGACCACGAGTCGAGTGCGCCCAGAGGCCAGTCGCCCTGGCCTTCGTGGCGCACGGCCGGGGCACCGCCGGTCGCCGCCCAGACCCGGGCGGCCGTGGCCCTGACGGCGGAGACGAGCGGCACCAGATCGGTGCGCCTGGCCGGGACGCACACCGAGAGGGCCGCGACCGGTGCTCCCGGGCCGCGCACGGGCGCGGCGACGCACGCCAGACCACGGCGAGACTCCTCGCGGTCGAAAGCAGCGCCGCGCTCGCGCGCCTGCTGGAGTTCGGCGGTCAGCCGTGCGCCGTCGGTGATGGAGAAGGAGGTACGCGCTCGCAACCCGTGGGCGATGGCCTCCTTCACCGCCTCTTCGCTCGCGTAGGCGAGCAACACTTTTCCGGCCGCCGTGCAGTGGGCGGCGATCCTGCCCTCCGTCGGCCTCACCGCGCGCGGATCGGCGGGCACGCCCAGCAGTTCCAGCGTGACCAGGTCGGCGCCGTCGAGCACCGAGAGGCGGACGGCGTGACCCGTCGCGGCGTGCAGTTCGCGCATCAGCGGGAGCGCCGCCTGCCGGACGGCGTTCTGGTGCTGTGCCCGCGCCCCCAACTCGGCCATGCGCAGACCCAGGCGGTAGCGGTCCTCCTGTCGGGCGACCCAGCCGACGGAGACGAGCTGGTCGAGGATGCGGTGGACGGAGCTGCGAGGAAGGCCGCACCGGCGCGCGATCTGGGTGAGGGTCAGGGGAGCGGGACCGTCGAAGGCGTCGAAGACGAGGATCATGCGATCGATCACCGAGGTGGACGCGGGTCTGTCCGGACCACTCATACCGTCATCACCGTGCGTTCGCTGGGCCTCACGCGGGCCTAGCATACAGAGTCCAACGTCAGAGCTCGTGCGGAGGGAACGCCGGTGACGGACGATGCTGTTGTCGGACGGCTGAGCCATGTCCTGCCCGCACTGCGGGAGAGCTCGGTCGAGGCCGATCGGATCAAGGAGATCCCGCGCTCCTCGATCGACCTGCTTTCCGACGCGGGTGTCTTCCGCATGCTGGTGCCCCGCCGTTACGGCGGGCTCGAGACCGATCCCGTCGCCTTCTTCGAGACGGTCCGGGCCGTGTCGTCCGCGTGTGGATCGACCGGCTGGCTCGCCGGTTGGTTCGCCGTCCACGCCTGGCATCTCGCGCTTTTCCCCGCCGAGGCGCAGGAGGAGGTCTGGAGGGAAGGTCCGGACGTGCTGGTCTCCGCCGCGTACGGCGCGACGGGGCACGTCGTGGAGGTCGCCGGCGGGTACCGCCTGCAAGGGCGGTGGAGCTGGGCCACGGGGTGCGGGCACTCCTCATGGGTCCTGCTGGGAGGCATGATCGCGGCCGCGGACGGGGCCCCGGTGGATCTGGTGACCTTCCTCGTGCCCAGAGCCGACTTGAGGATCGAGCGGAACTGGGACACCGTCGGTCTGCGCGCGACGGCAAGCCATGATCTCGTGGCCACCGACGTTTTCGTTCCGGCCGTGCGGGCGCTCAGCTACGCGCCCTGTCTGCGGTGCGCCACCCCCGGCCAGGAGGTGAACCAGGGCCCGCTCTACCGGATGCCGTTGCCCTCCATGTTCGCGGCCGCGACGGCGGCGCCGGTGGTGGGTATGGCCGAAGGCGCCTACGCGATGCTCGTCGGATGGATGCGCAGCCGGCTCGGCATGGCGTGGGGAGGCCTGTCCGTCGGCGCGGACGACTTCAGCAACGCCCGGCTCGCCGCGGCCAGCGCGGACCTGGACGCTTCGTCGCTCCAGATCATCCGGGACCTGAGCGAACTCTACGAACGGGCCAGGGCGGACGAGCCGATCCCCGCGGACATGCGTCGGCGGATCCGCCGCGACCAGGTCGTGGCCACACAGCGCGCCGCCGCCGCCATAGATCAGATGTTCGAACACTCCGGTGGTGAGGTGGTGCGCCTCGGCCACCCGGTCGAGCAGGCCTGGCGCAATATCCACACCACCCAGGCCTTCGCCCTGAACGACCTCGATCGGACGCTCGCCATGTACGGCGCCGGAGAACTGGCCGTGGACACCCACCCGCCCATGGTGTGAGCCCGGGCGCCACGGCCCGGGCTCGGCGTCAGCTCCCGAATCCGATGGTTCCGCCTCGCAGGACGGTCCGCCCCGCGACCTCGACCGAGAAAGCCGCCGCACGTCCGGAGCGCGAGGCGCCGACCTCGAGGACGTCTCCCGGGATGACCGGAGCCGTGAACCGCACACCGATCTCGCGCAGGTCCGCCGGATGCTCGTCCATCGCACGCGCGAGGCCGACCCCTGCGGCGGCCATCGTGCACAGCCCGTGGAGGATCGGCCGGTCCATGCCGGCCGCGCGGGCCGCTTCCGGGTCCACGTGCAGCGCGTGCTTGTCGCCGCAGAGCCGGTACAGAACGGCCTGCTCGGGGAAGGTCGGCACCGAAGTCCGCAGATCGTCCCCGGGCCCGTCGGGGGAGGAGGCGGCCGAAGGGCCGCGCTCGCCACCGAACCCGCCGCGCCCCGGGGCGAAGAGAGACCAGGTGGCGGTGAAATAGGGGGACTCCACCTCGACTTCGAACACCGCCGCGGTCCCCTTGTCCCAGACCGCCGCGACCCTGGCGCTCAGCGTCGTCTCCCCGCGCGGAGGCAGCGGGGCTGCGACCTCCAGGCGCTGGGCCCCGTGCAGGGTGGTGCCGACGTCGAAGGCGCCGAGGCCGCCGAGCGCGTCGGGCGCCCACTGGGCCAAGGTCAGACCGAACGTCGGCAGGACGCGCAGGCGACGTTCATAGACGAGGTCGAGTTCCTCGGCCTGGGCGCCGACGGCCAGCGCATAGAGGACCGCGTCGCGCTCGGTCCAAGTGACCGTGCGCTCGCCCAGGTGCCGCCCCGCCCAGGCTCCGGCGGACTCGTCCGTGCCGGGAGGCCGGGCGCTCCCGTCGATCATGACAGGCGCTCCACGATGAGGGCCATGCCCTGGCCGCCGGCGGCGCACATGGTGACGGCGCCGTAGCGGCCGTCGTGGCGGCGGAGGCCGTTGACGAGGGTGGTGGTGAGGCGGGCGCCGGTCATGCCGAAGGGGTGGCCGAGGGCGATGGCGCCGCCGTGGACGTTGACCTTGTCCTCGTCGAGGCCGAGGTCGTCGATGGTGGGCAGGACCTGGGCGGCGAAGGCCTCGTTGATCTCGATCAGGTCGAGGTCGGCCGCGGTGATCCCGGCGCGGGCGAGGGCCTGGCGCATCGCGTCGACGGGTCCGAGGCCCATGATCTCCGGGGAGAGCGCGGAGACCCCGGTGGAGACGAGCCGGGCCAGCGGCGTCAGCCCCAGCTCCGCGGCCTTGCGGTCGGACACGACGACGAGGGCGGCGGCCCCGTCGTTGAGGGGGCAGCAGTTCCCGGCGGTGACGGTCCCGTCCGGCCGGAAGACCGGCTTGAGCCCGGCGACGGAGTCAGCGGTGACCCCGGCGCGCGGGCAGTCGTCACGCGCGACGACGGAGCCGTCCGGCAGCGTCACGGGCGTGATGTCGAGGTCGAAGAACCCGTCGGCGAGGGCCTTCTCGGCGAGGTGCTGGCTGCGGACCCCGAACGCGTCCTGCCGCTCGCGGCTGATCCCGCGGACCTGCGCGACGTTCTCGGCGGTCTGCCCCATCGCGAGGTACGGATCGGGCAGCAGGCCCTCCGCGCGCGGGTCCGTCCACACCGGGACGCCGGCGCCGGTCCGACCGGCGCTGCGGGCTTCGGCCTCCGCGTAGCGCGGGTGGTGGGTGCCCTCAGCGCCATCGGACTTGCCGTGGGAGTAGCGGGACACGCACTCGACCCCGGCCGACACGAACGCGTCGCCCTCGCCGGACCGGATCGCGTGCAGCGCCATCCGCGTGGTCTGCACGCTGGAGGCGCAGTACCGCTGCACTACCGTGCCCGGCACCCCGTCGAGCCCGAGCGCGATCGCGGTCTGCCGCGCGATGTTGTAGCCCTGCTCTCCGGCGGGCTGCGCGCAGCCGACCATCAGGTCGTCCAGCGACGCAGGGTCGAGCGCGGGGACCTGAGCGAGGGCCGCGGCGACGATCTGGGTGAGCAGGTCGTCCGGCCGCAGGTCCTTCAGCGACCCCTTGTAGGCCCGCCCGATGGGCGAGCGGGCCGTTGCGACGATGACGGCTTCTGGCATCAAAACCTCCGTGTGGGGGGAACCGAGCGCTCGACGCATCGGTCCGAGCAAACGATAGTTCGGTAATGTTCTCAGGCCGAGCCGTACACCGGCTCCGGCACGGGAGCTTCGGCGAGCAGGCCGCGAACCGCCGCGCCCACGTCGCAGGCCTTCCAGCGTCGACCGAGATCCAGCGACGGGCCGTGGCGCCAGCCCGTCTCCACGCAGATCCGGCCGCCCTCCACTTCGATGACGCGGCCGGTGATGCCTGCGGAGTCGGCCGAGGCGAGCCAGGCGACGACGGGAGAGACGTTCTCGGGGGCCATGGCGTCGAACCCGTCCGCGGGCAGCGCCATCTTCTCGGCGAAGGCTCCCTCCGTCATCCGGGTGCGCGCCGAGGGGGCGAGCGCGTTCACCGTGACCCCGTACCGTCCGAGCTCCTCTGCGGCGACGAGGGTGAGGGCTGCGATACCCGCCTTGGCCACGCTGTAGGTGGTCTGGCCGACGCTGCCCTGCAGGCCCGCGCCCGAGGAGGTGTTGATGACCCGGGCCTGCCGGGCTCGTCCGGCCTTGGCCTCTGCGCGCCAGTAGCGGGAGGCCTCCCGAAGCGGGGCGAAGTGGCCGCGGAGATGCACCGAGATGACCGCGTCCCACTCCTGCTCGGAGGTGTTGACCAGCATCCGGTCGCGCAGGAAGCCCGCGTTGTTCACCAGGACGTCGAGTGCGCCGAAGGTGTCGATCGCCTGCTCGATCAGCCGCGTGGCGCCGGTGAAGTCGGTGATGTCCTCGGTGCTCGCCACGGCCTCTCCGCCGAGGGCGTGGATCTCCGCGACGACGTCCGCGGCGGGGCCGGCCGAGGCGCCGACCCCGTCGGCGCCGGTGCCGAGATCGTTGACGACCACCTTGGCCCCTTGGCGGGCGAGCTCCAGTGCGTGCGCGCGGCCGAGACCACGGCCGGCGCCGGTGACCACGGCGACCCTGCCCTCGCAGATCGTGCTCATAGTTCTCCTTCTGCTCGGCAGCGTGTCCGGTAGCCGGGGGCGGTGACCGGTGGCGTCGCTGCGCGTCCTGCTAGGCTACCTAACAAACATTTGGATGGTAGCGGGACCCCGCCCCTCGAATACGGCACCTCGAACAAAGGACAACCCATGGGCCTCACCTCGGTCGAACAGGATGGCGTCCGCGTCATCACCATGGACTTCCCGCCGGTCAACGCGCTTCCGGTCGCGGGCTGGCACGGCCTCGCGGACGCGGTGCGAGAGGCGGGCGCCGACCAGGGCACCGCGGCGGTCGTCCTCCGGGCCGAAGGCCGGGGATTCAACGCGGGCGTCGACATCAAGGAACTCCAGCGCACACCCGGCTTCGACGCGCTCATCGGTGTCAACCGCGGCTGCTACGCGGCCTTCAAGGCCATCTACGAGTGCGCGGTTCCCGTCATCAGCGCCGTCCACGGGTTCTGCCTCGGGGGAGGTGTGGGGCTCGTCGGGAACTCCGACACCATCATCGCCAGCGAGGACGCCTACTTCGGCGTTCCCGAAGTGGACCGGGGAGCGCTGGGAGCGGGCACCCATCTGGCGCGCCTGGTGCCTCCGCACCTGCTGCGCACCCTGTACTTCACCGGACGGACGATCACAGCGGCTCAACTGGCGTCGTACGGGTCGGTCTTCCAGGTGGTCCCGCGTGAGCGGCTGGACGAGACGGCCCTCGAACTCGCTCGGGAGATCGCGGCCAAGGACACCGTCGTCGTGCGAGCGGCCAAGGAGGCGCTGAACGGCATCGACCCGGTGGACGTCAACAGGTCCTACCGGTTCGAACAGGGCTTCACCTTCGAGCTGAGTCTGTCGGGCGTCGCCGACCGTCATCGCGACGCCTTCGTGGAGACCGGCAAGCCCCTGAGCACGAGCTGAGGGCGGGCATGGCACTGGGCATCGATCTGGCCGGACGCGTCGTCCTGCTCACCGGAGGCACCCGCGGTGTGGGCGCGGGAGTGGCCCGGACCTTCCTGGAGGCCGGTGCCGTGGTGGAGACCTGCGGGCGCACGGTTCCGGAGCACTCCGAGCCGGGCGGCCCGCGGTTCACCGCCGTGGACGTGCGGGACGAGGACCAGGTGGCCCGCTGGGTCGCACAGACCGCGGAACGCAACGGGCGCATCGACGTGGTCGTGAACAACGCGGGGGGAGGGCCCTTCACCGGGTTCGCCTCCGCGTCACCCCGCTTCCACCGGAGGGTCACCGACCTGAACTTCCTGTCCGCGGTCTTCGTCTCGCAGTTCGCCCATCGGCATCTGGAAGCGGCGGACGGCGGCGGGTCCGTCATCAACATCACCTCGATCAGCGCCAGGCGCGCGAGTCCCGGAACGGCCGTCTACGGGGCCGCCAAGGCGGCGCTGGAGAGCCTGACCCGCAGCCTCGCCGTGGAGTGGGCGCCACGTGTGCGCGTCAACGCGGTGAGCTGCGGACTCATCGAGACCGAGGCGAGCGAGGACCACTACGGCGACGCCGAGTCCCGTGCCCGCGTGGCCGCCACGATCCCGCGAGGCGTGTTCGGGACTCCCGCCGACGTCGGCGCGGCCTGCGCACTGCTCGCGTCCCCGCTGGCGGGGCACATCAGCGGCGCGGTCCTCAACGTCGACGGCGGAGGTGAATGGCCGGCGTTCCTCCAGCACGCCCCGGGCACCGAACGCCTGGCCGCGAGCCCCGTCGCCGACGGTTAGATCGAGCGGAAGGCCGGGTGCGCGCAGCGGCAGGCGCCACCCGGCCTTCGTCTTTCAGGACGTCCGAGCGCGAAGGTCGGTCTTCAGCACCTTGCCGCCCGCGTTGCGGGGAAGTTCGTGCACGATCACCACCTCGCGCGGCGCCTTGAAGCCCGCGAGCCGGTGCCGGCAGTGGGCGATGACCTCTGCGGGATCGACCACGGATCCGGGCGCGGCCACGACGAACGCGACGGGTACGGAGCCGAGCCGCGGATCCGGGCGATCGACGACGGCGGCCTCGAAGATCTCGGGGAGGGCGCGGAGAACCGCCTCCACCTCCGCCGGGTAGACGTTGAACCCGCCGACGGTGAACATGTCCTTCAGCCGATCGGTGATCTTGAGGCAGCCGTGCTCGTCCAACCTGCCGACATCCCCGGTGTGCAACCAGCCGTCCGGGTCGATCGCCGCTCTCGTGGACTCGTCGTCCTCGAAGTAGCCGAGCATGACGTTCCGGCCGCGCACGAGGACTTCGCCGTCCGCGCCGAGGGGAACGGGCCCACCGGTGCCCGGGTCGGCCAGGCGGATCTCCACACCGGGAGCCGCCGGTCCCGTGGTCAGGGCCAGATGGTCCAGGTCCTCGTTCGGCCGCGAGCGGCTCACCATCACGCACTCGGTGAGCCCGTAGGCCTGCCCGACTTCGTCGAAGCCGAGGTCGTGGCGCATCCGGTGGAAGAGGTCCGCCGGGACGTTCGCCGCCCCCGCCGTCGCGAAACGCAGCGACGACAGATCATGGTCCGGGCGGCGGGGATCCTCAAGGAGCGATGTGAACATGGTCGGCACTCCGGGGAGCACGGACAGGCCTTCGGCCTCGATGAGGGTGAGCAACTCGCCCGGTTCGAACGCCGCGATGGGATAGAGCGCGGCTCCGGAGCCCAGAGCCGCGATGATCCCGGCCTTGTAGCCGAAGCTGTGGAAGAACGGGTTCACGATGCCGTAGCGGTCGTCCTGCGTGAGACCGGCTCCTTCGGCCCAGATCCGGGCGACGTCCACGGTCTGGCGGTGGGAGCTCATCACCCCCTTGGGGCGGCCGGTGGTCCCGGAGGTGAAGAGGATGTCGCACAAGGCCTCGGGTTCCAGGAGTTCGGCGGCCTTCCGGGCCGCGTCGGAGGGAACGCGAAGCCCCTGGCCGAGGAAGTCCTCCCACGAGAGCGAGGACACCCCTTCCGTGCTCCCGGCACCCGGGACGTCCACGATCGCTGTGAGGTGGGGAAGACCCGGGATCAGCGCACCGCCGCCCTCCCGGCCCGCCGCCTCGCGGAGCATCGAGAGGAAGCCGATCCCCAGGAAGCCGTTCGCGGTGATCAGCGCGGACGCTCGCGACCTCGCCAGGATCTCCGTCGCCTCGTAACCGCGGTACCGGGTGTTCATGGGGACGGCCACGGCGCCCGCGGAGAGGGCGCCGAGCAAGGCGATCACGTACTCGGCGCGATTGGGCATCCACAGCGCCACGCGGTCGCCCGGCCGGATGCCGAGCGCCAGGAAAGAGCGAGCCGCCAGTTCCACCGCTGACGCGAGATCCACGTAGGACCAGCGCCGACCGCCGTCGACGACGGCCAGGCGCTCGCCATACCTCCAGGTGGCCTCGCGCAGCAAGGCCGGCACGGTCGCCGTGTGATCGAAGGCGTTCATCTTACTCCAGACCTTCACCAAATGTTTGTTCAGTATGCTGTGTCCGGGCTGCTGACCAGCCCGTCCACCGAAGGAGGCCGCGATGGCGGGGACCAAGCCGCGTGAGGCGGCACAGAAGCGGACCGGCCGGACCAGTGCCCGGGCCGACCGGCGGGAGCAGCTGCTCGGCGTCGCGGCGGAGCTCTTCGCCACGCGCGGCTACGCGGAGACGACGATGCGCGACATCGCCGACGCCTCGGGCATCCTCGCCGGGAGCATCTACCACCACTTCAGCTCCAAGGAGGCGATCCTCGACGCGATCCTCCAGGAGTTCCTCGTCGGCCTCCACGGGCGGTTCAGCGCGGTGGAGAAGGCCGGCAACGACCCCCGCGAGACGCTCAGTGAGCTCATCCGGATCTCCTTCCTCACCATCCAGGACACCCCGCACGAGGTGGCGGTCTACCAGAACGAGACCGACAACCTCCTGCGGCATCAGGATTTCGCCTACGTCGGCGACTACAGTCTGCGGATCGAGCAGATCTGGTTGCGCGTGCTCACCGCCGGGCAGATGTCGGGCATCGTGCGGCCCGACTTCGACGTGAAGCTCGCCTATCTGTTCATCCGCGACGCGATCTGGTCCGCGGTGCGCTGGTACCGCCCCGGCGGGCAGTTCCGCGGCGACGCGCTCGCCGATCAGTATCTCGAGCTCCTCTACGGTGGCCTGATCTGATCCGGCCGCCCCGCGAGGGGCGGCCGGAGGTACGGCGAGCTCAGGCGGGAACCTCGCGCGAGCGGAGTCCGCGCGGGTCGATCACCTCACGGATCAGCCGCAGTTCCTCCTCGGTCGGGTTCCGCGTCTCGACCGCGGCGCTTCCGTCGATGGAGAACCCGGTCGCCTTCTGCACCTCCTCCACGGTGACACCGGGATGCACCGAACGGATCCGCAGCAGCCCGTCGGCGTCGTAGTCCAAGACCGCGAGGTCGGTGACGACCACGCCCAGGTCGTGGAAGCGCAGCGCCGCCGGTCCGGCCTCCCGCGCCCGGTCGTTCCCGACCCCCGAGACCACGTCGACCTTCTCCACGAACACGCGCGGTGAGTGCCGGGCGACCCAGTAGTTGGTCCGGTGGTTGACGGTGTTGCCGGGAGCTCCGCGCACCCCGATGAGCTGCCGCTTCGGTTTGCGCCAGTCGCCGATGCACGAGATGTTCTGGTTCCCGTGGCGGTCGATCTGGCTGGCGCCCATCATGCTGCGCCGCCGACCGGACTGCAGGACCCCGAAGATGTCGCGGAACGGCACCCATGCCTCGACGACGCCGCCCGCGGCGGCCGTTGCTCCGAGGGGAGCGGGTTCGTTCATGAAGAACGCCTCGCCGTCGGACAGGACCAGGTCGGGCGAGTGGGTCAGGCGGGCCAGCCGGGCGCTGACCATGGGAACGGTGCCGACCGCGTGGGCGAGGACCTCGCCGGCGTCCGCCCAGGAATCGGAGGCGGCGACGACGCAGACCTCGGCTCGGGTGAACTCCATGGCTCAGGCACTCCTTTCGACGTCGCCGCGGGTCGCGACGGCGGTCTGGTAGTCGTCCTCGCTCCCGGCGAGGTAGGTCTCGGAGAACGAGCGCCACTGCTCCGCGTCCCCGGCCGCGGCGGCGTACTCACGTTGGAAGGCCTCATCGCGCTCGTAGTCGGGCACGCAGGAGGTGAAGTGGGCGCCGCGCGGCGTCTCGACGACCCCGCTCACGTACATGCGTCGCACGAGCAGCGACTGGAAGGGGGCGTCGGTGAGGAGGTCGGCGGTCGGCACGACCCGCTCGCAGCTGAGGTAGCAGCGGTCGGCGGCCATCGAGTACAGGTCGTCGAAGTACGGGTCGGGGCCGAGGTACTGGCCGTTGCCGGAGGCGTCCGCCCTGTTGAGGTGGATCAGCGCGGCGTCCATGCGCAGTGCGGGCACCGCCACGTACTCCTCGCCGTCATCGTAGGGCGAGACGACGGTCCTCAGATGCGGGTTCATGGTGAGCACGTCGGAACCGAGCCCGGCCCTGCTCGGCAGGAAGGACAGGCGCTGGGCGGCGGCGCGGAGCCCGGAGACGAACATGCCCTCGTCGTACTCGGAGATCTCGACGGATCCGCTCTCGCGGGCCGCCCGGAAGTGCGGGTCCAGCGCGATGCTGTCCAGGGAGACGAAACCGTAGATCAGTCTCCGCACCTTGCCGGCGGCACAGAGCAGCCCGACGTCCGGGCCGCCGAAGCTGATCACCGTGAGGTCCTTCACGTCGCTGCGCAGCAGCGCGCGCACGAGGGCCATCGGTTTGCGCCGCGACCCCCAGCCGCCCACACCGATGGTCATTCCCGACTCGATCGTCGAGGTGAAGTCCTCAAGGGACATCCTCTTGTCTCTCGACGTAGCTGACATGACACGGCTCCTTGCCGACGAATGTTGATTTGTAGCTTTCGCTCGGGCATCCTGGGGCAGCAGTATGCACCAAACGGTCATTTGTTTGAAAGAGAGGCCGCCGGATGTCCTTGGAATCTGAGCTGCATCCCGCGCTGCGGACGCGGGCCACGGAGTTGTTCGGCGTGGACTATCCCATCGTCCAGACGGGCATGGGGTACGTGTCCGACCCCGGGTTGACCGCCGCCACGGCGAACGCGGGAGGGCTCGGAATCCTGAGCGCCGGGCTGCTGTCGTACGAGGAGCTCGCCGAAGCGATCGACACGGTGCAGGCGCTGACCGAACGCCCGTTCGGCGTCAATGTGCGAGCCGATCAGCCGGACGTCGTCAAGCGGGTCGATCTCATGATCCGCAAGGGCGTGAGGGTCGCCTCCTTCGCGCTCGCCCCCCGCGAGGATCTGATCAAGCGTTGCAAGGACGGCGGCATGGTCGTGGTGCCCTCCACCGGCGCGCGCAGGCACGTCGAGAAGGTCACCGCCTGGGGCGCGGACGCCGTGATCGTGCAGGGCGGGGAAGGGGGCGGGCACACCGGCCCGGTGCCGACCAGCCTCCTGCTGCCGCAGGCACGGGACGTCACCGACATAGTGGTGATCGCGGCAGGCGGCTACTGCGACGGCCGCGGCCTCGTCTCCGCTCTCGCCTACGGCGCGGACGGCATCGCGATGGGGACCCGCTTCCTGCTCACCAAGGAGTCTCCCGTCGCCGAGGTGGTCAAGAAGGAGTACCTCACCAAGCGGGTGGAGGACACCGTGCTGACCCTCCAGATCGACGGAGTGCCGCAACGCGTCGTGCGCGGACCCGCCATCGAGGCCCTGGAACGCAGCTCGGCGCCGGGACGCCTGCTGCGCGCCGCGCGCAATGCCGTGGCCTTCCAGCGGATGTCCCGGACCCGCTGGCCGGACATCATCCGCGAAGGGCTGACCATGCGCCGGGAGCACGGCCTGACGTGGAGCCAGGTCGTCATGGCGGCGAACGCGCCGATGCTCTACCGCACGGCTCTCCTCGAGGGCCGACCGGACATCGGGGTCATGGCCACCGGGCAGGTGGTCGGCCTCATCGACGATCTGCCGAGCTGCGCTGAGCTGCTCTCCCGCATCGTCGCCGACGCCGGGGACGTCCTGAAGCGGCTTGAGGGCGCTCCTCGGCACTGATGCGGAGCAGCCCCGGATGACCGTCGTGATCCGCGTGGAGGCTGGGAGGGCCCGGGGGAGACTGATCCCGGGCCCTCTCGGGCTTCTCAGCCCGGTGTCCCGGCGAGGTTGAGAAGGTCGAAGTAGCGACGCCGCTGTTCGTCGGGCCCGCCGAAGAGCTGGCAGAGTGCGTGCGCCCGTTTGAAGAGCATCTGCGCGTCGTGCTCCCAGGTGACCGCGATGCCGCCGTGCAGCTGCACGGTCTCGCCGGCGACCTCGTTCAAGGCGTCCGAACACCATGCCTTCGCCGCGGCGGCACGTTCGGCCGAGTCCTGGTCTCCCTGCGCGACCGCCCACGCCGCCGCCCAGGACAGGGTGCGGGCGGTCTCGACCTGCACCAGCATGTCCGCCATCCGGTGCTTCAGCGCCTGGAACGACCCGATCGGTCGGCCGAACTGCACCCTTTCGCCTGCGTAGCGGACCGTCATGTCCAGCCCGCGCTGAGCCGCCCCGACCTGAAGCGCGCTGACGGCGACCGCTGCCACATCCCGCACCTCGGCCAGCAGGCTCCGTGCGTCGAGGGCCAGGGTCGTGGCCCGAGCGCCATCGAAGCGGACCTGGGCGAAGCGCAGGGTCCCGTCCATTCCCGGGACAGGGTCTCGCTGTATTCCGGGCGCGGAGGGATCCACCTCGTAGAGGCCCACTCGGCCGGGGGCGTTTCTCGCCACGACCAGGAGGACGTCTGCGGTGGAGCCGTCGAGGACCAGGTGGGCGGTGCCGGAAAGGGTCGTTCCGGTCCACGTGGTCTCGGCGAGCACATCCGAGTCGTCAAGGTGCCAGGCACCGTCGGCGGTGGCCCAGGCCAGCGCGCCGATCCACTCGCCTGAGGCCAGTGCGGGCAGCAGCCTCGCGCAGGCCGTGGCATCGCCGGAGCGCATCAGGGCCTGAACGGCGAGCACGCCCGAGCCGAGCAGGGGGGTGGGGGCGAGCGCGTACCCGAGGCGCTCCAGGACGACATGCGTCTCGAAGTAGCCGAACCCCGCGCCGCCGTACTGCTCGGGGACCGCGAGCGCGGCGACCCCGATCTGCTCGCAGAGCAGCGACCACAGCGCCGGATCGTGGCCGAGGTCCCCGTCGGCCGCCTCGCGGACGGCGGCGCTGTCGGCGTGCCGTTCGAGCAGAGCGCGAACCGTCGCTGACAACTCGGCCTGCTCCTCACTCAATCCGAAGTACATCTGGGGCTCCTCATGCGGGGGAGGGAAGGGGGTTCTGCGCGGTGATCGCTGCGAGGATCCGGGCCCGATGCGCGGCGGGTGTGCCCCACGCCGACACGAGGGCGCGGATCCCGGTGAGCCAGAGCCCGAGGTCGTGCTCCTCGGTGTAGCCGATGGCTCCGTGGACCTGAAGAGAGGTCCGCGCCGCCAGATAGGCGGCGTCCGACGCTGCGACCTTGGCCGCCGACACATCGCGCGCCGCATCAGGACGGCCGGCATCGAAGGTGACGGCCGCTCCGTGCAGGAGCGGCCGGGCGAAGTCGAGGGCCACCCTGACGTCGGCGAGGGCGTGCTTCACCGCCTGGTATTCACCGATGACGCGGCCGAACTGCCGCCGTGCCTTGGCGTAGTCGACCGCCTCGGAAAGGACGCGCTCACCGGCCCCGAGGAGGCGGGCCGAGCAGGCGATGGCGGCGAGGTCCAAAGACCGCTCGGCGTCCTCCGGTGACAGCCGACCGACCTCCGGTCCGGGGAGGACCGTCCAAAGCCTCCGGGCCCGGTCGACCGAACCGAGCATCTCGCCTGCCTCTGCGGTGTGTACTGCGGCGCCGTCGAGCAGGAGGACGCAGCGGGCCACGTCGACGTCCGGCGCGTAGGGCGCCAGCGGAGGGGCGGCCGCCGTGACCACCGCCTTTCCCTCGGAGATGTCCGCGAGCGACGGCGTCGGCTGAGAGCGGGACCGCAGACCGGCCAGAAGAGACGGGGCAAGGACCACGGCCTCGATCCACGGTCCGGGCACGGCGTGCCTGCCCAAAGCCTCGAAGGCCGCGGTCAGGAAGACGGTGTCGGCGCCCAGGCCGCCGTGCTCCTCGGGAACGGCCAGCGCGGTGACGCCGACATCGGCGAGCCTGTGCCAGAGGTCGAGGCCGGGCCGGTGATCGCCGTCGGCCCAGGCCCGGGCCGTTGCCGGAGCATCGGAGGCCTTCAGCAGATCCTCGAGCGACGCGGCGAACTCACGATGCTCCTCGGTCGGTGCAAATCTCATCGGGTTCCCCTCGGCAGGCCGAGCAGGCGCTCGGCCACGATGTTGCGCTGGATCTCGTTCGTCCCGGCGTAGATGGGGCCGGCCAGGGAGAACAGGTAGCCGTCCATCCAGGCGCCTTCGGCTTCGGCACTCGGACCCCTCAGCTCACCGCGGGCGCCCATGAGGTCCAGGGCGGTCTCGTGGAGGCGGATGTCGAGTTCGGACCAGAAGATCTTGTTGACGCTGCCGTCCGCGCCGATGTCGCCGCCGTCCTCCAGCCTTGCCACGGCGCCGAAGGTGTACAGGCGATAGGCCTGCGCCGCGATCCAGGCGTCCACCACCCGCTCGCCCGCGGATGCGCAAGCGTCATCGCTCGCGTTCCAGAGCGCCGTGAGGCGGTCGGCCGCCGCGAGGAAGCGGCCGGGAGACCGGAGCGACAGGCCCCGCTCGTTCCCCGCCGTGCTCATCGCGACGCGCCAGCCGTCTCCGGGCGCGCCGAGGACGTCGGAGTCGGGGACGAACACGTCCTCGAAGAAGATCTCGGCGAATCCCGGATGCCCGTCCAGCTTGACGATCGGCCTGATCGTGATGCCCTCGGCGTCCAGCGGGAAGAGGAAATAGGTGAGGCCGCGGTGCCGCTGCTCGGCGGGGTCGGTGCGGAAGAGCCCGAAGCCGCGATGCGCGAACGAGGCGCGGGAACTCCATGTCTTCTGGCCGTTCAGCACCCAGCCTCCGCGGTCCTCGTCGCGGACCGCGGAGGCGCGCAGCGAGGCCAGGTCGCTGCCGGCCTCGGGCTCCGACCACGCCTGCGCCCAGATCTCGGTGCCGTCGGTCATCGGACGCAGATAGCGTTCCTTCTGCTCGGGCGTGCCGTAATGGAACAGGATCGGGGCGAGCAGCGAGATGCCGTTCTGGGAGACGCGCGCCGGTGCCCCGGCGCGGTAGTACTCCTCCTCGAAGAGCACCCACTGGAGCAACGAGGCGTCGCGTCCGCCGAACGACTCGGGCCAGGAGACCACGGACCAGCGGCCCTCGGAGAGGGCGCGCTCCCATTCCCGGTGCGCGGTGAACCCCTCCGCCGTGTCCATGTGCGGCAGAGGCCCGGTCGGCACATGGGCGCTGAGCCAGGCGCGCGCCTCGTCGCGGAACGCCCGGTGCGCGTCGTCGAGATCCAGGTTCATCGAGCGCCACCCGAACGCTTGTTAGTTTTGGCCATCGCGCGCGCGTCGAGTCCGGCGAGCGAGTCCCCTTCGATCTCGGCGTTGTGCGCATGCGCGGCGTGGTGGAGGCCGAACACCGAGTCCATGCCCGCCCGCATGCCCTGGAGGTCCTCGGCCTGGTTGACGGCCTTCTTGGTCAGAGCGAGCCCGAAGGCGGGCATGCCGCTGATCCGCTCGGCGACGGCGAAGGTCCGCGCCTCCAGCTCCTCGCGGGGCACGACATGATTGACCATGCCCAGCTCACGAGCGCGGGCGGCGTCGTACCTGTCACCGGTGTAGAGGAACTCCTTGGCGGCCCGCGGATTCATCACCCACGGGTGGGCGAAGTACTCGACGCCGGGGATGCCCATGCGGACCACGGGGTCGGCGAAGAAGGCGTCCTCGGAGGCGACGATGAAGTCGCAGGACCAGGCCAGCATGAGCCCGCCGGCGATGCACGCGCCCTGGACCATGGCGATCATGGGCTTGGGGATCTCCCGCCACCGGCGGCACATCCCGAGGTAGACCTCGGCCTCGCGGGCGAGGCGACGGTCGACTCCCGCCTTACCGGTGTGGTCCCACCAGATGACGGCCTTGCGCTCGAACGACTCGTCGATGTCACGTTCGGGGGTGCCGATGTCGTGCCCGGCGCAGAAGTGGTCTCCCGCCCCGGCCAGGACGATCACCTTCACCTCGTCGTCGTCGACGGCGCGGATGAACGCCGCGTCGAGGGCGTAGGTGACCTTGGAGTTCTGCGCGTTGCGGTACTGCGGGCGGTTCAACGTGACCACGGCCACCGGGCCGCGCCGTTCGTAAAGGACGACGGGTTCCGCCGTGCCGGCGTCCGGCGTCTGCCCAAGCTGCTCCGCCTTCTCGGCGGTCTGTTCGGTGCCCATCGATTCTGTCTCCCTCTGAGCGGTCATCGGGGTTGCGTAAAACGTCCCGGTACACGTATACCAAACAAATGTTTGATTAGACATGTGCGTTCCCGCTCAGCGGCGACACCGCGGGTTCGGGACGCGCCATGGGAGGAAGAGGGCCGAGTGGACCTGACCTACTCCGCCGCGGACGAGAAGTTCCGCGGTGAGGTCCGAGACTGGCTGGAGACCAGTCTGACCGGTGAGTTCGCCAAGCTGCGCGGGCTCGGCGGCACCGGACGCGACCACGAGGCGTTCGACGAGCGCCTCGCCTGGGACCGCCACATGGGCGCCCACGGCTGGACCTGCCTGGGCTGGCCGGAAGAGTTCGGCGGGCGCGGCCTGAGCCTTCGCCGTCAGATCATCTTCCACGAGGAGTACGCCCGTGCCAATGCTCCGGCACGGGTGAACCATCTCGGTGAGGAGCTTCTCGGACCCACGCTGATCGCCTTGGGCACCGATGAGCAGCGCGCGCGCTTCCTTCCGAAGATCGTCACGGTCGAGGAACTCTGGTGCCAGGGGTATTCCGAACCCGGCGCGGGATCCGACCTGGCGTCGGTCTCCACCCGGGCGGTCCTCGACGGCGGCTCCTGGGTGATCGACGGCCAGAAGACCTGGACCTCACTCGCCCACCACGCCGACTGGTGCTTCCTGATCGCCCGGACCACTCCGGGGTCGCGTCGGCACGACGGACTGTCCTATCTGCTGGTGCCGATGCGGCAGGACGCCGTCGACGTCCGGCCGATCATCCAGCTCACCGGCACCTCGGAGTTCAACGAGGTCTACTTCGACGGAGCCAGGACCGAGGCGTCCCTCGTCGTCGGCGAGTCCGGAGACGGATGGAAGGTGGCCATGGCCACGCTCGGTTTCGAGCGCGGCATCTCCACGATCGGACAGCAGGTCGGTTTCGCCCGTGAACTGGACGCGGTCATCGCACTCGCCCGGACCAACGGCGCCATCGAAGATCCGCTGGTGCGCGACCGGATCGCCCGAGCCCGCATCGGCCTGGACCTGATGCGGCTGCACGCCCTGCGGACGCTTTCGGGAAGCGGCCCGGACGCCCAGGGGCCCGCGCAGGCGTCAGTGGCGAAGCTCGTCTGGGCGACCTGGCATCGCGGGCTCGGCGAGCTGGCGATGCGCGTCGCGGGGGCGGCGGCGCTCACGGTGCGCCACGCGCCCTACGAACTGGACGACCTTCAGCGCCTCTTCCTCTTCAGCCGCGCCGACACCCTCTACGGCGGCTCGAACGAGATCCAGCGCAACATCCTCGCCGAGCGCGTGCTCGGCCTTCCCCGAGAGGCCCGGCCATGACCAAGCCAGAACAGCCGTCCCCCGCCTACGTCACCGGACACGGCCTGCTCACGGGCCGGACGGTCGTCATCACCGCCGCGGCCGGGGCGGGCATCGGCTCCGCCGCCGCGCGGCGCTGCCTTGAGGAGGGGGCCAAGGCCGTCGTGCTGGGCGACACGCACGAGCGTCGGCTGAAGGACGCCCTGCACGAGCTCGGCGCGGAGTTCGGCGCCGAGCGGGTGGCCGCCGTGCCGTGCGACGTCACCGACGAGGATCAGGTCGCCGCTCTCCTCGACGCGGCGGAACCCTTCGGCGGCGTCGAAGTGATGATCAACAATGCCGGGCTCGGCGGCACCGTCTCTCTGCTGGAAATGACCGATGAGCAGTGGTCACGGGTCCTGGACATCACCCTCACCGGCACCTTCCGCTGCCTGCGCGCCGCCGGAAAGCGCATGGTCGAGGCGGGTGTGCGCGGCGCCATCGTCAACAACGCCTCGGTCATCGGCTGGCGCGCCCAGGAAGGCCAGGCCCACTACGCGGCGGCCAAGGCCGGGGTCATGGCGCTCACCCGCTCGGCGGCCATGGACCTGGCTCCGCACGGCATCCGGGTCAACGCGGTGTCCCCGAGCCTCGCCATGCACCCCTTCCTGGAGAAGGTCACCACGGCGGACTTCCTGGCCGAGCTCAAGGGCCGGGAGGCGTTCGGCCGGGCGGCCCGACCGTGGGAGATCGCCAACGTCATGGTCTTCCTCGCCAGCGACTACTCCTCCTACCTCACCGGCGAAGTCGTCTCGGCCAGCAGCCAACACCCCTGAACCTTCGATCGAACCGCCCTCGCTTGAACAAGGAGACCAAGATGGCCGAGGCCTATCTCATCGACGCGGTCCGCACGCCGGTAGGTCGGCGGCGCGGTGCCCTCGCCGCGATCCACTCCGCCGACCTCGGCGCTCACGTCCTGGCGGCCCTCGTCGAACGCACCGGAGTCGACCCCGGAAAGGTCGACGATGTGATCTTCGGATGCAATGACACCGTCGGCTCGCAGGCCGGAGACATCGCCCGAACCGCATGGCTGGCGGCCGGACTGCCCGAACACGTGCCGGGCGTGACCATCGACCGCCAGTGCGGTTCGAGCCAGCAGGCCGTCCACTTCGCCGCGCAGGGCGTCATGTCCGGGACGGCCGATCTGATCGTGGCCGGCGGGGTGCAGAACATGTCGGCCATCCCCATCAGCACGTCGATGACGGTGGGCGAGCAGTTCGGCTTCACCACTCCCTTCGCCGAGTCGCGAGGCTGGACCGCGCGCTACGGGAACGAGGAGATCTCCCAGTTCCGGGCAGCGGAGATGATCGCCGAGAAGTGGGGCATCACGCGCGAGGAGATGGAGGCCTTCGCGCTGAACAGTCACCGCAAGGCGATCGCCGCCTGCGACGAGGGCCGCTTCGCCGCCGAGACGGCTCCGATCAGCGGCCTCTCCACCGATGAAGGGCCCAGACGCGACACCGATCTGACGAAGATGGCGGCGCTGAAGCCGCTCGCCGAAGGCGGGCGCATCACGGCCGCGGTCGCCAGCCAGATCAGCGACGGAGCGTCCGCCGTCCTCGTCGCCTCCGAACGCGCCGTCTCGGACCTCGGCCTGCGCCCGCGCGCGCGTGTCCACCATCTGTCCGTCCTGGCCGACGACCCCGTATGGATGCTTACCGCTCCGATCCCCGCGACCCGCAGAGCCCTGGAGAAGACGGGGCTGTCGGTGGACGACATCGACCTCTTCGAGGTCAACGAGGCCTTCGCGTCGGTGGTCCTCGCGTGGACCAGCGAGACGGGAGCCGACCCCGCACGGGTCAACGTGAACGGCGGGGCCATCGCCCTCGGACACCCGATCGGGGCCACGGGCACCAGGCTCATGACGACGCTCCTGCACGAGCTGGAGCGGCGCGACGCTCGCTTCGGCCTCCAGGTCATGTGCGAGGGCGGCGGCCAGGCGAACGTCACGATCATCGAGCGGCTCTGACCGCATGCTCCCCCAGACACTCGTCCCGACAGGAGAGACGATGAGCGCTTTCGACGCCCGGCGCTTCCGCGAAGTCCTGGGCCACTATCCGACGGGGGTCGTGGTCGTCACCGCCATCGCCGAGGACGGAGCGCCCACGGGCATGGTCGTGGGCTCCTTCACGTCGGTCTCGCTCGATCCGCCCCTCGTGGCGTTCCTGCCGAGCAGGACGTCCGCCAGCTACGCGAAGCTGCGGACCTCGTCGTCGTTCTGCGTGAACGTCCTCGCTTCCGGCCAGGAGGACCTCTGCCGCACCTTCGCCTCGAAGGTCCCCGACAAGTTCGCCGAGATCGGCTGGACCGGGGCGCCTTCCGGGTCCCCCGTGCTGGACAAGGCCCTGGCCTGGATCGACTGCGACGTCGCCGGAACCGTTCCCGCAGGAGACCACGACATCGTGCTCGGCGCGGTCCGCGACCTCGCGGTGCTCGACGCCACGGCTCCACTGCTGTTCTTCCAAGGAGGCTACGGGACCTTCACCCCGTAAGCCGTGCGCCATTTCATCCACCCCGACCCGAGGAGTTTGCAGTGCCGGTGGACCCCGAACAGAATCTCGAACCAGGCGGCTTCGACCAGATGGCGGATCTCATCGTCGTCGGCTCGGGAGGCGCAGCCCTCACCGCGGCCTACACGGCGGCGAAGAACGGCCTGCGCACCCTCGTCCTGGAGAAGACGCCCTTCTTCGGAGGAACGAGCGCCTATTCCGGCGCGGGCATCTGGCTGCCCGGCAACCAGGTGCTGGCCCGATCAGGAGTCCAGGACACCGTCGAACGCGGGGCCGAGTACTTCCACGCCCTGGTCGGCGACCGGACTCCGCAGACCCTCCAGGACGCCTACATCGGGACCGGACCGGAGCTCGTGGAGTTCCTGGAGCGGGACCCGTACCTGAAGTTCGCCTTCCTGCCGTTTCCTGACTATTTCCCGCTCCCCGGCCGCGCCGAAGGGGGACGGGCGATCATGCCCGAAATGCTTCCCGCCGCGGACCTGGGCCGATGGCTCCCGCTCCTGCGCCCGCCGATCGGCATCGACCAGTTCGATGTTCCCCAGGACCGCGAGAACCTCATCGGAGGCCAGGCCCTGATCGGACGACTCCTCCTGGCCGCCGAGGCCACCGGCAACGTCGATCTGCGCA
Source organism: Actinocorallia aurea (assembly GCF_054783995.1). Lineage (NCBI taxonomy): Bacteria > Bacillati > Actinomycetota > Actinomycetes > Streptosporangiales > Thermomonosporaceae > Actinocorallia > Actinocorallia aurea. The sequence goes on from NZ_BAAGPQ010000020.1 coordinate 89,905, forward strand.
CCGGCGTCGAGATGACGGGGCTGATCGTCGAGGAAGGGCGGGTGACCGGAGTCGCCACCCGGACCGAGAGCGGCGCCGTGCGGTTCGGCGCCTCCCGCGGAGTCATTCTTGCCGCTGGAGGGTTCGAGTGCGACGACGCTCTGCGCGTTCGCTACCACGGCCTTCCCACCGGCCAGTGGACCTCCGCGGCACCCGGATCGAACACCGGTGCCGCCCTCGCGGCCGCGGTCGCGGTGGGGGCCGATGTCGACCTCATGGACGAGGCATGGTGGTGCCCCGCGACGCTGTTCCCCAACGGAAGGGCCGCGTTCACCCTCGGCTTGCGCGGCGGCATCCTGGTGAACGCCGCCGGAGAGCGGTTCGCCAACGAGTCGCTGCCCTACGACAGGCTGGGTCACGAGATCCACCGCGCCCATCGGGCCGGCGGCGTCTCGCACATCCCGGCGTGGCTCGTCTTCGACGGCCGCTTCGATGAGCTCCCCGCCACCTCGCAGCCGGCGCCCGCCCCGGGCGAGTTCCAGGAGGCGGGCCTGTGGCGTACGGCAGAATCCCTCGATGGGCTCGCCACGGTGATCGGCGTCCCTGCAGGGACCCTCGCCGCCACCGTCGAGCGGTTCAACCGGTTCGCCGCCACCGGCACCGACGAGGACTTCCACCGAGGCGAAGACCCCTTCGACCGCTTCTTCGCCACCGGTGACGGCCCCAACCCCTGCCTCGTTCCCCTCGACGAGGGCCCCTATCACGCGGTGCAGATCGTGCTCGGCGACCTCGGAACGAAGGGCGGCGCGCGGACCGACCGGGACGCCCGGGTCCTGGACCACTCGGGAACCCCGATCGCCGGACTGTTCGCCATCGGGAACTCCGCCGCATCCGTAGCCGGCGGCGTCTACCCGGGCCCGGGCACCCCCCTCGGGTCCGGCATGGTCTTCGGATACCGCGCCGCCCGGCGCCTGCTCTCCGAAGCATCATGACTGGCCCTTGTGGGGTGCTCCCGTTCACCGGGAGCACCCCACAAGGGCACCGCGGTCTCCTCGGACGGCCTGGGCGCGTTTGCCGTTCCGTCCGGACAGGGGGCCCGGGAACTCAAGGAAAGGAAGAAATCATCATGCCGCTGGCGGGCGAGTACGAACCGAGCCCCTTATGAGCGCGAGCCATCATGCACGCTGCGGACCATGCTGCCCTGGGCGGCTGGTGCACCATCCTTGACCACACCGCGTCCGGGCTTCATGGCGAGTGAGATGGCAATCGCGAGGACGGCACGTTCTTCGGCGACATGGGGGAATCCCGCCTTACAGATCAAGGGTGGGCGGCATCTGACTGTTCGAGCAGGCTCATGACCTCCGGCAGGTCCGTGAGCGCTCCGCCGCCGACGACGCGTCCATCGGCGACGCGGAGAACGAACTCGGCGGCGCGTTCGACGGATTCGATCGCCTCGGGGAGCATTCCTGCCATCGCTTGCCAGGCATGGTGCATTCCAGGCCAGATCTCCAGGACCGTCTCCACTCCGGCTTGACCCGCTCGCGAGGCGAAGCGCAGCGAGTCATCGAAGAGCAACTCGGTGCCGGAGACGTGGATCAGCAGTGGTGGCAGTCCTGTCAGATCGGCGCGCAGCGGCGAGATGCCTGGATCGTTCGGGTCGCCGACACCCGCGTAGTCCGCGCTCATAGTGCGCCCGCCCTCTGGAGTGAGGACGAGGTCGGTGGCGGCGTTCCGCACCCATGTGCCTTCGACGTCGGCGATGTGTTCGAGACGCAGATCGAAGGTCCCCGAGAACAGCAGGCCCGCGAGTGGACGCTGGTCACCCGCGTCCCGGCGACGGAGCAGCAGGGCCGCGGACAGACCCGCCCCGGCGGATCCTCCGCCTACCACGATGCGGGCGTTCGGCAGCAGCCCGCAGGCGAACAGATACGCGCGTTCACAATCGTCCAGACCGGCCGGATAGGGATTCTCGGGAGCCAGACGATACTTGGGGCACAGAACCCGGGCTCCGGTCCGCAGGGCGAGGAGACCCGCGGCGGCCCTGTCGTTTCCGGGCGTACCTACCCGGAATCCTCCACCGTGGATGAAGAGGATCAGAAGATCGTCACGCGGGTCCGGCGGTGTGAGCAGCAAGGAACCGGGCAATTCCACGACCGCCTCCTCCCGGACCCCGGGAGGCACGGCCACCAGCGTGGCAAGGTGCTCCATCCGTGTGCGCTCTACTTCGAGGGGAGTCGGCGCAGAAGCCTCCTCGCGTTCCTTCAGAAACATGCGGGTGAGCCAGTCATGAGCTCGGCTGGGCACGGTCACCAGCTCCAATCGTCATCGGTGGCGCAGGTCGCAGCGTGCGCCCGGGGAGCATGATTCTTCGTCCATCAAAAAGCTAGTTCTACTCGGTTTTAGGGGCGGGAGGACAGCCACGCGTGGACGGTTTCGATGCTCCGACGGAACCCCGGTTTCTCCGGCCGGTTCAGATGGCCGTGCGAGGTCCCCGACGCGCAGGTCAGTTCCGCTGTCCGTCCTTGGGCTCGCAAGTCCTCGGCGAAGGTCCCGCCAGAGGCCCGCAAGGTGTCTCGCTCATGACGATGAACCGGCTGCGCGGCAGCGCCTTGTGGAAGGTCTCGAAATCTTCTTCTTGCCTGCTATCAGGGCGGCGGCGGCCATCTCCTCGTCCGTGCCTGTGAGGCCCACGTAGTCGTTCGATCCGGTCTGGAAGGCGGCGATCGCCGGTGCAAAGGGATGAAGGAGTCTGTCTGCGTACTGGACGAGGTCGCGGTCGGTGCTTCCGCCGAACCCGTGGTTCTGCACCATGGTGTGCTCGTTCTCCGATTCCGCGGTAGCGCACGAGGGTGGGGCGCGGGCCCCGGCCGGTCAGGGAATCGGTTGGCCGAGGCCCGCGGTCTGTTCAGCCGGCGGTGGCTTGGCCGGTCTCGGCCTGGTCGAGGGTCTTCATCCGGGGGATGAGGGCGATGGACAGGAGGCCGGCGACGAAGAAGCCGGCGGCGAGCAGGAAGGCGTGGGTGTAGCCCGCGTCGAGGTAGAACTGCGTGCCCTGCATGACGGTGCCGTCCTGGGCGAGCACCACGAAGATCAGCTGGGTCACCAGGGAGAGCAACACGCCCTGGATCATGTTCTGCATGCCGTTCGCCCGTGCCTGCTCGTGCGGGGAGACCGCTTCGATGACCATGATGGGCACGAGGGCGGCGATCATCCCGATCCCGATGGCGGACAGGGCGCCGACGAGCATCAGCTGGGTCTCGGTGTGGTGGAACACCGACAGGAGCGCATGTCCTGCCGCGGAGCACAGCGCTCCGACCGCCAGCAGGAGGCGGGTGTCGTAACGCCGGGCGAGGGCGCCGACCGACACGGCGACCACGACGATGAGAATGCTCGCGGGGGCGCCGATGAGCGCGACCTTCGTGGCGGTGAAGCCGAGGCCGTCGGAGACGGTCGGGATCTTCGGCATCAGCGCGAGGAGCTGGTTGACGGTTCCGGCGGAGAACGCGGTGCCGGCGAGGATCGAGGCGGCGAGGAAGACCGACCAGACGGGGCGGCGGGTGAGCATCGACAGCTCGTAGAGCGGATGGGCGACCTTGCTCTCGACCAGGACGAACAGGACGAGCGAGAGGGCGCCTCCGCCGAGGAAGGCGAGCGTGCCTGTGTCGGTCCAGCCCCATTCGGTGCCCTTGCCGATGCCGTAGAGGGTCGAGGTGAGACCGCCGCCCAGCAGCAGCCCGCCGGCCCAGTCGACGGGCGTGCGCTCGCCGCGGACGGGGCTCTCGGGCACGAAGACGAGCAGGAGGAGCAGGCTCAGCGCGGTGGCGACGACGAGGAACCACAGCACGCCGCGGAAGCCGTGGCCGTCCAGCAGCCATGCGGACAGGAACGGGCCGCCGAGGGCGATGAGGCCGATGCCGCCGCCGATGAAGCCGCTCGCCGGGCCGACGAGGCGGGGCGGGAAGACGTCTCGGGTGATCGCGTAGACGAGCGCCACGATGGGGGCGTAGAACCCGGCGACCGCGCGGCCGACCAGCAGCATCTCGTAGGAGGTGGCGAGCGCGGCGACCAGGTCGCCGACGAGGCCGAGCGCGGTGAGGACGACCATCACGCGCTTCTTGCCGTAGAGGTCGGCCGCCTTGAGGACGAACGGCGTGATGAAGCTGCCGACCAGGGCCGAGGCGAGAGTGAACCAGGCGATCTGGGTGGTCTGGAAGTGGACGGCGATCGCCGCCTGGGCGTTGCCCGCGAGCAGTCCGATGATCGACAGCAGCTGGGCGGCCCAGAGCAGCGAGATGAGCAGCAGGGCCAGGCGCGGACCGAATCCGGCGCCTTCGGTCTCCTTGGGGGGCGGCGTCGCAGTGGACGTCATGGGGGGCTCCTTGGGGTGGGGCTACGTGACCGGGGACACTAATCGCAAAAACCGAGTATTACTAGGGTTTTGCTCTGGCCATCTCTGCGTTCGCTCGCCGTGGCACTGTGTGAAAGATCTAAAACCGAGTAATACTTGGCTTTAGACTAGGGTGGTCGCCGTCACACCCGAATCGCGCGGCCACAGGGCTGCGGAAGCCCGCAGAGAGGGACCACATGAGCAGACCGACCCGACTTCGCGTCGAGCACCTCGACGACGGGGCCGCCGGAGTGGCCGAAGCGAAGCCCCGTCTGTCCTGGTGGCTGCCGGCGGGCTCTTCCCGGCAGGTCGCCTACCGGATCCGCACCACCGACGGGGATTCGGGAAGGATCGAGGGCGCGTGCAGCACGCTTGTTCCCTTTCCCGGCAAGGCCCTGGACCCCGGTGGCGTGACCTGGCAGGTGAAGGTGTGGACTGATCTTGGGGAGAGCGACTGGTCCGAGCCCGCGTCGTTCGAGATCTCCCTGCGGGACTGGACGGCGCAGTGGATCGAGCCTGCCGAAGAGGACGTCGCGGCGGCGGGGCGGCGTCCCGCCCATCTGCTGCGCCGCACCTTCACGCTGGACGACGTGCCGCTGCGCGGACGGGTGCACGCGACCGCGCACGGGATCTACGAGCTGTTCCTCAACGGGGTCAGGGTCGGCGACCACGAGCTCTCTCCCGGTTTCACCGCCTACCGGTCACGCCTGCACGTTCAGACCTTCGACGTCACCGGGCTCCTGCGGCGCGGTGAGAACGTCCTGGGAGCCGTTCTCTCGGACGGGTGGTTCCGCGGCCGGACGGGCTTCCACCGGATCCCCGACGGTTACGGCGAGCGCACGGCGCTTCTGGCGGAGCTGCGGAGCGAGGCGCAGGACGGGGTGGTCACCACGGTGGGCACGGACGGATGCTGGCGTTCGCGGCCTGCGGAGATCGTGGCCGCGGACCTGATGGACGGGCAGGAATCGGATCTCGGCCGCGTGTGCGAAGGATGGGCGGAACCGGGCTTCGAAGCCGCAGGATGGGGTTGGGCGACCGCTGCCGATGGCGGCCTGTACGCAGCCTGGCCGAGACTGACGGCGAGCCCGGCGCCGCCGGTTCGCAGGGTCGCCGAGCTCGCGCCCGCGGCGATCACGACCACGCGCTCGGGCGCGCAGGTGGTGGACTTCGGGCAGAACATCAACGGCTGGGTCCGGCTCACCGATCTCGGCCCCCGCGGCACCGTCCTGACCCTTACCCACGGCGAGGCGCTCGGAGCCGACGGAGACGTCACGACCGGGCATCTGGCCGCCGAGGACGCGGCTACCGGGGCGCATTACGACGTGGGGCAGCGGGACAGGGTGGTATCGGCCGGCCGCCCCGGCGACGTTTTCGAACCGCGGCACACCACCCACGGTTTCCGGTACGTCCGCGTGGAGGGCCACCCGGGCGAGCTCTCACCTGGCGACGTGCGCGCCGTGGTCGTGCACACCGACTTCCGGCGCACGGGCTGGTTCCGGTGCAGCGACGCGCGGATTGAGCGGCTGCACGAGGCAGCCGTGTGGAGCTTCCGCGGCAACGCCTGCGACATCCCCACGGACTGCCCGCAGCGTGAACGCGCCGGTTTCACCGGCGACTGGCAGGTCTTCGCTCCCGCCGCGGCCTTCGTCTACGACGTCGCCGGGTTCTCGGTCAAGTGGCTGCGCGACCTCGCCGCCGACCAGTGGCCGGACGGCCGCCTGCCCAACTGGGCTCCCGAGCCCGGACTTGATCGGCGCGCCGACGAGCTGTACCGCTACATGAACGGCTCCGCGGGATGGGGCGACGCCGCGGTGATCGTGCCCTGGGAGACCTACCTCGCCTTCGGGGACACGCGCGTCCTGGCAGACCAGTACGAGTCCATGGTCCGCTGGGTGGAGTTCGCGGCCGGCCGGGCTCGAGAAGGACGCTTTCCCGCAAGGGCCGCTGCGCGTCCCGATCCCCTTCCGCACGAGCGGTTCCTGTGGGATTCCGGCTTCCACTGGGGCGAATGGCTGGAACCGGATGGGGAAGAGGAGATCCCCTTCTTCGCCCAAGACCACGGCGCCGTGGCCACGGCCTACCTCCACCTGTCCGCGCGCCTGCTCTCCCGGTCCGCGGACATCCTCGGTAAGAGTGACGACGCCAAGCGGTACGCGGCTCTGGCCGAGAGCACTCTCACGGCCTGGCGCACCGAGTTCATCCTGCCCGATGGCGGTCTGGCCGTCGACACTCAGGCCACCCACGTCCGAGCGCTGGCCTTCGGGCTGGTCCCGCCGGAACTGCGCCGGGCCACTGCGGCAAGGCTCGTGGCACTGGTGCGCGCCGCCGGCAACCATCTGGGCACGGGATTCCTGGCGACTCCGCACCTGCTGCCCGTGCTCGCCGACGAGGGGCACCTCGATGTGGCCTACGACCTGCTGCTCCAGGACACGCCACCGTCCTGGCTGGCGATGATCGACCGCGGCGCCACGACGATCTGGGAGGACTGGGAGGGCATCGCGGAGGACGGAACGCCCCGGGCCTCGCTCAACCACTACAGCAAGGGCGCGGTCATCTCCTTCCTGCACCGCTACGTGGCGGGGCTCAGGCCGCGCGCGGACGCTCCCGGCTACCGGCGCTTCGAGGTCCGGCCGCGACCGGGTGGCGGCCTGGCCTGGGCGGAGGCGGAGCTCGACTCGCCGTACGGCCGTATCGCGGTTCGCTGGGAGATCGCTGAGGAAGTGTTCCGGCTGGCGGTCACCGTGCCGCCGGGCACGGACGCGATGGTCGTCCTGCCCGACGGCCGCTCCATCGATGCCGCTCCCGGGGAGCACCGGTTCTCCTGCGCCGCCCCCTGCGCCTATCACCAGGGTCACGGGAGGCGGACCCGGTGATCCGTTCCGGTCAGCCCTCCGACGCGCCGTTCGACCCGGCGGAACCGCCTATGGCGCGGCACATGCGGTTGAAGGTCTCCACCAGCGAAGCCATGTCGGTGGTGGGATCCAGGAGCCATTGCAGTTGGAGGCCGTCACTGACGGCCAGGAGGAGACGTGCCATCTCTTCGGCGTCCTCGTCGGTGCGGATGGCGCCGGATCGCTGCCCGGTGTCGAGGCCATGGCGGACGGCCTCGGTGAGGCCGCGGTAGCGCTCGGCGAAGAACGGGCGCGCGTGGTGGGCCGGATCGGTGGCCGAGGCCGCCGAGAGGGCGACGAACAGCTTGACGAGACCGGGCTGGTCGGTGTTGTGCCGCACGGTGCTCGCCACCGCGTCGCCGGGGCTGCGCTCGTCCAAGCCGCCCTCGGTGTCGAGGGCGTCGCGGCGTTCCAGCACCGCCAGCAGCAGTTCCTCCCGGGAACCGAAGTAGTGCAGGACGCCGGCCTGGGAGAGCCCGACCCGGTCGGCGATCTCTTGGAGCGACGAGCCCCGGTCCCCTTGGGCGGCGAAGATCTCCAAGGCCGCGTCGAGGATCTGGTTCCGCCGTTCGATGCCCTTGCGGTAGGGGCCGCGGGGTTTGCGCTGCTGCGTGCTCACCAGGAAAACGTACTCCGTCCGGGCGCCGACTTGAAAACCGAGTAATACTTGGCTTTAGATGGGCGTCCACCCCCGTGAAAGGAAACACCCTCATGCACCCTCCCCCCGGCTCCGAGGCGGACTTCGCCGGACGGCTGGCCGCGATGACGCTGAAGGACAAGGTCACGCTGCTGACCGGTGCCGACGCATGGAGCCTCGCGGAGATCCCCGTGGCGGGCCTGCGCTCCCTCCGCCTGTCCGACGGCCCGTCCGGGCCGCGCGGCACCGCCTTCGGCCCGGACGCCGAGCCTTCCCTGCTGTTCCCCAACACGACCTCCCTCGCCGCTACCTGGGACGTCGAGGCCGCTCGCGAGGCGGGCGAGCTGATGGGCGCCCGCGCCCGGGAGATGGGCCTGCACGTCCTGCTGGCCCCGACCGTCAACCTGCACCGCTCCCCGCTCGGAGGCAGGCACTTCGAGTGCTTCTCCGAGGACCCGCTGCTCACCGCGCGGATGGCGGCCCCGTTCATCGAGGGCGTCCAGTCCGCGGGCGTCGCCGCCTGCGTGAAGCACTTCGTCGGCAACGACACCGAGACCGAGCGGATGAGCTACGACGCCCGCATCGACGAGGCGACGCTGCGCGAGGTCTACCTGCCGCCGTTCGAGGCCGCCGTGCGCGAGGCCGGGGCCTGGTCGGTGATGGCCGCCTACAACCGCGTCAACGGCACCACGATGACCGAGCACACGGGCCTGCTCAGCGGCCTGCTCAAGCAGGAGTGGGGTTTCGACGGAGCGGTGATCTCCGACTGGACGGCCGCCCGCTCCACCGAGCCCTCCGCGCTCGCCGGGCTCGACGTGGTCATGCCCGGCCCGATGGGCCCGTGGGGCGACGCCCTGATCGAAGCCGTAGAGCAGGGCAGGGTCCCGGCCGAGGCGGTGGACGACAAGATCCTGCGCATCCTGCGTCTCGCCGCCAGGGTCGGCGCGCTGGAGGGGGTCGAGGCTCCGCCCACCGCGCCGGTGCCGGTAGACGTCCGTGACCGGATGCGCGAGCTCGCGGTCAAGGGCTCCGTCCTGCTGCGCAACGACGGCATCCTGCCGCTGCGCGGTGTTCGCCGGATCGCCCTCGTCGGCCCCAACGCGGCGCGCCTCTCCGCCCAAGGAGGCGGCAGCGCCCAGGTGAACCCGGAGTACATCGTCGGACTGCCCGAAGGGCTGCGCGAAGTGCTCGGCGCGGACGCCGAGATCACCGTCCACTCCGGTGTCTTCCCCCGTGCGAAGCTCGACCCTCTCACGGCGGTCACCGACCCGGTCTCCGGCGAACCCGGTGTCCGGATCACCTACCTGCGCGAGGACGGCACCGTATCCTCTGCCGAGCACCAGGACCCGGCGGCCTGGTGGTTCCCGCTCATCGTCGCCGACGACGTCGCGGAGATCCGCGTCGAGGGTGTCCTGGATCTGACGGCGGACGGCGATCACCGGCTGTCCGTCCTCGGCGCCGGCGAGTACGCGCTCCGCGTGCCGGGCCAGAACGAGCGCACCTGCGTGCTCGACCTGGACGAACCCGATGTCGGCGCGCTCGCCCTGAACCCTCCCTCGCACACGTTCATCTTCCCGGCGCCTGCCGGACGCCTGCCCGTGCAGATCGCGGTGCGCCCGAACCGCGACCTGCCGTACCCGATCGCCCTGATCGGCCTGGGCTACGCCGAACCTCGGCGCGAAGACGACATCGAGTTCGCCGCAGCGGTCGAGGCGGCCCGGGCCGCCGACGTCGCGGTGGTCGTCGTGGGCAGCGACGAGACCACCGAGACCGAAGGGGCCGACCGCACCTCGCTGGCACTGCCCGGACGCCAGGACGACCTGGTCCGTGCGGTCTGTGCGGTGAACCCGCGGACCGTCGTGGTGGTCAACGCGGGCGGTCCGTGGCTGATGCCGTGGGCCGAGGAGCCCGCCGCACTGCTGTGGGCCTGGTTCCCCGGCCAAGAGGGCGGCGCGGCCATCGCCCGCGTCCTCACCGGTGAGGAGCCGGGCGGACGACTGCCCACGACCTTCCCCGCTCGCGCCGAGGACGTGCCCGTGCTCGGCACCCGGCCGAGCGATGGCGTCCTCGCCTATGCCGAGGGCGACCTCATCGGCCACCGCGCCTATTCCGCCGCGGGCACCGCTGCGCTGTTCCCCTTCGGCCACGGCCTGTCCTACACGACCTGGGAGTACCTTTCCGCCTCGCACGTCGACGGAGTCCTGGACGTGACGGTCCGCAACAGCGGTGACCGCTCGGGCAGCGAGGTCGTGCAGGTCTATCTGGACGCTGGCGACGGCCCCGTCAGGCTCGCGGGATTCGCCGCAGTGCGAGCGGCGGCGGGGGAGACCGTCCGCGCGCGGATCCCGATCACCGACCGCGTTCTCGAGCACTGGACCGATGAGGGCTGGAGGCCGCGACCGGGTGCCGCGGTGCTGCACGTCGGCCGCTCCAGCGCCGACCTCAGACTGCGGGTCGCCCTGTGATCCCGGACCTCGGCGCCGAGCCCGCGCCCGTCCGCGGGCCGGTGAGCCGCCGCTTCATGGTCGTCTACGTGGCGGCGTTCCTCGGGCTCTACCTGGCCGTGATGACACCGCTGCTGGTCTCGCTGGCCGTTCATCTGGAGCGCATGGACGAGGCGGCCAAGGAGACCAACCTCGGCCTCGTCATCGGAGTCGGCACGCTGGTCAACATCATCGCCGCGCCGATCATCGGGCAGCTCAGCGATCTCACGACCGGGCGTTGGGGCCGGCGCAGGCCGTGGATCGCCGCCGGCATGCCGATCCTGCTCGCCGGAACCTTCGCGGTGGCCGCCGCGGACTCGGTGGGCGCGGTGCTCGCCGGATACGCCATCAGCCAGATCGGCCTGTCCTGCATCATGACCGGCCTGCTGGCGATCCTCCCCGACCAGGTGCCCGAGGAGCAGCGCGGCAAGGTCTCGGGTCTTGTGGGATTCACCGCGCAGATCTCCGGGGTCCTCGGCTTCCAGGCGGCCAATGCCCTGGAGGGCTCGCCTTACCTCATGTTCGGTGTTCCCGCCCTTGCCTGCTGTGCGCTCGTCACCCTCGCCCTCGTCCTCCTGCCCGATCCGCGGGTGGCGGCGAAGCGCGCGTCGTTCGACGTCGGCAGGCTCGTGAAGGGCTTCGTCTTCAACCCGCTGCGCCACCCCGACCTCGGCTGGACCTGGGCGGGCCGGTTCCTCATGCAGTTCAGCCTCATGTTCCTGTCGACCTACCAGCTCTACTTCCTCACCGACCACCTCGGCTACGAGCTGTCGGAAGTGACGGGGCTGCTGGCGCTCACCGGAGCGGTCGGCCTGGTCATGACCTCGGCGGGCGCGATCTTCTCAGGCATGCTGTCGGACCGGCTGAGGCGGCGGAAGGCCTTCATCTACGCGGCGGCCGGCCTGTTCGCCTGCGGGTTCCTCGTGGTGGCCACCGCGTCCTCCTTCCCCCAGGTCTTCGCGGGCTCGCAGCTCATCCTCCTCGGAGCCGGCCTGTTCGGCGCCGTCGACCTCGCCATCGTCACCGATGTCATGCCCGACCGGGACACCGAGGCCGCCCGTTACATGAGCGTCTTCGGGATCGCCTCGGCCCTGCCCCAGTCGGTCGCGCCCGCCGTCGCCCCGCTCATCCTCGCCCTGGGCGGAGGGTCGAACTATCCGCTGCTGTTCACTGTGGCCGCCGCAGTGGCGATCACGGCCGGCCTGACCGTCCGTCCTATCAAGAGCGTCCGCTGACTCCGGAAGGGAGCACCTGACCATGAGAGTGACCGGTCTGAGGTTCGAGCACCTGCGCGAGCCGCTCGGCATCGGAGAGGCTCGGCCGCGCCTGTCGTGGCGCACCGAGACCGACGCGGTCGGCTGGTCGCAGACGGCCTATGAGGTCGAGGCGCGGGGAGAGAGGGTCCTGGTGGAGTCCGCTGACTCCGTCCTCGTGCCCTGGCCCTTCGCGCCGCTGACCTCCCGGGAACGCGTCACCGTGGCCGTCCGCGTACACGGGTCCGCAGGCGAACCGTCCGCCTGGACGGAGGCAGAGGTGGAGGCGGGCCTGCTCGACGACGCGGATTGGGAGGCGCGGTTCGTCGGCCCGGGCGACGGTTCGCTTCTGCGCACGGAGTTCACCGCTGGGCCCGGTCTGGTCTCGGCCCGCCTGTACGCGACGGCGCTCGGCGTCTATGAGGCGGAGCTGAACGGGCGCCGCGTCGGCGACCAGATCCTCGCGCCAGGCTGGACCAGCTACCGCCACCGGCTGCGGTACCAGACCTACGACGTCACCGGCCTCATCGAGGAAGGCGCCAACTGCCTCGGCGCAGTCCTCGGCGACGGCTGGTACCGGGGACGCCTCGGCTTCGAAGGGAAGCGGGCCCTCTACGGCGACCGGCTCGCCCTGCTGGCCCAGCTCGAACTCGGCTACGCCGACGGCACGGTTCAGCGCGTGACCACCGGTCCCTCCACGTGGAAGGCATGTTCGGGCCCGCTGGTGGCCAGCGACCTGTACGACGGCGAAGATCACGATGCGCGGAGGGAACGCCGAGGCTGGTCCGAGCCGGGGCTGAACGACGCCGACTGGTGGCGGGCCGAGCCCGTCGACCATGACCTCGGCACCTTGGTCGCACCGACGGGACCTCCGGTGCGCGCCGTCGAGACGCTCGCCCCCGTCGCCACGCTCACCTCGCCCTCCGGCCGCAGGATCCTGGACTTCGGGCAGAACCTCGTCGGCCGGCTGCGCATCACCGCGGCCGGGCAGGCCGGACAGGAGGTCGTGCTCCGCCACGCCGAGGTCCTCCAAGACGGCGAACTGTGCGTGGAACCCCTGCGCACCGCCAAGGCCACCGACACCTACGTCCTGCGCGGGGGCGCCGCGGAGGAATGGGAGCCGCGCTTCACCTTCCACGGCTTCCGCTACGCCGAGATCACCGGCCCGGTGACGGAGGCCGTGGCGGTGGTGTGCCACTCGGACCTGGAGCGGACCGGCTGGTTCTCCTGCTCGGAACCCCTGGTCGAGAGGCTGCACGAGAACGCCGTGTGGGGAATGCGAGGAAACTTCCTCGACGTGCCCACCGACTGCCCCCAGCGCGACGAGCGCCTCGGCTGGACCGGGGACCTCCAGGTGTTCGCGCCGACCGCCTCGTTCCTGTACGACAGCGCCGGGTTCCTGACCTCCTGGTTGGCGGACCTGGCGGCCGAGCAGCGCGAGGACGGTGCGGTGCCCGCGGTGGTCCCCGAGGTGTCGTACACGCCCACGGCCGCGGCCTGGGGAGACGCCGCGGTGATCGTCCCGTGGACGCTGTACCGCCGCTACGGGGACTCGGGCATCCTGGAGGCCCAGTTTCCGAGCATGCGCGCCTGGGTGGACCACGTGGAGGGGCTGGCGGGCGATGGTCTGCTGTGGGACTCGGGCTTCCAGTTCGGCGACTGGCTGGACCCGACGGCCCCCGCGAACAGGCCCGAGGCCGCCAAGACCTACCCGGAGATCGTCGCCACCGCCTACTTCGCCCGGTCCGCCGAGCTGGTCGGCCGCAGCGCGCGCGTGCTCGGCCGCACCGAGGAGGCGGTGCGGTACGAGGAGCTCGCGGCGCGGATCAGGAAGGCCTTCCAGAACGAGTACGTGACCCCGGCGGGCCGCCTGCTGGCGGACTCCCAGACGGCCTACTCACTGGCACTGTGCTTCGCGCTGCTGCCTGAGGGCGAGCAGCGGCGCCGCGCGGGGGACCGGCTCGCCGACCTCGTGCGCGGCGGTGGGTACCGCATCGGGACCGGCTTCGTCGGCACGCCGCTCATCTGCGACGCGCTCGCCGAGTCCGGCCACCCGGCCTCGGCCTACCGCCTACTGCTGGAAAAGGGCTGCCCGTCCTGGCTCTACACGGTGGAGCAGGGCGCAACGACCATCTGGGAGCGCTGGGACAGCCTCCTGCCCGACGGCAGCGTCAACCCCAGCGGCATGACGTCGTTCAACCACTACGCCTTCGGTGCGGTGGCGGACTGGCTGCACCGCACCGTGGCGGGCCTGGCCCCGGCCGAGCCCGGCTACCGCCGCCTGCGCATCGCGCCCGTGCCCGGTGGAGGGCTCACCCACGCCTCGGCGAGCCTGCGCACCCCCTACGGCACCGCATCCTGCGGGTGGGCTCTGGACGGCGGCGAACTCACGGTCGACGCCGTCATCCCGCCCAACACCACGGCCGAGGTACGGCTCCCCGATGGGACGGCCGCCGACGTCGGCTCGGGCTCGCATCGCTGGACCGTCCCGTTCTCAGGAGCCGGGGAACCGCCCGCGCTCACCCTCGACAGCACCCTCGGCGAGGTCGCCGACCGTCCTGGCGGTCTCAAGCTGCTGGCCGACGTCATCATCGCCCGCATGCCGGAGCTGGCCGACTTCATCGAGGTCGGCATGGGCGCGGTGGACCCGAAGACGAAGGTCAGGGACGCGGTCTCGATGATCCCCGATGCCGGATCCTTGCTCAGGGAGGTGGAGGCGGCGTTCGCAGCTCTCTGAGCGGCGCGGAAGGGAGCAGGCACGAGCGAATCTCTTCTCCCGGCCACCGGGAGCGCGGCTTCATCGGACGGCGTCCCGCACGCACACTCGGCGGCACACTGCCGACCGATGATGGCCGGGCCGCACACGCGGCCCGACCGAATTTCCAGATTTCGACGGATGCGAAGGAACAAGATCATGGAGAGATACGCCGATCGGCGGGCGCTGGTGACCGGGGCGGCCTCGGGGATCGGGCGGGCGGTGGTACTGCGCCTGCTCGCCGAAGGCGGACGCGTGGTCGCGGCCGACGTCGTCAAGGACGGGCTGGCGGAGACCGCGGACCTGGCCGCGGCGGCCGGTCACGCGGACCGTCTCACGACGACGGTGCTCGACATCGCCGACGAGGCCGCGGTGAACGAGGGTGTGCGCGGAGCGATCGAGGGGCTGGGCGGCCTCGACGTCCTCGTGAACGCCGCCGGAATGCTGCGCGGAGCTCACACCCACGATTGCTCGCTGGAGCTGTGGAACCGGATCATCGCGGTGAACCTCACCGGCACATTCCTCATGACGCGGGCCGCGCTGCCCGCGCTTCTGGAGTCCGGCCGGGGCGTCGTGGTGAACTTCAGCTCCACCTCCGCCCAGTTCGCGCACCCCTTCATGGCGGCCTACTCCGCGAGTAAGGGCGGCATCCTGTCGTTCACGCACGCGATCGCCCAGGAGTACTCCAAGAAGGGCCTGCGCGCGGTGAACATCGTGCCGGGCGGGGTGAGCAGCGGCATCACCAACAACATCGGATCCCTCGTCCCCGAGGACGTCGACTGGGACCTGTTCACCAAGCTCACGCCCGCCATCGGCCAGGGCTTCGGTCGCCCCGAAGACATCGCGGGCGTCGTCGCCATGGTCGGCTCCGACGACGGAGCCTTCATCACCGGCACCGAGATCCGCGTCGACGGCGGCGCCCACCACTGAGTCGTCTTCCTTCCGTAATCCCGGCAGTGTCCGAAGCCGCGGCCTTTCGAGGCTGCGGCTCCGGACGCCTGCCGTGATCACACCGCGAAAGCGCCGCCGTTTGGAGAACCCGCAATGAGATCTGGCACATCGTCATCGAGATCCGTGGAGGGGGATAGGTGTCGGCGCTGGCCGAAGATCGTCGTGGGCACCGCGGCGCTGTCGGTGGCCGCGGCTGCGGTCGGCTATCTTTCGCAGTTCGGCAGCGGCGGGCCGTACCGGGACGAGAATGGGAAATATACGCACGTCTCGGTCTCCAGCTCCTTCTCCCATATCGCGGACCACCCCGCCTTCGCGGGCTTCGGCGACTACATCGTGCCCTGGGAGAGCGGACCGGTCGCGATGCTCACCGCTCCGCTGTCCGTAGAGAAGATCGCGCCCTATCTCGGAGCCTGGGATCCCCGGACGATGGTGGACGGCGTCAATTTCCTGATCGATCAGGTCAATGCCGGTCGGACCCTGTTCCACCACATCTACACGCCCGAGGAGATCACCGAGGACCCGAGTAAGAAGGCCGCGGGGGTTTTCTTCGTGCCCGGCCGGCCGGACGCGCCGACCACGATCGTCATGGCGGGTGGCGGCTTCACGTCCGTGGCCTCCATCCAGGAGGCCTTCCCGCATGCCAGGGCGCTGCATGCGCTCGGCTACAACGTCTTCGTGCTGAAGTACCGAGTAGGTGCCCACGACGGCGACAAGGCGCCGGACAAGCTCGACAGGATCCGGCGTGCCAACGAGGATGTCGCCCGGGCCATGGCGCTCATCGAAGACCGCGCCGAGGACTGGAAGGTCGACCTGAACGGCTATGCGATCTGGGGCAGTTCCGCAGGCGGTCGGCTCGCCCTGCTGTGGGGCTCGGACTCGGAGTTCGGTGCGGAGGCTCACGGCGCTCCCGAACCCGCCGCCGTCATAGCGGTCTATCCGGGAATCGGGGACCCCTTCCGTGGCTCCGCCGCCTCGCGGCCCACCTTCATCACCGTCGCACAAGACGACGACCTCGTCTCCGTTCCGCAACTCGACGACGTCGTAGCAGGGCTGCGCGCGCTGGGCGTGCCCGTGGAGTACCGCAAGGCCGCCTCCGGGGGACACGGTTTCGGACTGGGTGTGGGGACCGACGCCGAGGGCTGGTTCGACCATGCCGTGGCCTTCTGGGAGCGTCACCGCGCGGACGGCGGGTAAGGCGTTCGGGACCGAGGCCGCAGATCGGAGTGCCGGCTCGGCGGAACGACAGATCGAGGCCGCGGGCACAGGTTCGCGCGCTCGTGGGCCAGGGCACGCAGCAGAGGCGGCAACGCGGGGCCGGCGGAGCTGATGAACGGGCACAGGGAACACGGCCCGGCGCCCCGACTGGTACCGATGCTCCCGGGTGGTCTCCTCATTCGTCTGTCTTGACGATCCCGCTCCCGATCACCGGGAATCGCCCTCCTGAGGCAGACCACGCGCTTCTACGCTGAGCCCGTCCGCCGCACCCACCCCGTCGGCGGGCAGGAGGAGCAGATGATGGCGGACCGTGCCCCAGCACCGTCGCGGCGGCGCCCAGTGAATCCCCTGCGCGCGGCGGACCTCGCCGGCTACGACCACATGACGGACGTCCTCGTCGTCGGATTCGGCTGCGCCGGCGCCGCGGCCGCCTTTGAGGCGGCCACGGCCGGCGCGCGGGTGACGGTGCTCGAACGGCTGTCCGGACCGGGCGGGTCGTCGGCGCAGTCCGGCGGCGAGATCTATCTCGGCGGCGGCACCCCCGTGCAGAGGGCGTGCGGCTTCGACGACACGCCCGACGACATGTACGCCTACCTTCATGCCGCGCTCGGGCCCCACGTCGACGAAGAGAAGCTGCGCCTGTACTGCGAAGGCAGCGTCGACCACTTCGCCTGGCTGGAAGCACGGGGAATCGAGTTCCATCCTTCCCTCTACGACGCGCCCGCCTGGATGGCGCCGACGAAGGACGGCCTGATGTGGCTCGGTGAAAACGCCTGGCCCTTCCCCGAAATCGCACGGCCCGCCCCGCGCGGACACCGCCCTCCGGTCGAGGGCTACGCGGGCGCCCTGCTGATGGAACGGCTGGCGGAAGCCGCGGCCGCCGCGGGAGCCGTCCAGCACGCCGACACCCGGGCCGAGAGGCTCATCGTGGACGACATGGGCCGCGTGGTGGGCGTGGCCGCCACCCGCTTCGGTGTGTCCGTGAGGTACCACGCGCGCAACGCCGTCATCCTCACCACCGGGGGGTTCGTCGATGACGAGGAGATGCTGGCGGACCACGCCCCCGTGCTGCTCGGCCACGGCAAGGTGAGCGACGGAGGGGACGACGGCAGCGGTATCCGCATGGCCGCGGCCCTGGGCGCCGCGACCCGGCGGATGGGCGCGGTCGAGGCCGCGATGGTCGTTGTGCCGGAGGCCGCATGCCGCGGCATCCTCGTCGACGGCCTCGGCCGGCGTTTCATCAACGAGGACGTCTACCCCGGCCGGTTCAGCCACGCGGCCTTGCACCGAGCCGCCCCGTGGTGGGTGATCCTCGACCAGTCGGCCTTCGAGGCCCTCGGCCAGGGCGCTGCGCCGCCCGACCACGTCGCCGAGACGGCGGAAGAGCTCGGTGCGGAACTCGGTATGCCCCCAGGGGCCCTGCCGGACACGATCGCCGTCTACAACCGGCACGCCGCATTGGGCACGGATCCCTACTTCCACAAGCACCCGCGCTGGCTCCGTGAGCTGAAGCCCCCTTTCGCCGCCGTCGACCCGCGCACGGCGGCTCGGCTGGTGGAGCGGCGCAAGAACGCCACCGGCCTGTCCGGCTTCACGCTCGGGGGGTTGCGCACGACCGTGGACGGAGAGGTCCTCCATGTCTCAGGCTCACCGATCCCGGGCTTGTACGCCGCGGGGCGCGCCGCCGCGGGCATCCACGGGGACGGCTACGTCAGCGGCACCTCCCTGGGTGACGGCACCTTCTTCGGCCGCCGGGCGGGTCGCAGCGCCGCCGGCTCGATCTAAGCGACGGGCGGGACGGCCAGGCGATCGATGAGGCCGTGCACCTCCGATCGAAACCAGGCGCGGGCCTTGCGGTCCTGCCAGTCGACGATGGTGCCGTCCAAAAGAAGCATGCCGTCGCTGAGGAACCCGTGAAAAGCCCAGGACAACACGTTCGTCAAGCTCAGAAGAGACCGCTCGGAGAGGCCGACCCTGCCGAGAAGGCGATCCTGCACGACCCGCTGGAGCGGAGCCGCGTATTCCCCTTCCACATCGGGCAGGTCCGCAGCGTCCGAGAGGCCGCGATGCCGCCACAGAGCGACGGTCTCCGGATGGCCGAAGTAGAAGTCGATGAACCGGTCCGCCATGCGATGGAACCCGTCGAGATCCGGGGTGAAGGTGCTCTCGATCTCTTCGACCAAGACCATCTGCTCGTTGAGCACCCGTCCCATCACGGCCTCGTAGAGCCCGCGCTTACCGCCGATCGCGGTGACCTCGGCCAGCGGCACACCCGCCGCTTCAGCGATCATCTGTGCGGTGGCGCCGTCGTACCCGAGTCCGGCGAACACCCTGGTCGCTGCCCCGACGACATCATCCTGCATCTCCTCAGCCTATGGCGACCCCTCTCACCCGATCTGTCACGGACCGCGCATCTTACGGAAGATCTTCACCGAACCGTCGTCCAGGCAGAGCCCTGACAGGTCCCGGTCGGCAGAGGCCGCTTCCACTCCAACCGGAGCCGTCCCCGGCCTTTTCCCACAGACGTCCGCGCCCGCGGCGGAACCTGCCATCATCCGCGAGTCCACGACGGTGATGTTGCTCGCTCGAAGCACCTGGCGCCGGGCTCGGCGGAACATCGGGAGCGCGCATCGATGTTCCCGAGGTGCCAGACCTCGGACCGGTGCATGGTTGAGCGGGGAACATGCCGAGTACGCCCTGGCCCCAAGGCATGGCTTCCCGCGCCCTCCCATCGAGTCGATGGGGCTCCCGACAGGACCACTGCACAAAGGGCTCCCAGCCACGCATCGCCACTGCAGCCCTTGCCGCAGCCGCAGGCAGTGCAAAGGCCTTCGTCGTCCGACCGGACATCGCTCATACCGAAAGCCTCCCGCCACGCGGGAAACGAGCCGCATAGACGCCTATGTTCCGTACCACTTCACACACGGAGCGCCGCGGATGCCGAAGCAGGCCGGCCCGTTTACCGGTCGAAGGTGTCGAAGATCGCTTCGAGGGTGTCGGCGAGGGTGGTGTCGTGTTCGTTGAGGATGGCGGCGTAGCGGCTGGTGATGGAGAGGCTGCCGTGTCCTGCGCGTTGGCGGACTTTCTGGAGGTCGATGCCTTTGTCGATGGCCCAGCTGATGCCGGTGTGGCGGGCGTTGTAGGGGGTGAAGCCTTGGGGGAGTCCCGCTGCTTGGCGGGCTTGGTGCCAGAAGCGGTTCCAGACTTCGTGGCCGAGGCAGTCGTGGCCGTCGCGGGTCCACCGTTTCGTGCGTGCGGGGGATCCTTCGGTTTGGCGTTCTTCGGCTTGTTTGCGGCGCCATTGCTCGTGGTCGGCGACGAGGATGGGTTCGCCGGGGGGTTGGCGGAGTTGGATGGTGCGGATCGGGTTGTCAGCTCGGTATTCCTCGTTGAGGGCCATCTGGCACATCGCCGACAGCACCCGGCGGACGGCGATGGGGACGCTGGCAGCGACCTCTTCCTCGGGCAGGACCTTGGTGAGGAGGTTGTAGAAGGTCGCGCGCTTGACCTCGCTCATCCGCAGGTGGCCGAGGTAGGGGAGGACGTGGTTCTTGGCGGTGTAGGCGTAGCCCTGCATGGTGCTGGGGCTGACGTTGTGGAACGGCAGGAACCGCTGCTCGTAGAATTGCTGGACCGTCGCCTGCGCCTTCTCGGCGGGGGCTGCTCTCCTCATACGAGACCAACTACTACCTGAACACCACAAACCCCCAGGTCACAGCAGTCTCTAGCGAACCCGGGGCGGTTCAGCCTGCTACCGGGCTTCCTGGCAACTACGCGGACCAGACTCCAACCGACAAGCGACGACGAGTTCACGAACAACAAGATCAGCCGCTCATCGCGGCATGACCTCCCGCTCTGCTGGGCGCACGGAGAAGGTTCACTGCTTCCACCATTTGAGACCGCCTCAAGTCGAGGTCCCGGCCTCCAGAATGGAGACGATCGAGAAGAGGGTGAAGCAGACGGCGCCGAGGCCGACCATGACGCGAGCGGCCACGAAGAAGGCCGAATCGGTGTCCGCTGCCTCCGCTAGGAATGCGGAGAAGAAGAGGCAGGTGAGGGCGGTGAGGATCGGCAGGATGGGGATGCGGTTGGCCAGCGGCTCCTGGCGCCGCCAGACCAGGGCGAGCAGCAGCACCTTGGACAGGATGCTGTAGCAGATCAGGCCGAGGCCGATGAGGATGCAGCCGGGGGCGATGCGGGCGGGTGAGCTCGCGAAGATCAGCACGCCGAGGCCGAGCAGGATGTTCACGGTGCCGAGAACGACGACCATGAGGCTCCACCGGAAGCGCTCCGGCTCGCCGAACCCGTTGCGGACCTGCCGGACGATGCTGGCCACCAGGGAGACCAGGCTCAGGCAGATCAGGCCGAGGCCGAACACCACGTGGCCGGCCGTCCAGGACGCGGTGTCGCCTCGGGTCCACAGCACGATCGCCAGGATGATCGCGATGGCACCGCACAGGAACGGGATGGCGATGAGGACCCGCCCCGTCGTCGCCGAATACACCTCCTCGGGCGCCGCCGAGCCGGGCTGCCGGGCGGCGTTGCGCGAGATGAAGGTGAAGTAGGTGGAGGCCGTGGCCACGGTGCTGACGCAGGCGGAGATGAGGCCGACGCCGATGACGACGTGGCCGGCGAGGTCGTCTTCCGGCGCGTGGCCCCGGAGCACGATGGATATGCCCCAGAGGACCGTGATCAGGGCCACCAGGTAGCCGGAAGCCGGGAGCACGATCCGCCAGACGGTGCGGTAGCGCCCGATCAGCTGCCGGATGATCGTCGCGGCGGTGGTGAACAGCGCGTAGCAGATGCCGGCCAGCGCGATGTCGACGTGACCGGCGACGAAGTGGCCGGCGTCGTCAACGCGGAGCAGATAGAGGCCGAACGCGAGGCACACCGCTCCCATGACCAAAGGAATGGCTCGGAAAAGGATGCTGATGCCCAGGTTCATCATCGCTCCAGAGTTATGCGGCGCTGCTTCTTTCGGTTCATGCCTCCGGTGTCCCCATGAGGAACGCTGCCGTGGTCAATCTTGAGCGAAGGGTGCCGTGAGCCGGGCGTTGAAGCTCCCGGCAGATCGAGCAAGCCCACGCCCTGAGCCTGACCCGGGGCCGCTCATCGCCTCGGCCCGAGGACGGGGAGTTGTTGCTGGCACGGGCTTCTTCGTGCCGACGCCCGTCGGTCCGCCGCAGGCAGAAGGAACCGCCGACCGCGCCGGGTCAAGAGTTCTTTGTCGGCTGACCCGCTCTCCACCGCGTTTCTGCGCGGCGCCGACGGCCATGATCACTGGTATCGGCTGTCAATGGAGAGTGCGGGCATGTCAATTGGATTGAACACCGGGGACTCGGCATGGGTGCTCGTGAGCTTTGCGATGGTGCTGCTCATGACGCCCGGGCTCGCATTGTTCTACGGCGGGATGGTGCGGTCGAAGAACCTCATCAGCGTCCTGTACATGAGTTTCGTGTCGATCGCCGTGGTGACCGTCGTCTGGTTCCTCTACGGCTACGGCCTCGCCTTCGGCAAGGACGTCGGCGGTGCGGGCCTCGTCGGCTGGGGGGACTGGGAGTTCTTCAAGACGACCCCTTCCGTCCTCGACGGCCGCATCCCGCTCTACGTCTACTCCCTGTTCCAGCTCGTCTTCGCCATCATCACGCTGGCCCTGGTCAGCGGCTCGGTCGCCAACCGGGTGCGGCTCGGCCCGTGGATGATCTTCGGCGTGATCTGGGTGACGCTGGTCTACCTGCCGATCGCGCACTGGGTGTTCTCCAAGGGCGGCTGGATCAACCGCTGGGGCGTCCTGGACTTCGCGGGCGGCCTCGTCGTCGAGCTCAACTCCGGCATCGCGGGCCTGGCGCTGGCGCTGGTTCTCGGCCCGAGCCTCCGGTTCCGCCGCGAGGGCCCGCCCGAGCCGAAGAACGTCACGCTCGTCATGACCGGCATGGGCCTGCTCTGGTTCGGCTGGTTCGGGTTCAACGGCGGATCCGCGCTGACCGACGGCGCCCTCGCGGCGAACGCCGTGGTGAACACGATGATGTGCGGCTGCGTCGCGATGCTCGTCTGGATGCTGATGGAGCGGTGGCGCTTCGGCCGATTCTCCCGGCTCGGCGGCACCACCGGCGCACTCGCGGGCCTGGTCGCCATCACCCCGGCCTGCGGATACGTCAACCTCTTCGGCGCGACGATCATCGGCATCATCGTCGCCGTCGTCTGCACCTACGCGGTGGAGATCAAGACGTCCGTCGGCTACGACGACACCCTCGACGTCGTCGGCATCCACGGCGCGGGCGGCATCGTCGGCTTGATCCTGCTCGGGCTCTTCGCCACCGGCAAGTACGGCAGCCCCACCGAAGGCCTCTTCTACGGCGGCTCGATCGCCCTGCTCGGCAAGCAGATCGTCGCGATCATCGCCGTCGGCTGCTACACCTTCGTCCTCACCTACCTGATCGGCAAGGTCGTCGACAAGCTGTGCAAGCTGCGGCCGAGCGCCCGCGAGGAGATCGAGGGCCTCGACACCGAGCTGCGCATCGGCTGAGCGCGCACGCGCCGCCGTGACGAGCAGCGAGCGGGACGGGCCCCTGCCCGCGCTGTTGCTCGTGCTGGCGTTCACCACCGGGAGGGTCGACGCGACCAGTTTCCTCGACCTCGGCAGGGTGTTCGTCGCGGCGATGACCGGCAACATCGTCATCCTCGGGCTGGGCCTGGCC
This sequence comes from Actinocorallia aurea, assembly GCF_054783995.1. Lineage (NCBI taxonomy): Bacteria > Bacillati > Actinomycetota > Actinomycetes > Streptosporangiales > Thermomonosporaceae > Actinocorallia > Actinocorallia aurea. The sequence continues at coordinate 113,154 of NZ_BAAGPQ010000020.1, forward strand.
GGATACGGGTCGTCCCTGTCCCCGGCCCTGTCCCTCGCCGCCTTCGGTGCCGGAGCGGGCTGCGCGGGGCCGGCCTTGCGGACCGCGGCCCGTCTCGCGCACCGGGGCCTGCGGTTCGCGGCGGGCATCGCGATCCAAGGTCTCCTCGTCGGCGCGGTCGGGCCGGTCACCACCCGGGCGGGGTTCACAGGGCCGCGCGACGCCGTCATCGGGACGCTCGCCTTCTCGATGGGCTGGCAGTACGCGGTGGTGCGTGCCCTCCGGGTCAGGGACGTGAACATGACGGTCGTCACGACGACGCTCACGTCGCTGTTCGCCGAGTCGGTCGCGCCCGCCCGGCAGGGCCGCAGGCTGCTGTCGATCTGCGCGCTGCTGGCCGGGGCCTGCGCCTCGGGGCTTGCTGCGCCGCGCGGTCGACCCGACGGCGCCGCTGTGGGCCGCCACCGCCCTCCTGGCCGCCTGCGTCCTCGCCGCTGCGGCGGCGAGGCCCCGGTCCGGGCGCCGGAGCTGACCCCTGTCAGCGGGGCAGGACCGACCGCACGGCGCGGATCTCGGCGGAGACGTCGCGCAGGACCTCCGCCTGCGGCGCGTCTTCCCGGACCGGGAGGTTCCGGCCCAGCCTGACTTCGCCGGCGGTCGCGCGGATCTCCGCGGCGACGGCCGCGACGGCGTCCGGCGGGGGCGGCGCGCCCGCGGCGTCCGCCCGGACCGCGGCGGCGGTGACGGCGGTGGCGAGCCGGTCCAGCCCGAGCACCGCGGGTCGCCAGGCCGCGCCGGCGCGGCTCGCGGGCGGCGGCTCGGCGAGCAGCCGGTCGATCCGCGCGCGCAGCCCGTTGAGGACCCGGTGAACCCTGCGCCGCTCCCGGCCCCGCACGTCGGGCGGGGCGGTGAAGGCCGCCTGCACGTAGTCCGCGATGAGGACCAGCGCCTCGGCAGTCCTCTCCCGGGGCCGGACGCGCCAGCTTCCCGGCCACAGCGCGTACCCGAAGACGAGGACGATCACGCAGCCGAGCAGGGTGTCGGCGAGCCTCGCCGCGACGAGTTCCCCGGGCGGCTGCGATGAGACGGTGTCCAGCAGGAAGAGCATCATCGGGGTGACGGTGACCGCGCGCATCGCGTACGACCTGCTCTTGAACAGCGGGATGAGCGCGCCCAGGAAGGCCGCGAGCGGCACGGCCGCCCAGCCTCCGCGTGGGACGGCGACGAGCAGCAGCAGCGTCGGCACGGCGGCGGCCACCGTTCCGGTGGCGCGCAGGAACGCCCGGACGAACACCGAGCCGAGGTCGGGCTTCATGACGATCGCGACGGTCAGCGGTACCCAGAAGGAGTGGAACGAGGGGAGGCCGAGGAGGTGCGGGGCCTGGAACTCCACGACCGCCGAGGCGATGCCCATGCACAGGGCGAGCCGGACGCCGTAGCGCCAGGACGACGCCGACGTCAGCGCCGTCCGAACGGCCTCGGTCGCTCGGCGCGGCTGCGGGTCGGCCGCCGCGTCCCACAGCTTGCCGTCGTCTTGGCCGCGCAGGGCGCGCAGCACGCCGTCCAGCGAGGCGGCGAAGACCGGGTCGTCGACGGCGGCCGGGATGACGGCGTCCCGCCGTCCCGCGCGAACGGCCTCGGCGATCCGGCGGACGGTGTCGGCGAACCCCGGCGGGGCAGGCCGCACCGACCCGACGAGCACACTGACCACCTCCATCAGCGGCCCCGCGGCGGTCAAGAGAGCGATCAGCCACCGCGTCTCCGGGTCCTGCCGGCCCGCCGCGGGGATCTGGTGCCGCAGGAGCGTGTCCTCGGCCCGGTCGACGGCTTCGCTGAGGGCGGCGGCGTCGTCGCCCGGCCGGCCCGGCGCGTCGACCAGGTCGGCGATCCGCGCGTAGACCTCGGCGACCGTTCGCTTGCCGGGATCGCCCCCGCCGCCGGGCAGCCGCCAGCTCAGCACGACGAGCAGCAGATAGAACATCCCACCGGAGACCTGGAACAGTGGGGGCGCCCACCACTGTTCCCCCGCCGGGATTCCGGTCCCGATGACCTCGAGGAACAACAGGCTGAGCGCCGCCGTCGAGACGATCTTGCCGATCGGGCTGACCAGCCCGGAGACCAGAGCCACCAGCGTGGTCACCGCCACGGTCCCCCAGCCGAGCCCGTGCGAGAGCTGACCGATGACCAGCCCCGCCGCGCCGCTCAGTTGCGGGACGACCGTGCCGATCACCCGGGTGCGGTGCGCGCCGGTGTCCGGGCGGACGGCGGCCAGCACGATCCCGGCCGCCATGAACAGGCCCACCGCCGCTTCGCCCAGCGCGGTGGACAGCGCGATCACGGCGGCGAAGGCGAGGGCGGCGCAGACCGCCTCGGCGCGGGACGGGGGCGCGTCGGACCATGCGAAGGCACGGCTGAGCCAGCCCCTGGTGTCGGCGCGCGCGCCGCCCGTCGCCATGTCCCGCTCCTCCTTTCCAGCGGTGCGGTCCGCGCCGTCAGACGTGCGACAAGAGCGCGTACAGGAGGCCGAACACGACGAGGCCCAGCACGAGCGAGGCGAGCACGTTGATGCCCGCCTTGACGTACTGCCCGTCCTGGTAGAGGTGGACGGTGTCCAGCTCGAACGTGCTGAAAGTGGTCAGCGCGCCGCAGAAACCCGTCCCGAGCAGCGCCTCGGCCGAGGTGCCGACGCCCGCGCCGTGCAGCCCGCCCAGGATCGCGGCGCCGAGGAGGTTGACCGTCAGGGTCCCCCAAGGGAACGCCTTGCCCGCACGCTTCTTGACCGCTGTGTCCAGGAGGTAGCGCAGGACGGCTCCGAAGGCTCCTCCGATGAGCACGAGCAGCGCCGTCATCGCGTGCCCCCCGCGGCGTCCCGGTGCGGCGTCCGGTGGCCCGCCCACAGGCCGAGGACGATCGCGATCCAGCCGCCGACGACGCTGGCGAAGGCGTAGCCGACGCCGCTGCCCCACCCGGGATCGCGGCCGAGCGCGGCGATCCCGTCGACGAGGTGGGAGAAGGTGGTGAAGCCGCCGAGGTAGCCGGTCACCAGGAGCGGGCGGGCGAAGGCCGGCGAGCGCCCCTTGATCAGATAGGCGGTGAGGAAGCCCATGAGCAGGCAGCCGAGGAGGTTGACCGTCAGGGTCCCCCACGGGAAGCCGCGCTGCGCGCCGGGCATGGCCGCGGTAATGAGCCAGCGGGCCAGGGCGCCGAGCGCGCCGCCGAGCGCGACGTCGAGCACCGCCGTCATGATGGCACCCGGATGGAGCGGCGGGCTCGCACCCGTCCGGTCCAGCGCCGAGGCCTCTGCTCGCTCCCGTCGTCCGAGATGCTCGCCCGCTTCGCTCACGGCCCGTCCTCCTTCGGATGTCGTCCGCGCTACTGCTTGCGCATGTCCGGTGCGGGCACGCCGAGCAGCAGCCTGCGCACGGTGTCCCACGCGGCCGAGAAGGCCGCGTTGACCTCGGGCGATCGTGCGCCGAGGACGCGGGCCCAAGCCCCCCGGTCGCCGGGCAGGACCCCCGCGCCCGCCCGCAGTCCCGTCCCGGCGAGCGTCTCGTGCAGGGCGTCGGCGATCTCTTCGGCGGGCCGCAGCCCCGAGACGACGTACAGGGACGCCACCACGCCGAATCCGTCCATCACCGCCGGTCCCGTGGGGGCGCGCTCCTCCGGCACCAGGCGCACCGGGTCGGCGAACAGCAGCCGCCCGTCCGGATCATGCACCTCCACGTCGCTGCAGTAGGCGGTGTAGGCGTGCCGCTCACCGCGCGCGAGCCGGCCGGCGAGCAGCGTCTCGCCCAGGACGACGGTGGCGTCGTCGGCCGCCTCCACGGCGATCCGCTGGTAGTAGCGGGACCCGCCGAACGGGATCGTCGGATCGGGCAGGTACTCCAGGTAGCCGCCGGGCCCGACCGTCAGGTGGACGAGCTGGGTCGCGTAGTCCTGCTCCATCCGGTACAGCCGGGTGGCGCCCTGGGTGGTGAGGTGCACCGCCGCCCCGGCTCCGCAGGACGCGTCGAGGCGGTAGCGGTCGCCTTGGAGGATGCCGCCCCCGTTCATCATGAGCATGACGTACGGGAGGTCGGGCCTGGCCGGGTCGTGGTAGAGCGGGCGCGTGATGTGCAGCGGCGCCTTCTGGTAGTGCCCGGTCAGCTCGGTGCGCGGCCCGATCCGCTCGAACGCCAGCTCCAGCACGCCGACCTTCCCGGGGCTGCCCACCGGCAGCATGTCCGGCTCGCGGGAGTGCCGCCGGACGGGCTCGGGCACCCAGCACGGCTCGTATCGCTCGGGCGAGAGCCGGTCCACCGCCGCGGGACCGCTCGCCTCGGCTACGCCGGCGCGGTACACGCCGCTCCCGCCCGGGTCTCGATGAGGTCGGCGACCTCGCCGACGCCGGTGCCGGTGAGGCAGTCGGTCAGCATGACGGGGCCGTTGCCGCGCACGGCGCGCGCGTCGCGTTCCATGACCGACAGGTCGGTGCGCACGTACTGAGCGATGTCGATCTTGTTGATGACGAGCAGGTCGGAGTCCGTCGTGCCCGGACCGCGCTTGCGGGGCATCTTCTCGCCCTCCGCGGTGTCGAGGACGAAGATGTACATGTCGGCCAGGACCGGGCTGAAGGTGAGCGTCAGGTTGTCGCCGCCGCTCTCGAACAGGAGCAGGTCGATGTCGGGGAACCGGTCGAGCAGGTCGGCCGCCGCGGCGAGGTTCATCGTCGGGTCGTCGCGGACCGCGGTGTGCGGGCAGGCGCCGGTCTCGACGCCGACGATCCGGTCCGCGTCGAGGACCCCGGTCAGGGTCCGCCGGACGTGCTCTGCGTCCTCCTGGGTGTAGATGTCGTTGGTGATGACGCCCATGTGCCGGCCCCGCTCTTTGAGCATCGGCACCAGCGCCTCGATGAGCGCGGTCTTGCCCGAGCCGACGGGCCCGCCGATCCCGACCTTGAAGACCTCGTTCAGTTGCATGTACTTCCTCCTTCGCCAGGGGTGTCGATCAGGTCGATCAGGTCGATCAGGTGACGAACAGGCGGGCCGGTGCCCGCTCGTGCGCGGCCGAGACGGTGTCGGCGACGAACGTCGAGCCGTGCAGGTCCCGCGGGTCCTCGGCGGCCAGCGCCAGGCCGGCGACGGCCGCCAGGTCGGGCCGCACCTCGCGCAGCAGGGCCTGGGCCCTGCGGAAGTCGGTGCGCGCCAACCGGACCGCCGCAGCCGCCCAGCTCGCGGCGAACGCGTACAGGTCCCCGGCGACCGCCTGCTCGACGGAGACGCCGAGACCCGCGTACAGCGTGCCGACGACCACCGCGTGGTTGCCCGGCGTGGCGCGCTCGGCGACGAGCGCGGCGAGCCGGGCCGCCTCGGGCACCGCGAACGCCGAAACCGCGGTGTCGAGGACCTGCTTGCCGGTCCGCACGGCGGCCGTGCGCTGCTCGCGGCTGAGCTTGATCGCGTGCAGCCGCCGGTCGACCTCGACGACCCGGTCCCAGTCGCCCGCGCGGACCGCGCGGTGGGCCAGGACCAGCGCCGTGGCGTCCCCCGGGCCGACGGAATGGTAGAGCAGGTCCGTGAGCAGGTCCCGCAGGCCCTCCGGGCCGACCAGCCCGAGCTGGGCATACCCTTCGAGCCCGTGCGAAAGGGTGTACATCCCGCTCGGGAAGCCCGAGTCCGTGAGCTGGAGCTGGGCGAGCAGCGGACCGAGGTCCGCACGGCCCCCTTCGATGCTCATGCCAGGAAGAAGAGCCGGTTGAGCGGCAGCTTCTTGGCGGGCTCGATGTGCGCGGGCTCGCCGTCCACCGTCACCTTGTAGGTCTCCGGGTCGACGCGAATGTCGGCAAGGGTGGAATTGTGAAGCATGTGCCGCTTGTCGACGGTCCGGCACTGGCGGACCGGCCGGATCAGCCGGTTCAGCCCGAGCTTCTCCGGCACCCCCGCTTCGATCCCCGCGCCCGACATGAAGGTGACGCAGGTGCTGGCGAGCGCCTTGCCGTAGGCGCCGTACATCGGCCGGTAGTAGACCGGCTGCGGCGTTGGGAGCGAGGCGTTCGGGTCGCCCATCGGAGCCCAGCTGATGAGCCCGCCCTTGACCACCATCGACGGCTTGGCGCCGAAGGAGTGCACCGGCCACAGCACGATGTCGGCGAGCTTGCCGTCCTCCAGCGAGCCGATGGTGTCGGCCATCCCCGACGCGCGGGCCGGGTTGATGGTGAGCTTCGCGATGTAGCGCAGCACCCGGAAGTTGTCGCTGCGGGCGGAGTCCTCGGGCAGCGGGCCGCGCTTGTCCTTGTTGTGGTGGGCGATCTGGAAGGCGCGCGTGAACGACTCGCCCACCCGTCCCATCGCCTGCGAGTCCGACCCGATGATGCTGATGACGCCCAGGTCGTGCAGCACGGTCTCGGCCGAGATGGTCTCGGCGCGGACCCGGCTCTCGGCGAACGACACGTCCTCGGGCACGTCGTAGCTGAGGTGGTGGCACACCATCGTCATGTCGAGCAGCTCGTCGATCGAGTTGACCGTGTACGGCAGCGTCGGGTTGGTGGAGGCGGGCAGCACGTTCGGCTCGCCCGTCACCCGCAGGATGTCCGGGGCATGGCCGCCGCCGGCGCCTTCGGAGTGGTAGGTGTGGATCGCCCTGCCGTTGATCGCGTTGATCGTGTCCTCGACGAAGCCCGCCTCGTTCAGCGTGTCGGTGTGGATCGTGATCTGGATGTCGAGCTCGTCGGCGACCGACAGGGCGCAGTCGATGACCGCGGGCGTGCTGCCCCAGTCCTCGTGCACCTTCAAGCCGCACGCCCCGGCCCGGATCTGCTCCTCCAGCGACGTCGGCAGGCTGCTGTTGCCCTTGCCGAGGACCCCGATGTTGATCGGGATGTCCTCGTAGGCCTGCAGGATCCGGGCGATGTTCCACCCGCCGGGCGTCGTGGTGCAGCCGCGGCTGCCGTCGGCGGGGCCGGTGCCGCCGCCGAGCAGGGTCGTGATCCCGTTGCTCAGCGCGTGCTGCGCCTGCTGCGGCGCGATGAGATGGACGTGGGTGTCGATCCCGCCCGGCGTCGCGATGAGGTTCTCCCCGGAGATCACCTCGGTGGACGCGCTGACGATGAGGCGGCGGTCCACTCCGTTCTGGGTGTGCGGGTTGCCGGACTTGCCGATCCCGGCGATCTTCCCGTCCTTGATGCCGATGTCGCCCTTGATGACACCCAGCACCGGATCGATGATCACCGCGTTGGTGATCACCGTGTCCAGAGCGACCGCCCGACCGGAGGCCGGGTCGGCCGACATCCCGTCCCGGGCCGTCTTGCCACCGCCGTACTGGGTCTCGTCACCGTAGTGGCCCTCGGTGTAGTCCTTCGTCACCTCGACGACGAGGTTGGTGTCCCCGAGGCGGATCCGGTCGCCCACGGTGGGCCCGTACATCGCCGCGTACTGCTGACGGCTCATGGTGGTCATGGCGGCTCAGCCCTTCTTCTCGGACTTCGACTTCTTCGACGGCTTCCCGCTCTCCTTACCGGAGGACGTGTCCGGCTCGTCGAGGTAGCCCCGCTCCCGCATGCGCTTGAGCGCCTCGCGGTGTGCCTGCTGCGACCGGACGCTGCCGTTCAGCAGGCCGCCGAAGCCCACCAGGCGCAGCCCGCCGCCGTACTCGACGAGGTTCACCCGCTTGGTGTCCCCGGCCTCGAAGCGGACCGCGGTGCCGGCCGGGATGTCCAGGCGCTTGCCGAACGCCTTGTCCCGGTCGAACCTCAGCGCGCGGTTGGCCTCGAAGAAGTGGAAGTGCGAGCCGACCTGGACGGCCCGGTCACCGGTGTTGTGCACGGTGAGGGTCACCCTCGGCTGGCCCTCGTTCAGCTCGATGTCGCCTTCGGCGTAGAGGTACACGTCATCCGACATGGGCTCGCGCCTCCTTCGGGTAGGCCGCCGCGGGCACCGTGAGGTCCGGGCGGTGGTCGTGGTGATCGGTGTCATGGTGATGCGTATGGCCGTGGTCATGGGTGTGGCTGTGATGGTCGTGGTCATGGCCGTGGCCGTGGCCGTGGCCGGTCGCCTGCGCGAGGCCGTCGTCGCCGTGCGCGTCCCACCGCTGCACGGCCTCGGTGGCGCGGGCGCGGGCCAGGGTGCCGAGCGCTGCCGGTCCGAGCAGGGGCCCCGCCGTCCTGACACCGTGCGTCGCGGGCGGCGGCACGAACGAGGCGGGCACCAGGACGGTCCCGGCCGCGCCGAGCCTGCGGCACCGGTCGAGTCCCTCGGCGACGTCCGGCGCGCCCCCCGTCAGCGCCACCTCCACCAGACGGGACGGCGCGCCCGCCCGCACGAGATGCGCTGCCTTGAACAGGTCGGCGTCGGGTTCCGGCGCCACGGCGGGCGCCACCAGCAGCGCCGCCCATCCGGGCGGCGCCGCGCCGAGCGCCGCCCGCACCGCGCCGCGCAGCCACCCGACCAAGTGGTCGAGCGTGCCCAGGGGCGGCGCCAGGAGCAGATCCCCTGCAGCCCGATCCCGCGCCGCCCAGCGCAGGGCCTGCGCGACGCTCTCGGCTAGCCCGGGATCGCGGCCCAGCGTCATCGGCACGACGACCGCGGGTCGCCCGTCGGCCAGCGCCGCCGCGAGGTCGCTTCCCGCGGCGCGGACCTCGGGCGCCCCGGCGCCGAGCAGGTCCGGCAGGCATCCTCCGTCCCGGCTCTCGGCACCGCCGACGAGCACGACGCGGCGGATCACTTCCCGCCCACCGGGTCGTGGCAGGAGACCAGCTTCGTGCCGTCGTCGAAGACGGCCTCGACCTGCATCAGCTTCAGCATCCCGCGCACCCCGGGCAGGACGTCGTCCGGCCCCAGGATCTGCTTGCCCAGCTCCATGCACTCCGCCACGGTCTTGCCGTCCCGAGCCGCCTCGACGATCTCCGAGCTGATGATCGACACCGTCTCGGCGTAGTTCAGCTTCAGGCCGCGCTCCTTGCGGCGCCGCGCCATCTGGGCCGCGGTGAAGATGTAGAGCTTCTCCATCTCCCTCGGCGTGAGGTTCATCTGCATTCCTTTCTCAGAGTGGTCCGCCCCGACCAACGGTGCGTCAGGCGCGCGCGATCTTCCGGTACATCGGGACGGCGGCAAGGAAAACCCAGGTCACGAGCACGAACGGCCAGGTGAGGGTGTGGCCGCCCACCACCGCGAAGAGGTTGCCGATCCCCGCGGTCAGGCCCGCCGCGGCCACCGCGCCGACGAAGGCGTACAGGGCGCTCAAAGGCGTGACCAGGACGAAAGTTCCGAAGAGGGCCAAGCCCGTCAGCACGGAGTTGTAGCCGTAGAGCCCGGCGCCGAGGTCCGCGGCCTGCGCGCCCAGCACCCAGCCGGTGAGCAGGCCCACCAGGCTGGACACGAGCGCAACGAGCCCGGTTCGCCAACCGGCGATGAACAGACCGATCAGGAAGATCACGCCGACGTACCACTGGTCCTGGAAAAAGACCTGCCCCACGCCGCTGAGCGTCCCCTGCCAGAGGTCGCCCCAGCTCAGCGCCGTTCCCGGGTCGGTGGCCGAGGGCGGTGCGGTGCCGGCGTGCCGGTCCCACACCCGGGTGAAGGACGGCCCGCCGATCACCATCACGGTGGTGATCACACAGAACGGCGCGGTGAACGTGGGCAGACCGTAGGGTTTCAACAGCACGACGAGCGCTGCCGTGAGCACGCTCCCCGCGATCGCCCCGAAGATCACAAGAAGCACCGTCATCCACCGGACGTCGAGGTAGAGCACAAGGCTGATGCCGATCAGCGTCCCGCAGAAACCCTCAAGGCCCAGCGAAACCCTGTCACGCCACGAGACCCCCAGCACGAGCGCCGTCAACGTGGCGACCACCGTGCCGAGCAACCCGAACACCCCGAACTGCCATCCCCCGACGAACAACGCGACGAGGAACACCAGCCCAGTCCACACGTTCGACTGGAAATCGACCTGCGCTACGCCGCGCGGGACGGTCGCCAGCAGGCGGGCACCATCACGACCGGTGGCGGATTCCTCAGCACCGGGTTCAGCCGGATCAACAGAACTGGACACGCAGAGTAGCTATCCGTTCCACGGCGCGCCCACAGGCATGAGGTGGTCATGAATTGGCCAATATCAATGATTCCGATCAGGGTCTGTTTAGCTGAATGGTGGGACAGCTTGTTGCTGCTGTTCGGTGAGCCTTTTTCATCCCTGGCGTGGGTGGGCTGATCACATGTGCAGTTTCATGCAATACCTACTCGAGATTGGCCGATTGCGGAGTCTGGTGATCGCAGACCGAGCTCTAGGAAGGAAGTGGTGGCTTCGGAACACAGCCCGGCTCGCGAAGGGGTGGTACGGCGGAAGCGGCCCTCGACCGTCGTTTACGGGTCGTTTCTCATGACGCTGCACGCCGTCGTGATCATCCTCTTCGCCCAGCCCCTCCCTCCTGCTGTGGCTGCTCCCGTCACTGCTTCCAGGTCTTGTCGCGTTCGTTCTACTGCGCACCCCTTCCGCCCGGAACTCCTACCGCGTACAGCCCGAGCCCAGACGGTGACAGTGGGAGGCTCACGGTGGGGACGTGGCTGCCGCCGTACCGCACCCTCGCGGTGGACCTGGGGTCGTCGCCCCGGACGCGGCGTCCTTTCCCCGTGCCGCATGGGCCGCGCTCTCCGAAGCCGCACGGAACGCTTTTTGGTTCTTCACCGGCATCCATACGAGCCGCGGCCAAGGGATCACGCTCGGCGGTCCTCGGCTCGTCGAGCGAGGCTTCTGAGCCGGGAGCGGCCGGATGCGGACGAGCGCCCGGGGTGGGCGGGGCGGAGGTCCCTGCGCGGGAGGCCTGCCCGGTTCCTAGCGTCGGGGGATGGAATCTCTGGTGTTCTTCTTCGGCATGGGCGGGATCGGGCTGGCGTTCGGGCACTTGGCGCGGTTGATGGCGCGGGACCTGCTGGCGGAGCGGCGGTTCCGGCAGGTCGCGGTGGGGGTGCGCGGGGAGGTGCTGGAGCGGGAGGACCTTCCCGGACCGGGCACCGCGGGCAAGGGTCAGGTGCGGCGGGCGGCTCTGCGGGTGAGCTTCAGGGCCTCCGACGGCTGTGAGCGCGTCGCGCGGGTGGTGGTGAACGATCCGTCGGCGGTGCCGGGAACGCGGGTGTCCCTCGAATACGATCCCGCGCGGCCCTCGGAGGCCCGGCTGGAGCGGGGGCCCGGCGCGGGCGGAGCCCACACGCTGGGATGGACGCTCGTCTTCGGCGCGTGCTCCATCGGCTGCTTCCTGATCCTGCTCTCCGCCGTCATCGCCTGATCCCGGGCCTGACGCCCCTGGGAAGCGTCCGGCCGGAACCGAGGACGTCGCTTCCCTGGGGAGCGGCCCGTCCGCCGTAGGCGCGCGGGGCGTCAACGCCGTCGAGCGCGTCGGCCGCCGCCATCGTCGCCCTGATGCGGTGGGGCGACGTCCACCTCCAGAACGGGAGCCCCCCGCTCCGGTATGTCGAGCCCGTCCCGCACCGCGCCGTCCTGGACGTCGACGAGTACGACCTCTCCGACGATCGACCCCCCGGACCACGACGCATGGCGCTGATCGATCTCGCCAGGGCGGACGAGCGCATCGTCGGGATTCACGGGCGGCATCAACTGGTACCCGAACCTCGACCGCCAGCTCCCGAAGATGGCCCCAGCCGCCACTTCGGCCGCAGAACCTTCGTGTGCGTGGGTGGTGAATCGGGGTAGTCTGGGCTTCCCCCGCCGCCGGAGCCGACAGACGCCTTCTTGTGAGGCGCGAAGAGGCGGTCGCCATGAGACAGGAGCAGGCGGGCGGGCGGCCTTGGACACCGCCCGGGGAGATCTCGGTACGGGAACTGCCACTGCCCGCACACGTCCAGGTCGCTCTCGAAGAGGCGGGGCTCGGCCGCGCGGCCGCGTCCGAAGGGTACGGCGCCGCGGGCCTCCTGCTCCGGGCGCCGCTTCTCACCCCGGAGTCCGCCCGTGCCGTGGCCGCGGTGTTCGACCTCCTCGCCGCGCCGGCCCCCGACGAGGACGACCTGATCGGGCCGCACCTCTGCACCGTGGGCTGGGAGCCCACGGCTGCGGTCACCGCGCGATATCCCATCGAAGAACTCGACCTCCCCGTGCGCCCCTACAACCTGCTCAAGAGAGCAGGCCTGCACAGCGTCGGCGATCTCAGAGAGATACTCGGCCGCCTGCCTGAAGCGGTCCCCCGCCTGGGCCCGACAGGCCTCGCCGCCGTCGAGAGCGCCCTCGCCGCATTGGACAACGAGCCGCACCGGTGACACCCGGCCGACCCGGGTGATGGCCGGGTCGGCGGCGTCTTCGGTCTTCGCGAACGAAGAACAGTGATGCCGCTCATGACGCGAGGCGATCTTTCCTCCCGCTCCTAAGAAGCCCTGCCGCCGCCGGATCGGCACACGCTCTTCTTGCGGACCGAGCCCCGCCCCGGTCCGGCGCCGGGCGCATCGTGCGCGCGCCCGTGAGGACGCACGCGGCCTCGGCGGTGCGCTCGCGCGGCGCACGGGTGCGTCGTCCGCGGGTTCGAGGCGCCGCCGGGCGTCAGCGCCGGCCGCCACGGCGGCGGGCCGACTCGAAGCGGCGTTCCCGGTCCAGGCGCCTGCGGCGGCGCCGGAGCTCGCGCACGCTGAGGTACAGGGCCACGACGATCGGGAGGGCGTAGGAGAGCCAGTCGAGATCGGGCGGGTCCCAGTCCGGGAGATCCCAGGATGGCGGGTCCGGAAGCCACGACCAGTCGATCCGCGGCAGCAGATGGCGGAAGAGGGCCGAGAGCAGCGCGCCGATGCCCAGGAGGGCCGCGGTCATCACGATCCCCTCGTTGACGACGTGGCGCATCGCGTACAGGGCCGGATGCCGTTCCCGGATCTCGTGCCACCGCCGTGCCCGGCAGCCCGGCGGGGGCGTGAACCGGGTGACGATCGGGGACCTCCACAGCCTTCGGCGGCCGTGGACGTCCAGCAGATCGCAGGCCCACGCCCGCCCGCCCCACAGGAACCGCACCTTCACGCGCTGCCGGGACCGCGCCTCCCGGGGCCCGGCCGGTGCCTCACCGAGTTCGAACGCCGCAGAGCGCAACACCCGGGCCGCGCGCGCCTGGACGGGTCTGCCCTCCATCAGCAGCAGCGCGCACTGCCTGCCGTTCGCCGCCCAGAGCTCCACCGCGAGGTTCCGCCCCCGGTCGCGCAACGTGTATCCGGTGTCCACTTCCGCCTCCCCCCCGGAAGGTGCCCACCGCGTTCGTGATCGGAACGGCGCGGCGGCCCCTGCCGGAACCGGTACGGCCAGGGCGAGGCGGGAGCGGTCCGGCCGAGCGCCGCCCCCGCGCCCGCTGCCCGCGGACACCGCCGAGCCGGGCGCCGCCCCGGGGTGTCCGGCGCCGAGACGGCGGTCCGGCAGAGCGCGGCACCGGCCCGCGCGCTCAGTCCTCGTCGCGCGGGGGCGCGCCGACGCCCCCGAGGCGCCAGTAGCCGCGGACGGCGATGCGGCCGGCGGGGATGCCGCGGTCGTTGCGCAGGTGGCGGCGGAGCGCGCGCATCACGCCCGCCTCGCCCGCGCCCCAGGCGTAGACGTCGTCGCCGAGCGGGATGCCGCCGAGGAGCTTCACGACGGCGTCGGAGAGATCGTCGGTGAGCGGGAGCCAGTGGGTTGATCGAGGCGATGATGCTCGGCATGCCGGTCGTCGTGCTGGCGACGACTGAGGCGGCCGAGGCGGTGCCGAACGACGCGGGCATCATCCCCACCGATCCCGATGTGCTGGACAGGGGCCTGCGCCGGCTCATGAACGACTCGGCCGAGGCCGCCGAACGCGGGAAGGCGGCTCGTGGGGCCGCCCTCAAGCGGTACGGCGTGGACCGGTTCCTCGCCGCATGGGACCGCGTCCTCCCACCACCTCGGCCGGGCCGCGGCGTGCCCCGCCAACCGCCTGCTGGACCGGCTCGGCGACAAGTGGGCCCCGCTCGTCCTGCGGGCCCTCGCCGACGGACCGGTCCGCTACAACGCGCTGTCCCGGACCGTCGCGGGCGCCAGCCAGAAGATGCTCACCCAGACCCTGCGCTCCCTTGAGCGCGACGGCTTCGTCCTGCGCACCGCGGTCCCCGGCGTCCCCGCCCGCGTGGACTACTCCTTGACCCCGCCGGGAGAGAGCCTCCCGGCCCTCCTGGACTCCCTGGCGTCATGGGCCGAAGAGCACATGCCCGGCGTCGACCTGGCCAGAGCCGCCTACGACGCCCGGGAGGACTGAGCGCGGCCGGCCACGCAAGAGCCGCCTACCGAGCGTGGAACACCCTCTCCTCGGACGCCGCGGTGACGCAGATCGAGGCGGACGGGTTCCCGGTCGCGGACGATGTGCGGCAGGCTGTCGCCCCAGGTGGGGTCGGAGAGGATCGCGCGGATGAGGGCGGTGAAGACCTCGCCCCAGACGGCGAGTCCGTCGCGCACCACCCGCGACACCGAGCTCGGCGGCGTCCGCCTCCCCGCCGGGTCCCGCCTGATGCTGGCGCGGGGTGCGGCCAACCGTGACCCCGACGCCTTCCCCGACCCCGACCCCGACCGCCTCGACCTCCACCGGCCCGCGATCCGATCCCACACCGCCTTCGGTCGCGGCATCCACTTCTGCGTCGGCGCCCGCCTCGCCCGCCTCGAAGCGAACCTCGCCGTCAAAGCCCTCCTCGACGCCGAGCCCTTCCACCGCACCGCACCCACCCGATACGTGCCCAGCCTGATGGTCCGCCGCCTCACCCGTCTGGACCTCGCCTTCTCGGGGCAGGACGCCGGTGAGCCTGCGTGACCGTCTGGTGGCCGATGTCGTCCCGGTAGTGCATTCCGGGAAAGCTGATCTGCTCTACGGCGGAGTAGGCGGCCGTCCGGGCGTCGGCGAGGGTCGGGCCGCTGCCGATCACGTGGGTGATCCGGCCCTTCGTGGTGAGGTAGCCGTTCGGGCCCCGCTTCAAGCCGGAGTGGAACAGCAGGACTCCGTCCCGGCCGGCGGCCTCGGTCAGTCCGGTGACCGGGACATTCCTGGTGGAATCGTAGGGGTAGTCAGAGGGAGTGAGGGCGACACCGAGATACGCGTCGGGCCGCGCCGCGAGGCTCAGGCCGGCGAGGCGGTGTTCGACGGTTTCCCGCAGCAGCAGGCCCAGGTCGGTTTCCAGCCTGGGCACAATGACCTGGGCCTCGGGGTCACCCGGCCGAACGTTCATTTCCAGGATCTGCCACCCCAGCGGAGTGGAGATGAGGCCGGCGTAGAGGATGCCGGTGTAGGTGATGCCTCGTGCTCGCAACTGCCCCAGGATCGGCGTGACGAACGCCGCCATGAGCTCCTCGGACGTCGCGGGATCCACACCGGGGACCGGTGAGAACGCACCCATGCCCGCGGTGTTCGGCGCCCCAGGGGCGGAGGACGACCTTTTGTGGTCGCGTGCGCTGGGCAGTATCCGGCATGAGGTCCCGTCCGTCACGGCGAAGAACGACAGTTCGTCCCCGGTGACGTGTTCCTCCAAGATGATGCGCACGTCGCTGATACCTGGATCGACCAGGGCACCGACCCGGCGTATCGCTGCCTCGGCGTCGCGACGGTCGTCGCAGATCCTGACGGCGGTGGCGTCCGCCTGTCCGGAGCATTTGACCACGTAAGGAGGGGCGAAGTCGTCCAGGCCTGCGATGGCTGTTCGGGGATCGTCGAAGACCGCGTACCGAGGAGTGGGCACCCCGGCGTCGGTCGCGAGTTGTTTGAAGAACGCCTTGGAGTTCTCCAGCCGGGCCGCGGCGACGGTGGGGCCGAATGCGGCGATCCCACGCGCCTGCACGGTGTCGCAGACGCCTGCGGCGAGATAGCTCGCGCCCAGGGGGACGACGATGTCGATCGCCCTGCGTTCGGCGAGGTCGGCGATCGCGGTGACGTCGTAGGGATCGACGTCGTGGCACTCACCGACGGCGGCGACCCCGATGTTGGCACCGATGCCGTGGATACGGCCGGTGACGCTGGAGCGGGACAGCCCCCATGCGAAGGCATGCGCCATTCCGCTGTTGCCGACGAGAAGTACCGAGAGGCTCATGTCGATCACTCCGTTCGGACGGTGATGGCAGCGCGCAGTTCGTCGTCGAGTCGCCGCAGGTCGGCCGGTGCCGGCGCATCGAAGATCGCGGTGACCGCGCGGTGGGAGGACTCGGCGATCCGGTAGAGCGTCTCTCCCTGTTCTTTGAGGATGAGGATGTCGTGCAGCCTGGCGGGTTCATGAGGGTGGACGGGCCGGGGCAGCGGCCAGACGCCGGTACGGGTGAGCCAGCGCGGCTCGGTACCGGTGGAGGTGGCGGTGACGTCCATGAGCGTCCCGGGGGTGTGGTCGAGGTAGATCTGTCGGCTCCACCGGGTCGGGCTCGGATGGTCCACCTCGCCTCCGAGCAGCGCGGTGATGATCGACCCCTCCAGCGATCTGCCCGTCGCCAGATGGTGGAGCGCCATGATCCCGTCTCCGGGAGGCCGTGCCGCGATCTCCATGAGGACCGCGCGGCCGTCGGGGGCCAGACGGAACTCGGTGTGCGCCATACCGGTACCGAACGCGAGCCGTTCGAGGATGCTCGCGTTGGCGTCGAGCAGACCGCCGGGTTCGGCGAGACCCAAGGGGGGTGTGGTGTGCCCCAGTTCGACGAAGTACGGGGACTCGCCTTCGTTGGTGAGCTTCTCCGTCACCGCGGCGAACACGACCTTCCCGCTCTGGACGATGGACTCCACCGAGAACTCGGGTCCCGTGATGCGCTCCTCGATGAGGAAGTCCTGATCAGGTGCAGCCGCGAGCGCGGCGTTCAGGTCATCGTGGTCGGTGATTCGGCGTATACCGATACTGGAGTAGAGGGTGAGCGGCTTGATGATGGTGGGGCATCGGTCGAGGAGCTCGTGGGCCTGGTGAGCTCGGCTGGCGGAGGCGATGGTGTGGCGAGGGCTCCAACGCGTGAGGTAGAGGCGTTGCAGGTGTTTGTTGCGAGCGACACGGCCTGCGCGCAGGCCGATGCCTGGAAGGTCGAGGAGGTCGGTCACCACGGAGGCGATTTCGACGTAGGTCTCGGCGGTGGAGAAGGCTCCGCGGATGGTGTGGGTCTCCGTCCAGGAGCGGATGCGCCGGAGTACGGCGGTTTGGTCGTGGGCGGAGATGAGCGCGAGGTCGTGGATGAGGCCGAGAGGGTGGCCGGGAGCACGCAGGAAACCGTGGGCCGCGCGCTCCAGGCTGGATTCGGGCGTTCCCGTGATGACCAGGACGTGGAGTCCGCGCTGGTGCAGCTCGATGACGAAAGGGGCGATCTTCGGCAGATCGCCGAACAGGACGAAACCCGGAGCCGTCACGGAGTCTCCCTGTCGTCCGGACCGAGGCGGTCTGTCATCCGAGGGCTTCGGCGGCGTCGTCGAGCCGGGCGAACCCCTCTTCGAGGTCCACGATGGACGTGGTGAGCGGCGGCATCAGTTTCACCATCGTTCCTCCTCTGCCCGCTGGGGCGCAGAGCAGCAGGCCGTGCTCGGCACAGGCCTCGACCAAGGCGGTGGCCGCCTCACGAGAGTCGGCGCCGCTCGGACCGGACATCCCTATCCCGGCAACGAGCCCGAAAACCCCGTAGACGCGTCGGCGGGAGCTTCGGGCCAGCCATGCCGCCAGCGCGGTGCAGAACACCTCGGCTCCCCGTGCCGCCTGGGCGACGATCCCTTGGTCGGAGAATAGCTTCAAGTTGGCTTCCACCGCCGCCAACGACACCGGGTTGGCGGCATGAGTCGTCGACAGATCACCGGGCGCCAGGTGGGCCGTATGGCGGGCATCCGCGATGAGGACCGCGGAGACGGGAAGCGAACCTGAGATGCCTTTACCGCAGAGCAGCAGGTCGGGCCTGACCCCGAACTGCATGTGAGCGAACAATGTGCCGGTGCGTCCGAATCCTGACTGGATCTCGTCCAGCGCGAGCAGCGCCCCGTTGGCGTCGCACCAATCCCGCAGGAGCCGGAGCGCCCGCCCGTCGATGATCTCCAGCGTGGAACCCTGGTAGATCTCGGTGAGGACCAGCGCGACATCGGCCGGAGCGGCACCGACACAGGCCAGTGCCTCTTCCAGGTGGGCGGTCTTCCAGGCGCTGCCCCGCGCGGGAAAGGGCACACGCACGAACACGTCGTCTCCCAGAGGCCTCGTCCACTGTCTCTGCGATGCCAGGCCTCCGGCCATCTGGGCGCCGAGCGTGCGACCGTGAAAGGCCCCGTCGAAACTCACGATGACAGCCCTGGCGCGCCCTGCCGCCTGGGCCCGGCTGCGTGCGATCTTCAGGCATGCCTCCACGGCCTCGGCACCTGTCGTGGCCAGGACCACCTGAGGGAATCCCGTCAGGTCACAGAGAGCGCGTACGACGCGCGCTCGCACCGCGGTGGGGAATCCGTACGCGTGCAGCAGTTGTGCGTTGGCCTGGGCGCAGATCGCCTCGACGACGGACGGAGGCGCGTGGCCGGCGTTGGCGGTGAGGATCCCGCTCGTCCAGTCCAGCCAGGATCGGCCCTGCTCGTCCCAGACCCGTGATCCGTGCGCGCGGTGCCAGACCACCGGGATCTGGGTGTGCAGGGCCGCGGGCTCGTAGCGACGGAGCGTGTCGATCACCCACCCGGCGGGTTCGATCGGTGACGGCGGGCCCACCGGCGTCAGCGTCTCACCGTGTAGATCGACCCGGACGGGTCGGGGCCGGTCACGACGACGGCGAGCAGGGGCTCGGTCCCGATGTTGATCAGTCCGTGATAGCGGCCCGCCTCCGTCATCGCCGCCGCTCCAGGGCCGACCGGGAGCCGACGTGGCAGGGTGCCGTCGAGGGCCGCCGGCGGCGGGACCACGACGGCGTCGGCTCGCGGGACGTAGCAGACGGCCGCATCGGGCGGACTGTCGTACGCCAGGTATTCTCCTTGGCCGCTGACCACCAGAAGGAGCTCGTCGGCCGCCGGATGGCAGTGCGCGATGATGCTCTGGCCGGGGGCGAGCCGCCAGCTGGCCGCCTGCAGCTTGTCGGTGAACCAGATGCCGCGCTTGTGCGGCTGCTCATCGCTTTCGGCGTCGTCTCGGAAGAACTCCACTATCACCCGGTCAGCCTTTCCGCTGTCTCATGCAGCTCCAGCTGCATGAACTGCACGAAGTACTTGCCCTCCGGTCGCCATTGGATGTCGTCCACCTCCAGGCGTATGCGCCGGGCCGGGGCGGGGGAGAGACGCCATGCGTGCCACAGCCGTCCGGTCGTCGGGGCAGGGGTCGCGGGCACCTCGTTCCAGGGTGACGACATGCAGGAGTAGACCCGGATGCTTGTGGGGAATCCGAGGTGGCCCTCGATGGGCCGATGCTGGAGCCTGAGCAACAGCGGTATGGCCGTTCTCGGCAGTTCCACCTCGAGGTACTCCAGCCGGGCCCGTGTTCTGCTCGGGGTGCACCATCCGGTGTCAGGCCGGCCGTCGAAGAGCGCCTGTTCGTTCCAGTAGTCGTAGCGGTGGCATCCGGAGGAGCCGGTGGCCCGGCAGCCTTCGATGAGGCGCAGGTCATCGGTCATCCCGCCCCTCCAATACGTCGGCCATGGCGTCCAGAGCCGTCGCGATGTCGGTGAAGACGTCGTGCGGGTCCTCTATGCCGACGGATATGCGGACGAGTCCGTAGTCGAGCCCGATCTTCGACAGGTCGCGGGTGGGGCGGGCGAAGGTCCCGAAGTGGTAGGCGAGCGACTCCAGATTCCCGAAGGTCGTCGCGATGCGGACCAGCCGGAGCCGCCGCAGGAACTCCGTGCCGTGCTCCCGGCTGGGCAGCGTCAGCGCGAAGACTCCGGTGGCTCCTGCGATCTGGTTCGTCCGGGCCTGCGGGGTGTCGAGGACTGTCGCCACCGGGTAGCGCGGGTAATGCCTGCGGAGCAGCTCCACGACCGTCGAGGCGTTGGTCGAGTGCCGGTCGAGACGGAGTGGCAGAGTGCGCATCCCGCGCAGGGTGAGCCAGGCCGAGAACGGGTCGAGGATGGAGCCGGTGTACTCGCGATGCGTGGCCAGGCGCTGCGCGATCGCGGAGTCGTCGGAACAGACCATGCCTCCCATCGCGTCGCCGTGGCCGTTGATGTTCTTCGTGGTGGAGTACACCGTCACGTCGGCGCCGAGCCGCAGAGGCTGCTGGTAGACGGGCGTGAGCAGCGTGTTGTCGACGACCAGGATGACGCCGCGTTCGTGGCACGCTTCGGCGAGCTTGCCGATGGGCACGTCGAGCAGAACGGGGTTGGTGGGCGTCTCCACGAAGACCAGCCGTGTCCGTTCGGTCATCGCCGCGGTGAAGGACTCGACGGAGTAGTCGGTGACGAAGGTGACGTCGACGCCGCATGCTCGGACGTCTGTGAGGAACTGGTCGGAGATCTCGTGGTAGAGGGCATGCTGAGTGACGATGTGGTCGCCGGCCGCCGTCAACGCGCGGAAGGTCGCGTAGCAGGCCGACATGCCGCTGTTGAACGCCAGGCAGTGTTCGGCGCCCTCGAGCCGGGCGAACTTCTCCTCCAGCACGCCGACGGTGCGGTTCGCATAGCGCTGGTAGGCGGTGTTGGGCACCGTTTCCCGGGTCAGCTGCTCCCAGCCGTGCTCAACGGATTCCAGGGGGATCGCGGCCGTCACCGACAGGGGAGGGGAGGGGAGGTCCTCAGGAGCCGACTGTCCGGCGTGCACCGCGAGGGTGTGCGGAGAATCAACGGGCGCGTTGGTCATGAACATCCCTTTTCCTGCGAAGCACCGCCGCCGGTCCGACGATCGATGCCGCGGCGGCCTGGAGGCCTGCGACGACGGCGTCGGCGTCGGCTTCTGCGGCGTGGCGGTGCGGCAGATCCCGATCGAGGAGAATGGTGCGCATTCCTATGGCCCGGGCGCCGGCGAGCTCATCATCGCCACCATCGCCGACAAAAGCGAAGGACTCCGGTGGGATCGATATATCTGCCACCGCTCGTAGATATATGTCGGGATGCGGTTTCATCCTGCCTATGCGGTAGGAGAGGGTGATCGAATCAAAGAACGGCCTCAGTCGCAATTCGTCGAGAACTGTTTCCGAATAAGATGAGGCGTTGGAGACGAGGGCGATCGGGATGTCGAGGGATCGTAGGAGTCGAAGGGCCGGCAGGGCCTCGGGATCGATCGAGATGTTGGCGACGAACTGAGGAAACCTTCGGTCCACCACCTCGGAGACCATCTGGAAAGACCGGCTTTGCCCGACATCGTTTCCCGCGATCAGGACGCGCTCCGTCATGCCCTCCAGCGCGCCTGACATGGATTCGATGCCGCGATTCTTGTAGGCGCGGTACCAGTGCCTGAAATCATAGTCGAGGTCATCGGCGACCGATTGATAGAAAGTGTTGTCCGGGCTTTCGTGGATCAGGGTCGAGTACAAGTCGAAACAGGCGGCACGCACGGCGTTCATCGATATGTATTGAAACACAAGGGTTCGTTCGTATTCAATGTCGGCGAAGTCGAGTGAATGGCCGCTGTAGGACAGGTGAGAATAATTCGGTGCTCGGGTCCAGAGGTTTTCCGGGCAGCCCGGAACCACTTCTTCCTGTTGCCGGACTCTGCGCGGAGTCAGGTGCGCCGTCGGCACCGGGCCACGATCGCCCCGCCTCAGCTCTGCGAATGAGCATCGGAGCCGCGAATCCGGTGAGCATGAAGATCGAGCCCAGGAGGCACCAGCCCGGTCTGCCCAAATTCGTGCACAAGAGGACCAGAAATGCGGGCCCTACGAAGTCCGCCAGGCCCATGCCCAGGCCGAACACGCCGAGGTACTGTCCGGAAGCATGATCGGGCGCAAGCGTGAAGGAGACCTCGAAACCCGCCGCAGCGTGCCACAATTCGCCCACCGTATGGACGAGGGCGGCGCACAGGATGCCGGCGGTCGCCGCCCACACCGGAGCCTCGCCGACCAGGGACATGATCGTGCACGAGGAGAAGAAGGCCAGGCCCGCGCGACGGTAAGCGCGCCCTCCGCTCCGGGGAGAGGTGACGCCACGACTGGCCCGTACCTGGAAGAGAATCACCATGACCGCATTGACGATCATTGCCGTGGCCGTCAGCCACCGCGGCGAACCGGTCAGGATGAGCCACAGGGGCAGGCCCACGGTCAAGACCTTGAATTGCAGCGCCATGACGCCGTCCAGAAGAGCCAGGGTGACATAGCGGCCATCGTGCAGAGCGCACCACCGGTGTGCCGCCTGCGGGGCCGCGACCCGCCGCGCGGAGGGAAGCATGATGATCAGCGTGGCCGCGACCATGTAGGACAACGCGCTGCCTGCGGTGAGCACCCGATAGGCGAAGGAAGAATCGAACTGCGTGGCGCAGCCGGCTGCCAATGCGCCGAGAGAGATGCCCACGTTCGTGACGGAGCGCAGATACGCGCGGAATTCCTGTGGCCGCGGTCCGCCGTGCTGCCGGATCAAGGGGCTTCGCGCCGCGAGCCCCGCAGAATGCGCACACATGACCAGGCTGACGGTGATGGCGAAGCCGGTGAACGAGGTGCTCGCGATGAATCCGGCGGTGGCGGCGCCTCGCACCGACAGCATCAGTGCCATCACGCCGCGGGCGCCGCGCGCATCGGCCAGCCGCCCGACCATGACACCGGCCGCAAGGGACAGGAGCCCTGCGAGGCTCAGCCCCAACCCGACCTGCGCAACGGGAATCCCGATCAGCTGGTTGAAGTAGAGGACCCCCGCGGTGAGGAAGACACCGCTGCCGGCGGAGTACGCCAGGGTCGCGAAGGCCAGAAGGCGCTGTGGGCCGTTCTGGAGCAGGAGAGCCGTCATGGGTCGGGTTCGGTGCGGATCCGGTTTTCGGAACGCCGCGTCCGGCACGGGTGCGCGCACGTCGACGATCTGTGCTGGTCCTGAGGACTGATTACCGTTCGCCGCGGTGTGAAACGCCCCGTCATCCTGGGAAGGGGCGCGCGAGGCAATCAAAGGCCCTGGATACCGTCAAACGCAGGGTCTGCCGGATTGGCGCCCGGACAGGAGCGGAACATCAAGAGTGGCCTGTCTTCAGGATTTCTCGCGAGCGGAGGACGTCATGAGCGCCGAGCGTGGTCCGGGTCCTTTTTCGCTCGTGATCGAAGGATCCGGCAGGGTGAACGACATCGAATTCACTGCTTCCGGACGTGGAGAAGGCGACACGCTGACCGGTGATCTTGAATTCGAGGTTGCCTTCTCCGACGTGAGTGCGCACACCGACCCCTTCGCCAACCTCTTGGCGGTTCTGATCCTTCCTACCGGCTTGTTCGGGCGAGAAGGGGAGAATGCGGCGAACCTGCTGACGATCTCCGGTGGTGACTTCTTCTTCCGTCAGATTCTGTCCGGGCCGAACATCGCGGCACAGAGCAGCGGCCGGCTCGACCGCACCGGACCGCGTGAGTTCACGTGGACGTCGTTCGCCGAAGGACAGGTGGAACTCGCCGAGGTCACGGAGATCCAGCCGTTCAACGTGGTCATGATCCCGGCGGGCCCTGGTGGCATGATCGAAACCGCAGAGTGGCCCATCGTCGACGACGGTCAGGTCAAGCGCGTACACGCCATCCGCGACTTCACCTTCGATCCAACGGCTGGCCTTGCCGGGCACCAGCTGCGGCACGTCCAGATCGAGTCGGCATCCGATGGCCTAGCCCTCCGGCTCCGAATTCAATCCACCATTCGACGTCTGCAGACCCCCGCTCTTCACCGCCCGTAGCGATCAGCCTTGCCGCTGGAGCCGGTTCCAGGCCTGTTCGGCTGAGGCCGTGACCCGCCCCGAAGGGTCCGGGCAGTGCTCCCGCCGGCATGGGTGCGTCCGGATAGGTAGTTCATCTTGGCTCGTCAGTGGCCGTGATCGGTTCGAAAGTCGAGTTCCTCCACCGTCCGCATCCCGGTCCACGGGTTCGTACGGCGGGCTGCAGGGCCGGTGAGCCCGAGCAGCGGTGGGACGACCTCGTCGGCATCGTCCGGTCGATTCACCGACAGCGCCGCAGGCTGCGGGAGCGTTCGGGGGGCGGGTCAGGTGGGGGTGGGCAGGAGGGCGGTGAGGGTCGCGGTGATGGTGGTGGTGAGCAGGGCGGGGTCGTGGCCGGCCCGTTCGCGGACGCGCAGGCCGAGGACCGTGGTGAACAGGAGTTCGGCGGTGGTGTCGGGGTCGGTGGCGGGGGTGAGTTCGCCGCGGGTTCGGGCGGCGTGCAGGAGGTCGCGCAGGGCCTGGCGGGTGACGTCGAAGGCGGCTTCGGTGCGGGCCGTGACGTCGGGGTCGGTGGCGCCGAGCTCGGTGGCGGTGTTGACGATGAAGCAGCCCTTGCGGGGGTCGCCGGCGGAGGCTTCGGAGCCGTCGCCGGTGGGGGCGGGGCAGGTGACGAGCCAGAGCAGCCAGTCGCGCAGGGTGTCGCGGACGGGATCGTCGATGCGGTCCAGGAGGGCTCGGGCCTGGGCGGACTCGGTGGCGCGGTAGTAATCGAGGGCGCGCAGGAAGAGCGTGTGCTTGTCGGTGAAGGTGCGGTAGAGGCTGCTGGGCGTGAGGTCGAGCGCCGCGCCGAGGTCGCGGACGGAGGTGGCGTGGTAGCCGTGCCGCCAGAACAGGTCGGTCGCCTGGACGACGGCGTCGTGTTCGTCGAACTGCCGGGGTCGGGCCATGTCCGTCACTCTATCCGAGTTGTGGAGCGTTCGTTCCCGTACTAGGGTCCCTCGGCATACGGGAGCGATCGCTCCCAAATAGTGAGGGGGTGGACGGTGACGACTGCGGAACAGGACGCCGCCGCGACCGTCGGCGGCCCGGGGCCGGAGCGGACCCGGTGGGCGGCGGTCGCGGCGGTGGCGTTCGGCACGTTCCTTGTGGTGACCGCCGAGCAGCTGCCGATCGGGCTGCTGACGGCGGTCGGGTCGGAGCTGTCGGTGTCGGAGGGCACGGCCGGGCTGATGGTGACCGTGCCGAGCCTGGTCGCGGCCGTCGCGGCTCCGCTGGTGCCGGTGCTGGTCGGGTCGCTGGACCGGCGGGTGCTGCTGCTCGCCCTGCTGGCGCTGATGACCGCGGCGAACGTGGGGACGGCGCTCGCGCCGGGGTTCGCGGTGCTGGTGGCCTCGCGGGTGCTGGTGGGGGTGGCGGTCGGCGGGTTCTGGGCGGTGGCCGGCGGCCTCGCCGTCCGGCTGGCGGTCCCGGCGCATGTGCCGCGCGCGACGGCCGTCGTCTTCGGCGGGGTCGGCGCGGCGAACGTGTTCGGGGTGCCGATCGGC
This sequence comes from Actinocorallia aurea, assembly GCF_054783995.1. NCBI lineage: Bacteria > Bacillati > Actinomycetota > Actinomycetes > Streptosporangiales > Thermomonosporaceae > Actinocorallia > Actinocorallia aurea. Next base: position 138,348 of record NZ_BAAGPQ010000020.1, read on the forward strand.
ACGCTGCTGGGCGAGTTCACCGGCTGGCGGATCGCGTTCGCGGCGCTGAGCGCGCTGGCGCTGGCGGTGCTGGTGGCCCTGCTCGCGGTCCTGCCGCCGCTGGCGGCGGCCCGGCCGGTGCGGCCGGCGCTGCTCGCCGCGCAGCTGCGCAACCCGGCCGTCCGGGTGGGGATCCTCGCGACGTTCCTGCTGGTGACGGGCCACTTCGCCGCCTACACGTTCGTGGCCCCGGCGCTGCGCGACCTGTCGGGGATCGACGCGCGCCTCGTCGGTCCGCTGCTGTTCGGGTTCGGCGTGGCGGGCATGGCCGGCAACTTCGCGGCGGGGGCGGCGCTGGCGCGGCGCGCGCACCGCACGGTCCTGGTGATCGCCGTCGCGCTGGCGGCGGTGCTGCCGCTGTTCCCGCTGCTGGGCCGGAGTCCGGTCGGCGGGATCGTCCTGCTGCTGGTCTGGGGCCTGGCCTACGGCGGGGTGTCGGTGGGCCTGCAGACCTGGATGATCAGGGTCGCGCCGCGGGCCGTCGAGGCGGCCTCGGCGCTGTGGGTGTCGGTGTTCAACCTGTCGATCGGGCTCGGCGCGCTGGTCGGCGGCCTGGTCGTGGACGCGGTGTCCCCACGTGGGGTGCTGTGGCTGGGCGGCGCGTGCTGCCTGGCCGCGGCCCTGGCCGTCTGGACGGCCCGCGCCGATCAGCGGCTGGGCTGACCGGCGCGGTGCTTTGCACCGGGGCGCCGCCCCGGTGCAAAGCCCATGACCAGGACGGTCTTCGGCGGCATCATCCCTCGCCACTGCCGAGCTCCCCGCCCGCGCCGTGGGCGCCGGCTCCGCCGCCCTCATCGGCGCGAACGGATGCTCGCCGGACGCCTGGCGGACCTGCTGGTTCGAAGATGCCGTTGAACGCGGTGGAGCGCCGTCCGCACGTGCGGCCGGGGCATGAGCCCCGCCATTCGCTGACCCACGAAGGTCCGCGCGGCCGAAGGGCGCCGGATGACCCGGTCGTGTCCCCGCGGGTGTGCTGGTCAGGGCCGGTGGGCCCGACGTCGGCGCCCGCTACAAGAGGGCCGCCGCCGTCAACCTCACCGCGCTCATCGCGCTCACCCGCCACCACCTGCCCGAACTCTGCGACACCGCACAACAGGCGTGCGCCCAGATCCTCATGGCCACCGGCGCCGTCTGGACCCACTCACGCCCCTCGCCCGCCATGCTCCAGGCCTACGCGAAAGACCCCGGCCTCGCCGCCCTCAGCATGGACTTCGCCTCCGCCCTCCAAGAGACCGTCGCCACCCTCATCGCCGGCACGCTCAGCCGCGCCGAACCCCGCGCTCAGCCGATCGGCCCTTAGCGTCGATACCGGCCAGGGAACCACGGTGCTCATGTCCTCCCACCTCATCGGCGAAGTCGCCCGCACCTCCGACGACGTTCGCCGCCCGGTCGCCCGGCGCCGACCCGGCTGGCCGGTCGTCGGACGACGTGTCGGTCATGTCAATCGGTCGTGCCGGCGTGCACGGCGATGATTCGCCAGCCGTGCGTCTCGTCGTGCAGCCAGGTGCGGGTGTAGCGCATCCTGGCCGCGAACGGCGTGCCGGAGACGCTCCCTTCGATGGTGCCGAGAAACCACGTCACCCCGGTGCGCCCCTCGGCGAACACGGTCAGCTCCTCCTCGGCGACCTTCGTCAGCACCTGCGTCCGAGTGCGGTGCAGCTCCAGGTCATCCGCCTTGGTCGCGACGTTCGCACCGAAGGTGAAGAGCAGCCGATCATCCAGCAGGCGATCCAGCGCCTCGACATCGCCCGCAAGCTGCGCGGCCTGGAGTCGGCGCTCGGCGTCCCGCAAATCCTCCATCATGAGATCCACCCTCCCAGCCGGCGCCGTGTCCATGCCAGGACGTTCACGCTCGGCTGATCTTCGCGGTCCGTTCTCAGGCCACGAAGACCTGGCGGTAGAGCGCCGAGAGGTGGTCGGTGAGTTGCCGGCGGGTCCACTGCCGCTCGTTGAGGAGCAGGTCGATCACGTCGAACGAGCTGAGTGCGAGGAGCATGTCCGCCCCCGTCTGGATCGTCCACTGCGGGGCCAGCCGGCCCTCGTCGGCCAGCAGCTCGATGGCTCGCCGGCACCCGTCGTAGCGGGAGGCGGTGGCCAGTTCCCAGTGCCGGGCGGCGTCCGGGTCGTGGCGGGTCGCCTGCTGGATGGCGCGGGCGGTCGGCATGATCCGCGGAAGGAAGTCGGCCGCCACCTGGGCGCGGGCGTCCAGCGCCGCGATCCCGTCCGCCGCCTCCCAAAGGGGCCGGAAGGCGGCGTCGCGGTCCTCGACCTCATTGAGGTAGTCGAACAGCGCGGCGAGGAGGTCGCTGCGCGAGGAGAAATGCAGGTAGATGGCCCGTCGGGAGACTCCGGCGCGTTCGGCCACCGCCGCCATCGTGGCCGCCGCCGGGCCCTGCTGCTCGATCAGCTCCCGGGCGGCCTTGAGCAGTGCCCGGGAGGTGTGGCGACTGCGTGCGTTCTGCGGGGTCTCGATGGCGGCCATGTCGACAGCCTAGCCAAAACTTCACATGGTGTGTACTTTACGAAGTGCACACCATGTGAAGTTAGGAGCATCGTGATGTCGCTATTCGCCTCTCCTTAGCGGCTCCGGGGCCCCACCGACCTGTCGGTCGGCACGGTCGTCCTCGTCAGCGCGGCCACTGCGTTGACTCGGCCGGGGTGTGCTCCCGCTGCACTTGGCGGTAGGGGCCGTGGTCATCCCTGACCCGGCCATCACGGCCCGTCGCGCCGGTTGAACCACTGGCCGCCCGCCGGCCCGCGAACTTGGAGGTCTTCATGCCCGTCGGCTATCTGATCCCTGTGGCGCTCGTCGCGCTCGGCACGCTGTTCGCGCTGCGGCCGGTGCCGTTCGAGCGGCCGCTCGGCCGCCCGAGTTACTACTTCGGTCTGGCCGCCAACGAACTGCCGTTCGCGGCCTTCTTCTGGCTGCTGCTGCTCCCGACGGCGCTGGCGTTCGTTCAAGGCGACATCGACTCGGCGGGCGGCTGGGCGATCGTCGCCCTGGCCGCCGTGACCACGCTCGGGCTCGTGGTCATCGCCCATCGCGCGCTCGGCGACCGCGCGCGGATCGCCCGCGCCCTGGACCAAGGGCTGGGCGCCGGATGGCGCGCCGCCCTCGACGCCGACCTCGCCGCAGGGCTGCGGCGCCGGCCGCCGCTGGCCCGCATCCTGTTCCTGCCCATCCTCAAGCGCCGGCCGGATGTGCGGCGCGTGGCCGGCCTCTCCTACGGCGACGCGGGCCGCCGCAACCTGCTCGACCTCTACCACCACCGCTCACGCCCGCAGGGCGCGCCCGTCATGATCCACCTGCACGGCGGCCACTACGACAGCGGCCACAAGAACAGCCAGTCGCTTCCCCTGCTCTACCACCTCGCGAGCCAGGGCTGGGTGTGCGTCAGCGCCAACTACCGGCTACGGCCCCAAGCCCAGCACCCCGACCACCTGATCGACCTCAAGAAGATCATCGCCTGGGTCCGCGAGCACGGCCACGACTACGGCGCCGACCCATCGACACTGTTCGTCGCGGGCAGTTCGGCGGGCGGCCACATGGCGGCCCTGGCCGCGCTCACCCAGGGCGACCCCGCCCTCCAGCCGGGCTTCGAAGACGCCGACACCTCCGTGACCGGAGCCGTCTACCTGAACGGCTGGTACGGGCCCTACTTCAACGGTGAACCCGGATCCTCGCCCCTCGACCACATCGGACCGGACGCCCCGCCGTTCTTCGTGGCACACGGCGACCTCGACCCGCTGGTGCCCGTGACCGACGCGCGGAACTTCACCGACCGGCTACGCCAGGCCTCGAACGCCCCCGTCGTCTACGCCGAACTGCGCGGCGGCAACCACGCCTTCGACCTGTACCACTCCTTCCGCTTCGAGGCCCTCATCGACGCCATCGAGGCGTTCACCGTCCACGTCAGATCGCAGCACAAGACGCCCCGGCCTTAGCGCTCGACCTGCCCGGGCCGGCGGCACAGACCAGGTGGGGCTGAACTGCGGAAGTCCGCACTTCCAGCGCCGCGGGGGAGGAGACCCGGCACGCCCGCCGTCCGGCGAGAGCCCTTTCAAAGCGGAGCAGGCCGTAGAGGAACTGAGGGCCCCGGACGGCAAGCGGGAGCCGTGGTGGTGGACGGGGCCGGCGGGAACGCGACCGGGCGCGGGCGTTCTCGTCCCCCGTGCGAGCTACCCGAAGGTGTCCACCGCGTGGTGACGCTTCGGGAGCGGCGGATCTCTAGCGTCATGGGCAGCGGCGACGTCTCGTCGCGAAGCCCCCGTACTGGAGTCGTCATGCGGTTGTTGAAACAGCTCGTCCCCGTCGCGCTGGTCGCCTTCGCCGGTGGTACCGCCGTCGGCGCAGTGGAGGGGAATCCGTTCCTCACCCTGGTCGTCGGCCTCGCGACGGCGGCGCTCGCCGTGTTCGTGTACGCCCGCGTCGTGCGGTGGTCCGAGCGCCGCGCGCCGGTGGAGGTGGTCGGCGAGGGCTCCGTCTCCGCCGTCGGCCGGGGCGCGCTGATCGGGGTCGCGATGTTCGCGGCTGTCATCGCGAACATCGCGTTCCTGGGCGGCTACCGGATCGACGGCCTGGGCTCGCCGGCGGGCGCGGTCGGGCTGCTCGGCTTCATGGCCGCCGCCGCGGTGACGGAGGAACTGATCTTCCGCGGGATCCTGTTCCGGATCGTCGAGGAGCGCACCGGCACGTGGGCGGCGCTGACGCTCACCGGCGTCGTCTTCGGTCTGTCGCACCTGGCCAACGAGCACGCGAGCCTGTGGGGGGCGGTCGCGATCGCGATCGAGGCGGGCGGCATGCTCGCCGCCGCCTACGCCGCCACCCGCACCCTGTGGCTGCCGATCGGGGTGCACTTCGGCTGGAACTTCGCCGCGGCCGGCGTGTTCGGCGCCGAGGTCTCGGGCAACGGCGCCTCGCAGGGGCTGCTGCACGGCGTGACGTCGGGCTCCGCGCTGCTCACGGGCGGTGAGTTCGGGCCGGAGGCGAGCCCGTACGCGGTCGTGTTCGGCCTGCTGCTGACCGCGGCGTTCCTGTGGCTGGCCCGCCGTCGCGGCAACCTGGTCCCCTTCCGGCGCGGCGCGCGGGCGGAGACCCTCGCTAGGCTCGCCCGGTGACAGATCTGCGCGGGCTCCCGGACCGGTGGCGGCGGTGCGACGTCACGGTCCGGGACGCTCCGCTCGCGGTGCTGCTGGCCGCGGCGTCGTTCCTGCCCGCGTTCCAGGGCACCGGGACGCAGCTGGGCGACGTGCCGGTCCGGCCCTTCGACGCCCTCGCGGTCGTGGCGGTCGCCCTCCAGAGCCTCCCGCTCGCCGTGCGCCGGCGGTGGCCCGATGTCTGCCTGGTCCTGGTGGCGCTCGGTTTCGTCCTCGACCAGTCGCGCGGCTACCACGCGCTGGCGGGCACCGCGCTGCCCATCGCGCTCATCAGCGCCGGAGCCCATCTCGAACGGCGCCGCCGCCTCACCGTGGTCCTCATGTCCGCGGCGTACCTTCCGCTGGCGGTCGCGCTCGAGCGGCCCGACGGGGCCGAGCGGCCCGAAGGCTACGCGCTGTTCTACCTGGCGCTGGCCGCCTCCTGGGTCATCGGGTCCTGGCTGCGCTCCACCCGGGCCGCCGAGGCCGAACGCCGCGGCCACCTCGCCGAGGCCGCCCGCGCCGCCGAACGCACCCGCATCGCCCGCGAACTCCACGACGTCGTGACCCACCACGTGACGGCCATGGTCGTCCAGGCCGAGGCGGCGCGCTATCTGACCGCCGCGCCCGACCGCCTGGACGAGGCGCTCAACGCCGTCACCGACACCGGCAGGCGGGCCATCGCCGATCTGCGACATCTGCTCGACCTGCTGGACCCCGGCCATGACGCCGACGTCAGGACGCCGTCCGTCCGAGACCTCCGCACGCTCGTGGAGCAGACGCGCCGGGCCGGGCAGCCCGTGGAGCTCATCGAGGAGGGCAGCCCGGCCGAATCGGCGGGCAGCGAGGAGTTCGTGACCTACCGGGTGGTGCAGGAATCCCTGACGAACGCCCTCAAGCACGCGCACGGCAGCCGCACCGCGGTCCTCGTCCACTACGGGGCGAGGGAGATCGTCGTGGAGGTCAGCACCGAGGGATCCGGCGCGCGGGACGCCTCTCCCGGCGGGGCGGGCAGGGGCCTCGCCGGGCTCCGCGAGCGGGTCCACACCCTGGGCGGCGAGTTCAGCGCCGACCGGCGGGCGGGCGGCGGCTTCGTCGTGCGGGCGCGCATCCCCGCGGGGAGCCCGTCGTGAGCGCGCCGGTCCGGGTGCTGGTCTGCGACGACCAGGCGCTCAGGGTGCAACTGTGGGACGTGGAGACCCGCACCAAGCAGGGCGAGGTCCTGAGATCCGCCGCAGGCCAGGACGACCCCGGCGACCAGATCCTCAAAGTGGTGTTCAGCCCGGACGGCCGGCTGCTGGCCACCGGCACCAAGTACGGGGACGGCGCCGTCCACCTGTGGCGCCCCTGACTCCGCCCCCGGCCGCAGCATCTGGGCTTCCATCCGTGGCCAGTAGGGGGTGAAGCCTTGGGGGAGACCGGCTGCGCGATGAACGGGGCCTTTGAGGTCGATGAACGTGACGGGCGTACGCCCCGGGCCGGGGGCCGGGGCGTACGTGCGTCAGGCCTGCCGGATCTCGCTGTGCAGGTCGGGGCCTCGGGTCACCGGCACGCGCCAGGGGCCGGCTTCAGCATGCGCGGCTTTGGGTCCTCGATCCCGGTTCGAAACCGGCCGAGGTCGTCTCCGGCGCCGTGCGGGCTCGTCCGGCGGTAGAGCTCCCAGACGGGGATCGGGACGCGGGCGCGGGGCCGTCCCTCGGCGTCGACGGTCGTCATCGTCGCGTAGCCGTCGCCGATGCAGGCGTCGAACCGGCTGGCGATCCGCGAAGCGCCGCACTCTGGTGGCCATCGGCCTCTCACACTTCTGCCAGGGCGGGTGACGGGGCCGGCGCGCGCAGGTTGCCCACCGAGACGACGGCGGCGGCCACCGCGGCGACGACGGGCACGAGCAGCGCGGTGCGCAGGGAGTCCAGGCCGGGGCCTCCGGCCACGTACACGGCGGTGACGGCCGAGACGCCGAGGGCGGTGCCGAACTGGAAGGAGGTGTAGAGGAGGCCGCCGGCCAGACCGTGCTCCGCCTCGTCGATCCCCTCGGTGCCCGCGATGGTGAGCGGCCCGTACACGAGGGCGAAGGCGAGGCCGAGGAGCAGCATCGTCGGGAGCATCAGCGTGTACGACCAGTCCATGCCGAGCGGAAGGAACACGGCGTAGGCAACGGCCGCGAGCAGGACCCCGCCGAAGATCACCCGGAAGACGCCGAACCTCTCGATGAGTCTGGGCGTGAGTGTGGGCGCGAGGATCGCGTCGATGCCGATGACCGCCATCGCCAGGCCCGTCTGCACGGTCGACCAGCCGCGGATCTCCTGGAGGTAGAGGGTCACGAGGAACTGGAAGCCCATGAACGAGCCGACGAAGAGCAGCGCCGCGAGGTTCGTCCGGACGAGCGCGCCGGAGCGCAGGATGCCGAGCCTGACCAGTGGTTCCTTCGCCCGCCGCTCCACCGCGACGAACACGCCGGCCAGCGCGGCGCCGGCGAGGAACACCAGGGCCGTCAGCACGGGGCCGTCCCCGGCGTGCTCCAGGCGGACGACGCCGTAGACCAGGAGCAGCATCGCGCCCGTCACGCTGAACGCGCCGGCGAGGTCGAAGCCGCCCCGGGCGCGCTCGGGCACGCCGTCGTCGCGGACGAGCACGACGGCGGCGGCCAGGATCACCGCGGAGAGGATGACCGGCGCGAAGAACACCCAGCGCCAGCCGAGGGCAGTGAGAAGGCCGCCCGCGACCATGCCGAGGGAGAATCCGCCCGCCGCGGCCCCCGCGTAGACCAGCAGCGCCTTGGTGCGCACCGGGCCCGCGGCGAAGTTCGTCGTGATGAGCGAGAGCCCGGCCGGCGCCATGAACGCGGCGGCGACGCCGGTGACGAACCGGGCCAGCAGCAGTGTCCAGCCCCCGTCCGCGAGGCCGCCGAGCCCGGAGAACAGCAGGAAGACCGTCAGCCAGAGCAGGAACATGCGGCGGCGGCCCAGCAGGTCGGCGGCGCGCCCGCCGAGCAGCATGAAGCCGCCGTAGCCGAGGACGTAGGCGGACACGACGCCGCTCAGCACGCCGGTCGACAGGCCCAGGTCCGCGCGGATCGCCGGGAGGGCGACGTTGAGCATGGCGATGTCGATGCCTTCGAGGAAGATCGCCCCTGAGAGGACGAAGAGCACGCCCCAGGCTTTCGCCGACATCTTCTCGATCGGTGGATTCACCGTGACTCCAGGTTCCGGAAGGTGAGGTCGGTTACCTCTTGATACCGACCTCAGCCTGGGGCAGGATGCTGGATCATGGAAGAAGGCACTTCAAAGTACCCGGGTTACTGCGCGGATACCGGCGCCGACTACGACGTCCGCCAATGGGACACCCGCGAGGACTGCGAGGTCCGCCAGATCCTCGACCGCATCGCCGACAAGTGGTCGCTCCTTGTCATCGCGCTCCTCGACCGCCGCAGCCTGCGCTTCAGCGAACTGAAGCGCGAGATCGACGGCGTCAGCCAGCGCATGCTCACCCAGACCCTCCGCCACCTGGAGCGCGACGGCCTGGTCTCCCGCACCGTCTTCGCCACCGTCCCGCCCCGCGTCGACTACGCCCTCACCCCGCTGGGCGCCGGCCTCCACACCACGATCAAGGCCCTGGTCGACTGGACCGAGCACCACCAGAACCAGATAGCCGCAGCCCGCACCGCCTACGACGCCAGGGAGGCGGCGGCCGCCTCCCCCTGACGCGCCGAGGACTCGCAGCCACCCTCACCGACGCAGCCACCGCCCGCCGCCCGGCGGGTTCCAGGCGGACGACGACCTCCTTGAAGGTGGGCGTGTTGCTGTCGGCGACGCTGTCGAGGGGGACGACGACGGTTGGTCTCCGGGGCGAGGGCGCGCTCACGTTCGCGGGCCTCTACGGCATCCCGGAGGCCGACGCCGCCCAGGCTCTGGAGACGTTCGGCGGAGTCGAGCGCGAGCAGAGGACGGCTCGTCCTGGCCTTTCAGCCCTCCGGCCTGCACCGCGCCACCACCATCTACGCGAGATCGCCCTGTCCCTCGTCGCGGCAGACGAGACCGTCCTCCTACCGCTCCACCCAGCCCATCTCGTGGAGGGCGCGATCGCGGACGTCGAGTCCGGCCATCTGCCATGAGGACGGAGTGTCGTTGCGGCCGTCGAGCATGGGGCTGATCTGCATCCGGCCCCCCATGGCCGGCCCGTTCCGGTCGCCCGGAGCCCGGTCGCCGGGGCGCGGCCGCTCGCGACCCGGCTCCGGCACCGCGCTCTCTGGCGCGGCGCCGTCGGGCCGTGGTGTCAGAGGTCGGGGCGCAGGGGGCGGAAGAAGGTGCGCAGGTCGGTGATGAGGAGGTCGGGGGCTTCCATGGCGGGGAAGTGGCCGCCGCGGTCGAACTCCGACCAGTGGACGACGTTGTGCTCGCGTTCGGCGATGCGGCGGACGCCGGAGTCGCCGGGGAAGACCGCGACGCCGGTGGGCACCGCGGACTTCTCGACGGGACGGCCCCAGTCGGCCGCGGTCTCCCTGTAGAGGCGTGAGGACGACGCCGCGGTGCCCGTGAGCCAGTAGAGGCTGATGTCGGTGAGCAGCTGGTCGCGGTCGACGGCGTCGCCGGGCAGGTCGTGGGCCGGGTCGGTCCATTCCTTGAACTTCTCGGCGATCCACGCCATCTGGGCGGCCGATGAGTCGTGGAGGCCGAACGCGAGCGTCTGGGGGCGGGTGGACTGGATCATCGCGTAGCCGGCGCGGTCCTGGTCGGAGTAGGCGGACAGGCGCTCCAGTTCGGCCTCGGTCAGCCCTTCCCTCTCCTCGGGCGCGAACGTCGGGAATCCCAGCGCGCCGTTGACGTGGACGCCGACGACCTGCTCGGCGGCGATCCTGCCGAGCTCGGGGGAGACCACGGCGCCGCTGTCGCCGCCGTGCGCGCCGTAGCGGGCGTAGCCGAGCCCGTCCATCAGCTCGGCCCAGGCGCGCGCGACCCGGCGCAGATTCCAGCCGGTCTCGCGGGTGGGCCCGGAGAACCCGAAGCCGGGCAGCGACGGTGCCACCACGTGGAAGGCGTCGGCGGGATCACCGCCATGCGCGCGCGGATCGGTGAGCGGGCCGCCGTGCTCCCGCCGCATGGCGATCTCGGCCCAGAGGTCGCCGCACCCGCTGCTGCCGCGCGCGTGCTGCTGGACAGCAACCGCGGTGCGTCGTTCCTGGCGGTGCTGATCTCTGGCGCGGTCATGCTCGGGACTTGCTGTTTCTCACCTACTACCTGCAGCAGAACCTCGGCTTCAGCCCGATCAGGACGGGCTTCGCGTTCATGCCGACGGTCGCCGGCCTCATGCTGAGCTCTACGCTCTCCTCGGCCGTCCTGCTGCACCGCGTGGGGCCCAAGCCGATCGTCCCGGCCGGCACGGGTCGGTCGGTGGCCGGGCTGGTGCTGCCGACCGGCCTCGACCTGGGCACCGCCTACCTGCCCGACGTGGTCGTGCCGCTGGTCGTCATCGGCCTCGGCATGGGACTCATCATGGCCTCCGCCAGGAGCCTGGCCGTCTCCGGCGTGGAACCCGCCGACGCGGGCGTCGCCTCCGCCACGGTCAACACCACCCACAGGTCGGCGGCTCGCTGGACGCCTATGACGCGGCCTACTGGTGGCCCGCGGCCTTCTTCGCCGTCGGCCTCGTGCTGTACCGCCGCGGCGCCGCCACCGGGAAGTCCGAGGTGCCGGCCATCCACCTGTGACGCCCTCTCCGCGAACGGGCCGAGGGACCGCGCGAGCGGAGCACGCACCCGCAGCTCATGCTGCGGGTGGTGTGGCTCGTCATCGCGGCGGACGCCAGGAGCAAAGACATGCCCCACCGGGTCGCCACCGTCGACGGCGACCTCCACGACTCGGAGAAGGCCGTCCTCGCTGAACTCGGCTACCGCTGCCACCGCTCCTGACACCGCCCGCTGAGGGGGCAGGAGGTTCAGCGGGCGCGGATGAGGAGGGGCTGGGAGACCTCGGCGAGGAGGCCTTTGGGGTCGCGGAGGGTGGCCGCGGCGAGGCCGAGGCCGTCGTCGGACAGGTGGGTGCGGCACTCCATGTGGACCCATTCGCCGGTCGGCGGGCGCAGGAGCGTCGCGGTCATGGTGGGCGGGATGGAGAGCCAGCGGTCGGGCGGGAGCGTCAGGGACAGGCCGTTGGCGGAGTCGGCGACGATGAGCGCACGGGCGAGGCCGGTGATGTCCTGCCCGGCGAGGAGGGGGACGCGGACCCGCGTCCAGACTCCGGTGGTTCCGGGCGCGCCGGACTCGGTGAAGCGCCACTCGATGGCCTGGCCGTAGCCGAAATCGGAGGAGGCGACGGACTGAGGCCGCTCCGGCGCGACAGGGACCGGCGGTGGGGGAGCGGTCGGGGTCTCCACGGGCGGGGTGGGCCCGGTGGCGATGTACCAGGCACGGGCGGTGACCGCGGCCCGTCCGTCGATGACGAGGTCGGCCTGGGCGAGCCGGACGAGCCGGCCCGGCCGCAGCTCCGTCACCTCCACCCGCGCGGGACGGCGCGGGATCGGGCCGAGGAAGTCGACGCTGATGCGGCCCATGCGCGTCCCGGGCGCCGCGGAGCCGTCGAGGACGTGCGCGAGCAGTGCCGTCGGCGGGCCGCCGTGCTGGGCATCGGGATCCCACAGGCTCTGCGTCGCGCTCGTCGGCTCGAATCCTCCGTCGGCGGAGGGCAGGTAGAAGGCTTCGGGGAGCGCGCTCATGCACGGATCCTCCCAGCCTCCCCCGCCGCTCGACAGGCCGCCCCCGCCAGGAGGACGGCACCAAGGCGAGAGGCCTATCAGGAGGCGGCGCAGCGGGCCCAGACCCATTTGCCGGCCGGCGGTGTAGGGCGGAAGCCGCAGGCGGTGGCGAGGGCCTGGACGAGGGGCAGGCCCCAGCCGCCGCCGTGGTCCCAGTCCTCGGGGCGGGTGGCATCGAGCGTCGCCAGGGTGAGCGGCGCGGCGTTCCGGGGTCCGGGCAGGCGCGGGCTGGGGTCCCAGACCTGGAGAAGGACGGCGGCCGGTTCACGGGTGAGGTGGAGGCGCAGTTGCTCCCCGGGCGCGGCTTCGGCGGCGTTGGTCAGGATTTCGGAGGCGACAAGGAGAACGTCGTCCGAAATGCTCTCTAGATCCCATTTGTTAAGTCGCTGGGAAATGAGCGTGCGGGCCAGTCCGGGAGTGGCGGGAGAGGCCAGGAGGCGTAGATCGAGAATGTCGTGGCGCATGGTCCGATTCCGGTGTCGTCGCAGGTGGTCGGCGGTGTAGAACTGCGTTGACGATGGCAGTCATTCGGCCGTGGTCCGGATGTTCTGCGCGAACGCGATACAACGGAGGCGTTGATGCCGGTCGTCCGCGAGCCCCTCGACCCCCGCATTTCGCTGTGGCACTGGCTCGCCTTCCAGCTCCGCCACCTGCGCGAGAAGAACGACCTCACCCTGGCCCAGGTGGGCTCGGTGATCAGCGCCGCCCGCTCCACCGTCTCCAACATCGAGGCCGGCCGCCTCCGCATCGACGACCGCCAGGCCTTCCTCCTCGACCAGCACTACCGCACGGGCTTTCTACTCCAGCTCCTCCTCCACTACGCCCGCCTCGGCCACGACCCCGAGTGGATGAAGGAGTTCATCCGGTATGAGTCCGAGGCGCACGTCATCAAGGCGTACGCAGGGAACGTCATCCCGATCCCGTTCCAGACGGAGGGCTACATCCGAGGGCTGTTGAGCGAGAGCCTTCGCGGCCCGGAGGGAGTCGAGGCCGAGGTGGAGCGCCGCCTGATGGCGCAGGCGACCACGCTCGACCGCGAGGGTGCGCCCTGGGTTTGGGTCCTCATCGACGAGGCGGCCATCGAGATCCCCGCCGGAGACGCGGGCGTCATGATCGAACAGTTGGCGTATCTGCTCAGAATCAACCAGGGGACGAAGACCTCGGTGCGCATAGTCCCCAAGTCGGCAGGGCATCATGCGGGCGCAGACGGGAGATTCCGGATTCTCAGCCTGGAGTCGCGAGAAGTCGCTTATGCGGGTGCGAAGAACGGAGGCCGACTCATCGAGGAACCTTCCGAGACCCGCAGGCTCGGCATAGATTTCGACCGTATCGGCAGGATCGCCCTGTCCCAGGCCGAGACAAACGCCCGGATCCATCGCCAACTGGAGGTCTTCTCATCATGGATGTGACCTGGCGCAAAAGCTCCCACAGCGGAGGCGTCGACGACGACCTGTGCGTCGAGCTGGCCTCCATCCCCTCGGCCGTGGCGGTCCGGGATTCGAAGAACCCGGGTCTCGGCCATCTGACCCTGTCCTCCCGCCGCTTTGCCCGTCTGCTGTCCGGCATCAAGGACGCCCCGGCCTGAACGCAAGCGGAAGACGTCGAACCCTCTGAAGACCGGCAGCGTTCAACCCTGTGCCCGGACGGTCTGACGCCGGTTGACCGGAACCCGCGCACGGGCCGGCCGTGACCTGCGCTCAGGTGGTGTCGATGTCGGTCTCGCCCGGCTCGACGGGTGCGTCGTCGACCCCGAAGGACGCCATGAATTCGCGCTCTCGGGCGGAGAGGTAGGCGATGCGCGCCTTGATGAAACCCTCCTCGTCGGATTCGGCGAGTGCCTGGACCGCGTCAGTGGGGATGCCGTGGGATGCGAGGACCTCGTCTCGCGTCTTGCCGAGGTCCAGGAGCGCGGCGCGGACGGAGACGCGCGACTTGGTGGGCATGATGACCCGATTGGCCGGGCTGGAGGCGAGGGCGAGGCCGGTCCGCATGACGACCTGCCGGTACGCCGAGGTCGGGGACTCGGCGAGCAGCTCCGATGCCTGCAACTTCCGGCCTGCGGGGTCGACGCGGTGCGGGAACTCCCGCAGCTCCCACAGCAGGTAGGCCCTGACGCGGGCGCTGCGGAGGTCGAAGCGGTCGGGGAACGGCCTTGCCCGCCGCTCAGTTCGCGACAACCAACTCTCGCCTCGCGCGAAGGCCTTCATCTCGACGAGCGACTGAGCGCGATGACCTCCCGGGCGGCGGCGATGGCAGAGTCCGAGGGCCGGCTCGGAGGTGAGAACAGGGTCGCCACGTGTCCGCCAGGACGGCTCCCGGATCCTCGGCGGGGGGCGCGATGGCCGGGTTCCCCCGCATGGTGGGGAATCCCATGAGGTGCCCTCGGGCGGGTGTCGGGCCGGGGCTCGGGTTCGTCAGGCGGTGGTGAGGGCGGTGAAGGCCTGGTCGAGGAGGGCGGCGAGGTCTTCTTCGCCGTTGGAGGCGGACCAGTGGGTGACGGCGAGGCTGAGGCAGTCGAGGGCGGCGGCGGCGCGGACGGGGGCGACCAGGGGAGGTGCGGGGGAGGAGCGGTCGGCGAGTGCCTGGGCCAGGGCGGGGAGCCAGCTCGCCTGCTTCTCCAGCTGGCGGTTCTTGAGGGCGGGGCTCTGCTGGATGAGGCGGGTGACGGCGAGGGAGCCCGGCGGGTCGGCGCGGTAGGAGTCGAGGAAGGGGTCGAGGCAGCGGCGGAGGGCGGTCCAGTCGGACTCGTCGGCGGGGCGGGCGCGGAGGGCGGCCGCGGCCTGGGCGCCGAGGTCGTCCATGGCGCCGAGAACGGCCTCCTCCTTGCTGCCGAAGTAGCGCAGGAAGGTGCTGCGGGAGACGCCGGCGGCCGCGGCGACGTCGTTGAGGGTGACGTCGTCGAACCCCTCGCGCCGGAACAGCGCGATGGCGGTCCGTGCCAGTTCGGCCCTGATCGCCGCGCGGGCGATGTCCCTGGTCTTCGCGCGTGCCGAGTCCTCCACCGGCGGATCCTATCAACGCAGACACCTGCTCGCGCTCCTGAAATGGCATTGCTACTCTGACACTCAGTTTCAAGTTGGGTATGTCGATCCGGACCAGGAATGGGATTCCGTGGCGTCCGGACGGAAGAGGGAGACGATGATGTCCACCGCTGAGGTATCGAGCAGCTCGCTCGCCGAGCTCGTCTCCTTGCAGGGCAGGCGCGCGGTCGTGACGGGCGGGGCCCGCGGGCTCGGCAGGGCGATCGCCGAGCGGCTGGCGGAGGCGGGTGCCGACCTGCTGATCGGCGACATCGAGGTGGAGCTCGCCGCGTCCACCGCCAAGGAGCTCGCCGAGCGCCACGGGGTGCGCGTGATCAGCGCCGCCATGGACGTCACCGACGCGGCGTCCGTGGCCTCGGCCGCCGCGCGCGCGGTCGACGAGCTGGGCGGACTGGAGGTGTGGGTGAACAACGCGGGCGTGTTCCCCGCGGTCCCGCTGCTGGAGATGAGCGAGGAGACCTGGGACAAGGTGTTCGCGGTGAACGCGCGCGGCACCTTCGTCGGGGCGCGCGAGGCGGCCCGGCAGATGGCCGCCGCGGGCGGCGGCGGCGTGATCGTGAACGTCGTGTCCACCGCCGGTTTCCGCGGGAGCGCGCCGGGCCTCGCGGCCTACGTCGGCTCCAAGCACGCGGCGCGCGGCCTCACCCGGGAGATGGCTCTCGAACTCGCGCCGCTCGGCATCCGGGTGCTCGGGGTGGCGCCGAGCTTCGTCCCCACCGAGGGCAACATGCTGGCCGCGGCGGCCGCCGGGGTCGGTCCTGACGACGTCCCCCCGACGGACCTCATGTTCACCGCGCCGATCGGCCGGATCGGGGTGCCGGACGACATCGCCAGAGTCGTGCTGTTCTGCGCTTCGGACATGTCGGCCTTCATGACGGGCAGCACGCTGCTCGCCGACGGCGGCACCATGGCCTGACGCCGACCTCGCGTTCGAGTACGCCCGCCCGATCACCGCATCGGGCGGGCCTCCTCCATGCGCAAGCCCGTCTTCTCCGCCGGCTCCGAGCCGGTGCGGCGATGAGAATCATGCTCTCAGATTCAGAGAATCTGACATAGCATGCTCGGCGTCGCGCGGCGCGGCGGTCCGGTACCGACGGAAAGAGGAGATTCCATGGAGCTGGCAGGGCGTTCGGCCGTCGTGGCCGGAGGCGCGGGAGGGCTGGGAGGCGCGACGGTCCGGCGGCTGGCCGCGGCGGGTGTCGGCGTGGTCGTGCTCGATCCGAACGAAGAAGGCGCCGTCGCGCTCGCCGACGAGCTCGGCGACCGGGTGAGGCCCGTCGTGGGCGACAGCGCCGATGACGAAGCCGTCCATGCCGCTGTCGCCGCGGCGGGGGAGCTGGGCGTCTTCTCCATCGCCGTCAGCGCCACCGGGGTGGTCATCCGCAGCCCGCGCCTGGTGGGCTCCGACGGATCGGTGATGGACAAGGAGATCCTGCGCGCGAACTTCGAACTCCACGTGATGGGGCCGTTCAACCTGGCGCGCCTGTCGGCGGCGGCGTTCGCGGGCAACGATCCCGACAAGGACGGACAGCGAGGCGTGGTCGTGCAGACCGCGTCGATCAGCGCGTTCGACGGGCAGGCGACGATGGTCCCCTACGCCGCGGCCAAGGGGGCGGTCGTCAGCATGGTCCTTCCCATGGCGCGCGACCTGGCCCCGCTGGGCGTGCGGGTCTGCGCCATCGCGCCGGGCGCGGTCGCGACGCCGCGCCTGTCGTCGCCGCAGGCCCAGCGGGCCCTGATGGGCGACATCCTCTTTCCCGAGCGGCTGGGCAGGCCCGAGGAGTACGCGTCGCTGGTGGCGTCGATCATCGGCAATCCCTACCTCAACGGCGAGGTGATCCGGCTGGACGGCGCCACCCGCCTGTCGCCGGAGTTCGGCGCGCGGCCCTGAGCCCGAGCGCACGTCCGGCCGCCGCCCCCTGGTTCGGGGGCGACGGCCAGACGGGTCGGAGCAGCGCTCGGATCAGCGCAGGGGAACGGTGACGTAAGGCGTCATCGTGATGGGACCGAGGAGGCCCTTCACGGCGGCGTCGGACAGGACTCCGGGAGACAGGTATTCGTAGGTGTACCCGGCGGAGGCGGTGGCCGAGTCGACGCCGAGCATGTGCCCGGGGGACTCCTGGACCCCGACGCTCATCCCGGCGAGTCCGAGGTCCTGGTAGTAGACGGCGAGGTCGAGGCGGGGCTTGCCCTGCCGCAGGACCAGTTGCAGCCGGGACAGGTGGTCGTTGACGGAACGGTGGTCCCGCCACTGGGGCAGCCGGGGTCCGAAGAGCTCTCCCACGTTGAGGAAACCGCGGATGATCCACGGGTTGTAGCCGGGCCAGGCGCCGCCTTCGCCGACGTTCGGCGAGGCGAGCCCGGCAGGGGCGTCCTTGTAGGCGAACCCGTGCCAGACGACCTGGGTGACGCCGCCCGCGAAGGACTTGTAGACGGTGTCGAGGTTGCCGTTCTGAGCGTCGCCGTTGACCCACGGCTGGTCGGTCTTCACGTCCTGGTAGAGATCGCGTCCGGCGGCCGTCGACCGGTAGGCGCCGTTGAAGACGGCGCAGCACTCGGTCGAGATCCGGCTGGTGCCGGCGGCGTGCGCTCCTCCGGCGATGACCTTGTAGCTCTGCGGCGGTAGCGGGCGCCGCTGCCGTCGCTGAAGTCGAACGCCGGGATGGCGGTGCCCTGGGCGCCGACCCCGGTGAGGGCGGGCAGGGCGTCGGCGACGGAGTAGCCGCGCCGCTCGGTGAACTCCTCGGCGAAGTCCCAGGTCCAGAGCTGGTTGGCGCCCATTTCGAGGGAGTCCTCGAAGATCGAGCCGGGTGCGGGCATCCGGGCGAGGAGCCGCTTGGTCTCACGGGTGAGGATCGCCGAGTCCCAGAAGGAGGAGACGGCCTCCGCGCCCGCGCCGCTGAGGTGGTCGACGACGTAGTTCGGCGACGTCGCCGACATGCCCGTCTTCGTGAGCCCGTCCGCGGTCTGGTAGAAGGCGAGCAGGGCCCATGTCCCCGATCCGGCGGGGGCCGTCCAGGTGAGGGAACCGTCGCGGACCTCGTCGGTCAGGTCGGTCACCGTGGTGCGGTCCAGTTGCCGGGACCCGCCTTCGGGGAGCGGACACGAGGCCTCGGCGCACCGGGCGGCGACGACGGAGACCAGGGTCGTCTTCGCGCCTGACGGGACGCCCGCCGCGGGCCGGGGCAGCGTCCCGCTGAACGACGCGCCGGCCTCGACCAGGGCCGAGCCGTGCACGAGCTGCTGGGCGGCCGCCGGATCGTTGACGTCCTTGACCGTGGGCACGGTCGGCGGATAGTGCGGGCCCATGTTCTGGTCCACGATCAGGCCGTACTTGTTCGCCTCGGCGATGATGACCTGGAGCTTGCGCGTCCACCGCTCGGTGCCCCACCCGTGGGTCTCCAGGAAGCCGGGCCGCTGCCCGTCGGCGCCGGGCACGCCGAACGGGGCGACCTCGACGCCGCCGGCGCCCGAGGCGGCGATCTGCCTGATCTCCTCGCGCAGGTTCGCGTCATCGGTGGCGGCGAGGGGCACTCACCACCGGTACTTGGGCCGCACGCTCGCCGGCGGGTTCTGGAACGCGGACGAGGTCAGCTTCGGGGCGAGGTCGGGCACGGCGGAGCCGCGCGAAGCGGGGCCGGGCGCCGTGACGACCGCTCCCGCGGCGAGGCAGACGCTCATGCCGAGGGCGGACAGCCCGATGGCCAGGGCCCGGCGGACGTGGCCGCCTCGCGGAGGTGGCGGAGGTGGCGGAGGTGAAGCGGGGATCTGCTGCGCAGGGGTGGGCAACGTGGACACTCCATTCGGTCGGGGGCATGGGCGAAGGCGCGCTGAAAACGCCGTGAAGGTGCGTCGGACGCGGTCGCGCGCGAACGGTCAGGAGGAGGCGGCGGCGGAGATGCCCGTCACTGGGGAGCGGGAAGCCCCAGGTACCGGAACCGGCTGAGGACCGCCTCGTCGTGCAGGGCCTCGACGCCGACGACGCGGCCGGTGAAACCGCCGGCCACCTCGGTGGACAGGTAGCGCCCGTCGATCTCGGCCAGGGGGTCCAGCTCTCCGTCGCGCACCAGGCCGAATGCGAGGCGGTCGGGTCCGTTGCGGCGGTCGAAGCCGGCGGCGCTGCTCGTGGCACGGACGGCGAGCGCCGCATCGGGGCCCGCGCCGGTGCGTTCGGCGATGATCTGGTCGAGCGGGCCGATGACGACGCGCACGGACACGGTCCCGCCCACGCGCTCCACGGCGGCCCAGTGCGCGTCGTCGACGCGGACGGTCAACGCCGCGTCCCCTCGGGGCACGGCGGCTTCGACCTGCCAGTCCGCGTCCTTCACCCGGACGGCGAGGAGCCGCCGCGCCTCGCGGTCCTGCGGTGCGCGGCCTCCCGAAAGGACGGCGCCGTCCTCCTCGTGCCGGACGAACGACCGGGGGTCGACGCCCGGGGCGATCCACCGCGGATGCAGGGAGCCTCCGGTGAACTCGTCGGTGAAGGACGTGGGCGCCGCCGGCACCTCGAAGGCCCGCTCGTCGGCGACGGGCCATCCGTCGGCCCAGCGGATGCCGGTCAGGAAGGTCTCCCGGCCGTTGACGTGCCACCGCGGGAAAGCGCCCCGCGTCCGTACCCCGAGGTGGACCATGGCCCACCGGCCGTCCGGCCCTTCCACGAGGTCGGCGTGGCCCGCGTTCTGGACCGGGTGCTCGGTGCTGCGGTGGGAGAAGAACGGGTTGGCCGGATGCCCTTCGAACGGTCCGGTCGCCGACCGCGAGCGCGCGACGGAGACGCAGTGACCGCGTCCCGTTCCGCCCTCGGCGATGACGAGGTACCACCAGCCGTCGTGGAAGAACACGTGCGGCCCTTCCGGATGGGACAGGCCGGTGCCGCTCCACATCTCGCGCGGCTCGCAGAGCAGCCGACCGGTGTCGGGGTCGACCGCGGCCTGCATGATGCCGAGCATCGACCAGGTGAGGTGGCAGGTGCCCGAGGCGTCCCACGACAGGTCGGGGTCGATCCCGACCGCGCCCTCGGTGTACACCGGGTCGCTCCAGTCGCCCGCGGGGTCGTCGGTGTGCACGATGAGGTGCCCGCGGTGGAGGTCGGTGACGTTGGTCGTGGCGAGGTAGAAGACGCCGTCGTGGTGGCGCAGGGTCGGCGCGTAGACGCCCGCGCCTGCTCCGGCCGGACCGGGTGCCACGTTGAGCTGGGACGGGCGGTCGAGCACGTTGCCGATCTGCTCCCATCCGACGAGGTCGCGGCTGTGGAAGATCGGGATGCCCGGGAAGTATTCGAAGCTCGATGTCGCCAGGTAGTAGTCGGCACCGACGCGGCAGACCGACGGGTCGGGGTGGAAGCCCGGAAGGATGGGGTGGGTGCTCACACTGCGTCTTCCTGGAGGCGGCGGGGTGCTGTCGACGCAGATTCCAGTCTCGGCCGCCATGGGGCGGCAAGCGGTTGCCGCTTGTTGCCCGGGAAGGGGCGGCTTTTGCGCGATGGCGAAGGCCGCGGTGGCGGCGCCGGCGGGCGAGGGCCCGGTCAGTGTGCGGGGGCGTCCGTTGAGACGCCTTCGGGGCGGGGCGCCTCCAGGCGCGGGGCGCGTCCGCGGGAGCGGCGGGTGGCGACGGAGGCTGCTCGGGCGAGTCTGCGGCCGAGGTCGAGGAGGTCGCCGACGCTGGTGGGCCGCCCGGTCCCGGTGACGCTCAGGGCCAGCAGAGCCCGGCCGTTCGGGTCGAAGACGGGGGCGGCGACGGCGCGGTAGGCGATCTCGTCGGAGTTCGAGAGGTCCTCGAACGACACGAGCATCTGCTCGCTCTTGTGCAGGACGTCGACCAGGTGGCGCTCCGCGGCGGGGTCGGCCGGTTCACCGCGCAGCCGCCCCATGGCCGCGATGACGGGCGGGTCGGCGATCGGGGGCGCGGCGACGCTGAAGCCGTGCGCGCGCACCTCGGCGAGGACGCGCCGGTAGAAGGCGGCGAGGTCGGGGTCGGCGTCGGCCCTGGTGAGCCACTCCTCGACGGCGCCGTCCTCCGCCCAGGCGATGAACGTCGCGCCGAGCGGCGCCAGCAGCGGTGACCGGTCGCCCGGGTACCCGGCCCCCGCCGTGACGGGCTCGGGTCCGCGCTGCGCGAGGAGGATGACGTCCCGCCCGGCGACCGCGGTGACGGCGACCTCGGTCTCCAGGTCGGCGGCCAGGACCTCCGCCTGCTCGATGGCGGCGGGGATCGAGGGGTGCCGCTCCAGGGCGGCGAAACCGGTGACCGCGAGCGCCGGCCCCAGGACGTAGGTGCGGTGCACCGGGTCGCGGACGACGAATCCGCAGTCGGCCAGGACGGCGAGGGTGGCGTGCGCCGAGGCGATGTTCATCCCGAGGTGCTGGACGAGCTCGCTGATCGTGAAACCGCGCAGCGGATGCGTGGTCAGGAAGGAGACGATGGCCGCCGCGCGGGCGGACGCGGGCGCGGGACGGGCCATGCGCACAAGATACCGGATCACGTCCCCGTCGCCCGGCCTCACCCTTGACCGCAATGTCGATATTGCTATAGCAATACCTTGTTCGCCGATGTGGCGTGCGTCGCATCGATGGGGGCCGACGGGGACCGGCCTCCACCGGGAAGAATCGAGGAGCAGTGGGAAAACTCGACGGCAAGGTCGCCTTCATCACGGGAGTAGCCAGAGGCCAGGGCCGCAGCCACGCGGTGCGCCTGGCGGCCGAAGGAGCCGACATCATCGGCGTCGACATCTGCGCCGACATCCCGGCCAACAGCTACGCCATGGCGACCCTCGAGGAACTCTCCGAGACCGAGGCGCTGGTCAAGGAGCAGGGTCGACGGATGATCGCCTCCGTCGCCGACGTGCGCGACCACCACCGGCTGAAGGAGGCGCTCGACGCGGGCGTGGCCGAGCTGGGGCGGCTCGACATCGTCTGCGCCAACGCCGGTATCGCGCCGATGGCCTTCCGGCAGCTCACCATCGAGGAGGAGCTGGAGCACTGGGACGCGGTCGTCGGCGTGAACCTCTCGGGGACCTTCAACACGCTCAAGGCCGCGGTGCCGCACCTGATCGAGGGTGGTCGTGGCGGCTCCGTGATCATCACCAGCTCGTCCGCGGGCCTGCGCGGCTTCGGCGGCACCCAGGGCGGGGGAGTGGGCTACGCGGCGTCCAAGCACGGCGTCGTCGGGCTGATGCGGACCTTCGCCAACGCCCTGGCGCCGCAGAGCATCCGCGTCAACACCGTCCACCCGACCGCGGTCCGCACGATGATGGCCGTCAATCCCGGCATGGTCGAGTGGCTGGAGCAGAACCCCGAAGGAGGCGGTCCGCACCTGCAGAACCCGATGCCGATCGACATGCTGGAGCCGGGCGACATCAGCGACACCGTCGTGTTCCTCGCCTCCGACGAGGCCAAGTACATCACCGGCGTGACGATGCCCGTCGACGCCGGCTTCAACAACAAGCTCTGAACGAGGGAGCGGCAACGATGTCTGGACGAGTGTCCGGAAAGCGCGTCCTGATCACCGGCGCGGCGCGGGGCATGGGGCGCAGCCACGCGCTGCGCCTGGCCGAGGAGGGCGCCGATCTGATCCTTGTCGACGTGTGCGCGTCGCCTCCCGGCCTGGAATACGGGCTGGCCACCAAGGAGGACCTGGACGAGACCGCCCGCCTCGTGCGGGAACTGGGCCGCCGGGCGGTGGCGGCGGTCGCCGACGTCCGGGACGCCGACGCGCTGCGCGAGGCCGTGGACCAGGGGGTCGCCGAGCTGGGCGGGCTCGACGCCTCGGTCGCCAACGCCGGCGTCCTCACCGCCGGAACCTGGGACACCACGACCCCCGAGCAGTGGCGCCTGGTGGTCGACGTCAACCTCATCGGCTCGTGGAACACCTGCGCCGCGGCGATCCCGCACCTCGTCGAGCGCGGCGGCAGCCTGGTGAACATCAGCTCCGCGGCCGGGATCAAGGGCAGCCCGCTCACGACCCCCTACACGGCGTCCAAGCACGGGGTCGTCGGGATGAGCCTGGCCCTGGCCAACGAGCTCGCCGCCCAGAGCATCCGGGTCAACACCGTGCACCCCACCGGGGTCATCACCGGCATGGCGCCCGCCTCGATGCACCGGCTCCTCGCCGAGAAGCGGCCCGACCTCGGGCCGATCTACATGAACGCGCTCCCCGCGCCCGTGGTGGAGGCCCGCGACATCAGCAACGCGGTCCTGTTCCTCGTCTCCGACGAGTCCGTGCACGTGACCGGCCTTCAGTTCAAGGTCGACGCGGGCGTGACCATCCGGTAGCGGGAGCGGGCCGTCCCGGCGCCGTGGGACGGCCCGCTCCCTCCTCAGAGGAACGGCAGCCAGGTGATCTTTGCCGAGGAGTCGCGCAGGGCGTCCATCGAGGCGGAGGAGACGGGCGCCTCCAGGAATCCGACCAGGCCGTCGAGGACGCTCGCGAGGTGCAGGGCGAAGGGCAGGACCGGGTAGCCGTTCACCTGCGCGTGCTCGCGGTCGGAGGCGGCGTCGACGCTGAAGGCGACGGCCTGGATGATGCGGTGGGTCCGCAGCGGCTCCGGCACGTGCGCGATGAACGCACCGACGCGTTCGTGGAACTCGCGGGTCGAGGCCTGGAAGTCCTCGGGAAGGCGGGCGAACACGTCGCGCCGGTCATGGTGGCGCAGCATGGTCACGAAGGTCATGTACCGGCTGCCCTCCTGCTCGCCCTGCTCCAGGATCGGCAGCACATAGCACCGGACCCACGAGCGCAGGTCGGCGGGCCGGTACTGGGCGATGAGGATGCGCCGTCGCTCGTGGATCCCGGGAAGGCGGTGCTCGCAGATCGCCTGGATCAGGTGGTCCTTCGTGCCGAAGTGGTACTGGACGGCCGACCTGTTGCCGTTGCCGGCCTCGGCGCCGATCTGGCGGAGGGAGACCCCGTCGATGCCGTGCTGCGCGAAGAGGCGTTCGGCGGCGAGGACGATCTGCGCCTTGGTCGAGGGCGTGAGAACTGACACGGCTGACGCGGCCCACCTGAAGTCATGAGAATCGAATTCTCCCTGCGCGGCCTCCATCTTAGGAGCAAGGCCGCTTCGAGGCGTGCACCGGGGCCCGGCGGCCGGAGGTGCTCCACCGGGCGGCCGCACGGGAGCCGGGAGGCCGGCCGGGATCCAGGTCCGCGGCCGGCTCCCGGCCGCTCAGCGTTCGCGCTCCGCCCAGATCGCGTCCGCGGTCTCCTGGAGCGCCTGGCCCTTGGCGAAGCCCGAGTAGGCGGCGAACTGGAGCGCGATCTCGTCCATCTCGGCCTTGGTGATGTCGCCGGAGTTCAGCGCTGCGCCGACGTGGGAGCGCAGCGGTGTGGGCGCGTCGCTGACCGCCACGCAGGCCACCGTGATCACGCGGCGCTGGCGGCGGTCGAGGCCGGGCCGCTGCCAGACGTGACCGAACACGAAGTTCAGGATGCCGGCGTGGATGTACGGGGTCTCGGCGCGCGGTGCCTGCACCAGGTTGACGTCGACGAACTCCTCGACGCCGCGCTTGAGCCGCTCCTCCCAGTCACCGGGCCCGAGCGACGCGTTGTCCAGCAGCGGAAACGGCCGCGGCTCCTCGCCCCGCTCGCCCTGGATGCGGGCCCACTGCCTGCGGATCACGCCCTCGACATGGGACGCCTTCGGCCAGCCGCAGTAGACGGCGAAGTGCAGCACGAACTCGAGCATCGCCTCAAGGTCGATGTCCCCGCTGTTCAGCGCGGCGTAGACGTGCTCGTCGATCGGTCCGGGCGCGTCGGCCGCGGCGACACAGGTCAGGGTCACCCACCGGCGGTCGCGCCGGCTCAGACCGGGACGCCGCCAGACCTCGCCGAAGAGGAAGTCGCGGAGCGCGGCGGTGAGCGGGGTGCCCGCGGCCGTCGGTTCCCGGGTCATGACCTCCGCGAAGGTCAGGTCGGCGCCTTGCTGGTCCATGGTGTGTCCTCCTGGCATGCCGCGTCTGCGCTGAATGCAGTCGTCTTAACTCTAAGACGGGTGACTTCCGCTCTCAAGGGCCGAAGCGGTGGCAAGCGTGGCTCGGAGGCTCTGGTAGCACCGTTCTCGCGCCCGGCGAACCGCATTTGTAGTGCATCTACGCAGGCCAGAGCGAAGGGAGTGGGTTTGATCGACCTGACTGGAAAATAAGACGATTGACTTCCATCGCGAGGGCGTGTTTTGATGCGGTCTCGGCGGTAGCTGTGTTCTCTCTGAGTGGAAACATGACTCTCGCCGCTGATCTCGGACCATCACCCAAGGCGGTAGCCACCCATGACCACCCCTCAGGCCGCCTCGCGTGAGCTCGGCTCCATCGGACCGCTCATCGACGGCGCATGGCTCGACCGGACTTCACGCGGCAGTACCGACCACGTAGATCCCGCGACGGGCCGCGTGAACGGCACCGTCCTGCTGAGCGGCCCGGAAGAGGTCGACAACGCCGTGGCCGCGGCGAAGGCGGCTCATCCCGAATGGCGGGCCATGTCGCCGCACAAGCGGCGGCGCATCCTCCAGCGGATCGAGGAGCTGATGGAGGCCCGGGTGCCCGAGCTGGCCCGTCTCACCACGCTGGAGATCGGCGCCCCGGCGCTGATCTCGGGCGCGCTGGCGCACCTGTGCTCGGGATGGTTCGGCTACTACGCGGGCTGGGCCGACAAGATCGAAGGGGCCACGATCCCGCTGAGCCCCCTTCTCAACACCGGCATCGACTACACCCTCCCCGAGCCGTACGGGGTCGTCGGGATCATCCTCACGTGGAACGGCCCGATCACGTCGATCGGCATGAAGGTGGCGCCGGCGCTGGCCGCGGGCAACTGCGTGGTGATCAAGGCGCCCGAGCTCGCGCCGTACACCGTCGCCCGCTTCGCCGAGATCGCGCTCGAAGCGGGGCTCCCGCCGGGTGTTCTGCACGTCCTGCCCGGGGGCCCGGAAGCCGGAGACCGGCTGGTCCGGCATCCGGACGTCGGCAAGATCTCCTTCACGGGCGGGATCCCGACCGCCAAGAAGATCCTCGACGCGGCCAGGGACACCTTGAAGCCGGTGCTGCTGGAGCTCGGAGGCAAGTCGGCCAACGTGGTCTTCCCCGACGCAGACCTCGACGAGGCCGTCGCCCTGACCGTCCGGTCCTGCTACAACATCACCGGCCAGGGCTGCAACCTCACCACCCGCTTGCTGGTGCACCGGGACGTCCATGACGAGGTGGTGGAGGCGGTCCGGACCAGGGTCGCGGCCCTGACCGTCGGCGACCCCTTCGATCCGGCGACGGCCGTCGGCCCGGTCATCGACCAGGCGGCCCGCGAACGGATCCTCGGGATGGTCGAGCGCGCGGGAAAGGAGGCCCGGGTCGTCATCGGCGGCCGGGCCGTCGAGCGCTCGGCCCTGGCGGCGGAGATCCGCGACGGCTTCTACCTGGAACCGACGGTCCTGGCCGACGTGGACCCCGCGAGCGAGATCGCGCGGCAGGAGGTCTTCGGCCCCGTCCTCTCGATCCTGCCCTTCGGCAGCGAGGACGAGGCCGTCGAACTCGCCAACGCGACGCCGTACGGCCTGGGCACCTACCTCCAGACCCGCGATGTTGCTCGGGTGCACCGGCTGGCGCCGCGGTTCCAGTCGGGCAGCGTGCACGTCAACGGCGTGTCCGGGCAGCCGCCCGGCGCTCCCTTCGGCGGCTACAAGCAGAGCGGGGCAGGGCGGGAAGGCGGTAGGGAGGGGCTGTTCGAGTTCCTCCAGGTCAAGAACGTCTTCATCCGCGCATGAGCGTCCTCACCGCTCGTCGACGACGGACCTGCCGTCGATCGGCTGCCGGAGATAGCGCTCGATCAGGGCCTGGAGTTCGGCATGGCCCAGGGTGAGCCCCATGGTGTCCTCCAGCACCAGGGACCTGGAGGCCATCGAGATCAGCACCGTCAGCGCGAGCGGCGGCAGCGCGTCGGGCCCGATCCCGCGCTTCGCCAGGTAGCGCGCGACGGCCTCCTGCTGGAGGTTGCGCAGCCGTTCGGCGTGGGCGGCGACCTCGCCGCGGATCGCCTTGCGATGGTTGGCGAGCGCGATGAACTCCAGGTTCAGCACCGCGCCTTCGGGCTGGCCGTTGTACTCCCACAGGGCCTTGATGAGCTCGTCCGATTCCAGGGCCTTGGCCTGCGCCTCGATCTCCTGGTCGAAACGCCTGCGCATCGTGGCGAGGAACAGGTCGTCCAGCGTGCGGAAGTAGTACAGGACCAGGGCCGGCGCCACCCCCGCCTCGCGCGCGACGCGCCGCACCCCGACCGCGGCGTAGCCCTCTTCGGCCATCAGCCGTTCGACGGTGTCCAGAAGCAGGTGGCGCGTCTTGGAACTCTCGGCGCCCATACGGCGGGGTGCGGTCATCGCCCCATTGTCGTTGACGACCGAGGGCGCCGGTGTTAAACAGTTGTTCAGCACTGCGATGTGTCGCCCGTCACTCCGGCCGGGTGCGGCCGCCGAGCGCGGCACATCAGGCCCCCGTACGTGCGGTGCGGCCGGACCACCCCTCCCTTGCGAACACCGGCCCCGAAAAGAACGGAGAAGCCGCTTTGATGGCACGCACCACGCCCGTCCCGCGCGATACGCAGCGGACGGGCAGGACCGGCGCCTCCCCGGCGCGGGCGCGCCGATGAGCGCCCCGGAGGCGGGCACCGCCCGCTACGCGGGCGCCCGGGTGCCCCGGGTGGAGGACCTGCGGCTGCTGACCGGCCACGGGACCTTCGTGGACGACATCGTGCGGCCCGGCATGCTGCACGCCCACTTCGTCCGCAGCCCGCTCGCCCGCGCCCGCATCCTCGGCATCGACGCCGCCGAGGCGCTCGCGCTGCCCGGCGTCCACGCCGTCTTCACCGCCGCCGACCTGCACCCCGAGGTGCACCGGCCCTGGTACTCCCTCATGGGCCCGGACGTGCCCGACACGCCCCGCCCGCCGCTCGCCGAGGGCGAGGTGAGATTCGTCGGCGACCCGGTGGCCCTCATCGTCGCCGCCGACCGGTACCTGGCCGAGGACGCCGCCGAGCTGGTCGTGGTCGACTACGAGCCGCTCACGCCGGTCGTCGACTACGCGAGCGCGCCCGAGGCGCCGGAACTGGTGCATGCCGCCTATCCGGGGAACATCGCCGGCGAGCTGAGCGGCCGTCCGGTCGAGGAGATCGACGAGATCTTCGCCGGCGCCGCGCACGTGACCCGCGCGACGATCAGGCAGCAGGCCTACGCCGCCGTGCCGATGGAGACCCGTGGTCTCATCGCCGAATGGTCGTCCTCCACCGGCGAGATGACGATCTGGGCGTCCACCCAGACCCCGCACGAGACCCGCGTGTTCTGCAGCCGCCTCCTCGGCATCGACGAGCACCGCATCCGCGTCGTCATGCGCGACACCGGCGGAGGCTTCGGCCAGAAGGCGGTGCCGCAGCGCGAGGACATGTGCGTCATGCTCGCCGCCCGCAAGGTGCCCGGCGCGCTGAAGTGGATCGAGGACCGCCAGGAGAACCTCATCTCCGCCGGCCAGGGCCGCCACGAGCACGGCGACGCCCGCATGGCCTTCGACGCCGACGGAAGGATCCTGGCCGCCGCCATCGACCACGTGCAGGACGCCGGGGCCTACCCGACGCCGTGGCCGACGCAGACGACGATGGTCGTGGGGCTGCTCTTCCCCGGCCCCTACCGGGTGCCGGACGCCACGTTCTCCTGCAAGTCGGTCTTCTCCAACACCACAGGGCGGACCGCCTACCGGGGTCCGTGGCAGTTCGAGTCCGTGGCGCGCGAGGTGCTGCTCGACCGCGCGGCCCGCGAGATGGGCATGGACCCGGCCGAGCTGCGCCGCCGCAACCTGATGCGCAGCGACGAGTTCCCGACGTTCAACGCCCACGGCATGCCCTACACCGAGGTCACGCCCCTGGAGACCTTCGAACACGCGCTGGAGATCCTGGACTACGCGGCCTTCCGGGAGGAGCAGGCCCGCGCGCGGGCCGAAGGCCGCTACCTCGGAGTCGGCACCTGCACCTACATCGAGCCGACCACCAGCGGCGTCGGCATGCACGCCACCGAGGGCGCGACCATCCGCATCGAGCCGTCCGGCAAGGTGAACGTGTACGTCGCGGGCGGGTCGAGCGGCAACAGCATCGAGACCACCGTCGTGCAGCTCACCGCCGACGCCCTGCGCGTCGACCTCGCCGACGTGAACACCGTCCAGGGCGACACCGCGGTGACCCCGTTCGGCGGCGGCACCGGCGGCAGCCGTTCCGGCTCGATGACCGCGGGCGCGATCGAGGCGACCGCGGCCGTCCTGCGCGGCAGGCTCACGGCTCTCGCCGCGCACCGGCTCGGCGTCGATCCCGCCGCCATCGAGCTGACGCAGGGCCGGGCAGTGGTCCGGGACAAGCCCGAGACCGGAATGTCCTACGCCGAGATCGCCGCGATCGCCTACTTCCAGACGGAGAGCCTGCCGCCCGAACTGCAGACCGGCCTGGAGGCCAGCGAGCGGTACCGCGCCCACGGCATGGTGATCTCGGCGAACGCCACGCACGTGTGCACCTGCGAGGTGGACGTCGTGACCGGCGAGGTCAAGCTGCTGCGCTACGTCGTCGCCGAGGACTGCGGACCGATGATCAACCCGGCCGTGGTGGAGGGCCAGATCGCGGGCGGCACGGTGCAGGGGATCGGCGGCGCCCTGTACGAGCACTTCGCCTACGACGAGGACGGCAATCCCCTCACCACCACGTTCATGGACTACCTGCTGCCCACCACGACCGAGGTCCCGACCATCGAGTACGGCCACGTCGAGTCGATGGGGCCGGGCGAAGGCGGCTACAAGGGCGTCGGTGAGGGAGGCGCGATCGGCTCCCCTCCCGCGGTTGTCAACGCCGTCGCCGACGCCCTCGCCCCGTTCGGCGTCGAGGTCTCCCGGCTTCCCCTGTCGCCCGCGGCGATCGTCGATCTGATCGGCGCCTCCCCCGACCCGAGGACGGCCCGCCCATGAAACCGGCATCCTTCGACTACCACGCGCCCGCGAGCATCGGCGAGGCGCTCGCGCTGCTGGCCGAGTTCGGCGACGACGCCAAGGCCATCGCCGGCGGCCAGAGCCTGGCCCCGATGCTGATCCTGCGGCTCGCGGTCTTCGGCCACCTGGTCGACCTGCGCAGGGTCACCGAGCTGCACGGGATCGAGCGGCGCGGCGACGACCTGTGGATCGGCGCGGGCACGACGCAGGCGGCGATCCAGCGGTCCGGCGAGGTCGCCGCGGCGGCTCCGCTGCTGGCCCGCGCGACCCCCCTGATCGGCCACTTCCAGATCCGCAACCGCGGCACGATCGGCGGCTCGCTGGCCCACGCCGACGCCGCGGCGGAGTACCCGGCGGTCGCCCTCGCCCTCGACGCGCGGCTGGAGACGGCCTCGCCCCGGGGGACCAGGACGCTGCCCGCCACCTCCTTCTTCACGGGCCTGTGGAGCACGGCGCTGGAGGAGGACGAACTGCTGACCGGGATCCGGGTGAAGGCCCGCCCGCCGCGCAGCGGCTTCGCGATCGAGGAGTTCGCGCGCCGCCGGGGCGACTTCGCCCTGGCCGGTGCGGCGGTCTCCGTCGAGCTCGACCCGGCGGGCCGCGTCCAGCGCTGCGGGATCGGCCTCTTCGGCCTCGGCCCCTCGGCCCGGCGGGCTCCGGGCGCCGAGGCGGAGGCACTCGGCACCCGGGCCGGGCAGGCCGACCCGGACGCGCTCGGCCGCGCCGCCGTCGCGGACCTCGCGTCGGTGCCGTCGGATCTGCACGGGTCCGCCGGCTACCGCAGGCGCGTGGGCGCGGCCATGGTGGCGCGCGCCTTCCAGAAGGCACTCAAGGAGGCGAGCGGTGACTGACGTCGACATCGAGATGAAGGTCAACGGCGTGGTCCGGCGCGCGACCGTGCCGCCCCGCCTCACGCTCGCCGACTACCTCCGCGGGCCGTGCCAGCTCACCGGCACCCATCTCGGCTGCGAGCACGGCGTGTGCGGTGCGTGCACCGTCCTGCTCGACGGGGAGGCGGTCCGGGCCTGCCTGGTCTTCGCCGTCCAGGCGGACGGATCGGAGATCACCACGATCGAGGGCATCGCGGCGCCCGACGGCGGGCTCTCGCCCGTGCAGGCGGCCTTCCGCGACCACCACGGCCTCCAGTGCGGCTTCTGCACCCCCGGCTTCATCGTCTCGGCCACGGCCTTCCTCGCCGAGACCCCCGACCCCACCGACGAAGAGATCAAGGACGCCCTCTCCGGGAACCTGTGCCGCTGCACCGGGTACCAGGGCATCCTCAAGGCCGTCCGCGCGGCGGCCGAGGCGTCGGCGACCCCGAAGGACTGATCACCGATGAAGCTGGACAACGTCCTCACCATCCCCGTGCCCGCCGCCGAGGCGTGGAAGGTGCTGCTCGACATCGAGCGCATCGCCCCCTGCGTCCCCGGCGCGACGCTCACCGCGCGTGACGGCGACAGCTACAGCGGGCGGATCAAGGTGAAGCTCGGGCCGATCGGCCTGTCCTACAACGGCACCGTCACGTTCGTCTCACAGGACGAGGAAGGGCGCGTCGCCGTCCTGGAGGCCTCGGGCCGGGAGACCCGTGGCAACGGGACCGCCAAGGCCGTCGTCACCTGCCGGCTCGTCGAGGCGGGGGAGAGCACCGACGTCCTGGTCGAGACGGACCTGGCCATCACCGGCAGGCCCGCCCAGTTCGGCCGCGGGGCGCTCTCGGAGGTGGCGGGCGCGCTGATCGGCCGGTTCGCCGAGAACCTGGCGGCGGAGATCGCCTCGGGAGCCGCGCCCGAGGAGGCCCCCGGACCGGCGGGCGATGCAGAAGACGCCGCATCCGAGGCGGCCGCATCCGAGGCCGCCGGTCCGCGAGACGGCGCGGCGGACCGAGCGACGCCGCGCGCCGCAGCGGCTCCCATCGACCTGCTCGACGCCGCGGGAGGCCGTGCCGCCAAGCACGTCGGCACGGCCGTCGTCGGAACCACCGCTCTGCTGCTCCTCATGTTCCTCCGCCGCGCCTTCACCCGTCGCGGCTCGGACCGGGCCTCCTAGGAGGCGGCTCCGGCACCTCGGGCCCGGCGCAACGGCCGGGCCCGCCCCACCCACCCCTGCGAACAAGAAGACTTCACAAGTCGAGAAAGAAGGAAACATGGCCGGAAGAGTCGAGGGCAAGGTCGCGTTCATCACGGGCGCGGCACGCGGCCAGGGCCGCAGCCACGCGGTGCGGCTGGCGGAAGAGGGGGCGGACATCATCGCGATCGACGTCTGCCGCCAGATCCCGTCGGTCCCCGTCCCCATGGGCACTCCCGAGGACCTCGCCGAGACCGTCGCGCAGGTGGAGAAGCTCGGCCGCCGGATCTTCGCCGCGCAGGTCGACGTCCGCGACTACGTCGCGGTCAAGGCCGCGGTCGACGAGGGGGTGGAGCAGTTCGGGCGGCTGGACATCATCCTCGCCAACGCGGGCCTCGCCGCCGCGGGCGACGCGGTGGAGAAGATGGACCCGAGCCTGTGGCGGGACTCCATGGACGTCAATCTCACCGGGGCCTGGCACACGGTGAAGGCGGGCGTCCAGCACATCATCGACGCCGGACGCGGCGGCTCGATCGTCCTCACCAGCTCCGTCGGCGGGCTCAAGGCCCACCCGAACATCGCCAACTACATCGCCAGCAAGCACGGCGTCGTCGGGCTCATGCGCAGCATGGCGGTGGAGTTCGCGCCGCACAGCATCCGGGTCAACACCGTCCACCCGACCCAGGTGAACAGCCCGATGATGATGAACGACATGACCTACCGGATGTTCCGCCCGGACCTGGAGAACCCCACCCAGGCCGACATCGCGCCGATCTCGCAGATGATGAACACCCTCCCGGTGCCGTGGGTCGAGCCGGTGGACATCAGCAACGCGATCCTCTTCCTCGTCTCCGACGAGGCCCGCTACGTCACCGGCGTGACCCTGCCGATCGACGCCGGCGCGCTGCTCAAGTGATCGCGCGGACAGACCTACAACCACGGGCCAGGGAGGCGTAACAGATGGCGACCGGCGGCGAGATCTACTGGGACCCCTACGACGCGAAGTTCGCGCTCGATCCGTACCCGCTCTACCAGCGGCTCCGCGAGGAGATGCCGCTTTACTACAACGAGAAGTACGACTTCTACGCGGTCAGCCGGTTCGCCGACTGCGAGCGGGGACTGCCGGACTGGCGCCGGTTCTCCTCGTCGCGCGGCGACATCCTGGAGATCATCCAGTCGGGTTTCGAGATGCCTTCGGGGACCCTGATCTTCGAGGACCCGCCCGTCCACGACATCCACCGGCGGCTGCTGTCGCGGGTCTTCACCCCGCGGCGGATCAGCATGCTGGAGCCGCAGGTCCGCCAATTCTGCACGGGCGTCCTCGACCCGCTCGTCGGCGCCGACCGCTTCGACCTCATCGAGGCGGTCGGCGCGCAGATGCCGATGCGCGTCATCGGCATGCTCCTGGGCATCCCGGAGGCGGACCAGCCCGCGATCCGCGACATGGCCGATGAGGCCCTGCGGACCGAGGACGGCCAGAAGATGGAGTTCCACGGGGCGGAGACGCTCACCAACGAGGCCTTCGGCGACTACATCGACTGGCGCAAGGACAATCCGTCGAACGACCTCATGACGGACCTGCTGACCGCGGAGTTCGAGGACGAGAACGGCGTCGTGCGCAGGCTCACCCGCGACGAGGTCCTCACCTACGTCACGGTCGTCGCCGCAGCCGGGAACGAGACCACCGGACGGCTCATCGGCTGGATCGGAGCCGTGCTCGCCCAGCACCCCGACCAGCGCCGGGAGATCGCCGAGGACCCGTCCCTGGTGCCGGGGGCGATCGAGGAGATCCTGCGCTACGAGCCGACCGGGCACTTCATCGCCCGGTACGTCAACGAGGACGTGGTCTTCCACGACCGGACGATCCCCGCCGGGAGCGCCCTGATGTTCATCGTCGGTTCGGCGAACCGCGACCCCCAGCGGCACACCGACCCGGACCGCTTCGACATCCACCGCAACGTCGGGCAGCAGCTCACCTTCGGTCTCGGCGGGCACTACTGCCTGGGCGCCTCCCTCGCCCGTCTGGAGGGGAAGATCGCGATGGAGGAGATCCTCAGGCGCTTCCCGACCTGGGAGGTGGACTGGGACAACGCCAGGCTCGGCCAGACCTCCACCGTGCGCGGCTGGGAGACCCTGCCCCTCGTCCTGCGCTGAGCGGGACCCGATCGGAAGAGTCCATGCGGGAGATCGCGGCCAGGCTGCTCGCCTGGCATGAGGCGGGGACGCGGTACGCGCTGGCCACGGTCGTCGGGGTGCGCGGCAGCGCGCCCCGGCGGCCCGGCGCGGCCATGGCGGTAGCCGAGGACGGCGAGGCGGTGGGCAGCGTCTCGGGAGGCTGCGTCGAAGGAGCCGTCCACGCGTTGTGCACGCGGGTCCTGGAGACCGGGGAGGCGGTGCGGGAGAGCTTCGGCTATTCCGACGACACCGCCTTCGCGGTCGGCCTGACCTGCGGTGGAACGGTGGAGGTCTTCGTCCAGCCCGCGCCCCCGCCGGAGGTCGTCGCGGCGGCCTGCGCGGCGTCCCCGGTGGCGGTGGCGCACGTGCTGAACGGCGGAGGCGACACCTTCGCCGTCCTGACCGACGGTCACCACGGCACCACCGGCGACGCCGAGGTCGATCGCGTCGTGACGGCCGAGACCCGGGCCCTGCTGGACGGCGGCGTGACCGGGGTCTTCCCGGTCCGCTGCCGGCCCGGCCTGGAGGTCTTCGTCGCCTCCCACGCCACGAGCCCCCGGCTCCTGGTCTTCGGCGCGATCGACCACGCGGGCGCGGTCGCCTCGATCGGCCGGTTCCTCGGCTACCGGGTGACGGTCTGCGACGCCCGCCCGGTGTTCGCCACACCCGCCCGCTTTCCGGACGCCCACGAGGTCGTGGCCGACTGGCCGCACCGCTATCTCGCGAAGACCCCGGTGGACGCCCGCACGGTCGTCGTGGTCCTGACCCACGACGCCAAGTTCGACGTGCCGCTCCTGGAGGTGGCTCTCCGCCTCCCCGTCGCCTACGTCGGCGCCATGGGCTCCCGCCGCACGCATGCAGACCGGCGCGAACGGCTGCGCGAGGCGGGCCTCACCGACACGGAGCTCGCGCGCCTGCGCTCGCCGATCGGTCTCGACCTGGGCTCCCTGACCCCGGAGGAGACCGCCGTCGCCATCGCCGCGGAGATCATCGCCACCCGGCGCGGCGGCTCCGGCCATCCCCTGAGCGACACCGAAGGCCCCCTCCACCGCGACCACGCCGGGGCCACGGGCACCGGCTGATCCCTGGCCGTGGCGCTGGAGACAACACCCGGCAACCGCTTGCTGCGAGGTCCGGGGCACGGACCTAATGGGGCCGCCCTGCTATCAAGGAGACGAAGGAGCGCCGGATGCTGCGCCCGCAAGACAGCGAGACCCGTGAGCGCAAGTGCCTGAACGGCCTGTGGACGTTCCGCCTCGACCCGGGCGGGGAAGGGCGCGCCGCACGGTGGTGGGAGGACGACCTCCGCGGGGCGAAGGAGATGCCGGTACCGGCGAGCTACAACGACATCGTGCCGGACCTGGCCGTTCGCGACCACGTCGGCGACGCCTGGTACCAGACCACGGTGCGGGTGCCCCGGGGCTGGGCGGGGGAACGGTTGGTCCTCCGCTTCGATTCCGCGACGCACCGCGCCGTGGTCTGGGTCGGCGACGTGTGCGTGGCCGAGCACGAGGGCGGCTACACCCCCTTCGAGGCCGACATCACCGACCATGTGGTGCCGGGCGGCCGGGTGCGGATCACCGTGGTCGTCAACAACGAGCTGACCTGGGCGTCGGTGCCCCCGGGCGAAGTGCAGGAGACCTCCGCAGGGCGCACGCAGAACTACTTCCACGACTTCTTCAACTACGCCGGGCTGCACCGCTCGGTCTGGCTCTACAGCACCCCGAAGACGCACATCACGGGGATCGAAGTCGACACCGGGCTCACGGACGGCACCGGAACCGTCCGGTACGCCGTGACGCATGAGGGCCCGGCCGCGGCGCGCCTGACGCTGCGCGACGCCGACGGCGCGCAGGTCGCCGCCGCCGAGGGCACCGAAGGGCTGCTCACCGTTCCGGACGTGCACGCATGGGCACCGGGCGACGGATACCTCTACGAGCTGGAGGCGGCCCTGCACGACGCAGACGGAGCCCTCGTCGACAGCTACGTCCTCCCGGTGGGCATCCGCACGGTCGAGGTGCGCGGCACCGAGTTCCTCATCAACGGCGAGCCCTTCCATTTCCGGGGATTCGGCAAGCACGAGGACGCCCTCATCCGGGGCAAGGGCCACGACGACGCCCTCATGGTGCACGACTTCGAACTGATGAAGTGGATCGGCGCCAACTCGTTCCGCACCTCGCACTACCCGTACGCCGAGGAGGTTCTGGACTACGCCGACCGGCACGGCATCGTCGTCATCGACGAGACCGCCGCAGTCGGTATGAACCTCCGCATCCTGGTGACCTACGGCCGCACTGACGTGCCGGCCACCTACTCCGAGCAGACCATCGGGTCCGAGACGCGGCGCACTCATCTCCAGGCGGTCCGGGAACTCGTCGAGCGCGACCGCAACCACCCCAGCGTCGTGCTGTGGTGCATCGCCAACGAGCCCGACGCGGGCGACCCCGGCGCACGCGACTACTTCGCGCCGCTGTTCGCCGAGGCCCGCAGGCTGGATCCCTCCCGGCCCGTCGGATTCGTCAACATGATCGCCGACCGTCCGGACACCTGCACACTGACCGATCTCGCCGACGTGGTCATGCTCAACCGGTACTACGGCTGGTACGCCCACAACGGGGATCTGGCCCGGGCCGAGACCGCGCTGGAGGCGGAACTTCGCGGCTGGGCCGAGCGGCACGCGAAGCCCATCATCGTGACCGAGTACGGCGCGGACGCCGTCTCCGGCCTGCACTCCGTCGTCGACACCCCGTGGTCGGAGGAGTACCAGACCGGTCTCCTGGAGACCTACCACCGGGTGTTCGACCGCGTCGAGGCCGTTGTGGGCGAGCACATCTGGAACTTCGCCGACTTCGCCACCCGCTCGGCGATCGTGCGGGTCGACGGAAACCGGAAGGGCGTCTTCACCCGTGATCGCCGCCCCAAGGGCGCTGCCTTCGCCGTGCGCCGCCGTTGGCGCGACGACCTTTGACCGATCCCGGACGGGAGGAAGGCCGGAGGCACCTCGTGTGCCTCCGGCCGCTCCGCGTGCTAGCGGGGCCGCAGGGTCAGGGGGTGGCGGCGGCGGGCGGTGGAACCGCGGACCAGGAGCTTGACCGGGAGGGGGACCGTCGGGGTCGTGCGCAGGGAGACCCCGGAGCGGGCGGCGAGGAGGGCGTTGACGGCGCTGCGGCCCTGGGTGCTCAGCGGCGCGGCCACGGTGGTCAGCCCCGGCGTGACGAGCTGGGCGGGGAAGATGTTGTCGCACCCGATCACGCTGACCTCCTCGGGGACCCGGTGGCCCGCCGCCTGAAGGGCCAGCATCAGGCCGATGGCCACCTGGTCGTTGTAGGCGACGACGGCCGTCGGAAGATCGCCGAGCAGCGCCTCGCATGCCTCCCGCCCGCCCGCGACGGTGGGCGGGAACGGGCCCACCCGCTGCACCCGCAGCCCCGCGTCGCCGGCGGCCTCCCGCAGGCGACGCCAGCGCATGCCGTCCACCCAGGAGGCCTCGGGCCCGGCCACGTACGTCACCGCGCGGTGGTCGAGCACTTCGAGGTGCCGGACGGCCAGCCGCATGCCGAGCGCGTTGTCCAGCACGATGCTCGGAACGTCGGCCACCTCGCGGTTCAGCACCACCATGGGCCGCTGTTTGGCGGCCATGCGGATGGCCGAGTCCGACATCCGGGTGCCGGCCAGCACCGCGCCCTCGACGATCGGCAGCGCGCGTTCCAGGCTGTCGCGCTCCAGCCGGTCGGACTCCTGGGCGTCGATGAGCAGCATGACCAGACCGGCCTCGGCGGCCGCCGCCTCCGCACCGCGGATGATCTCCGCGTAGAACGGGTTGGTCACGTCGGAGACCACCAGGGCGAGCATCGAGGTGCGGCCCGTCGGCAGCGCCGAGGCCAGGGGGTTGACCCGGTATCCGAGTTCCGCCGCCACCTTCCGGATGCGCTCGGCGGTCACGGCGTTGACCCGCCCCGGCCGGGCGAACGCGCGGGAGACGGTGGACGCCGCCACTCCCGCGGCTTCGGCGACGTCGTAGATCGTCGGAGGCTTGCGCGGGGTGTCCGGGACGGGGGCGCCGTCGTCCTGTTCGTTCACTGGTTTTCGCTTTCCCTGCAGACCGTCGCAGGCCGAGTGGCCCAGATCACGGCAACTGATGGCAACCGCTTGCCGCGCGCGAAGGCGAAGCGATTAATTGGCCCTCAACGCGAGAGAAACGCGGGCCCGCCCGCCGCCACCCCACCAAGGAGTCCGGCATGACGCGCTCTCCCCGGCGCGATGACCTGCGCACCTACCTTGACCACTCGTCCAGTGGACACCTTAGTGTAGGCGGGCCTGTGGTCTGCGAACACCACGTTCGGTAGCTCATGTATTTCAGAGCGCGCGGTCTGGGAAATTGCGTGCTCTCCCACCCCCATCCCCGCGAGAAATCGCAATTCACAGGGCAAAGGAATTTCGCTCATGCGTATTCGGCCTCTCGGCGCACGACCCTGGTCGCGGACCGCCGTCACCACGATCGCCACCGCGGCCCTGCTGGCAACGGCTGCGTGCGGGGGTTCCGGAGAAGGCTCCTCCTCGGCCGCGGACACGACGCTCGCCTTCGCGATCCAGGGTGCCCCCAACTCGTTCGACCCGGCGCAGTTGGCCGAAGGACAGCAGACCTACGTCTGGAACTCCCTGTACGACACACTCCTCTTCCTCGACAACGACGGGACGGTCAAGCCCAACGCCGCCGAGAGCTGGGAGTACTCCGAGGACGGGCGGGCGCTGACCCTCAGGCTGCGGGCCGGCATGAAGTTCACTTCCGGAGCCCCGGTGAACGCCGCGGCGGTGAAGGCCACCCTCGAGCGGACCATGAAGACGCCGGGCCAGCAGCAGGGCAAGCTCGCGAGCGTCTCCTCGATCGCCACCCCCGACGACCTCACCGTCGTGCTGGCGCTGAAGGCCCCCGACAGCTCGCTGGTCGTCTCCCTCGCCCACGGCGCGGGGGTCATCGGGGACCCGGCGACGATCGACGGTGACCAGACCGCGCTCAACCCCGTCGGCTCCGGTCCGTACACCCTCGACAAGGCCCAGACCGTGACCGGGTCGACCTACGTCCTGAACCGGCGCGACGACTACTGGAACGCCAAGGCCTACCCCTTCGAGACCGTCAGGATCCGGGTCATCCAGGACCGCACCGCCGCGTTCAACGCACTGCGGGCCGGCGAACTCAACGCGGCGGTGGTCGACACCCCGCAGGTAGAGGCGAGCAGGCAGGCGGGGTTCGAGGTGAAGTTCGTCGAGGCCACCGCGATCGGCAACCTCGTCCTGGCCGACCGCGGGGGCGACAAGCTCGAGCCTCTCGGTGACGCCCGGGTCAGGCAGGCGATCAACATGGCCTTCGACCGGCAGAAGATGGTCGACCAGCTGCTCATGGGCGCGGGCAGGCCGACGGTCCAGCTCTTCAACCCCAAGGGCACGGCCTATGATGCCTCCCTTGAACAGACCTACGCCTACGACCCCGCAGGGGCGAAGAAGCTCCTCGCCGAAGCCGGCTACCCGGACGGGTTCTCGGTGACCATGCCGAGCCTCGTCTTCTCCAAGCCGTTCGAGCCGACGATCACCCAGGCGCTCGCCGACATCGGCGTCAAGGCCACCTGGAAGCCGGTGCCGCCGCAGAACACGGTCGCGGCGCTCGCCTCCAAGGAGTACCCGATGTTCTTCTTCGTCGACGGTCTGAGCACCGAGCACCGCGAGGTCCAGAACAACTTCTCCGCGCGCGGCTTCCTCAACCCGTTCGCGAGCGAGGACCCGGCCCTCACGAAGGCGATGTCCGGCGCGGGCGCCGAGCTGGACCCGGCGAAGGCGGGCGCGCTGTTCAAGGAGGCCAACTCCTTCACGGTGAAGGAGGCGTGGGACGCCCCGCTCTTCTACATCGGGACGAACTGGGCCACGAAGAAGGGCATCGAGTACCTCGGCGACGGCTCCTCGACGTACAACACCGTCCGGGCGTTCGGCCTGTTCGGCTGACACCGATCCCGGGGCGGCGCGCCGCCGCCCCGGGACCCGCCCCCATACCCCCGGCGCGAAAGAACCGTTCATGATCCTTTATGTGCTGCGCCGTCTCGGCGCGGGCCTGGTGCTCGCCGCCCTGGTCACGATGATCACGTTCCTCCTGCTGAGCACGTCGTTCGACGGCGTCGTGCGCAGCATCCTCGGCCCGGCGGCGACCCCTGAGACGGTCGCGGCGCTGAAGTCCGCCAAGGGGCTGGACCGCCCGGTCTTCGTCCAGTACTTCGACTGGCTGGGCGGCGTGGTGCGCGGCGACCTCGGCGTCTCCTACTTCACCAGCGAACCGGTCGTCGACGCGGTGGCCTCCCGCCTGGCCGTGACCCTGTCGATCGTGGTCGTCGCCCTGCTGTGCACCGTGGCCATCAGCGTCGCCCTGGGCGTGGCGGCGGCGACGCTCGGCGGGGCCGTCGACCGCCTCGCGCAGGCCGCCTCGCTGTTCGGCTACATCGTCCCGAACCTCCTCCTGGCGATCGGCCTGGTCGTGGTGTTCGCGCTCAATCTCGACCTGCTCCCGGCCACGGGGTACACGCCCCTGTCGGAGGACCCGGGCCGGTGGGCGGCCACGATCACCATCCCGGTGATCGCGCTGATGGTCGGAGGCGTCGCGAGCCTCGCGGCGCAGATCCGCGGCGCCATGATCGGCGAGTTGCGCAAGGACTACGTCCGCACCCTGCGCACACGGGGGATCCGGACGCGTTCGATCGTCCTGCGGCACGCCCTGCGCAACGCCGCGGGGCCCGCCCTCACCGTCCTGTCCCTGGAGTTCATCACCATGCTCGGAGGCGCTCTCATCATCGAGAAGGTGTTCGCGCTGCCCGGCTACGGGAGCTACGCCTTCGACGCCTCGCTGCAAGGCGACATCCCGATCATCATGGGCATCACCCTGTTCAGCGTCCTGCTCGTCGTGACCGTGAACCTGGTCGTCGACGTGGTGAACGGCTGGCTCAACCCGAAGGCGAGGCTCCGTTGAGCACTCCAGACCTCGTGGCCCCGGCGGAGCCTCCGGCGTCCCGGCGACGGTCGGCGTTCCACAGGCTGCGCAGAGATCCGCAGGCGATCACGGCGGCCGCGGTCCTGTCGATCGTCGTCGTGCTCGGCCTGCTGTCGCCCGTCCTGGCCGGGCACGGGCCGAACGAGGCGTCGCTCGACGCGGTCAACGCCGATCCGGGAACACCCGGCTACCTGCTCGGCGGCGACCAGAGCGGCCGCGACATCTACGCGCGCCTGCTGCACTCGGTCGTCACCAGCGTCGTCTCGGCGCTGATCGGCACCGGTATCGCGCTGACCCTGGGCGTGACCGCCGGGCTCGTCGGAGGCTACTTCGGGAGCCGGATCCGGGGTACCACGGAATGGGTCTTCAACCTTCTGATGACCTTCCCGGGGCTGCTTCTGCTCATCGTGCTGCTGCCGGTGACCAAGGGCGACTACCGCTTCACCATGCTGATCTTCGGGGTGCTGCTGTCGCCGAGCGTCTTCCGCCTCGTGCGCAATCTGGTGATCGGCGTGCGGAACGAGCTGTTCGTCGACGCCGCGCGCGTCTCCGGGCTGCCGGACTCGCGGATCCTGCGGCGGCATGTTCTCTTCGTCATCCGGGGGCCGGTGATCATCGCCGCGGCGTTCCTCGCGGGCACCTCGATCGCCCTCCAGTCCGGGCTCGCCTTCCTCGGTGTCGGCTCCAACACGGTGGCGAGCTTCGGCGCGATGATCTCCGAGGGCTTCGCCAACTTCTACGTGAAGCCCCTCCACTTCCTGTGGCCGAGCCTGGTGCTCGGCTTCATGACGGCCTCCCTCGTCCTGCTCGGCAACTCCCTGCGCGACGCGCTGGAAGGGTCGCGCCCCAAGCCCGCGAGGCGCCGGGTACAGGAGCGGCGGCCCGTCGCGGAGTCCCCGGCCGACAGCGGCGGGACCACGAAGCTGCTCGTGGTGAGGGACCTCGCCATCGCCTACCCGACGCCGTCGGGAGACTTCGCGGAAGTCGTGCGAGGAGTCAACCTCAGCCTGGAGGCGGGGGAGACCCTGGGCCTGGTCGGAGAGTCGGGATCCGGCAAGACGCAGACAGCGTTCGCGGTGCTGGGCGTGCTGCCGCCCGAAGCAGTCGTGACGCGGGGCTCGATCACCCTGGACGGCCGCGAGTTGCTCGGCCTGGCCGAACGGGAACTGCGCGGGATCCGCGGCACCTCCATCGCTTATGTGCCGCAGGAGCCGATGTCCAATCTGGATCCGTCTTTCACCGTGGGAGCGCAGCTCGTCGAAGGACTGCGCGCGGCGACGAGGGTGTCCCGCCGCGAGGCGCGCACCCGGGTGCTGGAGCTGCTCGCCCGGGTGGGCATCCCCGAGCCCGAGCGCACCTTCTCGTGCTACCCGCACCAGATCTCGGGGGGCATGGCGCAGCGCGTCCTGATCGCCGGCGCCGTCGCCGGCCGCCCGAAGCTGCTGATCGCCGACGAGCCGACCACGGCTCTGGACGTCACCGTGCAGGCGGAGATCCTCGACCTGCTGCGGGACCTGCAACAGGAGCTGGACATGGCGGTTCTGCTGGTCACCCACAACTTCGGGGTGG
This sequence comes from Actinocorallia aurea, assembly GCF_054783995.1. Taxonomy (NCBI): domain Bacteria; kingdom Bacillati; phylum Actinomycetota; class Actinomycetes; order Streptosporangiales; family Thermomonosporaceae; genus Actinocorallia; species Actinocorallia aurea. The sequence goes on from NZ_BAAGPQ010000020.1 coordinate 181,133, forward strand.
TCGCCGACCTCTGCGACCGCATCGCGGTCATGCGGGGCGGCGAGATCGTGGAGACGGACGGGGCCCGGAACGTCTTCGCGGCGCCCGCCCACCCCTACACCCGGATGCTGCTGGACTCCATCCTCGATGAGAGCACGGTGCGGACCGATCCTTCGGCCGCCGAGGTCCTCGGGAAGAAGGCGTGATGACGACACCCCTGCTCGACGTGCGCGATCTGCGTGTCTCCTACCCCGGTAAGGGATTCCGCGCCCGCCCGGTGGAGATCCTCCACGGGGTCTCGCTGACCGTGGCCCGCGGCGAGACGCTGGGCGTGGTCGGAGAGTCCGGCTCCGGCAAGACCACCATCGGGCGCGCGGTCCTGGGCCTGGCTCCGGCGAAGGGCGGATCGGTCCTCTTCGACGGGAAGGACATCACGCACGCTTCGGCCAAGGAGCGCCGCGGCCTCGCCCGCGACATCCAGGTGGTGTTCCAGGACCCCTACACCTCCCTGAACCCGTCGCTCACGATCGGCGACATCCTCAGCGAACCGCTCGTCGTCCAGGGCCGCTCGGCCAAGGAGTCCAGGGAGCGTGTGCGGGCGCTGCTCGACCAGGTGGGCCTGCCCGCGGACGCGGCCGAACGGCTGCCGCGTGAGTTCAGCGGCGGCCAGCGCCAACGGGTCGCGATCGCCCGGGCCCTGGCGCCGGAGCCCCGGCTCATCGTCTGCGACGAGCCCGTCTCCGCCCTGGACCTGTCGACCCAGGCGCGCGTGCTCGACCTCTTCATCGACGTCCAGAGGCGCACCGGCGTCGCCTACCTGTTCGTCTCGCACGACCTCACCGTCGTGCGGCACATCAGCCACCGGGTGAGCGTGATCTATCGCGGCGACATCGTGGAGACGGGCGACGCGGCCTCGGTGACCTCGTCGCCCGAGCACCCCTACACCCGGCGGCTCATGCTCGCGTCCCCGGTCGCCGATCCGGTCGAGCAGGAGAAGCGGCGGACGGAGCGGCGCCGGCTGATGGCCGCGCAGCCGTGAGCGAGGCGGCCGAAACGCCCGGATGGGGCGCTCTCGGCGCCATCCCCGCCGCCCGGTACACCTCGTCGATCACCCGCATCGCGGCGGCGGCCTCGCGGGGGCCGGTCACGACCGGGCGCCCGTCGCGCACCGCGTCGCGGAAGACCTCGAGCTGGAACGCGTAGCTCGTGCGGGGGTCGCCTTCCTCGGTGACGGTTCCGGCAGGGGTCGCGACGGTCATGAGGCCGTACAGGTAGGGGTGGTAGGGCATGCGCACGTGAAGGCTCCCGGCTGATCCGGTGACCTCGAGTTCGGCGGCGAAGCCGTCCTCGTCGCGCATGCTCGCCACCACCTGCCCGGTGACCGGCCGCCCCGCCGCCCCGCCGGGCAGGTCGAGTTCGGCGGTCATCGCCGCGTCGACGCCGCCGGCCTCCACGGCCTTCGCGTGCCGCACCACGGGCGTCCCGAACAGGAAGCTCAGCAGCCGCACCGGGTAGACCCCGAGGTCCATGAGGGCGCCTCCGCCGAGTGCGAGGTTCCATCTGATGTCGGAGGCGTCAGGGTGCGGGGCGGTGAACGCCGCGCGGGCCGAGACCAGGTCTCCGATCGTCCCCGAGCCGAGGACGTCGCGCATCCGCGCCCACATCGGATGGTGCCGGGAGTGGAACGCCTCCATCACCACGAGGTCGCCGGCGTCCGAGAGTTCCGCCATCTCGGCCGCCTCGTCGGCGTTCGCGGTGAAGGGCTTCTCGCACAGGACGTGCTTGCCCGCCGCGAGCGCCCTGCGCGTCCAGTGGCCGTGCAGGGCGATGGGGGTCGGGACGAACACCGCGTCGATGCCGGGGTCCTCCAGGACCGCCTCGTACGAGGGCAGGACGCGGGGGATGCCGTGCTCCGCCGCGTAGGCGGCCGCCCGGTCGGCGTCCCGCGCCGCGATGGCGCAGACCTCGACGCCGTCGGTCTCCGCCGCCGGATCCACCAGCCCGGCGCGCACGGCCCGCGCGGCCCCCAGGACGCCGATCCTGAGGCTCACTGCGCCAGTCCCGGGATGAACGACACCAGGAAGGCCCTCAGCGACGCCTCGATCCGGACGGCCTCCCGGTCGAAGAGCCACTGGGCCTGCAGGCCGTTGAGAAGGGAGATGGTCATCGTCGCCAGGGTCGCGGAGTCGATGGAGGAGCGCAGTTCTCCGCGCTCCTCCAGGGCGGTGTAGACGCTCGTGTAGAACTCCCGGAGCATCCGGTAGCGCTCGGCGTAATAGGCGTGCGCGGGGTGGTCCGCGGAGGTCGCCTCGCCCGACAGGACGCAGTGCAGCTCCAGCAGGCCCGGACGCAGTTCGTTGTCCACGATGACGGTGAGCATTCCGCGCAGGGCGTCGAGCGGGTCGGTCGCGGGGTCGAGGGCGCTGGCGGACTCCAGGTACCGATGGCTGCGCTCGTCGCGCAGCGCCAGCACCGCGGCCAGCAGATCCTCCTTGCTCGGGAAGTGGTGCAGGAGGCCTGTGTAGCTGATGCCGGCGCGTTTGGCGATGTCCTTCATGGTGGCGCCGTAGAAGCCGGTCTCGCCGAACGCGTCGGTGCAGGCTTCGAGGATCCGGACCTTGACCTGCGCGGTCTTGGCGTAGGGCCCGCGGGCCGCGGTCGTCTCCATCGCCTCCCCTCCCTCTTGAAATTAGTGTCGCGATACTGTTTTGATGTTAGCCCACCGCGGGCCGCCGATTCCAGGGGCCCCGTGGAGGCGAACCACCCCTACCGAAGGAACCATCGACGATGACGCGACTCGCTCCGGGCTTTCTCTGGGGAGCCTCGACGGCACCCCACCAGATCGAGGGCAACAACCTCAACACCGACTGGTGGATGCGCGAGCAGCTCATGCCCGGCATGGAGCGCAGCGGCGACGCGGTCGACAGCTACCATCGCTTCGCCGAGGACATGCGGCTGCTCGCCGAGGCCGGGCTGAACTCCTACCGCTTCGGCATCGAGTGGGCCCGGATAGAGCCGGCTCCCGGCCGGTACTCGAACGCCGAGCTCGCCCACTACCGCAGGATGATCGACACCGCGCTGGAACTCGGCCTCAAGCCGGTCGTCACCCTCCACCACTTCACCCACCCCCTCTGGTTCGCCGAGCGGGGGAGCTGGATGGCCGACGACGCAGTCGAGCGCTTCACGGACTACGTGCGCAAGGCGGCCGGCATCCTCGACGGCGTCGAGTGGGTGTGCACGATCAACGAGCCGAACATGCTGGCCCTCATGGTCGGCATGGAACGTGCCGCCAAGGCGGCGATGGCGTCCGGCGAGGACTTGAAGAAGTGGATGAGCCCCACCGTCGAAGGGGCGGCGCGGCCCGTCCTGCCGAACCCCGACCCCGAGGTCGGCCGCCGTCTGATCGAGGCGCACCACGCCGCCCGCGGCGTGCTGTGGGAGAACACCGACGCGAAGGTCGGCTGGACCGTGGCGTGCCAGGCGCTCGTCGCCCGGCCGGGCTGCGAGGCCCTCCTCAAGGAGCTCCAGGACGTCCGGGAGAACCTCTACCTGGAGGCGGCACGCGAGGACGACTTCATCGGAGTGCAGTCGTACTCCAGCCAGGACGTCGACGAGAACGGCATCGTCCCGCATCCCCAGACGCCCGACACGACCCTCACCGGCAACGCCTACCGGCCCGACGCGCTCGGCATCGCCGTCCGCCACGCCTGGCAGGTCACCGGTGAGGTGCCCGTCCTCATCACCGAGAACGGCATCGCCACCGATGACGACACCCGCCGTGTGGCCTACACCTCCGAAGCCCTCCGGCACCTGTTCGCGACCATCGACGAGGGCATCGACGTGCGCGGCTACCTGCACTGGAGCGCGCTGGACAACTTCGAGTGGGGCCACTGGAAGCCGACCTTCGGCCTCATCGCGGTCGACCGCGAGACCTTCCAGCGGCACCCCAAGCCGAGCCTGGCCTGGCTGGGCGGGGTCGCAGGGCGCGGCGCCCTCTGACGGCGAAGGCGGCGCCGTGGTGCCGCCCGCCACCTCATCACCGGACAGAGCAGGACCCCGGCGGGCGACGCCGGAGAGGGAGCAGACCATGTTGAGACCACGTATGACCGCGACCCGCGAACTGGTGAACCTCGACGGCATCTGGCGGTTCGCCGTCGAGAGCGACGACACGGCGCAGCAGTGGACCGATCCGTTCTCCTCCGGCCTGGAGGCGCCGGTCCCGGCCAGCTACAACGACGTGTTCACCGACGCGGCCATCCGCGACCACGTGGGCTGGGTCTGGTACCAGCGCCAGGTGCGCGTGCCGCGCGGCTGGTCGGGCGAACGCGTTCTCCTGCGGTTCGACTCCGCCACCCACGAGGGCCGGGTCTACGTGGACGACGTCGAGGTGGCCCGGCACGTCGGCGGATACACGCCCTTCGAAGCCGACATCACCGAGCTCGTGAGCGCGGGGGAGGAGTTCCGCCTCACGGTCGGCGTCAACAACGAGCTGACGAACGTGACCATCCCCCCGGGCACGATCACGGTCAACCACGCGGGCAGGCGCGAGCAGAAGTACCTGCACGACTTCTACAACTACGCCGGCCTGGCCCGCTCGGTGTGGCTCTACAGCAAGCCGCAGGTCCACGTCCGCGACATCACGATCGTCACCGGCCTGGACGGGACCACAGGGACCGTCGACTACACGGTCGACACCAACGTCCAGGCACCTGTTCGGGTACGGGCCCTGGACGCCCGGGGACGGCAGGTCGCCGAGGGCGAAGGAGCGCAAGGGACCCTCCGGATCGACGACGCCACCCTGTGGCGGCCCGGAGCGGCCTACCTGTACGACCTCGTGGTGGAGGTCCTCGACGGTGCCGACGTGGTCGACACCTACACCGAGCCCTTCGGGGTGCGGACCGTGGAGGTCAGGGGCGCCCGATTCCTGATCAACGGGGAGCCGTTCTACTTCACCGGGTTCGGCAAGCACGAGGACAGCGCCGTCCGCGGCAAAGGCCACGACGACGCCTACCTCGTCCACGACTTCCAGCTGCTGGACTGGATCGGCGCCAACTCCTTCCGCACGGCGCACTACCCGTACGCCGAGGAGGTCATGGAGTTCGCCGACCGGCACGGCATCGTCGTCATCGACGAGACCGCGGCCGTCGGCCTGAACCTCATGGTCCAGGGCGGTCTCACCGGCCAGGCCCCGCAGCCCACGTTCTCGCCGGCGACGTTCAACGACGAGACCCGCGCGGCGCACGCCCAGCACCTCCGGGAGCTGATCGCACGCGACAAGAACCACCCGAGTGTCGTCATGTGGTGCATCGCCAACGAGCCCTCGTCGAACGAGCCGGGAGCCCGCGAGTACTTCGAGCCGCTGGTGGAACTCACCCGCGAACTCGACCCGACCCGGCCGGTGACCAGCACCGCCGTGCTCTTCGCCACGCACGAGAACGACCTCATCGCCGATCTGTTCGACGTCATCTCGATCAACCGCTACTACGGCTGGTACGTGGCCACCGGTGACCTGGAGACGGCCGAGGTCTACCTGGAGAAGGACCTGCGCGGCTGGGCCGAGCGGTTCCGGAAGCCGATCATGATGGCGGAGTACGGCGCGGACACCCTGCCGGGGCTGCACTCGGTGTGGGACCAGCCGTGGAGCGAGGAGTACCAGCAGGCCTACCTGGAGATGAACCACCGCGTCTTCGACCGGATCGAGGAGTTCATCGGCGAGCACGTGTGGAACTTCGCCGACTTCGCCACGTCCCATGGGATCCACCGGGTGGACGGCAACAAGAAGGGCGTCTTCACCCGTGACCGTCGTCCCAAGGCGGCCGCGCACGCCCTGCGACGGCGCTGGCGCGGGCTCGAAGGCCGCAAGCCGTCCCAGGACTGACGAGGCCGCTGACCTGGGTCTGCGGGGCGGGGGCAAGTGATGGCAACCGCTTGTCGCCGGGCCCCGCCGGGAGGCTGAATGGGCGGGCACACCGTTGACGAGTGCCGGCCCCGCGCGCCGGCGGATTGGAGCGCCCATGCTCCCGCCCCTCACCGGCGAGACGGCCGATCTGGCCGACCGCGTCGGTGCCCTGCTGGAGACGCCCGGCCGCCTGGCCGTGGCCTTCTCCGGCGGAGTGGACTCCTCCGTCCTGCTGGCGCTGGCCGTCCGGGCACTCGGCGCGGCCAAGGTCGTCGCGGTGCTCGGCGTCTCACCGAGCCTGGCCGCCGACGAACGCGCCGCGGCGCACCGGGTCGCCGCGCACATCGGCGCACAGGTCGTGGAGGTCGTCACCCGGGAGGGGGACAGCCCCGCCTACCGGGCGAACGGCCCCGACCGCTGCTTCCACTGCAAGGAGGAGCTGTTCGCGCGGATCGCCGACGACGTCGCGCAGGTCCACGGCATCACCGACGTCGCCTACGGGGAGAACGCCGACGACCTGCTGCGCCCGGACCGGCCGGGCTCGCGCGCCGCGCACGGGCGCGGAGTGCTGCGCCCGCTGGCCGCCGCGGGCATGGACAAGCGGGCCGTGCGGCGGGTGGCCTCCGCACTGGGCCTGCCCAGTGCGGACAAGCCCGCCTCTCCCTGCCTCGCCTCGCGCATCCCGCACTTCGCCGAGGTCACCCCGGAGAAGCTCGCGCAGGTGGAGCACGCCGAACGCGCGCTGCGCGCGCTCGGGTTCTCCGAATGCAGGGTGCGCCACCACGGGGACACCGCCCGGATCGAGGTGCCGGAGTCCCGGATCGCCGACCTGGCCGGCCCCTTGAGGGAACTCGTCCTCACCGCGGTCGGCGAGGCGGGGTTCTCGACCGTCGCGGTGGACCTCGCCGGCATCCGTTCCGGTGCGTTCACCCTCCCCCTGGTGGAGGTCCGCAATGGTTGAGCGGTGGCGTCCCCACGAGGAGTTCGCCCGGCTGGACCACGATAGGACCGCGCGCCGCGGATACCCCGAAGCGGTCTACTGCGAGGGCAAGACGGCGGCCCAGACCCGTGCGATCGCCGCCCGGCTGCGCGAGCGCCACGCAGGGGTCGCCCTGTTCACCAGGGCGGCGCCCGAGCACGCCGAGGCGGTGCTCGAAGAACTCCCCGAGGCCGTCCACGACCACGAGGCGAGGCTGCTGGCCTGGCCTCCGGTCCCACCGGAGCCCACCGGGGGCCGGGTGGTCGTGCTGGCCGCCGGGACCTCGGACCTCCCGGTGGCGCGCGAGGCCGAGCTCACCGCCCGCTACCTCGGCCGCCCCTGCGAGCTCTTCGTGGACGTCGGCGTGGCCGGGCTGCACCGCGTGCTCGCGCTGCTCGATCCCCTGCGCTCGGCCCGCGCGGTGGTGGTGGCGGCGGGGATGGACGGCGCCCTGCCGAGCGTCGTCGCGGGCCTGGTCGCCGCACCCGTCGTCGCGGTCCCCACCTCCGTCGGCTACGGCGCCGCCTTCGGCGGGGTCGCCCCGCTGCTCTCCATGCTCAACGCCTGCTCTCCGGGAGTCGCGGTCGTCAACATCGACAACGGCTACGGCGCGGGACACCTCGCCGCGCAGATCGCGGCCCCCTGACTCCCCGCAGCGCGCGGACCCTCACCGGTCGGGACGCCCGCACAGCTCGTCGGGGACCGCGGAGCCGGGCTGCAGCCCGGCCGTGAAGGAGGCTCCCGCCGCCGCGTCGAGGACCGCGCGCACCGGCAGGCCGCGCTCGGCGGCCAGCCGGGCGGCCGGCTCGAACTCGGGCGTCGCCTGGACGACCACGCCACCGCGGTGCCCGATCTTCACCGGCAGGAGACCGCCGAGAACCTCGACGTGGCTCCATCCGCGCTCCAGCGCCGACTTGCGGACCCGGTGTTCGCGAACGCCCAGCGTGGGGGTGAGGCGGAACACCGCGTCGCGCAGCTCGTCGGCCCGGCTCGCGGGGGAGAGCACGCACAGGGTGTGGGCCGGGCGGCCCTTCTTCATCTGGATCGGGACGAGCCACGCGTCGGAGGCCCCGGCATCGAGGAGGGAGGCCAGGACGCTCGGCCACACCCGCGGGTCGAGGTCGTCGACATTGGCCTCCAGGACCACGGCCTCTGTCGTCTCGGGACCGTCGGCGGCCGCGCCGAGGAAGACGCGGACGACGTTCGCCCGCCCGGGGACGTCCCGGGTCCCGGCCCCGACGCCCGTGGCCGCGAGGCGCAGCGGGGGGAGCGCCGGGCACGGGCGGGCCAGCGCGGTGACCAGCGCGACGCCCGTGGGCGTGGCCAGTTCTCCTTCCCCGCCCGCCGCGACGTCCCAGCCCTCGGCGAGCCGCGCGACGGCCGGGACGGGCACCGGAAGCACGCCGTGCGCCGTGCGCACCGCGCCCGATCCCAGCGCGAGGGGACCGGCCGACAGATCCTCCACGCCGAGGTCGTGCAGGGCGGCGCAGACTCCGACGACGTCGGCGATGGAGTCCCAGGCGCCCACCTCGTGGAAGTGGACGTCCTCGACGGCCGCCCCGTGGACGTGCGCCTCGGCCTCGGCCAGCCTCCGGAAGACCGCGAGGGCCGCGTCGGCCACCGGCTCGGGCATCGCGGCACCCGCGATCAGGGCGCGCACGTCGCGCCAGGTCCGGTGCGGATGCTCCTCGCGGCGCGCGCGGATCCGCATCAGGACCGCGCGCAGCCCGGCCCGCCGCACCTCCTCGGTGCCGACGACGACCTCGCCCGGGATCACGGCCTCCACCGCGGCACGCACCGCGGCGGGCGCGGCCCCGGCGTCCAGGAGCGCGGCGAGGAGCATGTCGCCGGCGACGCCCGCGGAGGCGTCGATCCACGCGGTCCTCACGAGCGCAGCCGGTACAGGACCTCGCCGGCCTGCGGCACCACGAGGGTGCCCGGGTCTTCGGCGAGCGCGGCGAGGTCCACGTCGCGCGGGTCGAGGTGATCGAGGTTGGCCCCGCGGACGGTCTCGGCGGGGATGCCGGTGGCGAGCGTGACCCTCACCCGGAAGCGCTCCCCGCGCTCGGCGTCGTAGGTACCCGCGCCCCGCAGGTGGGTGGAGTGCGCGAGGACGCCCCAGTGCAGGTGCTCGAAGCGGTCCCACTGGGCGGTGAAGTAGTCGCGGCAGTGGTAGCCGATCTCCGCGATCTCCGGGTGCATCGCGGAGATCTCGGTGACGTGCGGCGCGTAGAGAATCACCTCGCCGCCGTCGGCGACGACCGGCTCCAGCTTGTAGAAGCCCTTGGCAGCCGTCCACATGTCGTCGTACTTGCCGGGGATCACCGACACGACCCGGCGGACCGGCGCGTCCAGGTACCGCACATGGGCCTGCGCGGAGACCTCCGCGGCCGCCGCCCAGGCGTCCTGCGGAGCGCCGTAGGAGAGCGCATGGAGGTCGTGGGAGCCGGACCGGACCACGACGCAGAGCGCGCGCCGGCGGGAAGGGATCAGGGCGGCGGCCTCGTGGATCAGGGCGCGCACCGGGGTGATCCCGCGGGTCCCGATGATCTCCGCACTGGTGATGAGCGCGCCCAGCCAGTGGGAGAGGTCGATGATCTCGGCGCCCGCGACCCCGGGAAAGAAGTACTTGTCGCCGCCGGAGAAGCCGACGACCTCATGGGGGAAGACCGGGCCGACCACCAGCGCGACGTCGTGCTCGACGACCGCGCGGTTCAGCCGCACGTCGACCTCGCGGCGCAGGAGCCCTCCGGAAAGTTCCGCGACGCGGTCCGCGCCGATGGTACCCAGCGAGACGAAGGTCGAGGGATCCCACCACGCGTGGTTGAGCACCGTCATGCCGGGCAGCGGCGGGAGGTGGGCGGCCAGTTCGGCCTCGCCCATCGGGGCGTGGGTGCCCAGCGCGACGAGTACGGTCAGGCGGCTGACCCTGCCGTGCAGCGCGCCGTGCACGGCCTCGACGAGCAGGGGCAGGGGGCAGCTGCGGGTGGCGTCGGGAACGACCAGGCAGACGCTGCGCCCGTCGAGGTCCTCGGCCGCCAGCCGCTCGGTGATGAAGGACCGGATCGCGTCCTGGGGCAGGACGGTTCCGGCGTCCCCGATCCGTGGCGTCATGCGGTCAGGTCACCACGACGGCGATGGGGCGGCAACTTCGTGAGGCAACAGCTGGCAACCGATTGCCGCCGAGGCCGGACGGAAGCCAGCATGCGGCTATGCCACGCTCTCCCCATCCCGACCGGCTCCTGCCCGCCGACCCGCGGACACGGGAGATCGCGCGCCGTCTCTACGCGGAGGTGCGCGATCTCCCCATCCTGTCGCCGCACGGCCATGTCGACGCCCGGCTCCTGGTGGAGGACGAGCCGTTCGGGGACCCGGCGAGCCTGCTGATCGCCCCGGACCACTACGTCACCCGGCTCCTGCACGCCGACGGCGTGGCGCTGGGCGACCTGGGAGCGGGCCGGGGCCCGCTGGAGGAGGCCGAGGCGCGCAAGGCGTGGCACATCGTGTGCGAGCACTGGCCCGTCTTCCGCGGTACTCCCGTCCGCTACTGGATGGAGTCGGAGCTCGCGGAGATCTTCGGGGTCGCCGAGCCGCTGTCCGCCGCCACCGCGGACGCGACCTACGACGCCCTCGCCGAGCGCCTGGCCGACCCGGCCTTCCGGCCGCGGGCGCTGTTCCGCCGGTTCGGGATCGAGGTGCTCGCCACGACCGATGACCCGTGCGACGACCTGAGCGCGCACCGCGCCCTGGCCGACGACCCCACCTGGCGGGCGCGGGTCATCCCGACCTTCCGACCCGACCGCTACCTGGAACCGGGAAGGGCCGACTGGGGTGAGGCGGTGGCACGTCTCGGCTCGGTCTCCGGCATCGACACCTCCGGATACGACGGCTACATCGCCGCCCTGGAGGAGCGGCGCAGGTACTTCATCGCCCACGGAGCCACCTCCGCCGACCACAGCCACGCCGACCTGGGGAGCGAACCGCTCACCCGGGCCGAAGCGGCACGCGTCTACCGCGCCGCGCTGGGGGGCCGGGCGACCGAGGCGGAGGCCACCGCCTTCCGCCGGCACATGCTGCTGGAGATGGCCCGCATGTCCTGCGAGGACGGTCTGGTGATGACCCTGCATCCCGCCGTCCGGCGCAACCATCACACCGCCACCTTCCGGGCGCACGGCCCCGACACGGGCCACGACATCCCGCTGCGCGTCGAGATCACCGACGCGCTGCGGCCGCTTTTGGAACGTTACGGCACAGCCCGGGGCTTCCAGGTCGTGCTGTTCACCCTGGACGAGACCGTCTTCTCCAGGGAGATCGCCCCCTTGGCGGGTTTCTACCCCTCGGTCTACGCGGGGGCTCCCTGGTGGTTCCTCGACGCGCCCGACGCCATCCGCCGGTTCCGGCGCGCGGTCACCGAGACCATCGGCTTCTCCCGCACCTCCGGTTTCGTCGACGACACCCGGGCCTTCTGCTCCATCCCCGCCCGGCACGACATGTCGCGCAGGCTCGACTGCGGGTTCCTCGCCGAGCTGGTGGCCGAGCACAGGTTCGACGAGGAGGAGGCCGCGGAGATCGCGGTCGAGCTCGTCACGGTCAATCCGCGAAGGGCGTTCAAGCTGTGATCAGGCCCCTGAACCGGGCGGCCGCCGGCGCTCCGGCCGCGCCCGTCCGCATCCTCCACCTGGGACTGGGCGGCTTCTTCCGCGCCCACCAGGCCTGGTACACCGCCCACGCCCCGGACGCCGCCGGATGGGGCATCGCCGCCTTCAGCGGCTCCAGCACGGTGACCGCCGCGCGGCTGTCGGCGCAGGAGGGCCTGTACACCCTGGTCACGCGCGGGCCGGACGGGGACCACTGCGAGGTGCTCGGCTCGCTCTCCGCGGCTCATCCGGGCGGCGACCACACCGGATGGCTCGCGTACTGGGAGCGCCCCGAGATCGCGGTGGTCACGCTGACGGTGACGGAAGCGGGCTACACGGCCACCCGCGAAGGAAGGCTGGACACCGGGAACGCCCGGGTTCGGGCCGACATCGACGCGCTGCGCGAGGATCCGGCCGCTCCGGTCGGCACGGCGGCGGCCCGCCTTCTGGCCGGGCTGGCCGCGCGGCGGAGGGCCGGCGGCGGCCCGGTGGCGGTCGTGCCGTGCGACAACCTGCCGGGCAACGGGGAGACGGCCGCGCGGGTGATCGCCGATCTGGCCGAGGAACTGGGCGGCCCCACCTGGCGGGCGGCCGCGGCCGAGGCCTCCTTCGTCACGACCATGGTCGACCGCATCACCCCGTGGTCCACGCCGGAGGACGCGACCGCGGTGGCCGACGCCACCGGGTGGGCCGACGCGGCCCCGGTGGTGACCGAGCCCTTCGCCGAATGGGTCCTCAGTGGAAGATTCCCGGCAGGCAGGCCGCACTGGGATGAGGCGGGCGCGCGCGTCGTCGTGAACGTCTCCGCCTTCGAGCAGCGGAAACTGTGGCTGCTCAACGGGGGCCATTCACTGCTCGCCTACGCCGGGACCCTGCGCGGGCACGCCACCGTCGCGGACGCTATGGCCGACCCCGTCTGCCTCGGCCGGCTGGAGCAGTGGTGGACCGAGGCCTCCAGGCACCTGCAGTTCCCGGGACGGGAGCTGCAGGAGTACCGGAGGGCGCTTGCGGAACGCTTCGCCAATCCGAGGATCCGGCACGCGCTCGCGAAGATCGCCGAGGACGGCTCCCAGAAGCTTCCCGTGCGCGTCGTCCCCGTGCTCCTCGCCGAAAGGAAGCGGGGCGCCATGCCCGCCGGAGCCGTCCTGATCGTCGCGGCATGGCTCCTCCACCTGCGCGGTGCCGGGGTCCCGGTGCGCGACCCCGGCGCGCCGTCGGCCGGCGGAACTCTAAAGGACGCGGCCCGCACCGTCCTCGCCGAGCTCGACCCCGGGCTCGCACACGACCCGGCGCTGCTCGACGAGGTCGTCGCCCAGGCCGGACGGCTCATGTGAGCGGGATCGACGGCGTCGTCATCGGTCTCGACGTGGGGACGACGGCGGTCAAGGCGGTGGCCTTCGGGCCCGGTGACCGCCGCCACGCGGTCGTCCGCGAGTCCGGTGGCGGCGTGACCCAGGACCCGGAGCGGCTCGCGGCGGACGTGATCGTTGCGCTGGGCGAGTGCGCGACGGCCGTCCGCGGCGAGCGGGTGCTCGCGGTCGCCGTCGGCACGGCCATGCACGGGCTCCTCGCCCTGGACGCCGCAGCGCGCCCGCTCACCCCGCTGCTCACCTGGGCCGACGACCGGGCCGCCGCCCAGGCGTGGCGGCTGCACAGATCCGGGCAGGCCGCCGAGCTGCACCGCGCCTCCGGGACGCCCGTCCACCCGATGGCCCCGCTGGCCAAACTGCTGTGGTTCCGCGAGGAGGACCGGGACCTGTGGTCGCGGACGCGATGGTGGGCCGGGCTCAAGGACTTCGTGCTGATGCGGCTGACCGGCAGGCTCGTCACCGAGCTGTCCTCGGCCTCCGGCACCGGCCTGCTCTGCCTGGCGGCACGCGGATGGAACCACGGGGCGCTGCGGGTCGCGGGGATCGGAGAGGAGCATCTGCCGCCGATCCTGCCGACGACGGCGCTGCTGGAGCTCTCGGCGCAAGCGGCCCGCGCCACCGGCCTTCCCGCCGGGACTCCCGTCGTCGCCGGAGCCGGGGACGGGCCGCTGGGCAATCTCGGCACGGGCGCGATGGCGCGGGGCGTCGCAGGGCTGTCGCTGGGCACCAGCGGCGCGGTGCGCACGGTGCTGCCCGAACCCTTCGCCGACGCGGAGGGACGGCTCTTCAGCTACGCGCTCACCGACGAGGCCTGGGTCGTCGGGGCGGCGGTCAGCAACGGCGGGTCGGTGGTCCGCTGGGCAGGGGAACTGCTCGCCGCCGACCTTCCGCCGGGGGAGGTCCGTGACACCGCGCTGCTCGAGCTGGCCGAGCGGGTCCCACCGGGCGCCGACGGCCTCGTCATGCTGCCCTATCTGCTGCCCGAGCGGGCTCCGCTCTGGCAGCCGGAGCTGAGTGGGGGCTATGCGGGCCTGACCCACCGTCACTCGCGCGGCCATCTCGTGCGCGCCGCGATCGAGGGAGTGGCGCTGCGGCTGGCCGAGATCGTCGAGGACCTGGAGCGTGTCGGGCCGATCTCTTCGGTGCGCGCCACCGGTGGTGCCTTCCGCGCCCCGCTCTGGCGGCGCGTCGTCGCCGCGATGGTGGACCGCCCGACGGCTTTCGTGTCCGCGGCGGAGGGCACGGCGCTCGGTGCGGCGGCGCTGGGCCTGCACGCGCTCGGTCACGCGCCGGAGCTGGCATCGGCCCCGCTGCTTCTCGGCCCCTGCCAGGACGCCGTGGAACCTGTGGGGGCGGACCCCGGCACGCGCGAGCACTACCGGCGCCATCGGGCCCGGCACCGGAGCCTGCGCCTGTCCGCCATGTGAGAGCCGAGGGCCCTTGACGCAGGCCCCAAGGCTGTTGAACACTTGTTCAACATCGGAGTAGATCGCGGGCGTCGCGCGGCGGCCCGGCCACCCCTTCGAGCCGCCGCGTCAGAGAGGAGCAACCGTGGCCGGCGGCAGCGCGAGCAGCAGGAGAAGCGACGGACGGGGGCCCGCCGACCATGGCCCGCGTTGAACCGGTTCCCCTCAGGCAGTGGCCCGCGGCGATGCGCGAGGCGCTGGCCGCCCTCACACCTCCGGCCCCCCGGCACCCCGCGCCGATCCAGCAGGGCCGCCCCAAGGCGCTCAACATGCTGGGCGCGCTGGCGCACCATCCGGAGCTGACCCGTGCCTTCTGCACCCTCAACGGGCACGTGATGCGCGCGACCACGCTGAGCCTGCGCGAGCGGGAGATGGTCATCCTGCGGGTGGCGACGCTGTGCGACTCGCCTTATGAGTTCGCCCAGCACGTCGTCATGGCCACGGACATCGGGATGGACGCCGCGGAGATCGACCGGGTCGCCGCAGGACCGGACGCCCCGGGCTGGACCTCCGCCGAATCCGGCCTCCTGCGGGCCGTCGACGAGCTGATCGGCCACGGCGTGATCCTCCAGGAGACCTGGTCCGCCCTGACCCGCGATCACGACACACAGCAGGTCATGGACATCATCTTCACCGTGGGCGTCTACGAGACCCTCGCCCGGCTCCTGCGGACCTTCGAACTCGACCTGGACGACGACCTCACCGCCCCCTCGCCCGGGCCGGCACCGGCATAGGCCGCGGATGCGCGGGGCGTGCTGGGGCGAGCAGAAGATCCAGGTGCCGGTGCATGTGGGAGCGGAACGTGTGGGCGCTTCTGGATGGTCCAGCGCCAGGTCGATCATGCAGTCCGATCCTCGCTCGCCAAACGACCATCTCTGCAGCCTTTGGCTTCGACGTCCGCCTGCGGTTCTTTCGCCGGCTCGGGCACAGGCTCATCGCCGAGGCGAGCCAAGGCGACGGCGCGCTCACGAGGCTCACTCTTCAGCTGACACGAGGTCGGCTACCGTAGCTTTCCGTGACCACGGGGGAAGCTCGCCCTAGGCTCCGACTTCGCCGGGACGGCCCATGGGCCGGGGGCCTGTCGAGTTCAGGGTGGTCCAGGCGGAGGTGAGGGCGTCCCGGAAGGCGTCGGTCTGGTCGGGGGACAGGGCGGAGACCATGCGGTCTTCGAGGTCGGCCGCGGCGGCGGAGTACGCATCGAGCAGGGAGCGGCCCTGGTCGGTGAGGTAGATGAGCAGTTCGCGTTTGTTGTCGGGGTTCGGGGAGCGGTGGATGAGGTCGCGCTGGTCGAGTGCCCTGATCATGTCGGCCATCGTCTGCGGGGTGACGAAGGAGTCGCGGGCGAGCTGGGCGGCGGTGATCCCGTCCTTGTGTTCCAGGACCGTGAGGGCCGTGTACTGCAGCGTGGTCACGCCCGATCCTCGCAGCATCTCGTCGAGGCGGGCCCTGATCACCAGTTCGAGCCGTTTGACGGCGTACAGAAGTGACGGGGTCGGGCGGGTCGGGGCAGTGGGCACGGGTAACAGTATCCCGGTTCTGCCTGTTGACAGGAAACCTGTTGATACCCCAAGGTGACTTGTCAGGTTTCCTGTTGATTGGAGCGTGTGTGAGCCACCCCGAGCCCGACCTCCCCCGATCGCTGCGGCTGGAGCGCCATGGCGATGTCGCGGTCCTGGTGCTGAACCGCCCGGAGAAGCGCAACGCGCTCAACGACGTCACGGTCCGCGCCCTCGGCGCCTTCTTCGCCGAGCCTCCCCCCTGGGCGAAGGCCGCGGTTCTCACTGCCGCGGGCGCGCACTT
Organism: Actinocorallia aurea; assembly: GCF_054783995.1. Lineage (NCBI taxonomy): Bacteria > Bacillati > Actinomycetota > Actinomycetes > Streptosporangiales > Thermomonosporaceae > Actinocorallia > Actinocorallia aurea. The sequence goes on from NZ_BAAGPQ010000020.1 coordinate 197,263, forward strand.
CTCCGCGGGCCTGGACCTCAACGATCTCGCCGAGCGCGACGCCGTCGGCGGGCTGCACCACTCGCGCATGTGGCATCGAGCCTTCGCGAGCATCGAGAGCGGCGCGCTCCCCGTGATCGCCGTCGTCAAGGGAGCCGTCGTCGGCGGAGGACTGGAGCTGGCGACCGCCGCGCATCTGCGCGTCGCCGAGGACTCGGCGTTCTTCGCCCTGCCGGAGGGCGAACGCGGCCTGTTCGTCGGCGGCGGTGCCTCCGTGCGCGTCTCACGCCTGATCGGTGCCCAGCGGATGACCGACATGATGCTCACCGGGAGGGTCCTGTCGGCAGCCGAAGCCGAAGACCTCGTCGACTACCGGGTCGGGGACGGAGAGGGACTCGCCAAGGCCCTCGACCTCGCTCAGCGCGTCGCCGAGAACTCGCCGGTCAGCAACTACGCGGTCTTGCATGCCCTGCCGCGCATCGCCGATGCCGACACCGAGACGGGACTGCTCCTGGAATCGCTCATGGCGGCCGTCGCGCAGAGCAGCGCCGAGGCCAAAGCGCGCATGCGCGACTTCATCGAGGGGCGTGCCGCCAAGGTCGACCGCGCCGGAGCCGCCCGATGAGCGCCATCCCGCCCCCCGCCGAGCCGCTCTACGTGCCCGACCCCGACGTCGCGGCACAAGCGCGCGTGAACGACTTCATCGGCTGGCTCGCACTCCGGCGCGGCGTCGATGTCGCCGACTGGGAAGAGCTTCAGGCGTGGTCGACGGCGGCCCTCGAGAACTTCTGGGAGAGCGTCTGGACGTACTTCGGCGTCAAGGCCCGCACCCCGCACCGAGCCGTGCTCGAAGAGCGCACGATGCCAGGAGCCCGCTGGTTTCCCGGTGCGACCCTCAACTACGCCGAGCACTGCTTCGGTGCGCCGGAGGACGTGGACGAGACCGCGGTCGTCGCCCACTCCCAGACGCGCCCGCCCGTCGAACTCACCTTCGGTGAGCTCGCCGAACAGGTTCGGCGTGCGCGTGCCGGGCTGAGGCGTCTCGGCGTCACCCGTGGTACCCGGGTGGTCGGCTACCTGCCCAACTGTCCCGAGACCCTGGTCGCCTTCCTGGCCACCGCCAGCCTCGGCGCCGTCTGGGCGGGCTGCGCGCCGGAGTTCGGGACGGCCGCGGTCGTCGACCGCTTCGGCCAGATCGAGCCGACGGTGCTCCTGGCGGTCGCGGGCTACACCTACGGGACCAAGGAGATCGACCGCCGCGCGCAGGTCGCGGAGATCCGCGCGGGCATCCCGTCCCTGCGGCACGTTGTGCACGTGCCCTATGGTCCGCTCGCCTTGGACGACGCCCTGGGCTGGGCGGAGCTCACCGCGCCGACCGATCTGCCGCTGGAGTTCGAGGCGGTGCCGTTCGACCATCCGCTGTACGTGCTGTTCTCCTCCGGCACCACCGGCAGGCCGAAGGCGATCGTGCACGGCCACGGCGGCATCCTGCTCGAACACCTGAAGAACCACGCGTTCCACTGGGACCTCGGTCCCGGAGACAGGCTGCTCTGGTTCACCACGACGGCGTGGATGATGTGGAACACGCTCGTGTCCGCATTGCTCGTCCGTTCCTCCCTGGTCATGATCGACGGCGATCCGCTCCACCCCGACCTGCGCGCGCAGTGGCGGCTCGCCGAGCAGACCGGGGCCACCCTGATGGGCGCGAGCCCCGGCTACCTGATGGCCTGCCGGAAGGAGGGCGTGCGGCCGGCGGAGGAGTTCGACCTGTCCCGGATCCGGCAGATCGGCGTCGCGGGCAGCCCGTTCCCGGCCGAGGGCTTCCGGTGGATCGCCGCGCAGTTCGGCTCGCGCGTCCTGCTCAACGTCGGCAGCGGCGGCACCGACGTGTGCACCGGCCTCGTCCAGGGCTCTGCGCTCCAGCCCGTCTGGGAGGGGGAGATGGCAGGGGCGAGCCTCGGGGTCGACGTCAAGGCCTTCGACGAACACGGCGAGGTGGTCGTCGGCGATGTGGGAGAGCTGGTGATCACCGCGCCGATGCCGTCCATGCCGGTGCGGCTGTGGGGCGACGAGGACGGTCTCCGGATGCGGGACACCTACTTCGCCGAGTACCCGGGAGTCTTCCGCTTCGGCGACTGGTGCCGCTTCTCGCCCGCGGGCACCTGCGTCATCACCGGCCGCTCCGACGCCACCCTCAACCGCGGCGGCGTCCGGCTCGGTACCGCCGAGTTCTACCGGGTCCTCCAGGACGTCGACGAGGTCGCCGACAGCCTCGTCGTCCACCTGGAGAGCAAGGAGGGCGGAATGGGGGAGCTGATCCTCTTCGTCGCCCTCGCCGACGGGCTCGACCTGGACGACGCGGTGCGCGCCCGCCTCGTCGCGCGCATCAGGAGCATGCTGTCGCCGCGGCATGTGCCCGACGCCATCATCGCGGTCCCGGCGATGCCCTACGGGCGCACGGGTAAGAAGCTCGAAGTGCCCGTAAAGAAGATCCTGCTCGGGGCCGAGCCCGACGTCGTCGCGTCCGCCGGGTCCCTCATGGACCCCGGGGCACTCGACGCGTTCGCCGCCGTCGCCCGCCGGCGCGCCGGGAAGGACCGGTGAGCGGGGCAGCCGTCGCCGTCGTCGGCACCGGCGTGATCGGTGCCGGTTGGGCCGCGCTGTTCCTCGCGCGCGGCCTCGAGGTCTCGGCCTACGACCCCGCGCCGGGCGCCGAGGAGAGGCTGCGCGGCCAGATCGACCAGGCGTGGCCCGCGCTCACCCGGCTCGGGCTCGCCGACGGCGCCTCCCGCGACCGGCTCACCTTCACCGCGACCCCGCAGGACGCCGTCGCCGGGGCCCGGTTCGTCCAGGAGAGCGGACCGGAGCGCCCCGACCTCAAACGGGAGCTCCTCGCCACGCTGGACGCCGCGGCGCCGGAGGGCGTTCCGATCGCCAGCAGCTCCTCGGGCCTCATGCCGAGCCGGTTGCAGGAGATGTGCGACCGCCATCCCGAGCGGGTGCTGGTCGGGCACCCCTTCCACCCCTCCTTTCTGATCCCGCTGGTGGAGGTCGTGCCCGGCGCGGCCACCGACCCCGCCACCGTCCGGCGGACCGTGGACTTCTACTCCGGCCTCGGCAAACGGCCCGTGCTGGTGCGCCAGGAGGTTCCCGGCCACCTCACCAACAGGCTCCAGGCGGCCCTGTGGCGGGAGGCCTATTCGCTCGTCGAGCGGGGCGTGGCGACCGTCGCGGACATCGACGCCGCCATCGCGTACGGCCCCGGCCTGCGCTGGGCCCTGCTCGGCCCGCTGGTGGGCCAGCATCTGTCGGGCGGAGCCGGCGGCATGGCGCACACCCTGGAGCACCTCGGCCCGCCCGCCCAGGACTGGATGAACGACCTCGGCTCGCCGCAGCTCACGCCCGCCCTGGCCGGCCTGCTCGTCGACGGAGTCGACGCCGAACTCGACGGCATCGACCAGACCGCGATGGTCGCCGCCCGCGACGAGCTGCTCATCGGCCTGCTGGAGGCCAAGAGCAGGCACACCACCCTGCCCTGACCGGCAGCCGACCGACCCACGAGGAGGAAACGATGCCCTACATCCCGCGCATCGACCCGGACGCCATCGTCGCCCTTGACGTTCACACCCACATCGAGGCGGACCGCCACGGCTGCTTCTCCCTCGACGCCGAGCTGATGGAGGCCTCCGCCAAGTACTTCAAGGCGGGTCACGACCGGACCCCGACCATCGACCGCGTCGCCGCCTACTACCGGGAGCGGAACATGGCGGCCGTGGTCTTCACCGTCGACGCCACCACCGAGCTCGGGCATCCGGCCCTGTCCAGCGAGGAGATCGCCGAGCAGGCCGCTGCGCACGCCGACGTCCTCATCCCCTTCGGCTCGGTCGACCCGCGCCGCGGCGAGGCGGCCGTCGCCCAGGCGAAGCGGCTCGCACGGGACTTCGGGGTGCTCGGCTTCAAGTTCCACCCGAGCCTGCAGGGATTCGCGCCGAATGACCCCGCCTACTACCCGCTGTGGCAGGCGCTGGAGGACCTCGGCGTGGTCGCGCTGTTCCACACCGGGCAGACCGGGATCGGCGCCGGGCTGCCCGGCGGGCGCGGCATCAAGCTCCGCTACTCCGACCCGATGCTGCTCGACGACGTCGCCGCAGACTTCCCCGGGCTCATCATGGTCCTCGCCCACCCGTCCGTCCCCTGGGTGGACTCCTCGATCTCCATCGCCGGGCACAAGGCCAACGTCTACCTCGACCTGTCCGGATGGTCGCCCAAGTACTTCCCGCCCCAGCTCGTCCGCCAGGCCTCCGGCCTGTTGCGCCAGAAGGTCCTCTTCGGCTCCGACTACCCGGTGCTCACCCCCGACCGCTGGATGGCCGACTTCGCCGCCCTCGACGTCAAGGAGGAGGCCAAGCCCCTCATCTTCAAGGAGAACGCCCTGAAGATCCTGGGACTGAGGAAGGAGAAGTGAGCGTGCGACCGTCCTACGGACTGGGTGAGGACCACCTCGCGCTGCGGGAGCTGGCCCGGGCCGTGGCGGAGGAACGGCTCGCACCGCACGCGGCCGACGTCGACGAGCGCTCGCGGTTCCCCGAGGAGTCGCTGCGGGAGCTCGTCGCGGCGGGCCTGCACGCGGTCGGCATCCCCGAGGCGTACGGCGGCCAGGGCGCCGACCACCTCGCGGTCGCGGTCGTCGCCGAAGAACTCGCGCGGGTCTGCGCGACCACCCAGCAGGTGGCCGGCGCCAATGAACTGTTCGCTCTGCCGCTGCTCCTGCACGGTTCACCCCAGCTGCGCAGCCGGTATCTGCCACAGATCGCGAGCGGCGAGCGGCTGGGCGCGTTCGCCCTTTCGGAGCCTGGCGCCGGAAGCGATGTCACCGCCATCTCGACCCGCGCCGGGCGGACCGAGGACGGATGGGTGCTGCGCGGAACGAAGCGCTGGGTCACCAACGCGGGCCATGCCGACGCCTACGTGGTGTTCGCCTCGACCGATCCCGCGTCCGAGGGCCGGGGACTGTCGGCCTTCGTGGTGGAGGCCGATGACGAAGGGATCTCCTTCGGAGCGCCCGAGAAGAAGATGGGCCTGAAGGGCTCACCCACCTGCGAGGTGTTCCTCGACGACGTGCGCCTGCCCGCCGACCGCCTCGTCGGGAATCCGGGGGACGGCATGCGCGTCGCCCTGAGCACCCTCGACCGCACCAGGACCACGGTCGCCGCCCAGGCGGTCGGCATCGCGCAAGGCGCGCTCGATCTCGCCGTCGCGCACCTGAAGGACCGCGAACAGTTCGGCAGCCCGTTGGCCGCCTTCCAGGGCTTGCAGTTCATGGTCGCCGACCTGGAGGTCCAGATCCGCGCCGCCCGCGCGCTGACCCACGGCGCCGCCCGCGAACTCGACGAGCACGGCCCCGACCTCACCACGGCGGGGGCGGCCGCCAAGTGCTTCGCCTCCGACACCGCCATGCGGGTCACCACCGACGCCGTCCAGCTCCTGGGCGGCCTCGGCTACACCCGCGACCTGCCCGCCGAACGCATGATGCGCGACGCGAAGGCCACCCAGATCTACGAGGGGACCAACCAGATCCAGCGCCTGGTGATCGCCCGGTCCCTTCTGTGACTTATGGCGGGTGGGCAGGCCAGGTCATGGATTCCGCCCACCCGCGCTGTGCCTTCACCGGCTCGGGGAGAATGGTCGTGCCCCCTCCGAGCGAGGGGATTTCGCGATTCTTCGGGTGGTTCTCAGGGTTCTTTCACCTGCGGTTCGTAGAACGGGGGTATGGGGCGGACCTCGCAGGCGAAGGTGCTGGTCGTCGATGACGAGCCGGGGATCAGAGAAGTGCTGTCCGAGGCCTTGCGGCTCAACGGGTTCTCCGTGCGGACGGCGTCGAGCGGCAACGGCGCGTTGCAGGAGGTGGAGGACCACCGTCCCGATCTCGTGGTTCTGGACGTGATGTTGCCGGATGTCCACGGGTTCGAGGTGGCGCGGACGCTCGCGGGGTGCCTTGGCGCACCCTGTGTGCTCTTTCTGACGGCCAAGGACGCCGTGGCGGACCGCATCGCGGGCCTGCACTGCGGCGGCGACGACTACGTCACCAAGCCGTTCAGCCTGGATGAGGTGATCCTGCGGATCCGGGCGATCCTGCGCCGTGCGCGGGCGGCCGACGACCTTGAGGCGGACGACGGCGTCCTGCGGTACGCGGATCTGGAGCTCGACGAGGAGGCTTACGCGGTCCGCAGGGCGGGGCGGGCGATCAGCCTTTCGCCGACGGAGTTCGCGTTGCTCCGCTATCTGATGATCAACGCGGAGCGGGTCGTCAGCAAGGCCCAGATCCTCGACCGGGTGTGGGACTACGAGTTCGATCGGGACAGCCGGATCGTGGCCGGTTGTGCCCGCGGGCGTGGCTGTGTTGCCGGTGGTCGGTGGTTGTGTGACGTTTTCGCCGTTGGTGGCGGGGGCGGGTGCGCCGTTGGGGGGCCGGAATCGGCGTGCCGCCTACCGAGGCGGTCGACAGGGCAGGTACCCTCATGCTCATTGCTCCACTGGTCTCTGCGGTGGGGCGCGGGCCTCGAACCCGGGCAAGGGTTCTTGGTCCACACAACGACGACGAGTCGCTGTTCATCGGATGCCAGTCCGATGGGCGACGAGTCGTCGTTGTTGTTTTCCGGGCCTTTCGCGTTGATCGCGTCGAGCCGTCCTGAGCACCGTACACGTCCCACGACTACCGGGCGCGGGCTCGTCCAAGCCCGGAAGGACGTCAACGCCCAGGCCGGTGTAAGGCAGGTCGGCCCCGGTCAGGTCGGTCCAGTGGTGCTCCACCCCGGGCAGGGCGGCGACGGCCGGGACGAAGTCGAGGTCGCCGCCGCGGCGTACTCCGGCCGGGCGTAGGGTGACGGCCTGGACGGTCCGCCCGCTGGGAGCGAGCGCCACGGCGGCGAGCGCGGCCAGGCAGGAGGAGTCCTTGCCGCCCGACAGGTCCGTGCTCGGCCGCGCCGCCGCCCGCACGCGGAACTCGACAGCGTTCTGCAGGGCCTCGCCGAACTGGCGGGTCGACGCTCCGCGCCTGCGGGTCTCGGCCGCCCACACGCGCACGGAGGACGGGTCGCGCCCGGCGGCCAGGACGATGCGGCTGCCCGCCGGAAGGAGCTGCACGCCGACGAACGCCGACCGGCCGCCGAGCCCGGCGTGGCTGGGGGTGATGAGCCGGGTCGCGAGCCAGCCGGATTCGGCCGTCCCTCCTCCGAGCCCGGTGAGGACGCGGGAGCTGGTGCACCACGCGACCTGTGAGCCGGTGCGGGTCCAGTAGACCGGGATCGCGGACGCCAGATCGGTCCAGATCGTCACCGCCTGCGGGTCGGCGGCGACGACGACGTACGAACCGGGCCACGACCATGCGGCGTCGTCGGGGACGCCCTGGTCTGCCCAGCGGCGCAGCGCTTCGTCCGGCACTCCGGACGGCCCGATCACCGCGACCGTCCGGTGCGGTGCCGTCTCGATCCGCATGGGCAGGACCGGGCTGTCTCCCAGCGACCACACCGGAGCGTGCGCCGCGGTCTCCATCCGCGCCCTCACCGGAACCGGCACCGGCTCATCCGCGCGGCCTGGTGCGCTACCGCCGACTGCTCTCATCTGTCCTCCCGTGCGGGGCCTCAGGTGAAGCGGGGCCGGGCGGGCGGGATGCGGCGCCCGCCCGGCAGGGGGCGGGCTAGCGGACGATGGCCATGGCGTAGGTCTGGCGCTTGTTCTCGTTGTTCGAGGAGCTGCCGCCGAGGGTCACCTCGGCGAGGCCGCCGAGGTCGACCAGGACCGGGGTGGCGGCGTGGGTCTGCTGGATGAGCATGTGGAACCTCCCTGTCGGAACGGACAACGCCAGAGTCGCCCGGCGCTGGAGGGTCTGCCAGGGGGCTTTGCATAGGACGCAAACGTGTGCATCTCATGCAAAAGGCCGGTGATTGAGCGGATGCGGAACGTAGAGTGGATGGCCCGAGACCGGACCAGCCCGAGGACGGGCCGATGCCGCAGTCACGCCCCGCTGCTCCGCTGCCGCTCGACCACCAGCCAGGAGCCGTCATCCGTGCGGCCCGCCTCGATCAGGGCCTGACCCTGGCGGCTCTCGGGACCCTGTGCGGCCTGTCCGGCTCGCAGGTGTCCCGGTACGAGCGGGGCAAGAGCCACCCCGACGTGGCCACGCTCCGCCGGTTCGCCGCTGCGCTCGACATCCCGCTCCTCCGGCTCGGACTCGCCAACGCCGATCCGGTGATGGCCGTGCGAGAGCTGCGTCCTGGCTTTACGCTGAGGGCCCGGGATACGGCAGAGGATGGAGACCGCGTGCGGCGCAGGGAGATGCTCGGCCTGTCGGCGCTGGCCGGTGTCTCCATCGCCACCCCGGCGAAGGCGGAGTCCGCGGACGGCATCCCGCACAGCTTGGAGCGCGTCCTGCTGCACTCCTCCGGGGAGCCGCTGCCGCTCGCCCGGCTGCACACCGCGCTGCACCGGGCTCGTACCGACTACGAGGCCTGCCGGTACGCCGAGGTCGCCGAAGACCTCTCAGACCTCATCGGCTCGGCCCACGCCGCCGTCGCCGACGGCAGCGGAGGCGACCGCGACGCGGCGTCCCTCGTCCTGGCCGACGCCTACATCCTCATGTCCGATCTGGCGACGAAGGCGAACCAGGGGCACGTCGCCTGGGTGAGCGCCGACCGCGCGCTCCAGATCACCCGGGGCAGCAGCGACCCGATCGCCACTGCGGGCGCCGCGCGGGCGGTGGCCATCGCCATGCGCCGTGCTGGCCGCCACGACAGCGCCGTCGACCTGCTCACCAGGACCGCGGGCGACATCACCGAGTACGCGCCCGGACGGGCAGCGACGACGGGCGCGCTGCTGTGCTCGGCGAGTTACGCCGCCGCGCAGAGCGGTGACCGCGATCGAGCCGTCGACCTCCTCGCCGAAGCGGGACGGCTCGCGACCGGTGGTGGGCCGGGGCGGCTGACGTCCGACGAGGTCCTGGTGTACGCCATCAGTGTCCACAACGCCCTGGGCGAGCCCAGTGCAGCGCTCGCCGCAGCACGGCGAGTCCGACCGCAGGGGCTGCCGACCGCCGAGCGGTTCGCGCGCTACGCGGTGGACACCGCCCGCGCCTGGGCCGCGCACGGCGACCTCGACCGAGCATGCGGGGCCTTGCGGGTCGCGGGCCAGCGCAGCCCCGAGGAACTCCGGCGGCCGTCCGTCGCCGCGCTCATCGCCGACCTCCGCAACCGGCCGACCCCTCCGCGAGGAATCGGCGGTCTCGTCACTCGCGCAGGCCTGCGTGGCTGAGACGCCACCCCGCACGCCCCACCAGAGGGTTGGCTGCTGGACCTGTTGATCGGGCTGCTCATGCCGCGTAGGGGGGCGGGTGGCCAGGTAAGTCCCGAAGTTCGCGGTGCTGGAACCAGCCGAGGCATGCGCCGAGCCTCCACGGAAGGCGAACAGCCCAGGTGCCCTCTCCAGTTCCCGCTCCTACACTCGCCTGCTTCGCCATTCCGGCCGAGGCGATGTGACAGCGACATGGCGGTTGGAGCCGGATGCCGCTCTCTTGGCGAGCATCCGGCTCCTGACGCTTCCACACCCGAGGCCATGGCCTTGGAGGAGCGCGCCCAGCTCGCGTTGCTCCATCTCCCAGAGCAGAGCGTGGAGACGCTGCTGATCGCGGCGGGCAGGCTCGCTGACCGGAAGCTTGTTCTGGATTGCTTAGCGGTTAGTCCGCTCGGCGATGAGTTGCTTCCACCGCCGGACGCACTCGTCGCGGCCGTTCACTCCCTGCTCGGCGAGCGTCCTGGCCTCTGCAGGCGTGAGGAGGGTGGGGCGAGGAGTGTTGATGGTCCATCCGGACTCCTCCCACCAGCCGTGCTGAGCCCACCACAGCGGCACGTGGGCGGAGGCCTGGACAGCGGTCTCCTCGTCGTCCAAGCGCATCGACTGGCGGGCGCACACCACGTCGAAGGTGGTCCAGCCCGAGTCCCGTAGCACGGTCGCCGCGTGCCTGGTGAGACCGAGGGACAGGAAGGCCGTATCGCTGTGCATCAGGGTGTGGGCGGCGGAGATCCATGCGTCGCGCTCGGGTGTGAGGGTGTGGGCCCATGCCGTCCACGAGCCGTGCATGCCGGTGGCGACGCCGTCGCGTACGTCGAGGCCGTGCTCGTAGTACGTGCGTGGGGAGATGGAACCGGCACCGAGGGTGGAGCGGAGGCTGTAAGAACTCCTAACGCAATGTGCGTTGCAGGTGTCTCCAGCAGATGATGCTGGTGGCCAGC